>NZ_JAYJLI010000009.1:0-167671 GCF_051948675.1 Enterobacter sp. Lyrl_3
TGGTCCGTTGAACTGATTTGCACGCCGAGGTATCGCTGAGACACGCAGCCGGTGAGCAAACACGACAACGCCAGACAAAGCATCAGCGTTCGCATATCAGTTTCCTTTGCAGACCTGGCTTTCGCCGGGATTGGTATCGATGCAAGCGGAGCCGTTCGGATACGTCACCACCACTGTATTGTTAGGTTGCACCTCGGCGTTGGTAATGCCCTGACCTTTCGCGCCATTTACGTGGGTGAACGACACAGCAGAACAGGCGGCCATTGATGCAATAGCCGCCACCAGCAGCCCGTTAATCAACAGGCGCCTGTTTTTCTTCTTCATGTAATTCCTTACCGGAAATAAAAAAAGCCGCGCAGATGCGCAGCCTCAGGATGGGTAGCCAGAACCTGTCTGGCGGCAGATTCCCTCATTTGATATTGTGACGTTGCGAAAGTAACCATATCAATTTAGAGGTAATTTTGTGGTAAATGCAGACATTGAAAACACACTGGATCGGCTACTGATCACTGCGATTTTCGATTTTTTAGATGATGAGGCAAAGAAATCCGTTCTGGCTTCAGTGCACGAAATGATTGATCGCTCCACCTATGATGATAGGTCTACTCTGGAATATGACGAACAGGTTGAGCGCCTTGAACTCCTGCGCGAGCGATTGAATGCGCGATTGCCAGAAAGCCGCGAGTGGTCTCGTGAGTTCCTGCTAAATCGTTATTAGACGGCATAACCCAGCCAGGCGGACGCGTATCCGCCTGACAATATGCCTGATAAAGCGCGGAAACTATTCCAACCATCAACCGGGTATTGCCCGGGTCGTTCCACCATTCGCCACTGAAATCGTTGCGTTTCTCAGCATCGAATTCCCAGACTTTTGTGCCGTCGTTATTGATCACCTGAACTTTCATCACGGTCTCCAGAAACGAGAAAACCCGCCGAAGCGGGTTTGATTTGGGTACAACTTGTCGAGCTTGTGGAGAAGATTAGGCCAAAATTATTCAGATATCAACCAAATGGTAATTATCAAAGCTTATTTTTAGTAAGATAATCTTTTAACCTGCGGTCATAAAACGCCTTCCGCTCCTGAAGTTTGGTGATAAATTCATCAACCTCTTCGTCAGGTAATGCGTCCAGCAAATCGATGACTCGCTGCTGTCTGGCCGTCAACTCCACCGCGCTAACCTCTGGAACATCGAATGGCTTATCCAAATACTTATCTGGCATGCCATAGTCGCGTTCTAACCTGCGAGCGGCTTTCTCACCAATGGATTTACCATTAATGACCTGGGATATGTAGCTTGCATCTTTGTCGGGGTATTTGCCGTCGGCAAACCACTCCTTCAAACGACGTCTTCTGATCTCTTTTTCTTCCATATAGCAATTTTAATTAGCATTAAATAAAGAGGCAATCCATTTACTTATTAACCAAAACTAACTAAAATTAATTACCTAATAAGCAAAGGAGTATTTATGCAGTTACAACACTATGTAGCCTCTCTTGATCGTGGTGGAGTCTCCAAGCTGGCAGTTCAGCTTGGCGTAACCGTCTCGTTTCTATCACAAATGTCTTCAGGTTATACGCGCATCCCACCATCGCGTGCTTTGGCAATCGAGGAAGCAACAAATGGCCTCGTCACCCGGCGCGAACTTTTGCCAAACGACTGGCAACGCTACTGGCTTGAAGAAGAACTTGAGTTTACCGCGCAAAAAAGGTCGGAGGTTGAACAACCATGATCAACAGCACTATTGCTAACTCAGCCTTGTCGGCATGGAGTCAGGAAATTACTCAAGAACGTGCGACGATACTGATAACAGAAGAGTTTCTCCGACTGCCTTCGAGGCCGGATCTTGCGTTGCATCAAATAACCTTTCCCGACGGGACAGTTGATCACAGAGCATTACGTAAAAACAGAATCAACATCTTCCAGCGCTGGCGAAAATGCGAAACGGATGAGCAGCAGGCCAAGTTTGAAGCGTTAATTCCGATGATCACAGCAGCCATTGAGAAAGACAATCCAGACCTGCATAAGCAATTCACTGCCGGCAATAGCATCGAATATTTAGTTTCGCGCCTTCTAAAGGAGAGTACGGATGCAGTAAAGGCGTCTCTGCTCGGTGCACCGCTGCTTGATTTCGAACGTGAATGTGACGAAGCAGAATCCGCAATAAATGATTTACGGTTGGCATACCGCCAACAGCGCCAGAGACATGACCACTGACCACAGCTTAAGCAACACTTGTAACGCTATTAGCGTTACACAAACGAGGTTTATATGGCAGCTAACTGGATAAAGGTCGAGGTTATTACACCTGATAAACCAGAAATTTTCAGGCTGGCCGAGATTTTGAAGATTGATCCCGACGCTGTTTTGGGAAAAGCAATTCGTTTTTGGGTTTGGGCCGATCAACAAACCATTGATGGTAACGCTAATAGCGTTACAAAAAACGCAATTGATCGCGTCGCTTTCATGAGTGGGTTCGCTGACGCCCTGATTACTGTCGGTTGGCTGCATGAAAGTAATGGTTACCTAACCCTACCCAACTTTGATCGACATAACGGTGAAAGCTCTAAAAAACGGGCACTTACAAACAGAAGAGTGTCTGAACACCGCAAACAGAAACCAAAAAGTAACGCAAAGAGCGTTACAAATGGAGAACGAAAAACGTTACCAGAGGAAGAGGAAGAGGAAGAGGAAGATATAAAAGAGAGAGAGCATAACGCGCGCGATCAGCTTGTGGATAACTCTGTTCCATCTGAACAAAAGCGATTTCGAATGCACCCGGAATGGCAACCGTCCCCGGGGTCTGTCCGAACGTGCGCTGGAATGGGGGATTAATCTCCACATAACCGCCCCCTTCACCAGCGCCCAGTTGTGCCAGTTTTGCAGCTACTGGATGTGTGAGGATGTGATGAAATATCACACTCAGTGGGAAATGACCTTCGCCAAAAGCTTAGAGCATCAGGCGATAAAGAAACTGAATGAGACATGACCAATGACCAACGAAGTGTTTAGTACAGGGGAGTTTTTCGCCCCTGCCCCTAACGACCTGGTGGATAACCTGATGGGCAGGTATTACCTTGAACGCCAGAAAATAGAGTCACTGGCAGCGATTCTGAGCGACAAAGATGCCCACGTAGCCGTAGACCATTTCCTGAATGGAAATCAGCGCGACGAGCGTTACAGAAGCCTACGCAACGTCAACGAGCTTTTCGAAAAAGAAGGCGCCATCGCACATCTGAACGCCAGCTACTGGCAACAGGCACTCCTGCTAACCGATGTTTTGGACGTCATGCCCGCTAAGCGCCGTGAAGAGTGGAACGACAGCATTCGCCAGATGAATACCCCTGAATTCGAGGAAGAAACCGTACGCGCGACGATAGTGGACATGCTTAATTCCCGCACGAAATTCTTTGGCGAGCGTGTTGATGGCATTTTTCGGGCTCTTTCAGGTGAACACGTCACGAACCGGCCAGAAGGTTTCAACAAGCGAATGATACTGTCAGGTGTTTATGATCAGTGGGGTATGACGAATTACCGCATGGTCAACTATGTGCAGGATCTTCGACAAGTTATTGCGAAATTTATGGGGAGACCGGAACCCTCTTATGAACTGACCAATAAAGCCCTTAAAGCTGCTCGCGATTATCCAGGTGAGTGGATGCCAATTGACGGCGGGGAACTTCGAGTTCGCGCATATCTAAAGGGTACTGCGCATTTTGAGGTGCATCCTAAAATTGCATGGCGGCTCAACTGCATTCTTGCCAGTCTTTATCCGGCGGCAATACCTCCAGCTTTCCGAAGTAAACCGACGAAAAAAATTAAAAATTTTGTTTTGATGGACAACGTTCTCCCAGTGCAGGTCTTGCAGGATCTTTGTAGCCTGGAAATCGGAGAATACCGTCCGATTCAGCGATACAAATGGGAAGATCCGATTGAGCCAAAAACCCGTAACCCATTTAACCGCGTTTTTCGAGGGTATGGCTCAACAGATGACCGTTACGTCAGGCAGGAGTCTGAACGAATCCTGTCATCTATCGGCGGTACGCGTTTTACATCGGGGAACTGGTCATGGTGGGAATTTGAGTATGATCCGACCCGTGTCCTTGCTGAAATTATTGCTTCCGGCTGTGTCCCTGACGATAAAAGCCATCAGTTTTATCCAACACCGCCGGAACTGGCAGAACACTGTGTCAAGCTTGCATGTATCGAGCCGGGGCATACATGCCTTGAACCTAGCGCCGGACATGGTGGACTGGCAGATTACATGCCCACCGAGCAAACAATTTGTGTCGAAATATCGCCCCTCAAATGCCAAATTCTGGACAGTAAGGGGTTCCGTGTCTACGAAGCAGATTTTTTGAAATGGGCAGCGAATGGTGGATGCTTTGACCGGATAGTGATGAACCCACCATTTAGCGATGGCCGCGCCCTGCTCCACCTTCAGGCAGCCGCTACTCTGACTAAAACGGGTTCAAAAATCGTGGCCGTACTACCTGCAGGGATGCGTAACAAAGATGTTTTACCGGATGAATGGAACTGCACTTGGTCAGAACCACGTTCTGGCGAGTTCGCTGGAACCAGCGTATCAGTAACAATTCTGATCGCAGAACGGCAATGGAAGAAGTGATATGAGACTGAAATACGCCATCACAATCGGCGATCCGAAATCAGCGCAGATCGTTGCTATACAAGCCCGTTCGACAGGCGAAAGTCATCTGAACCGCGAAGATATCGTTACCTCCTTGGGGTTGACTCAAGCACGCTCCCGGGCAGGACTTTCTTTAATTTATGCGAAATATACAAAAGACCGATTTTCCGCGGAAAGTGCTCTTGCTGAACTGCAGCGCTACGCGGCATCGATCACAGATAAGTATTTTCCGTCAAAAAAACCAGAAGGGTTTTGCGCTGCAGTTTCGGTTATCTCTATCCTTGCTTTGGAGGAATATTGTCGAACAGCAGACACCCCAGGGGCAAAGTGCCGCTGTGGTGGAAAAGGCGAGGTGCGAGATCTCAAAAGTTCGCGAATGAAAGGCCGCCCAATTCAAATGCCCTGCCCCCGCTGCCACGGAACAGGGCTGAAACCTCTAACGCGCAGTCGGTGCCATCACGCGATTTTAAAACATTGCTCAGTTTCACAATCTACTTTTTCAAGGTACTGGAACCCCTTCTATGACGACCTTCTCAATTGGTGCCTACAGCAAGAATCGAACGCAGAGGCCAGCTACAACTGGATAACTAGCCTCAATCCGTTAACCCTGGAATCAAGCGGGTAACCCATCTGAAAAATCATTCTCAAGCTAATGCTTACCAATTTCAACTAACGGGGTTACCTATGAAATTATTAAGATTTTTTTTCCATAAAGTCTTAGATACCAAGGTGCAGCAGTCGGAAGCAGTCCCCAACATCAGCGAAGAAGAATTTGCAGAGTTGATCAAAAACCCTGCAAGGATTTCCTCTCGCATGGTCAGGAAAGTAGTTTTAAATGGTCTCCTGCGACTTGAGAAAGAGGGATATGACCCTTTTTCAGATGGTGAAGACACCAACAACAAAACAACCAAAAGGTAATATATTTACCTTTTCTACTAAATTTACCTTTACTAAACGGTAAAAATTGCTAAGATAACCTCATAGTAAATTTTCACTATGAGGTTCACCAAATGGAAATCATCATCCTGGACGAGCAGTCCGAAGTTGTAGAAATCATCAACGAGCCTGATCAGACCTCTGCGATCATGGCAGCCCAGGCAGCAGTCCTTGAGGCAGCTCTCCACGGTAAAAAATTCACCGCTGTAAACGAAGACGGCGAAAGCGTTCTCTCAGAAGAGTATGCCGCCCTCCTCCCTGCTGACACGCAGGCAAACCCTGATGTGAAATTTCACGGATATCAGACCGATGTGCTTGGCGACAAGCTGCCGACCTTTTCCGGCGCTTTCTAACCAGAACCACCGACAGAGACATGACCAAATGACCAATTCAATGACCAAAATCGAAACACTGAAAATTGCAATCAGCCGCACCAAACACGGCGTTACGCGTATCAATGATGTGGTGCGCGACGTTAACACGGTATGGGTGGAAGCTGGCGAACCATACCCGCTTCCATACGACGAGTACAAACGCCGTGCCTGGTTACTGGCTGACCTTGAACGCATGCTGGCGCAGCTGGTTGACGAAGCCCATGCTGAAGCCCTGGAAGAATACGATGCCCGTAACACCTTATACGTTTACGCACCTGACGACGCTGCCCGTGAAGTATGGGACCAGATGACTCCAATTGAGCAGACTGTTTCTGTAGAACTTCGCCATACCGAAGCATTGGAAATGAATCGTCTTTTCAATATGCGTGCTGCAAGTGATGACCGTCCCCAGCGCCTGGCTAAAGAAACTGGTTTTCCGGTTCTAACATGTCTTAAAGAATTGATTGCCGAAGAAGGTGATTACTTCGCCGCCCTGGAAAGATTACAGCAGATCGTTTCTGACGCGCACGCCGAAGCAGTGGAGGAAGACCACCGTTTCAATTGGTTGCATAACCGCTGGTGTCTCTTCCACTCCAGTTCGCGGCAACAGCAGGAAGAAATTATTGGAGTTGCCTGGGAACAGGCCCGCCACATCATCGAAGCCGAAGAGGAATATAACGCCCATAGGCAGTGGAAGCTTGAAGCAATATGGAAACATACCCATCGCGATTATAAAGGAGAGAGTGACGGAGTTCGTTCTATTCTCGTGTGCCGCAACGGAACGATTTCGGTACCGCTGGAAGCTCTAACAGATATAGAAATAGAACAGCGCTCATCAATGTGGCAACGGAATAAATAAAGCGAATTTTATGGTGTGGTGAATGCGGCTATGCGCACGCGGCTCAGTTAAAAGCGATATCACCATTATCAGTTGGATTAGTGCCAAATAAATTTGTTAACTGGATTTATTTACCGGGAGGCACCCGGCACCACACCGACAAAATTCGTTTAATTAAACAGAGACATGACCAGTGAACCCTAATATTAATAGTCACAGTGACTGGATGCGCCAGCCTGCCAGTCAACAGGCACTACAGCTACCTATCTTTTGGGCTCTAGTACGACGCCTGTGCTACATGCTGGCTCAGAAGGGAGACCCGACGTTATGAAAATTAAGTGCGCATATCACGGTTGTAAGAAAGAAATTGAGAAAGAAGACGCTGTGAAATCAGTTCTCATTTATCGAAATGGCCGTAATACAGCGAAAGAAGAACGTGAATATTGCAGTAGTCGTTGCGCCGAACACGACCAAATGGCGCACGAAGGTTAATTAAAGTTTCCCGAAAGGGGCAATAATAACAGCGAGAAGAGACCGACACCCTGACGGTCGCGAGCTTTCGGAGACCTGTTATTCATTGCGATATCTGAAAGCATCAAATAATTGGTGTTTTCCGATGTTTCAAAAAATGTGTGCCAGCAATGGCATGGAATTCTATTACCTAAAACGAGGTTTATTATGCGTAGCATTTCCGTAGAACTGAAAACCATTAATACAGTTTTCCCAACTGTAGCAGAAGTGACAATTGACAAAGTACCTGCTGGTTATATTTGCGAAAACAAAGAAGCGAACCGCGAAAATAAACCGCAATCCATCGTACTGCTTAATGGTGAAACCCTGGGTGATTACTGCTGCATTGAGCACGCGGCGAAGGCTTTAGCAAAACACCATTGCGGTGACGAAGGCGTTTATGTCAGTTCGAAAGACGCCGGGGGTCTTGGCCCATTGGGGATTCTTCTGATGGCGGCGCTCATGGCTACGAATGAAAAAAGCCCGCACTAAGGCGGGCTGTTTCCCGGCTTTACATCCCGGCGATGCTGAGGTGGGCGACCAAACCCACCGACAGAGACATGACCACTAACCACCGCGAGGCGATCAATGGACGCCTCCATTCTACACGGAATGAGGAAAAAAGTAATGAGCGAAGCAAAACCGTATTTTATTAACCTCAAGGCCAAAAAGCAGAGCGGCGAACCGCATGCCGTTTTCTGGGAAACCGCGAAAACTGAATCCCGCGCCCTGCGCGATGCAGAGAACGCGCTCGAGGATGCGGAAAAAGACCCGGCCAACTATTTCAAGGCGGTTGTGACAAACTTCCCCGTCGTGAACGAGCTGCCGCCGGAAGGCGAGATAAGTTTCACCTTCTGTGACTTTTACCAGCTCGCGGATGACGGTATGACCTGGCAGCAAATCCCCGGCGTTACCCTACCCGCTCACCCGGGCGAAAAGGTTGTGGATGGTACCGACACAACTATCGTTGACGGCGTGGATACTTCCACTGGTGAGATCGTCGATGAACAGGCTCTGAATGAGGCTGGCACCATGCCAGAAAGCAACCCGGACCTGAAGATCGACGAAGGCGACGACGAAGACACACGTTACCCGATCGTTCAAATGTCGTTCCGCAAGCAGCTGCTGTCACAGCTTACGTCTGAAGCGCACCGCTACCACCTCACGCAGGCTGAATATCATGAAATCGCCCGACTGGAAATGGACACTGATAACGGGTATGTCCAGAACCTGCTTCTGTCAGCCGCCAGCGTAGAAAAAATTCAGCAGTTGGACATGCCGTTTTTGTGGAAATACACCAAAGCAGTCAGAGACGTTTTCGATATGGAAAAACGTCACGAACTTGCACTGGTGTTGAAGTTCACGCAGGTATGGGCTGGCACATCACATCTTGATCGTGGCCTCCTGGTTAAAGAATGGGTGAAAGGAAATCGTGTGAGTGAGATCAACCGTACCCCATCCGGCGCGAACGCTGGCGGCGGTATTAAGTCTGACCGACTCACCCCACTGACGAAGACCGGCCGTGATTACGAAATCGCTTTGGGTCTGCTTGCTCGCCAATTTGAGTTCGATATTTATTCCCCGTCACTTGAAGTTGACGCGAAAGCAAACGCCATCATGAATCTCAACTGGTCTGATGAAGGTGATGTTCTCGATGAGTACCTTGCCACCTGCAAAATTTTCGACGATATGCCTGGCGGCATGGACTACTCCCGGGCCTGCAATGTTGCAACTGTCAAAACCACGCCCCAGGGACTCTGGAGAGACCACATCAAACACCTCGAGTACCTTAACCGCGTTATGACCGAGACCGATCACGCCCATCCGGATGAACTGCTGGTTGATATTGCCTGTGGTCGTTCTTCTTTGCCTATGCCGATGACGGGCACTGCTAAAGAGCAATCGACAGAAAACGCCTCAAATGAAGTAGAAAAAACGGAAGTGGAGACCACCAGCGATGTGCAAGTACAAACGACTGACCGTGATGAAGAACAGGCTGGTGCTGCGCTGCAACCGGGCGAAGACGTACTGCCGCCAGGCAAAAGCACTGGCAGCGATTGCGTGGCGCCTACCGTAACCAGCAACGCCGAAATTCTCGCAGCAGCCGCACCACACCTGGCCGACCAGAATCTGTCCGATGCAAACCAGAATGCCGCATCGTCCAGCCAAAACAGCGAATCTGTTAACCAGATCGAGCCAGAAATGGCCGAAACCACACCAGAAGCGCCGCAGATCGAACCAGAACAGCAATGGCCTGCCCGTTTCGAACCGGGCCGCTATGAGAACGTGCCGAACGATGTGTATCACTCGGCCAACGGCATCAGCTCTACCCAGGTAAAAGATGCGCGGATCAGCCTAATGTACTACCACGGCCGACACGTCACCAGGGTCATCCCCCGCCAGGACAGTCAGGCCTTCCTTTTTGGCCGCGTGGCTCACTGTCTGGTGCTGGAGCCAGAAAAATTCTTTGATGAATATGCTGTACCGACTGAAATGCCAAAAGATGTGGTTTCCACCGCTGTTGATATGACTGCGATCATCAAAGAGTACAACGCCAGCCTGCCAGCACTGATGACAACTGAGGAACTGAAGGCATGGATTGAGGACTACAACGGCAGCCTGACCCCGCCACTCCCTCTGAGCGGCAGCGCGGATGAAATCGCAAATCTGTATATGTCCCTCCCTGCCGACCACCAGCGAATTCAAGAAGAAACAAAACCGACAGCATCTGCCATGAAAGCCTGCATCAAAGAGTACAACGCCAGCCTGCCGCCGTTACTGAAGACCAGTGGCAGCCGCGATCAACTGCTTGATCAGATTGCCACCGTTGCTCCGGAATTTGCTGACGCAGAACGCGCAAAATTCATCCCTTACAACATCAGTGGCACCAAAGAGCAACTGACGGAAATAGTGCGCATTATCCGCCCGGACATTGTTACCGCTGACGAATGGCAGAAGCAACAGGAAGAGGCTTTCAGGGGCAGAACAGTCATCAGCCAGGACATGTACCAGATGGCAAAAAATATTAATGATGCGCTTCAGGCGGATCCAGATGCCAGTTGGCTGCTCAACCATCCGGAACGCAAATCTGAGGTCAGTTATTTCGGCTTTGACGAAGATACCGGGCTTGAGATCCGGGTTCGCCCCGATATTGAGATCCGCCTTCCGGCATACCTCGACAGTATCTGCGCCGACTTGAAAACACTCAACCTGGGTTATGTGCCACAGGACAGACTGAAAGCCCGTCTGCACCGGGAGATTATTGAGCGTGGTTACCATATCAGCGCCGCAATGTACTGCGATGTTGCAAAGCTGAACGCCTTCGCCTGGATTTTCGTCAACAAAGACCCCGGCTATCACTGGGTTGCAGTTGTCTATGCCTCCGTCGAAATGCTGGAGCTTGGCCGCAAGGAATACCGCAGGTTTTTACACCTGATCAATGAGGCAACCTTTAGCGGGAAATGGCCTGCGCCAATCGTCGGTAAATACGTCGATGAACTTAACGACTATGACATTAGTCGCCTTGATGCATTAAATGAGATGAAGCTGGAGGATTGGGCATGAACACACAGGTAACTAACCCATTTGGCAACCGTGAGAGCCAGGGCAAACCTGGCGGGGCTCTCGCCGTTGAACAGGAGCGTGCTATTCAGGAGGTGCAGGCATCACTGGTTATCGCCAAGCGCTTCCCACGCGACCCGATTGCAGCAATGGACAGGATCATCCAGGCGTGCACCCGCCAGACCCTCGCTGATTCCGCCCTGTACAGTTATAGCCGCGGCGGTGCTGAGGTTACGGGCCCAAGCATTCGTCTGGCTGAGGCAATAGCACAGAACTGGGGCAACATTCAGTTCGGTATTCGCGAACTGGAACAGCGCAACGGCGTATCTGTTGTTGAAGCATTCGCCTGGGATGTCGAGACCAATACCAGACAGGTAAAAACCTTCGCTGTTCCCCACGTTCGGGATACGAAGAAAGGGAAAAAGGCACTCACCGAAGCTCGCGACGTTTATGAAGTTGTGGCTAACCAGGGGGCTCGTCGTCTGCGAGCCTGTATTCTGGGGGTAATTCCCGGCGATGTGACGGAGGCCGCCGTCCGTCAGTGTGAGATAACGCAAAGCTCAACTGTCGATGTTTCAGCAGAAAATATCAAAAAATTACTGAGCACATTTCTGAGCGAGTTCGGCGTCACGCAGGGGCAAATCGAAAAGCGGATCCAGCGACGCATGGAGTCAATCAGACCAGCGCAGTTCCTGCAATTACGCAAGATTTATCAGAGCATGCGCGATGGTATGTCCGCCGCAGAAGACTGGTTCGAAGCTGATGGCTCGACTCCTGCACCTGCTCCCGTTTCTACGACTTCCGCTGGCCCGGAAGATAACACCCCGACACAGGAAGCGGTGGAAGAAAAGCCGGTCAGTAAATTCCGTCAGAATGCTGTAACCCGCATCGAGAAGATGTTTAAAGACCTCCCGAAACCGGGGGAACCGGAAGCCGCCGCTCAGCTCTCAGCACTGGAATACGCACTCAACGCTGCAAAAGTCCATCTCGGCGAACTGCACGAAACGTACAGCATCCGGCTAAACGACATGAAACCTGAATACATCGGCGCATAACGGAGGCTGGCGGTCACCGACCGCCTGATTTAAACGATGGCAAGAGCATTATCACCAGCGCAAAAATCAGCATGTATCAAAACAATCATTCGCCTCACTCGTCAATCTGGTCGTCTGACCGTGAGGGATGCTTCAGCAATTCTCGGACTGCATCGTACAACCACCGAGAAATATTTCCGTGCAGCTGTGAGCACGGGCGAAGTCGTTCGCTACGGCAAACTTGGCTTGTTTCGGGATCAGCGAGCAACCATCGACTTCGATTTGGAGCGCTTCAGTTATTCCCCAAAATCCCCCCTGTCTGGTTTACCTCCGCTGAGTAACAGCGGTGTCTATTCCCGCGTTATCAATATTCACGGAGCAATGTTATGTCAAAAGTGAAACTGAAAATCTCTGAGTTAACCGGAATCGCCCTGGACTACGCCGTAGACCGGGCGGTGAATGGCAAAAAATACGGCGAGGCATTTTCTATTATCCGTGCCTCAGGTGATGGATTCCGCCCCACTTCGAGCTGGAAACTCTGTGGTGCACTGATGGAAACCCACTCTATTAGCTGTTATCGCCAGATGGATCACTTTACTGGTGAAGCCCTTCATTGGGTAGGAGTGAACGAAAGAGAGTTTGCCGGGAAACGTCTGGGATGCATTGCTGACGACCCAAGAACAGCTATATGTCGAGCAATCGCTTCATCACTTGGCGGCGAGATCGACATTCCGCTTGAGCTGTTGAAAAGCAAAGGAGATGCAAAGTGAATATTGAACAGGCAAAAAAAGATCTTCTGGAGGCTTTATCTGGCCCAGGGGGGAAGAATTGGGGCTACGGCCCTGCAGTTCAGACCGTGCTGCAAGCTTTGGCGGATTCCCAGAAACAACTTTTAGAACTGGAGACCAGAGGGTTCTCGTTAGCCGTGTCGGATGTCCTTGCCGAACGCCGCCGTCAGGTCACATCAGAGGGCTATACACACGAACAGGACGACCGCTACACCGATGGAGAGCTGAGAGAGGCTGCTGCATGTTACATCGTTGCTGAAGGTTCCCCTGGCCTCGTTCCAGAATTATGGCCATGGCCTGCCACATACTGGAAACCAACTTACCTTCGTCGTGATTTGGTGAAAGCCGGTGCCCTGATTCTGGCTGATATTGAGCGTCTCGACCGACAAACCGCACTCCGTGAGGCAACCAAATGAAAGAGCGCGGCATGATATTCAACGGCGAGATGGTCCGCGCCATTCTCGACGGGCGGAAGACTCAGACTCGGCGGCCTGTTAATCCACAACCGGAATTAACTGCAGGTTCAGGTTTTTCATGGAAAGGCTGGGTTTATGGTTCAGGCTCGACAGACCGAGAGACAAACAAAAATTTTGCGCATGTTGCCTGCCCGCACGGTAAACCCGGTGATCGCATATGGGTGCGAGAAACCTTCTCCTGTATCGGGAATGAAGACGGACATCCTGTGGATGCAGAAGGCAATCTTTGCAGCAGAGAGGACGCTCAGCGCATTTACCGGGCCAGCGCAATACAGAAACCGCGTAATTACGGGATTTGGACATCTCCAGACGGGTTCGATTTCGAAGGCACCTGGACACCATCAATCCATATGCCGCGCTGGGCAAGCCGTATTGTACTGGAAATCACAGGGGTCCGGGTTGAACGGCTGAACAGCATTAGCGATGCCGATTGTATCGCTGAAGGAATCATTCCTGTTCCAAAAGACCGTGACGACGACCACCAGTTCTGGCGCGATTATCGACTCAGCGGCGACGGTACTTTTTGCGTGCACAGCCCGCGGGAGTCTTTCGAATCTTTATGGAAATCGGTACGCGGTAAATCCTTCGAGCAAGAAGAAGATACCGGGCCGGGCAGTTGGCAAGCAAACCCATGGGTCTGGGTTATCGAATTTAAACGTATCGAGGAAAAATCATGAAAAACCAAGATTGGAAATCAGTAGCAGAATTACCAACTATCGAACGTGGCGAGTGTTTCGAATGCTGGGTTGCAGTCTCCTTTGAAGAACGCATGGGGAGGCGTAGTTGGGAAGAAAAATTTAACTTCCCTCAGGAGACGGTCATCAAATTGTCCTGGCTCAACGCAGAACTTACGGATGCCGAACTTGAGGTGTTCGAAGAGGAAGGAGAACTGCCAGCAGAAGCGCCTGGCGCGCTGGACTGGTGGACTAACGAAGACGGCGAGCACGCAAACTTTACCGGGTGGATTGACTTTATCGGCGGCGATGAAGGCCGGTACCGCTATTGCATTCAAGAGGATGACGGGTATTTCCCTCGCGGCGATTTTGCAGGCCGTTTCAAAATTCTTGCGTGGCAGCCCGTCGTCACCCCTGATTTCCCTTCTGAATTTAGTCTGACCAAATAAGATGGAGACGCCCCGTCAGGGGCGTACAGAGACATGACCAAATACAAAATTACCGCCACCGTGATCAAACCGGGGAACTGTCCAACTAACTGGACTCGGTTTTCTGAGAAAAAAATGACAAAAGACGAGTGCGAAAAATTCCTCTCGGTCAGCAAAGAGGCCGGCGTCTCGCATGAAGCAAAAGTGACGCTGAAAAATTTCAAGTGCGTTAGGGCTGGTGCCTAATGGATGCATCATTGAATTACGCCATTCAGCGCATTGTTGAGCTGGAATCTATGCTGCTGCCGGACGTGCCTGAAACCGTATGACCCGCCGAGGTAGAGGTTGTCTTTTCCCAATGCGGCGACGTTGATCCTCTACCCGCGCACCACCAGCGTCGCCTGAAGCATCACATCAACCGCATGTGGCTGGAAAAGGTTCCAGCCCCCTCTATCCTCACCGCCGCGCGTTCACTGCGCGAAGCCATGGAGAAATACGCGTGAACGAAATTATCGTTGATAACTTTGCCGGTGCCGGCGGTGCCAGCACCGGGATCGAAATGGCGATTGGCCGCAGCGTGGATATCGCCATCAATCACGACCTGAATGCCGTAGCGATGCATACGACAAACCACCCCAACACCCTTCACTACTGCGAATCGGTGTTTGACGTTAAGCCCAGGGTGGCGATAGCCGGGCGCAAAGTTGGTCTCGCCTGGTTCTCACCCGATTGCCGCCATTTTTCAAAGGCAAAGGGAGCGAAGCCCGTCGAGAAAGAGATACGCGGCCTCGCCTGGATTGTGCTGCGCTGGGCGTTGGACGTCCGCCCGCGGGTTGGCATGCTGGAGAACGTTTCAGAATTCCAGACGTGGGGCCCGCTGCTGGCAGCCGAGATGCGCCCGGATCCAGAACGAGTTGGCGAAACATTCCAGGCGTTCGTCGGCATGCTGACAACTGGTATTGCAGCTGATCACCCGGCGCTTGCGGAGTGCTGTGAATTTCTGAAAATTTCCACGGATAGCGAGCAGGCGCAGCAGCTCGTCAACGGTCTGGGTTATGCAGTCGAGTATCGAGAGCTGCGTGCCTGTGACTATGGCACTCCCACCATCCGTAAACGGTTCTTCATGGTCATGCGCTGCGACGGGCGTCCGATCGCCTGGCCGAAGATAACTCACGGCGACCCGGCAACGGCAGCGGTCAAATCTGGCATACTGAAACCTTGGCGCTCAGCAGCAGAGTGCATCGACTGGTCGATCCCCTGCCCGTCAATTTTTGGCAGAAAAAAACCGCTGGCGGTTAACACCATGCGTCGAATTGCCCGCGGCATCCAGCGCTACGTCAAAGGCACCAAAAAACCGTTCATCGTTAAATGCAACCACACGGGCGCAGGCTATGACGTGTTTCGCGGACAGGATATTCAGGATCCACTGCAGACCATCACGAAAAAGCACGGCTACGCCGTCGTCGTCCCGCATCTGACAAAGTTCCGCACCGGAGCTACCGGGCAGCCCGTTACGGCACCAGCTCCCACCATCACGGCTGGAACATCCGTTCGCCCCGGCGGGAACGGGCACGCGCTCGGCATTGCTACTGCAGTCATGACCCCATTGATTGCCGGGAACGGTGGAAGCGAATATCAGGCGAAGCCGCGGCCAATGACAAAACCATCCCATACAATCCTTAAGCAATCGCGGGCCTGCGTAGTAGCGCCAGTGATCACCCGGCAATTCGGTAACAGCACCGGGCACCGCGCCGATTCTCCGATTGGCACAATCACTGCCGGAGGCGGCGGAAAAAGCCAGATCACCGCTGCAACGCTCATACAGGTCGGTTATGGGGAGCGCCCCGGGCAAGCACCGCGCGTGCCGGGTCTCGGGAAACCTCTCGGTACCGTCGTGGCCGGCGGAGGAAAGCACGCGGTTGTCGCGGCGCACTTGATCAAGCATTACGGCGGTAATTACCAGGGGGCAGGTATTGGGCTGAATGAACCAGCACACTCTGTAACGACTGTCGATCATCACGCATTAATAACCGCGCAGCTGATGGTCAACAACACAGGGCATTCAGGCGGCCCACTTAACGATCCATCGCATACAGTTACAACCGGGAATCACCACGCGCTTGTGACCTCGCATCTGGTCAAACTGCGCGGCACCTGCCGCGACGGGCAGCGCACTGATGAGCCTGCGCCAACAGTAACGGCTGGCGGTCTGCACCTGGGCAACATCGAAACCATGCTGGCTGCGGATGATGCTGATTACCCGCACGCCGCTAATGTACGCGATTTCCTGCGCGAATACCTGGGTGATGAAGCATCCGAATTTGTGGATGTGGACGGTGTGATTTACCGGATCGTCGATATCGGGATGCGCATGCTGCAGCCACATGAGCTGTACCTGTGCCAGGGTTTCCCGAAATGGTACATCATCGACCGGGACTACCTCGGCAACCGCTACCCGAAAGACAAGCAGGTGGCCCGCTGCGGAAACGCGGTACCGCCTCAGTTCGCCGAAGCCCTTGTACGTGCGAACCTGCCGGAAATGTGCGTTGAACGTCAGGACCAGGCGGCATGAAAAAAGACACCTGCATGTTCTGCGGCGAACCGGCCACCCTGCTCTGTGACGGTTTGATCGGCTGGGATGCTGATGAGGACGAAAACGAGATGATGCAAAAATGCAGGGGAATGTTCACCTGTGACGCACCTATGTGCCGCAGCTGCGCGACGTGGCACGGCAATCTGTTTTTTGAGGGTAAGGCGCGGGGAATGGACACAAAGGACCTGTGCCCTATCTGCCAGAAACTGCACGATATCAGGCAACCCATACGGGTCGCAGAGCACCGAAAGGACAGCGCCCTACCGGAACCCTGCCTGACAAAAGAGGAAGCTGCGCGGATCCGCGCGGCTCATTGGGCGGGATTTTCAAACGAATACACGAAAAGTGTGAAAGTGATTGAGGGAGGTGGAAAGCAAACCTTTGATTTCTGAGCTTGATTATTCTTGTTCAACCCCCGCCGCAGGTTTGCCGTTAAAGTTTGCGGCGGTTATGCAGAGACATGACCAAATGACCACAATTATTTTCAATGAAGAATGGATAGCTGAAGCAGGACTCGCAAAGAAGACGGGTCTAACTGAAGGCCAAATTAAAAGTTATCGGATGAATTTATGGGTCGAGGGTGTTCACTTCAAGCACCTTACGGCTCGCGGTGAAACCGATAAATCCAATGGTTTGCTTTGGTACAACTATCCTAAGATTAACGAACTGGTGAGGGATGCGTAATGGATTTTCCGACGGGAGTCGAATTGCATAATGGAAAAATCAGGATCTCTTTCACTTATCGCGGCACTCGTTGCCGCGAAGTTCTTAAAGGCTGGGCAGTGACCCAGAGTAACGTTCGCAAGGCCGGAAATCTTCGTGCGCTTATTGTCAGTGAAATACAGCTTGGACAGTTCGACTACGCTGCCAGATTTCCCGAATCCAAGGCGCTGACAAAATTTTCCAGCACTAAGCGTATTACGACATTTCAAGAATTAACGGATATATTTAAAGAGACAAAAGCACTCGATGTAGCAGCCTCTTCAATGAATTCAATTAATTCTTCCATCAATACGTTATTACGCGTGGTTGGTGGTAACACCTATATTTCAGATATACAGCATGTAGACATTCTGAACTATCGCAAAATTTTACTTACTGGCGAAGTGATTAACCCAGGAAAGCCCTACCTCAGCAAAACCGGACGAGCGCCTTCGACGGTTAACCTTCTCATGAGCCTACTTTCTGAAATGCTGAAGTTAGCGAGGCGAAGCAAGTTTATATCCCACGCCCCCTATAAAGGGATTGCTCACCTGAAAGTTTCCAGGAAGCGTCCAGATCCGTTAGGTGTGGACGAATACCAGCAGCTCATATCTGCGATGCCGGAAAAACACCGTCTAATATGGATCATCGCCGTTCATACTGGATTAAGGCACGGTGAGTTGTGCGCCCTTTCCTGGAGCGATATTGATCTGGTGAAAGGCGAAATCCATGTGTCCAGAAACCTTACGGATAAAGGCCTCTTTGTTCCACCGAAAACGGACGCAGGAATACGCACTGTCACCCTGCTTCAGCCAGCTCTTGATGCTCTAAAAAGGCAATTTGAGGTAACCGGACATCTCGAAAAAAGAGAGATCTGCTTCCATCACCGTGAGCACGGCATGACGGAACGCCAGGATCTCCGTTTCGTGTTCGTTCCGCACAATGCCGGGGAAAAGGGACATTTTTCAAAGTCGGCCATTTCTTACGGCTGGCGCCGGGGCATGGAGAAATCCGGTATCCGCGAGCGCCATCCCTATCAGTCGCGGCACACCTACGCTTGCTGGACGCTTGCGGCCGGAGCTAACCCCTCTTTTATCGCGAGTCAGATGGGTCATGAAAACGCCAAAATGGTTTATGAAGTTTATTCGAGATGGATCAGTGATAACGACAATGATCAGGTGAACATGCTGAATGCACGTATGCCAACGTCTTTGCCCCCAAGCTGCCCCAAAGCTAGGTTTACGCTGAAAAAAGTTGTATAGTGAGAGTTACTTACAAACACTTAACATATAAAGGAGGCCAATTATGCTGTACTGTGAAATTTTCAATTTTTCACATGCATTTGGTGATCGCACCAGCTCAAGCGTTATCGGTATCGTGCTGCGATAACTTCTGCTTGAGCGAAGACACCAACCCCTGAAATCCCTTCTCTCGGGCTTACTGAGTTATCGTCAGCGATGTTTGACGAGGCATAAACATGCCTGTAACTCTTGGGTAAGCAACAATGAGCACTTTACTCACTGCACAATCTTTACGTGTTGATACGGCGTTTGGCACGCTCTTCGACTCCCTCTCCTTTACGCTGAAAAAAGGCGACCGCATTGGCCTGCTGGGCGACAACGGCTGCGGCAAAAGTACGCTGCTGAAGGTGCTGGACGGCACAGATTCTCCCGCTGCCGGAAGCGTCGCGCTGGCCGGACACTGTCTGATGGCGCGCGTTGAGCAACATCTGCCAGAAGCCATTTATCCTCTGACCATGCTGGATGCCGTGCTGGCGCAACTGCCCACGACTGAGCGCGAGAGCCTGCGCTGGAAAGCAGAAACGCTGCTGGCAGGTATGGGCTTTACGCCGCAGGACATGGCCTTAACGTCGGCGACGCTGAGCGGCGGGCAACACACGCGTCTCCTGCTCGCGCGGGCGTTGATCGGCGAGCCGGATCTGTTACTGCTGGACGAGCCGAGCAACCACCTCGATTTGCCTACCATGCTCTGGCTGGAGCAGTTTTTACAGAACTGGTCCGGCAGCTTTGTACTGGTCTCGCACGACAGGCAGTTGCTGGATGCCGTCACCAACGGCAGCTGGATCCTGCGCGATAAGATGTTGCACTACTTCGCCCTTCCCTGCACCGCCGCGCGCCAGGCGCTGGTGGCGAAAGACGAAAGCGATGCGCTTCGGCATAAGGCGGAGCAAAAGGAGATCGACCGCGTAACCGCCAGTGCCAGACGGCTGGCCACCTGGGGCAAGGTCTACGATAACGAAGATCTGGCCCGCAAAGCCAAACAGATGGAAAAACAGGTCGAGCGGCTAAAGGAGTGCCAGACAGAGCTCACGGCAGGCAGTCCGTGGACGTTAACCCTGCGTGGTGATGCCCTGCGGGCGGACCGACTGCTGGAGATGGAAAACCTCGGCGTACCGCCTGCACCTGGGTTGCCCGATCTATTTCACGTCGACATTGCGCGGCTTAAAAGTGGCGATCGCGTGGCTATCGTCGGGCGTAACGGCTGCGGCAAATCATCGCTGATGAAGCTCATCTGGCGGCATTTCTCAGGTGAACCGTCAGAGGCTGGGCTAAAACTCCATCCTCGCGTGTCGCCAGGCTATTACGACCAGACGCTGAATCAGCTTCCGGATGAGGCAACGATCTTCGACGCGCTGGAGCCTTTTGCGCCAGCGCCACAGGATCGCAAGATGGCGCTTATCAGCGCCGGGTTCCCGTGGGCGCGTCACGGGCAAAAGGTCAGCACCCTCAGCGGCGGGGAGCGTTCGCGCCTGCTGTTTGTCGGCCTGACGCTTGCCCGTTATAGCCTGCTGATGCTGGATGAGCCTACCAACCACCTGGACATGGAAGGCAAAGAGGCGCTGGCCACTACCCTGCAACAGTTTGACGGCGGAGTGCTGCTGGTCAGCCATGACCGGCAGCTGATCGCCCAAAGCTGCAATCGCTTCTGGCTGATTGAGGACGGTTTGCTTAGCGAATGGCATGACGCCGAAGCGGTGTTCGAACGGCTGCGTGAACGCACAAGCCTGATGGCGTCGTCGGCGTCACCCGCAGTCGCGGATGTTAAAGCGCAAGCCTCGGACGATCTGCTTGAAAGGCTGATCGCACTGGAAACGCTACTGGCAGAAGACCTGGCGCGTAAGCCTAAGCATCAGAAACCACATCTGCAGGTGCAATGGCGCAAAGAGATTGAGGTGATAGAAGCAAAACTGTAGATCTGTGCCCGGCGAGCTTCTCGCCGGGCCAGTGAATTCCCCCCTAATTATTAGAGGATCGCTGTATTCTTAATCTGAAATCGCATCAATTGGTGACATTATGTTGCCGCCGCCTTGCATAACTCTTCTAAACTATTAATCCTTAAGTAGTATTCCCCTGCGATACACATACCCATTAAAAACAAGGAGAAACCTATGAAGGCTGCTGTTGTTACACAGGATCATCAGGTCAATGTTACCGAAAAAACCTTACGCCCACTGAAGCACGGCGAAGCCCTGCTCAAAATGGAGTGCTGTGGCGTTTGCCATACTGACCTCCATGTCAAAAATGGCGATTTCGGTGATAAAACCGGTGTGATCCTGGGCCACGAAGGGATTGGGATCGTGAAAGAAGTTGGGCCTGGCGTGACGTCACTGAACGTCGGCGACCGTGCAAGCGTCGCGTGGTTCTTTGAGGGCTGCGGCCACTGTGAATACTGTAATACCGGCAACGAAACCCTGTGCCGCGATGTGAAAAACGCCGGTTATTCCGTTGATGGCGGCATGGCTGAAGAGTGCATTGTCACCGCGGATTACGCGGTAAAAGTGCCTGACGGGCTGGATTCCGCTGCGGCCAGCAGCATAACCTGTGCCGGCGTCACCACTTACAAAGCGGTAAAAGTCTCCCATATCAAGCCGGGCCAGTGGATTGCGATCTACGGCCTGGGCGGACTGGGTAACCTCGCGCTGCAGTATGCGAAAAACGTCTTCAACGCCAAAGTCATCGCCCTTGACGTTAACGACGAACAGCTGAAGCTGGCTGCAAGCATGGGGGCGGATTTAACCATCAACTCCCGCAGCGAAGATGCCGCTAAAATCGTGCAGGAAAAAACCGGCGGCGCGCATGCGGCTGTGGTAACCGCGGTCGCGAAAGCAGCGTTTAACTCGGCGGTGGACGCGGTGCGTGCCGGTGGTCGCGTGGTGGCCGTTGGCCTGCCGCCGGAAGCCATGAGCCTTGATATCCCCCGTCTGGTGCTGGACGGTATCCAGGTGCTCGGCTCGCTGGTTGGTACCCGTCAGGATCTGCAGGAAGCATTCCAGTTCGCTGCCGAAGGCAAAGTGGTGCCAAAAGTGACAATGCGCCCGCTGGAAGATATCAATGCCATCTTCAAAGAGATGGAACAGGGCCAGATCCGCGGCCGTATGGTGATTGATTTACGCTCGTAACGGTCCGTTCCCGCTAACCGCTCCGTTTATGGGGCGGTTTTTTATGACCACATTCCGGCACTCAGGCCAGCGCACGAGCATCAGACTGAGCCCGCCGGGCGCGCAGATAGCCATACACCAGCAGCGCGCTCATCGCCAGGAAGGATAATATCGCCGCCGGTAGCGTGACATAGCTCCAGCTAAAACCGAGCGTAATCATCATTCCGCCAAAATAAGCACCAATCGCACTGCCCAGGTTAAAGGCCATCTGCCCGCCTGCGGCACCAAGCATTTCCCCTCCTTTCGCATTTTGCAGCAGCAGAATTTGCAGTGGTGCAGAGAGTGCGAACAGCCCGGCACAGCAGATGAACCCCATCACCAGCGACGCGGTTTTCTGTTCACCAAAGGCGAAAAGCAATAACAGTGAGGCGACAATCACCATATCGGTGGTGGCAGCAATACGCAGCGGGCTGAAACGACCCGATAGTTTCCCGCTCAGCAGGTTACCCAGCACCATGCCGAAGCCCATCAACATCATGATGATCGTCATCAACCCCTCGGAGAAGCCAGAGACATTGACCATAAACGGCTTCACAAAACTGAACCACGCAAAAACGCCAGCGTTGCCAAACATGGTGGCAGCGAAAATCAGCCACGGTTCCGGTTTTTTCAGGAAGTGAAACTGCTCGGTGAGTTTTATTTCTGATGCGTCATGAAGGTTTGGTACCCACACCAGCACCGAGAGGATCACCAGCGCGTCAAACAGGGCTATCAGGAAAAAGGTATAACGCCAGTTGAATGTATGCCCCAGCCAGGTTCCAAACGGAACCCCCACCAGATTCGCCACGGTCATCCCGGCGATCATCCCCGCCACGGCCACCGTCACCTTACCCGGTGGCGCTATTTTCGAGAGGATAATCGCCCCCACGCCGAAAATTGCGCCGTGCGGGAACCCCGAGATTAAGCGCCCTGCCGCCAGCCAAAAATAGGATGTGGAAAAGGTAAACATCGCGTTACCCACCGCACATAGGGCAACCAGAAACAGCAGCGTGGTTTTTAACGAGAACTTACTGGAAAACAGCGCCACAATCGGCGCGCCAATCACCACGCCAAAGGCGTAAAACGAAATCATATTTCCGGCGGAGGGAATGGAAATACCGGTATCATGCGCCAGTTCCGTCAGGACACCCATAATACCAAATTCAGCCATGCCCAGGCCAAACGTGCTAAGGGCTAACGAGAAAATTGTATTTTTCATACCACAACCACGAGTGAAAATTCGCAGCGGGCATTATCGAATAATCTTGTATGGTGAGCCAGTTCAAATCAGCAGACTGACACGTTAATCCATTAATTCAGGTGAATTACACTTCTTAATGCGGCCTCGCTTCTTCCCCGCGACCGGACAACCTGAGGATGACAATCATGGCAAGTAATAAGAAAACCAGCGTCGCTGTTGATGTCGTTAAAAATGCCCCTCTGAAAACAAAAGAGTATGAAAAAGAGCTTCGTCGCCTTCACGTTGAACTGGTCAAACTCCAGCAATGGGTTGTCGCCAAAGGATTGAAAGTCTGCATCGTGTTTGAGGGACGAGACGGGGCCGGTAAAGGCGGCACCATAAAAGCGATAACCGAACGCGTCAGCCCGCGCGTATTCCGGGTTGTCGCGCTGCCTGCGCCTACAGAAAAAGAGAAAACGCAGCTCTATTTCCAGCGTTATGTTCCGCACCTGCCCGCTGCCGGTGAAATCGTTATTTTTGACCGCAGCTGGTACAACCGCGCAGGCGTTGAACGGGTGATGGGGTTCTGCACGCCGGAACAGGTTGAAAAGTTTCTTGATGGCGCACCGGTGATGGAAAAAGCGATGGTCGATGCCGGGATCATTTTGCTGAAATACTGGCTTGAAGTGACGCCGAAAGAGCAGGAACGCAGGCTACGCGATCGCATTAACGATGGCCGCAAGATCTGGAAATTATCGCCTATGGATATTAAATCGTTCAATTTATGGGATGAATACACCGTAGCGCGGGATGCCATGTTTGCCTCCACGGACACTGCCTGGGCACCGTGGTTTGTGGCGCGCTCGGAAGATAAAAAACGCGTGCGGTTGAATATTATCTCCCATCTGCTTTCGCAGATCCCGTATAAAGAACTTCACGTTGAAAAAGTGGATTTGCCGAAGCGCAAAATTGGCAAAGTCAAACCGACAAAATATCCTTTCCGATATATTGCGGAGAAATTCTGATAAGCTGGAATACGGCTCGAATAATGAAGATTACCAGGGGAAACGGTATTGTTTTTTGTTGGCTGCGGTTGATAATGACCGCACCAACAAAGGAGGCTAAAAAATGAAACCAAACCGAACAAAAAACTGCAGTGGCAGACTACCCCGGATAGAGAGAATACCGCGTCAGGCCTTGACTCCAGAGGAACGTAAACGCCAGCACCATCAGGATCAGGAGTTCATAAAAGCAATGAATGAATTTACTGCTAAAGCGGGATTATTATCAGATGACCCTTATTTTGGAGGGCTTTAATGTGCTTTCAGTTCGATGTTTATCGAAACATAATAACTTACACAGGTATTACAACCCTCCGGACCGTTAGTGAATATTGAATTTGAGAGATATTTTCTCAACACCGCTGGCATAACACACGTGGAGAAAAAGAAATTAAATAATAAAAATTTTGTATGTAAACTTCGCAGCGCAAGAAGTACCGTCATTGCGGCGATAGATGCGTTAGTGACGAACACATAACGTAGGCCCGCGCAAGCGAAGCGCCGCCGGGCAAAGCCGACGGCGCAGGACGTTTTACTTCATCCCTTCCGTACTCTCCTGTTTCGCTTCCTGTCGCTCCACTTCCCGGTACCAGCGTGGGTGGTGTTTCTGCGCCCAGCGGCGGCTCACCTTCCCTTCAATCATGCCTTTAATCGACCCTTTAACCCAGAACGCCATATACATATGGATCAAAATGGCATGGATCAGAATGATGGCTGAGGTTGCGTGGATCAGCAGCGCGTAGCGGATGACCTGCATCGGGAAGTACTGCGCAAAATAAGGACGCCAGATGATCACACCAGTCACCAGCAGGACGAAAATCATGCTCATGATGCTCCAGAACATCATCTTCTGTCCGGCATTGTATTTACCGACCTTCGCGACTTTATGTTCGTTCCCCTTCAGGACCTCAATAATGCCCTTCAGCCAGGGAATATCCTGCTTGTCCGGGATATTGTGGTGGACGAAACGCACGAACATAAACATCAGCACCACAAAAATCAGTACGCCAAAAAACGGGTGCAGAATACGCCCCATCTGCGGCGTGCCGAACGTTTCCGTCAGCCATTGCAGCGTCGGGAAGAAGAACGAAATTCCGGATACGGCCACCAGGAAGAAGCAGATCACCACCGTCCAGTGACAGGCGCGATCGACAAACTTTGTGCGCACTATCATTTTCGACTTACTCATGATGCTCCTCCTCGTCGTCATCCACCTCTTTATTCGGCCCGATACCGATGTAGTGATAAATCAGCCCGGCAAAGGTGGCGATAAAGCCCGCCGCCGAGAGCGGTTTTAGCGCCCCTTTCCACAGGTTGATGGAGGTATCGATCGCCGGATCTTTCGGCAGATTGTGGTACAGCTCCGGCTGGTCATTGTGATGCAGAACGTACATCACGTGCGTACCGCCCACCCCCTGCGGGTTGTAAATGCCCGCCTTGTCGTAGCCGCGCGCTTTTAGTTTGTCCACGCGCTGCTGCGCCACCTCCAGCATCTCTTTCCTGGTGCCGAAGTGAATGGCCCCGGTTGGACAGGTCTTGACGCAGGCAGGCTCCTGCCCGACGCTGACGCGGTCTACGCACAGGGTGCATTTGTATACCCGGTTATCCTCTTTATTGAGGCGCGGGATGTTAAACGGACAACCCGCAATGCAATACCCGCAGCCGATACAGTTATCCTGCTGGAAGTCGACGATTCCGTTCGCATACTGGATGATGGCGCCTGCAGACGGGCAGGCCTTGAGGCAGCCCGGATCTTCACAGTGCATACAGCCGTCTTTTCGAATCAGCCACTCCAGCTTGCCGTTCTGGTCAGTTTCGCTAAAACGCATCACCGTCCAGGATTTGGCGCTCAGATCGGCCGGGTTGTCGTAAACGCCAACGCAGTGCCCTACCTCATCGCGGATATCATTCCACTCCGAACAAGCCACCTGGCAGGCTTTGCAGCCCACGCAGGAAGAGACATCGATAAGCTTGGCGACTTCGGCCTTATAATCCCGCGCGCGAGGCGCGGGCGTTATCGGGTTGGTCGCGGAGCGTTTGATAATGTCTTGTGTTTCCATCGCCATTTACTCGCTCCTTACGCTTTCTCGATGTTGACCAGAAACGCCTTGTACTCCGGCGTTTGCGAGTTGGAATCGCCAACGTTTGGCGTCAGGGTATTGGCGAGATAGCCTTTCTGCGCCACACCTTCAAAGCCCCAGTGCAGCGGGATACCCACGGTATCCACCTGCTGACCATTCACGTTCAACGTCTGCAGACGACGGGTGACCACCGCAACCGCACGGATAAAGCCACGTTTGCTGCTCACCGTCACGCGATCGCCATTGGCAATCCCTTTCGCTTTCGCCAGCGTTTCGCTTATCTCCACAAACTGTTCCGGCTGCGCGATGGCGTTAAGCCGCGCATGCTTGGTCCAGGTGTGGAAATGCTCCGTCAGGCGATAGGTGGTTCCCACATACGGGAATTTGTCCTTTTTGCCTAAACGCAACACGTCGTCAGCGTAGATACGCACGACCGGACTGGAGATAACATTTGGGTGTAGCGGGTTCGTGCCGAGCGGCGTTTCCATTGGCTCGTAGTGTTCCGGGAATGGCCCCTCTGCCAGCTTGTCGAGGGCAAACAGGCGTCCCAGCCCCTCCGGCTGCATAATAAACGGCCCGGTCTCACTGCCCGGTGGCGCGGTGTTGAAGTCAGGAATATCATTCCCCGCCCATTTCGCGCCGTTCCACGCGATCAGCATCCGTTTCGGATCCCACGGTTTACCGTTGATATCCGCCGATGCGCGGTTGTACAGCACCCGACGGTTTAGCGGCCATGCCCAGGCCCAGCCAAGCGTATTGCCCAACCCGGACGGGTCTGCGTTATCGCGATTGGCCATCTGGTTGCCCTGTTCGGTCCAGCTGCCGGTGTAGATCCAGCAGGACGACGCGGTGGAACCATCATCGCGCAGGAGCGCAAAGCTGTTCAGCAGCTGGCCTTTCTTCGCCACCAGATTGCCGTTGGCGTCATAGAGATCGGCCAGCGCCACGCCGTTGTTCTCTTTGGCCACCTCTTCAGATTCAGGATGATCCGGTTGCTTATAGTTCCAGCTCATCTTCAGCAACTGTTCAGCGCCTTTGCCACCTTCGGTGCGGTACATCTCACGCAGGCGATGGTAAATCCCGGCCAGAATTTCACCGTCATTACGCGCTTCACCCGGCGCATCCTGCCCCTTCCAGTGCCACTGTAACCAGCGACCGGAGTTGGCGATCGAACCGTCTTCCTCGGCAAAACAGGTAGACGGCAAGCGGAAGACCTCGGTCTGAATTGATGCGGGATCCACATCGTTCATCTCGCCGTGGTTCTGCCAGAAGTTAGACGTTTCCGTCACCAGCGGATCGATAACGACCATGTACTTCAGCTTGCTCAGGCTGCGAACCACTTTGTTTTTGTCCGGGAAGGACGCTACCGGGTTAAAGCCCTGGCAGATATAGCCCGTGACATTGCCCTTATCCATCATGTTGAAATACTTGATGACGTCGTAGGCCTGGTCCCATTTCGGCAGCCACTCAAAGCCCCAGTCGTTCTCTTTCTGCGCCGCATCGCCATAAAACGATTTCATCAGGCTGACGTAGAACTTCGGATAGTTGCTCCAGTAGTTCACCTGCTCCGCACGCGTCGCTTTTGGCGTATTCGCCGTGAGATAGGTTTGCAGATCGGCCTGTTTTTCCGACGGCAGCGTCAGGTAACCTGGCAGGCTGGTCGAGAGTAAACCCAGATCGGTTAAGCCCTGGATGTTGGAGTGACCGCGCAAGGCATTTACCCCGCCTCCCGCCATACCCATATTGCCGAGCAGCAGCTGAATCATCGCCATGGTGCGGATGTTCTGCGCACCAACGGTGTGCTGCGTCCAGCCCAGCGCGTACAGGAACGTGGTGGTTCTGTCGGCGGCACTGGTAGAGGCCAGCACCTCACACACTTTCAGGAAGTCGGCTTTTGGCGTACCGCAGATGTTTTCTACTACGTCCGGCGTATAGCGGGAAACGTGCTGTTTCAGCAAGTTCCACACGCAGCGTGGATGACTCAGGGTTTCATCGCGTCTGGCATAGCCGTTTTCATCGAACTGATAGTTCCAGGACGATTTATCGTACTGACGTTTGTCCGCGTCATAGCCGCTGAACAGCCCCTCATCGAAGGCAAAATCATCCCGCACCAGCAGGCTGGCGTTGGTGTAGTGTTTTACGTACTCCGCGTTGATTTTATTGTTTTCAATCAGATAGAGCAGCACGCCCGACAGGAACGTAATGTCCGTACCGGAGCGGATCGGTGCATAGATATCGGCCACCGATGCCGTACGCGTAAAGCGCGGATCGACGACGATAAGCGTCGCATCGTTATTGTTTTTCGCTTCCATCGCCCAGCGGAACCCCACCGGATGGGCCTCAGCGGCGTTGCCACCCATCACCATCACGACGTTGGCGTTTTTGATATCAACCCAGTGGTTGGTCATCGCACCGCGACCAAATGTTGGAGCAAGACTTGCTACCGTTGGTCCGTGTCAGACGCGCGCCTGGTTATCAACCGCCAGCATCCCGAGGGAGCGAACAAATTTTTGCGTTAGCATGCCGGTTTCATTGCTGGCCGCCGAGGCGCACAGCATGCCGGTAGAGAGCCAACGGTTCACCGTCACGCCCTGCGCGTTCTTCTCAATGAAGTTGGCGTCGCGGTCGGCTTTCATCAGTCTGGCAATCCGGGAGAAGGCTTCATCCCAGGAAATACGCTGCCATTTGTCGGAACCCGGCGCGCGGTATTCCGGGTAGCGCAGACGGTTATCGCTGTGAACGTAGTCCAGCAGTCCCGCCCCTTTCGGGCAGAGTGCCCCACGGCTCACCGGATGGTCCGGATCCCCTTCAATATGATAAATGGCCTCTCTGGCGTTCTTCGCGCCATCGCCCAGGCTATACATTAAAAGCCCACAACCCACGGAGCAGTATGTGCAGGTGTTACGGATCTCTTTGGCACGCAGCAGTTTATAGTTGCGCGCCTGAGCCAGCGCCATTTTGGGAGCGAATCCCAGCATCGCGGCTGTTGTTCCGGCCATACCGCCCGCGCAGATTTTGAAAAATTGTCTGCGGCTGACGTCCATTGTTGTCCTCATTTACGGATAAGACTTCGCGCCGCAAACTAACAGCAAAGTCCCTGTTTTTTTTGCGTCAAATCAAGGTCGCCGGTGTTCGCCCCCTTAATAGTCAGCCATCTCGCATTTAAATACCTCTTTTTGATTAACGGCTTAAGAGAATAATTCGCGACCGGGGCGCGATCGGTGCTATAAGTTTTGCCTTTGGTTTTGAGAGTAATGGCAAGGATATGGACAGAAAAAGAGCAACGCTGATTGGGCTGGCAGCAATCTTGTTATGGAGCACCATGGTGGGGCTCATTCGCAGCGTGAGTGAAGGGCTTGGGCCTGTGGGGGGTGCCGCCATGATCTATACCGTCAGCGGCTTACTCTGTCTGGTGACGGTAGGATTTCCTCAAATCCGGCGCTTCACTCCCGGCTATCTTATTGCCGGCAGCCTCCTGTTTGTGAGCTACGAAATTTGTCTGGCGCTGTCGTTAGGGTATGCGGCTACGCGTTCACAGGCGATTGAAGTCGGCATGGTGAATTATCTCTGGCCAAGTCTGACCATTGTGTTTGCCATTTTGTTTAACGGGCAGAAATCGTCCCTGTGGGTGATCCCCGGATTAGCCCTCTCTTTACTCGGTGTGTGCTGGGTATTGGGCGGCGAACAAGGGTTGCAGGTGAATGAGATTATCCGCAACGTTGTCTCCAGCCCCCTCAGCTACGCCCTTGCATTTGCCGGCGCGTTTATCTGGGCGGCGTACTGCACGGTAACCAGTAAATATGCCAAAGGACAAAACGGGATCACGCTCTTTGTGTTGCTTACCGCGCTGAGTTTGTGGGTGAAATATGCCCTAAGCGATCAACCGGAAATGGTGTTCAGCGTTCCGGTGGTGGTGAAATTACTCATGTGCGGCGTCGCACTGGGGCTGGGCTATGCGTCGTGGAATATTGGGATCCTTCACGGTAACGTCACGGTGCTGGCAGCCGTGTCCTATTTTACCCCGGTCTTATCCGCTGCGCTGGCGGCGCTGTTGTTGAGTGCCCCACTGTCCTTCTCCTTCTGGCAAGGCGCCATCATGGTCTGTATGGGCTCTCTGCTGTGCTGGTACGCCACACGAAAATAATCTTTTCCTGATGCCGGGTTAATTACAACCTGGCCACATAATTAACATAAATTTAAAATGTGATCACCCATTCACTCTTTAGCAAAATAATAGAAAGCGGTTTAGTTTCTGTTTATATTAACTCTCGTTCGTAAAGATATGGCGCGCAAATTGACATAAACTGACACCGGAACGTAATAACTGCATAGCAAACAGTCACGTCAGTAAAAGCATAAAATAATATAATTCACCGCAAAACATTCACTTCACACATCGAGATCAACGTGCGATTAATCCTATAAGCCACTGATTTTAATGAATGTAAATTTCATCAACGATTGCAAAAGAACGGAAAAAACGATAATTAACACCATGAAATAAAAATGGTAATAATTATATTCCCCGCAACGAAAATGGCGGTAAAACGCGCACAAAATGCATAATTTTCAGGCAATTTATTCCTTAAAGCTGAAATTTACCCGATCACGATCACACTAATTGAAATTATCTTTAATATTTTGAAACTTATTATTGAAAGCAGGCTACAAGATTTTTAAAAATAGCTTGCCATTGACGAACAGCCTCGTTTGGAAATCGTTCGAAGTGGTTCAGGAAATACCCAAGAAAATTATAAGGAATATTTAAGATGAAACTTAAATTAGTTGCAGTGGCGGTCACTTCCATGTTGGCAGCAGGCGTTGTAAACGCGGCTGAAGTTTTTAACAAAGACGGTAACAAGCTGGATCTGTACGGTAAAGTCACAGGTCTGCACTATTTTTCTGATGATACTGACAACGACGGCGACAAAACCTACGTTCGTCTGGGCTTCAAAGGCGAAACTCAGATCAATGACCAGATGACCGGTTATGGCCAGTGGGAATATGAGTTCAAGGGCAACCGCTCTGAATCCCAGGGTGCTGACGGTAACAAAACGCGTCTGGCGTTCGCAGGTCTGAAATTCAACGAATTCGGTTCCTTCGACTACGGCCGTAACTACGGCGTGGCGTACGACATCGGCGCATGGACTGACGTTCTGCCAGAATTCGGTGGCGATACCTGGACCCAGACTGATGGCTTTATGACTGGCCGTACAACTGGCGTAGCGACTTACCGTAACACCGACTTCTTCGGTCTGGTTGACGGTCTGAACGTTGCCGCTCAGTACCAGGGTAAAAACGACCGTAACGACATCACCGAATCTAACGGTGACGGCTGGGGCCTCTCTTCTACCTATGAATTCGACGGCTTCGCAGCGGGTGCAACCTACGCGAAATCTGACCGTACTGACCGTCAGGTTCGTGCAGCAAGCGACCTGAACGCAGGTGGCGAGAACGCAGAAGTATGGGCAGCCGGTCTGAAGTACGATGCGAACAACATCTACCTGGCAACCACCTACTCTGAAACCCGTAACATGACGGCTTTCGGTGACGGTCACGTTGCAAACAAAGCACAGAACTTCGAAGTTGTGGCTCAGTACCAGTTCGACTTCGGTCTGCGTCCGTCCATCGCTTACCTGAAATCCAAAGGTAAAGACATCGGTTCTTACGGCGACCAGGATCTGGTGGAATACGTTGACGTTGGCGCGAGCTACTACTTCAACAAAAACATGTCCACCTATGTTGATTACAAAATCAACCTGCTGGACGACAATGCGTTCACCAAAGACGCTAAAATCGCTACCGACAATATCGTTGCTGTAGGTCTGACCTACCAGTTCTAAGATTTGTCACACCAGAAAGCCAGCCCCTGCGGCTGGCTTTTTTTTGCCCCTCTGCCCGCTCCCCTGATCGTCATCCCCTGGTTCCGGTATACTGCTCTGTCGTCACTGTCCTAACGTCACAGCCTGAACAGGGAGCCCTCGATGATTACCACCCACGTTTTTATCGCTGTCAGTCTTGATGGCTACATTGCCCGCCAGGATGGCGATATCGGCTGGCTACTCCAGCGCGATGATCCAACGGAAGATCATGGTTATGATGCGTTCATTGCCGACAAAGACTGGATTGTGATGGGCCGGGGAAGCTATGAGAAAGTGCTGACCTTTGACCAATGGCCCTATAACCGACCCGTGCTGGTGCTCTCCAGTCAGCTGGCTGACACCGAGGTGCCCGAGGCGCTGAAAGGTAAAGTGCAGTTCTCCCGCTGTACCCCAAAGGAAGCGCTTGCTGAGCTGGCGGCGCAGAACGCACACCGCGTCTATATTGATGGCGGACAGGTGATCCAGTCGTTTCTGCGCGAAGGACTGGTGGCCGATATGGTTATCACCACTGTTCCTGTCCTGATCGGCTCAGGCAAGCCACTGTTCGGCTCGCTGACCCGGGATATCGATTTGACGCTTTTATCCACCCGCAGATTTCCGTCGGGTCTGGTGCAGTCGCACTATCGGCTGACGCGATAACGACACCGCGCCGCTGAAGAAGAAGTGAAAAGCCCGAAGGTGCAGCGCCTTCGGGCTTGCATTTACTGTTGCGGCGCGTTCGCCAGGCTAAACCAAATCCCAATCGCCAGCAGCAATAACATCCCACCGGCGCTGCCTAACGCCACGCTGTGCGACGTGATAAACGCCGTTTTTGCCGCCTCAATGACGGTTTCACCGAGCGCCGGACTGAGATCCTGCGCGACCTTCATCGCTTCGCCAATGGATGACGAGGCTTTATCAGCCAGCGTTGAAGGTAAGCCCTGCGGTAGTTCAATCGACGCCGAGAAGCTACGGGTCAGCAACAGACCAAATATCGCGATCCCCAGGCCCGCGCCCAGTTCGTAGGACATGGTTTCAATCGCCCCGGCAGCGGCGGCTTTCTCTTTCGGCGCCGCCGCCATGATTGCCGAGGTGGAGGCCAGCAGCGCACTCGCCGCACTGAAGCCAAGCAGCACCATCAGGCACCACGCCTGCCACTGCTGCGTGCTGAAGTCGAGCATCGACAGGCCAATAAAGCTGACAGCGCTCAGCCCCATTCCGCCTGCCGCTACCATGCGCAGCCCCAGACGACCAACCAGTATCCCGGCAATCGGGCCGCTGAACCCACTGGCGACCATCAGCGGCAGCATGAACATGCCCGCTTCAAACGGGGTAAAGCCATGCACAAACTGCAGCTCCTGGGCCATCAACAATTCATACCCCACCAGGGCGATCATGGCGGTCATCGCCATCACCACCCCGCTTAAAATGATGCGATGGCAAAACAGGCGCATGTCGATCATCGGCAAGCGGGCGCGAAGCTGAATACGCACGAAGATAAACAGCAATACCGCGCCGGTGAGCAGTGTACAGGCCACCAGCCATGGAGAAAGCCCGCCTTTCAGCGCGGTTTTGGCGCTATAGACCAGCAGCAAAATTGCCACAATCAGCATGACGGCATGGCTAATATTCAGCGGCTGCTCTGGGCGCCCTTGCTGACGCGGAACATAGACAGCGGCCAGCGACACCACCACCAGCACAATCGGCACGTTGATCAAAAAGACCGATCCCCAGTAAAAATGCTCCAGCAGCATACCGCCAATCAGCGGACCAAACGCCGCCCCGCCGGACCCGACCGCGGCCCAGACGCCAAGCGCGATGTTGCGATCTCGCGCGTTAATAAACAAGGTGCGTATACCCGCAAGGGTTGCCGGTATGATCATTGCCGCGCCAATTGCCAGCGAGGCGCGCGCGGCAATCAGCCAGCCCGCAGAGGGGGCAAAGGCCGCCGCCAGCGATGACAGGCCAAACAGCGTGCTGCCAAGCATCAGCAGCCGTTTAAAACCGATGCGGTCGCCGAGCGCGCCCATTGGCAACACCATACCCGCCATCACCAGCGAGTAGATATCGATGATCCACAATAATTCGTTACCGCTGGCGCCCAGCGTCATGCTCAATGTCGGCGCCGCCACGTGCAGCACCGTCGCGTCAATCGCCACCGGGATATACACCAGCACGATAATCACTAACGCTAACCACTGACGAAACATAAATTTCCTTTTTATATAAAAATGGACACATGTCCAGGATGCGATCCTACGGAATGTTGAACACTTGTCCAGCTCTTTGTTACACTCGTTTCATTGCTATTTAAGAGTGAGAGAAAATGGGTTATCTGACCAGGGATGAAAGACGGGAAGAGATCTTACAGGCCGCCATGCGCGTGGCGCTGGCCGAGGGATTTTCCGCCATGACGGTGCGCCGCATCGCCTCCGAAGCCGGTGTCGCAACCGGGCAAGTGCATCACCATTTCACCTCCGGCGGTGAGTTAAAATCGCTGGCCTTCATCCGGCTGATCCGCGAACTGCTGGATGCGGATGTGGTCGGGGAACACGCCAGCTGGCGGGCACGTTTACATGCCATGCTCGGCAGCGATGACGGCAGGTTTGAACCCTACATTCGCCTCTGGCGAGAAGCGCAAATCCTCGCAACCCGCGACGCAGAGATCAAGGGCGCGTATGTGCTGACAATGGAGATGTGGCATCAGGAAACGGTTGCCCTTATTGAAGCTGGCAGGAATGCAGGCGTATTCCGTTCCGGTGACCCGGCAGCAAGTATTGCCTGGCGTTTAATTGGCCTGGTGTGTGGCCTTGACGGCATATATCTATTAAACATGCCTGAAATGGATGACGCTGCGTTTAATAATCATCTTGATAAATTAATTTCTCTGGAGTTGTTTTAATACTCCCTTCTGAGTAATTAAATCCCACCGTTACAATTGGTAACACATTAGGCGAACCCCTATTTCATTTCCAAACTCTGGGGTTCGCTTTTTTATCTATCCTTTCAGATGTATCTCAATACTTCCTATAACCACAATACCAGACCTTCACATATCTAGCTGTTTTTACTTATTTTTTATCTCCATCTGGGTAAGCAAGAGGGCGATATGTCACAACAAAGTGAGAAAAGTCATCACCATCTTTTAAGTAACTGGAAACCGGAAAATCCGCAATTCTGGGAGAATAAAGGCAAACATATCGCGCGAAGAAACCTATGGATTTCTGTGGCTTGCCTGCTATTGGCCTTTTGCGTCTGGATGTTATTTAGTGCCATTGCGGTTAACCTCAATAAAGTCGGATTTAATTTCACTACCGATCAGCTTTTTATGCTAACGGCATTACCTTCTCTCTCCGGCGCAATATTGCGTGTCCCCTACTCTTTTATGGTGCCGATATTTGGCGGACGTAACTGGACAGTATTGAGCACCGTGATCCTTATTATCCCCTGCGTCTGGCTGGGGATTGCCATTCAGAACACCGCGACGCCTTATTGGGTCTTTATCGTCATTGCCCTGCTCTGCGGATTTGCGGGCGCTAACTTTGCCTCCAGCATGGGGAATATCAGCTTTTTCTTCCCGAAATCCAGACAGGGTAGCGCGCTGGGAATCAACGGCGGGCTGGGAAACCTGGGCGTCAGCGTGATGCAGTTGATCGCGCCACTGGTCATTTTTCTGCCGATGTTCACCTTTCTGGGGGTAAACGGTGTGCCTCTGGAGGACGGGTCCACCATGTGGCTGGCGAATGCCGCCTGGATCTGGGCTCCGCTTCTGCTGCTGGCCACCATTGCGGCGTTTATTGGCATGAACGATATCGCCAGCTCAAAAGCCTCTATCGCCAGCCAGCTTCCGGTACTTAAGCGGTTTCATCTCTGGCTGCTGAGCCTGCTCTATCTGGCGACCTTCGGCTCGTTTATCGGTTTCTCGGCAGGCTTTGCCATGCTGTCGAAAACCCAGTTTCCGGACGTTAACATTCTTCACCTTGCCTTCTTTGGCCCCCTGATTGGTGCGCTGGCGCGTTCAGCGGGCGGGATGATCTCCGACAGGCTGGGCGGCGTGCGCGTCACGCTCATCAACTTTGTCTTTATGGCCATCTTTAGCGCCCTGATCTTCCTGACCCTGCCCGGCTCGGGCTCCGGCAGCTTTGTCGCGTTTTATCTGGTCTTTATGGGGCTGTTCCTCACCGCCGGGCTGGGCAGCGGCTCAACCTTCCAGATGATTGCGATTATCTTTCGCCAAATCACCATCGACCGGGTGAGAAAGCAAGGTGGCACGGATGAACAGGCGCAGCATGAAGCCGTGACGGACACCGCTGCCGCGCTGGGCTTTATCTCTGCCATTGGCGCAGTAGGCGGATTTTTTATCCCTAAAGCCTTCGGCACCTCGCTGGCAATGACCGGATCGCCGGTCGGCGCCATGAAAGTCTTCCTCGTGTTTTACATCGTCTGCGTGCTCGTCACCTGGCTGGTGTACGGCCGTAAATCCTCACAAAAATAATAACTACATCTTCGCCGGAGCGTGATGCAGCACCCTCCGGCCATGCTATCGAAGCAGGAGAAATGTCATGAGCAAACTGCTGGACCGCTTTCGTTACTTCAAAACAAAAGGCGACAGTTTCGCCGATGGGCACGGGCAGGTGTATCACACCAACCGGGACTGGGAAGACAGCTACCGCCAGCGCTGGCAGTTCGACAAGATTGTGCGCTCTACCCACGGCGTGAACTGTACCGGCTCCTGCAGTTGGAAGATTTATGTCAAAAACGGACTGGTGACCTGGGAGACCCAGCAGACCGATTACCCCCGCACACGCCCGGACCTGCCTAACCATGAGCCACGCGGTTGCCCACGCGGCGCAAGCTACTCCTGGTACCTCTACAGCGCCAACCGCCTCAAATATCCGCTGGTGCGCCGCAGGCTGATTGAACTCTGGCGCGAGGCGCTGGCGCAGCACAGCGACCCGGTACTCGCCTGGGATGCCATTCAAAACGATCCGCAAAAAGCGCAGAGCTACCGACAGGCACGCGGTAAAGGCGGGTTTATCCGCTCGAACTGGAAAGAGCTGAACCAGCTGATTGCCGCCGCCAACGTCTGGACCATCAAAAATTATGGCCCGGACCGCGTGGCCGGTTTCTCGCCTATTCCGGCGATGTCGATGGTCTCTTACGCTGCCGGTACGCGCTATCTCTCTCTGCTCGGCGGTACCTGCCTGAGTTTCTATGACTGGTATTGCGACCTGCCTCCCGCCTCGCCCATGACCTGGGGCGAGCAGACCGACGTGCCGGAGTCCGCCGACTGGTACAACTCCAGCTATATCATCGCCTGGGGCTCTAACGTTCCCCAGACGCGCACCCCCGACGCCCATTTCTTTACCGAGGTTCGTTATAAAGGGACCAAAACTGTTGCCATCACGCCTGACTTCTCAGAAGTTGCCAAACTGAGCGACCAGTGGCTCGCCCCCAAACAGGGGACCGACAGCGCGCTGGCGATGGCCATGGGACATGTGATCCTCAAAGAGTTCCACCTCGATAACCCAAGCGACTACTTCCTCAACTACTGCCGCCGCTACACCGACATGCCGATGCTGGTTCTGCTGGATGAGCAGGCCGATGGTCGTCTGGTGCCGGGACGCATGCTGCGGGCGTCCGACCTTGTTGACGGGCTGGGCGAAGCCAACAACCCGGAGTGGAAAACCGTCGCCTTTGATATTGCCGGTAATCTGGTGGTTCCTAACGGTTCCATTGGCTTCCGCTGGGGCGAAAAAGGCAAATGGAACCTGGAATCGCTGGCTGCGGGTCAGGAAACGGAGTTGACCCTTTCCCTGCTGATCACCCACGACAGCGTGGCGGATGTCGCCTTCCCCTACTTTGGCGGTAATGAGAACCCGCATTTTCGCAGCGTGAAACAGGAACCAGTGCTGACCCGCCGCGTGCCGAGTAAAACCCTGACGCTTGCCGACGGCAGCCAGAAACATGTGGTCAGCGTGTACGATCTGGTGCTCGCCAACTACGGTCTCGATCGTGGTCTGGAAGACAGTAACGCGGCTGAAAATTATGGTGAGATCAAAGCGTATACACCGGCCTGGGGCGAACAGATCACCGGCGTCCCCGCGTATCTGATTGAAAAAATTGCCCGTGAGTTTGCCGACACGGCGCACAAAACGCATGGACGCTCGATGATCATTCTCGGTGCCGGGGTAAACCACTGGTACCACATGGACATGAACTACCGGGGCATGATCAACATGCTGGTCTTCTGCGGCTGCGTAGGCCAAAGCGGTGGTGGCTGGTCGCACTACGTGGGCCAGGAGAAGCTGCGTCCGCAAACCGGCTGGCTGCCGCTGGCCTTCGCGCTGGACTGGAACCGCCCGCCGCGCCAGATGAACAGCACCTCTTTCTTTTACAACCACGCCAGCCAGTGGCGCTATGAGAAGCTGACGGCGCAGGAGCTGCTTTCTCCGCTGGCGGACGCATCCCGATTCACTGGTCATCTGATCGACTTCAACGTCCGCGCCGAGCGTATGGGCTGGCTGCCGTCGGCGCCGCAGCTCAACCTCAACCCGCTGCACATCAAAGCCCGCGCGGAGGCAGCAGGCTTTTCTCCGCAGGAGTACACCGTTCAGGCGTTGAAATCGGGCGATATCCGCTTCGCCTGCGAGCAGCCCGACAGCGGTAAAAACCACCCGCGCAATCTGTTTGTCTGGCGCTCGAACCTGCTTGGCTCCTCCGGCAAAGGCCACGAGTACATGCTCAAGTATTTGCTCGGCACCGAAAGCGGGATACAAGGGGAAGATTTAGGCTCGACCGATGACGTGAAGCCTGAAGAGGTCGACTGGCAGACTAACGCCATTGAGGGCAAACTCGACCTGCTGGTAACGCTCGATTTCCGTATGTCCAGCACCTGCCTGTTCTCTGACATCGTCCTGCCAACCGCCACCTGGTATGAAAAGGACGACATGAACACCTCCGACATGCATCCGTTTATTCATCCGCTGTCTGCCGCCGTCGACCCGGCGTGGGAATCGCGCAGCGACTGGGAGATTTACAAAGGCATCGCCAAAGTTTTCTCTGACGTGTGCGTCGGCCATCTCGGTACGGAAACGGACGTCGTGTTGCAGCCTCTGCAGCACGATTCCCCGGCGGAACTGTCCCAGCCGTTTGATATTCAGGACTGGCGCAAAGGCGAATGCGATCTGATCCCCGGCAAAACCGCGCCGAACATTGCGGTCGTCGAGCGTAACTACCCGGAAACGTGGGAGCGCTTTACCTCCCTCGGCCCCTTGCTGGACAAGCTCGGCAACGGCGGGAAAGGGATCTCGTGGAACACGCAAAACGAGGTCGAGTTCCTCGGCAAGCTGAACTACGTCAAGCTCGACGGCCCGGCGAAAGGCCGTCCGCGTATCGAGACGGCCATTGATGCCGCCGAAGTGATCCTCGCGCTGGCACCGGAAACCAACGGTCAGGTGGCGGTGAAGGCGTGGGAAGCACTGGGCGAACTGACCGGACGCGACCACACCCACCTGGCGCTGAATAAAGAAGATGAAAAAATCCGCTTCCGCGATATTCAGGCGCAGCCGCGTAAAATCATCTCCAGCCCGACCTGGTCCGGTCTGGAAAGCGAGCATGTCTCCTACAACGCGGGTTATACCAACGTTCACGAGCTGATCCCGTGGCGCACCCTCTCCGGCCGTCAGCAGCTGTATCAGGATCACCCGTGGATGCGCGCCTTCGGCGAAAGTCTGGTGGCTTACCGTCCGCCGATTGATACCCGCAGCGTTACCCATATGCGCGAGATCCCGCCGAACGGCTTCCCGGAAAAAGCGCTCAACTTCCTGACGCCGCACCAGAAATGGGGCATCCACTCTACCTACAGCGAAAACCTGCTGATGCAGACCCTGTCGCGCGGCGGGCCGATTGTCTGGATCAGTGAAACCGACGCGCGTGAGCTGGGCATTGAGGACAACGACTGGATTGAAGCCTTCAACGCCAACGGCGCCCTCACCGCCCGCGCGGTGGTGAGCCAGCGCGTGCCACCGGGTATGACCATGATGTACCACGCCCAGGAGCGCATTCTTAACATTCCGGGTTCAGAGGTGACCGGACGGCGCGGCGGTATTCATAACTCGGTGACCCGCGTCTGCCCGAAACCGACGCACATGATTGGCGGTTACGCACAGTTGGCTTACAGCTTCAACTATTACGGTACCGTTGGCTCCAACCGCGACGAGTTCATCATGATCCGCAAAATGAAAAACATTAACTGGCTGGATGGCGAAGGTCGGGATCAGGTACAGGAGACGAAAAAATGAAAATACGTTCACAGGTTGGCATGGTACTGAATCTCGATAAATGCATTGGCTGCCACACCTGCTCGGTCACCTGTAAGAACGTCTGGACCGGGCGTGAAGGCATGGAATATGCGTGGTTTAACAACGTCGAAACCAAACCGGGGATCGGCTACCCGAAAAACTGGGAAGACCAGGAAGAGTGGCAAGGCGGCTGGATCCGCGGTATTCACGGTAAGCTGACGCCGCGTCTCGGCGGCAAAATGGGGGTGCTGTCGAAAATATTTTCTAACCCCGTCCTGCCGCAGATTGACGATTATTATGAGCCTTTCACCTTCGATTATCAGGATCTGCACCGCGCGCCGGAGGGGGATCACCTCCCTACCGCTCGCCCGCGCTCGCTGATTGACGGCAAGCGGATGGACAAGATCGTCTGGGGACCCAACTGGGAGGAGCTGCTGGGCGGCGAATTCGAAAAACGCGCCCGCGACCGTAACTTCCAGAAGATCCAGAAAGAGATGTACGGCCAGTTTGAAAACACCTTCATGATGTACCTGCCGCGCCTGTGCGAGCACTGCCTGAACCCAAGCTGCGTCGCCACCTGCCCGAGCGGCGCCATTTACAAGCGCGAAGAGGACGGCATTGTGCTGATTGATCAGGACAAATGCCGCGGCTGGCGTCTGTGCATCAGCGGTTGTCCGTACAAAAAGATCTACTTCAACTGGAAGAGCGGCAAGTCAGAAAAATGCATCTTCTGCTACCCGCGCATTGAATCCGGCCAGCCGACCGTCTGCTCGGAAACCTGCGTCGGGCGCATCCGCTATCTCGGCGTGCTGCTGTATGACGCGGACCGTATTGAGGAGGCCGCCAGCACCGAGCATGAAACCGATCTCTACGAACGCCAGTGCGACGTGTTCCTCAACCCGAACGACCCGGCGGTGATTGAAGAAGCGCTGAAACAGGGTATTCCGCAGAACGTGATTGATGCGGCCCAGCGCTCCCCGGTCTACAAAATGGCGATGGACTGGAAGCTCGCCCTGCCGCTGCACCCCGAGTACCGCACCCTGCCGATGGTCTGGTATGTGCCGCCGCTGTCACCGATCCAGTCCTACGCTGACGCAGGCGGCCTGCCGCAGAGCGACGGCGTCCTGCCTGCGGTGGAAAGCCTGCGCATCCCGGTACAGTACCTGGCGAACATGCTTAGCGCGGGGGATACCGGTCCGGTGCTGCGCGCCCTTAAACGCATGATGGCGATGCGACACTACAAGCGCTCCCAGACGGTAGAAGGCGTCACGGACACCCGTGCGATTGAGGAGGTAGGCCTTACCGTGGAACAGGTTGAAGAGATGTACCGCTATCTGGCCATCGCCAACTATGAGGATCGTTTCGTGATCCCCACCAGCCACCGTGAAATGGCGCGCGATGCCTTCCCGGAACGTAACGGCTGCGGCTTCACTTTTGGCGACGGCTGCCACGGCTCTGACACCAAATTTAACCTCTTCAACAGCAGCCGGATTGATGCCATCAACATCACCGAGGTGCGCGAACATGGGGAGGGAGAGTAATGCAGATCCTCAAAATCATCGCGCTGCTGATTGAGTATCCCGATGAGACTCTGTGGGAAAATCGCGAGGAAGCGCTTTCGCTCATTGAGCAGGACGCCCCCATGCTGCTGTCGTTTGCCCGTCAGCACCTGAGCGCCCCGCTGCTGGATAAACAGGCCGAGTGGTGCGAGGTATTTGAACGTGGCCGCGCGACCTCGCTGCTGCTGTTCGAGCATGTTCACGCTGAATCTCGCGATCGCGGTCAGGCGATGGTTGACCTCATGGGGCAGTATGAGAAAGCCGGGCTACAGCTTGACTGCCGCGAACTGCCGGACTATCTGCCGCTCTATCTGGAGTACCTAAGCATCGTTACGGACGACGAGGCGCGCGAAGGGGTGCAGAACGTCGCGCCTATCCTGGCGCTGATTGGCGGGCGTCTGAAGCAGCGCGGCGTGGCCCATTATCAGCTGTTCGATGCCCTGCTGGTGTTGGCCGGAACGCGGCTTTCCAGCGACAGCGTGGCGAAACAGGTGGCCACGGAGAAACGCGATGATACCCGCCAGGCGCTGGACGCCGTCTGGGAAGAGGAACAGGTCAAGTTTATCGAAGACAACGCCACATCGTGCGACAGCTCGCCGATGCAGCACTATCAACGACGCTTTAGCCAGGACGTCGCGCCGCAGTACGTAGACGTCAGCGCCGGAGGCCCAAAATGACACATTACCTGAACGTCTTTTTCTATGACATTTACCCCTACATCTGCGCCACCGTGTTTTTCCTCGGCAGCTGGTTGCGCTACGACTACGGGCAATACACCTGGCGCGCCTCATCGAGCCAGATGCTCAGCAAACGCGGTATGAACTGGGCCTCTAACCTGTTTCACATTGGGATCCTGGGGATTTTCTTCGGACACCTGTTCGGCATGCTAACTCCGCACTGGATGTATGCCTGGTTTTTACCCGTCGCGGTTAAGCAGCAGTTAGCCATGATTGCTGGGGGGATTTGCGGCGTGCTGACGCTGATTGGCGGGTCCATGCTGCTGATTCGCCGCCTGTTCAACCAGCGGGTGCGCGCCACTTCCACCACGCCGGATATCATCATCATGAGTATCCTGCTGATACAGTGCATTCTGGGGCTGACCACCATCCCCTTCTCCGCACAGTATCCTGACGGAAGCGAGATGATGAAGCTGGTCGGCTGGGCGCAGGGAATTGTGACGTTTAAGGGAGGTTCGTCAGAAATGCTGAGCGGCGTGGCGCCGATCTTCCGCGTTCATCTGGTGCTGGGGATGACGATTTTCCTTATCTTCCCGTTCACCCGCTTGGTGCACGTGTGGAGCGCACCGTTTGAGTACTTTACCCGTCGGTATCAGGTGGTGAGGTCGCGCCGTTGATTTTGTCGGGTGGCGGCTTCGCCTTACCCGACCTACGTTCAAGCACCTGTCGGCCCGGTAAGGCGTAGCCGCCACCGGGCTTTAATGTCAACTTACTGACCCTCCGGTTATCAGAGAGAGAATAAATAACAGCAACAGCACCGCGACGATCAATCCGAATGCAAGTAGCACAGCATGGAACGTTAGCGTTAGCCCTGAGAAAAGAAGTGCCCCGGAGATCCCCCAACGGCTCTCCTTGCACATCCCTCCGATGAACGAAAGCCCCAGAGCCACAACAGCGAGAATAATCCCGGTATTAAGAAGAATGCGGTCGATATCGACCGTTGTTTTTTCTGTTCGGGCAGCAGGACGCTCCCCCTTTAGCCCCGCAATTATCCCTTGTTTTACAGCCGAAACCTTCTCAGCAACCATAACTTCAAGCGCTGGCGGCTTTGACGAAAACGGGCCGAATGAAAACTGGACGATTGAGAGAATGAGTGCAATTCCTCCCAGCAACATACCCAATGAACTGAATTTATTTCGCAGAACGATTTCCATATCAACATGCCTTCGAATGATGCCGCCGCGTGGGCTGTAGGCCCGGTAAGGCGTAGCCGCCACCGGGCGATGAAGGCTGAAGCATGCCGCTTTGCAGAAGAAAATTCCACCACGAAATATCCTCTCATAATGGCCCAAAAGTATCGTTATTGGTCCTCCAGGTGACTCATACTGTGAGCAACTGTGCGGAATAATGGCTCCCGAACACAACACAGAAGGAGTTCGCGTGATGAAACCATTTTTTCGTACAGCATTGCTGATCGGCATGATGAGCACTTTTTCCACTTATGCTAGCGCGCAGGAAACGACCGGCACGAATAGCAAAACCATTCGTGCAATGACAGGCGCAACGGCGACTTCGTCTTTATCCGCCTCACAAACGGCGTTAATCGTGGTGGATATCCAAAACGAATATTACGCAGGTAAAGATTTTCGTGGTCAGATGGTGATCCCTGATGGCGATAAGGTACTGAAGAACAGTCAAAAGCTGGTTAGCTATGCCCATCAAAAGGGGATGCCGGTGTACTTCGTGCGCCATATAGCGCCAAAGGATAGCCCGTTGTTTGCCGAAGGGTCTGTTTATGCCAAGTTCCATCAAGACCTACAGCCTTCTGCACGCGATGCCATTATCACCAAAGCGACCCCGAGCTCTTTTGTTGGCACCGATCTGGATGCGCAATTAAAGAAAAAAGGGATCAAAAAGGTGATAGTCATTGGCCTGATGACGCACATGTGCATTTCCTCTACCGCACGTGACGCTGTTCCGCTGGGCTATAACGTGATTATCCCTGAAGATGCGACAGCAACACGCGATCTGGATGATGGTCAGGGTGGCGTGGTGGACCACAAAGCGCTGCAACGTGCGGCATTAGCCGGTGTTGCCGATGTGTTTGCCGAGATTATGACGACCAAAGACGTTATGGCGCTGCCAGTCACAGAATAAGACCGGACTTGATCCCCGTCGCCAGCCAGGTCTCTATACTGGCTGGCACACGGAGGCTTAATAACACCTCGCCTTCTCGCCATCGGCGCGAGTTTCGCGGCCGATAGCGAGGCGGCTATTTTCCGTGAGTTTCAAAACCAGCCATCACCGCCGTCAGCTCCGCCAGTGAAAAACCGTGCTTCGGATCGTCAACACCCAGCCCGAAGCGCTCCTGCATCAACTGATACAGCGCCGCAGCATCGGGAAGATGGATCTGCTCCTCTACATGGCCCTTTTGCCAGTGAGTAAAGTTGAAGTTGGTCAGCGTCAGTTTGCCGCCGTCAGGCAGATGGCGGCACATCAGCAGATGATGGCGGAAATGGGACTGCGGCCAGTGCGCCGACCAGAAATTCCCCATGACGTAATCACTGAAATATTGTGTCGTCAGGTCAAAGTGGTACATCGACTGCCAGTGCTCATGGTGACGGAATTGCAGTACCCAGTCGTTCCCCTCGCTCAGCAGACGATACAGACCGTGCGGCGTCTCCTGCTCTTCGTTGGCAAGCAGACGAATCGGTGCCGTCAGCGTCTGGCCGCCAAATCCAACGTCGGCAATCCAGCGCTCGCCGTTAAGTTCGACGAGCAACAGGCGATGCGTGCGCGGCGGCATTTGCGGTGGATTCGCTAATACCACACGTCCCAGCACGCTGCGCACCGTAAACCCAACTTCGCGCAACACGCGCTCAAACAAGCCATTTTGTTCAAAGCAATACCCCCCGCGACGCGCCTTAACAAGTTTGTCGACAAGGCTTTGATCGTCGAGCTGTATTTCGCGCGGCAGAACGACATCGATATTTTCAAACGGGATCGCACAGTTGTGATGTAAATGCAGCGCGCGCAAGGTGTCGATATCAACAGTAGCCGGTTGTTTCCAGCCGATGCGGGCGAAATAGGCAGTCAGAAATGGGGACATGCATCAGTTTCCTTTAACAGTGATGTTCTGTTTATAAACTAATTTTACGCGTCCACTTTGATTTCCGTGCTTTTTCGCCATACTCATCGTTATTGATGAGGAGACCCTATGAGCCACTTTCGTCCTGTTGAATTACGTCATGCCAGCCGTCTTTTAAACCATGGTCCTACCGTGCTTATCACCAGTCGGGATGAAACCCTGGACAGGCGTAACGTTATGGCTGCCGCGTGGTCGATGCCGGTTGAGTTTGAACCACCGCGTATCGCCATTGTGGTGGATAAAAGCACCTGGTCGCGTGAACTGATTGAACGCAGCGGGCAATTTGGCATCGTCATTCCCGGCGTGTCCGCCGCCAACTGGACCTACGCGGTCGGTAGCGTTAGCGGGCGCGACGAAGACAAATTCAACTGCTACGGCATCCCGGTGGTGAACGGTCCGGCACTCGGCCTGCCCGTCATTGAAGATAAATGTCTGGCGTGGATGGAGTGCCGGTTATTACCCGTTACATCTGCGGCAGAAAAGTACGATACGCTGTTCGGGGAAGTGGTTTCAGCCGCTGCCGATGAACGCGCGTTTGTCGCCGGACGCTGGCAGTTTGACGGGGATAAGCTGAATACCCTGCACCATCTGGGAGCCGGGACGTTTGTGGCGAGTGGGAAAATGGTGAAGGCGCTGGATTGATATACCCTCCCCCCATCGGGGAGAGGGTGAACGTATTACTTCGCACGCCGGGCAATAATCTCATCCGCCACATTGCGCGGTGCTTCCGCAAAATGGTGGAACTCCATCGTGTAGGTCGCGCGCCCTTGCGACATCGAGCGCAGCGTGGTGGCGTATCCAAACATCTCTGCCAGCGGCACGTCAGCGCGGATAATCTGGCTGCCGTACTGCTCTTCCATGCCCTGCACCATGCCACGACGGGATGAGAGATCGCCCATAATATTACCGGCGTACTCTTCCGGCGTTTCCACCTCGACATGCATCACCGGCTCAAGGATCACCGGATCCGCTCTGCGAGCGCCCTCTTTAAACCCGAGGATCGCCGCCATGCGGAACGCCATTTCCGAGGAGTCGACGTCGTGATACGACCCAAAGGTCAGGGTCGCTTTTACATCGACAACCGGATACCCCGCCAGCACGCCGCTGTTCATGGCTTCGCGCAGCCCTTTTTCCACAGAGGGAATATACTCACGCGGCACCACGCCACCCTTCGTGGCATCTTCAAACTTGAAGCCACTACCAGGCTCTAACGGCTCAAGGCTCAGGACCACATGCCCGTACTGCCCTTTACCGCCGGACTGCCGGACAAATTTGCCTTCGATATCTTTCACCGCTTTGCGCAGCGTCTCGCGGTAGGTCACCTGCGGACGGCCGATGTTCGCCTCGACGCCAAACTCACGCTTCATGCGATCGACGATAATCTCAAGATGTAGCTCACCCATACCGGAGATAATCGTCTGGCCGGACTCTTCATCGGTATGCAGACGGAAAGACGGATCTTCCGCCGCCAGGCGTTGCAGGGCAATGCCCATTTTCTCCTGATCGCCCTTGGTTTTTGGCTCGATGGCAAGGGAGATCACCGGGTCCGGGAACTCCATTCGCTCAAGCGTGATGATCGCATTCGGATCGGTGAGCGTGTCCCCGGTGGTCACATCCTTCAGACCCACACAGGCCGCAATATCACCGGCGCGCAGCTCGTCCACCTCGTGACGATCGTTGGCATGCATCAGCACGATGCGTCCGATACGCTCTTTCTTGCCCTTCACCGGGTTGTACACCGCGTCGCCTTTTCTCAACACGCCAGAGTAAACGCGGATAAAGGTCAGTTGCCCGACGTACGGATCGCTCATCAGTTTGAACGCCAGCGCAGAAAACGGCTCTTCATCACTTGGATGACGCTCCGCATGCTGCCCTTTTTCGTCCACACCGTCGATGGCCGGTACATCCAGCGGGGATGGCATCAGCTCAATCACCGCATCGAGCATGCGCTGTACCCCTTTGTTTTTAAAGGCGCTGCCGCACAGCATCGGCTGGATTTCACCGGAGATGGTCCGAATACGCAGCCCTTTGATGATCTCAGCCTCATCAAGGTCGCCCGTCTCCAGGTATTTATCCATCAGCGCGTCGCTGGCTTCTGCTGCCGCAGAGACCATTTTTTCCCGCCACTCCTGCGCGGTGCTCAGCAATTCGTCCGGTACCGGCGCATAGTTAAACACCATGCCCTGTGTGGCATCATCCCACACAATGGTACGCATCTTGATGAGATCCACCACGCCGGTGAAATGCTCTTCCGCGCCCACAGGGATCACAACAGGCACCGGATTCGCCTTCAGGCGTTCCTGCATCATCCGTACGACGCGGAAGAAATCGGCACCCGGACGGTCCATTTTGTTGACGAACGCCAGGCGCGGCACATGATATTTATTCGCCTGACGCCAGACGGTCTCTGACTGTGGCTGGACGCCACCCACGGAGTCGTACACCATGACGGCACCGTCCAGCACGCGCATGGAACGTTCCACCTCAATGGTGAAATCCACGTGCCCCGGGGTGTCGATGATATTGATCCGGTGCGGTTCAAACCCTCTGTCCATACCCGGCCAGAAGCAGCTGACGGCCGCGGAGGTAATGGTGATCCCGCGCTCTTGCTCCTGCGCCATCCAGTCGGTTGTTGCCGCGCCATCGTGTACTTCACCCAGCTTGTGGCTCATCCCGGTGTAAAACAGGATGCGTTCGGTGGTTGTCGTTTTACCGGCATCGATATGCGCGGAAATACCGATGTTGCGATAACGTTCGAGAGGGATGGGTCGGGGCATAATATTTCCTTAAGTCTGTAAGACTGAGTTGTGACGACCGGGATGGTCGCCTGTGTGTTCGTTTGCTATAATAGTCCTATTGTACGAGTATTATCGAACTATTTTTTCACGGTTGACCTATTGTTGATATAGCTCAATCTGAACGTTGACGCAGGAAAACGATGATCCCAAACCACCCCGAACCTGAACAAATACTGCTGGAAAATGTGCTGTTTGCTCTCGGCAACCCGCTCCGGCTATCGATTATCCGCAGGCTGGCCGATGGCAGTGAACTGAGCTGCAACGCGCTGCGCCCGGACGATGTGGTGAAATCCACCATGACCCACCACTGGCGCGTACTGCGCGACAGCGGTGTAATCTGGCAGCGCCCGCAGGGGCGAGAGAATATGATTTCACTGCGAAGAGACGATCTGGATGCCCGTTTTCCTGGGCTGATGGCGATATTGCTGCGGGCTGAATAGCCCTGCGGTTACGTTAATATTCGTGGCAACGCTACGCTTTTTCCTGACGATAGACCGGGATCTGCCGTCGGGTCCTGGTCAGCGTATCAAAGACCTCGGTCCCGGAGGTGGTTATTCTCATCCCCGTTTTGCGCAACCGTTGCACATCGGCCGCGATGCGCTGAATGCCGAACCAGAAAAGCCCGTCGAGTGCGGTTACCGCGAGCCCGTTTTCCAGCGCTAACTTTAATCGCTCACGGGGCGCTTTCACCTGCTGGGCGATTTGCCGGTACGGCACTTCGCTCCCCCCTTCGCTATCACTGCGCTGGATACGCGTTTTCAGGTGGTAGTTAAATTCATCGGGGATCCCGTCCAGATTCATTTTCAGGCTATAAACACAGCCGAAGCGCTTGCCGTTAAAAAGCACATTTTTTTGGCTGAGTTGAAGCTCTTTTCTGAGGCCGTCAATTAACTGCGGGGCGCGGGTGAGGAGTAACCGGAAAGGAAGCTCAAAGCTGGTGACGTAATCCACATTCAGCAGCGCCAGACGAAGACGTTCTTCTGCACCGGCCTGTTGCTCCCGACACTCTTCCAGTACCTCCGCCCACTGGCGCGTCAGACGTTCCGGTTCGGCGGCTTCGGTAAAGAGAAATTTTTCAATCTGGTAATCAACTCTTCCGGTCATCGTGCGGTTTCCCGTCGCTGTGAATGCGGTAATTCTATCCAGCGCAGTGATATTTATAAAGAACTGAACCGCAACGGCGTGCTGAAAATGTCGTTGCGATTCAGTCTTCTGACATCCGGGATCAGTGCGCCATTAACCAGCCCATCAAAAGCGTGGCGAAAATCACCGTCGACGCACCGCCAATGCGGGTCGCAATCTGGGCAAACGGCATCAGCGACATGCGGTTAGACGCGGAAAGAATTGCCACATCCCCTGTCCCGCCCAGCCCGCTATGACAGCAGGTGACAATCGCCGCTTCCACCGGGTACATATTCAGGCGCGACGCAATAAAATAGCCGCTCAGCGCCATTGCGATGACGATCGAACCGCACACCACCACGTATCCCACCGAAAAGACCGACACCACGCTCTCGAGCGGCACGTACAGCATGCCGAGACCAATCATCAACGGCCAGACCAGCGCAGCGGAGACGAATTTATAGCAACTGTGCGCCCCCTGCTCCATGGAGGCCGGGATCACCTTGAAGTATTTGCACAGCACGGCGATGAGGATCATCAATACCGGGCCGGGAATATGCACCAGCTTCTCAAACAGTCCGCCAACGATGAAAAACGCACACACCATCAGCAGCCCGCCCCCCATCAGATGGAAATCCGTCTGCTGTACGCTCTGCGCGCTGGCAAACAGGCTTGTGTCATCTTTGCTGCGGGTTAACATGCCATTGCCTGAAAGCGAGGGACGTTTTGCCCCGAGGCGCGCCAGCGTACCCGCACAAATAATGGCAAAAATATTCCCCACTACGGCGGCGGGTGCCAGTTGCGCCACGTAGACGTCAGGTGTCTGACCCAGTATCGCCGAATAGGCCAGCGACAACGGTAAAATTCCCTCGCCAATCCCTCCGCCGATAATCGGTACGATGATGAAGAAGAAGGTGTGATACGGCGTATAGCCAAACAGCGAACCAACGAGTAAGCCGGTCAGCACGGCCATCAGGGTACCCACCACCAGCGGAACGAACATGCGGATCATCCCCTGAATCAACAGCACGCGGTTCATCCCCAAAATGCTCCCCACCACCAGACAGGCGATGACGAAATAGAGCAAATTGGCCTCTTTCATCAACAGGTGAACCGTATCCAGGGTGTGTTTCTCGAATACGCCAAAATAGACCAGCACCGAGGGCAGCATCAGGCACAATATTGCCGGGCCACCAATATCTTTCAGCAGCGGGATTTGTCGGCCAATTTTGGCAAAGGCGAAACCGAGCGTCATGATCACCGCGAGTCCACCGATCATGTTTTTCGGCAGCAGCTCCGCCCACGCGGAGGTGGCCACAATGGCCGCGATCCCGACAAACAGCATCAACGGGACCGCGCCAACTTCAGCATTGCTCAACCCAAAAGCAAAACGTGAAGCGACTGGAGACGTGGTTACAGAATTATCTTTCATATAATCACCGGATTAGTAGGTTCGGATATCAATAAACAGGAATAAATCGTAATTGGCCTGTACTTAATAAAGCTTTAATATTTAATCGTATTCAAATTGCCATTTATAAAAATGGTTCATCGAGAAATTAGCATGGCGATTTCGCCGGAAATGTGAACAGCACGAGAATTTGTTTTTAAATAACTTAATTCATCTTTTCGTAACTAAAGTTTTTAATCGCCGCATCGGTGTTTTGAAATTAATTAAACCAGAAAGACTGTGACCGTTATCACTACGCCTATGATCCTTAACCGCTAGATTAGCGCGAAACGACAGACATAAATAAACCTGCGCCTGCAACTGAACCTTATCCGATTATTGAAATTCAGGAGTCATTCATGTCTCGCAAAGAAGTACTGTATACCCCTTATAGCGGCGCTGTATTACTGGAAAACCCGTTATTAAATAAAGGGCTCGCATTTATTAAAGAAGAACGCGATAACTTTAATCTGCACGGTTTGTTGCCACACAACGTTGAAACCATCGAGGAACAAACCGAACGCGCCTGGGTACAATTCTGTCATTTTAAAAGCGATATTTCCCGCCACGTTTATCTGCGTAATATCCAGGATACTAATGAGACGCTGTTTTACAACCTGTTGCGTTCGCACCTGAAAGAGACGTTACCCATTATCTATACCCCCACGGTAGGAGAAGCGTGCGAACACTTCTCGACTATTTATCGCCGCGCGCGTGGGCTGTTTATTTCCTGGCCCAATCGTCACCGTATCGATGAAATGCTGCAAAGCTTCTCACGCAATGATATTCGCGTCATCGTCGTGACCGACGGAGAGCGTATTCTGGGGCTTGGCGATCAGGGAATTGGTGGGATGGGAATACCCATTGGAAAACTCTCGTTATATACCGCCTGCGGCGGGATCCACCCGGCGTCTACTCTGCCGATTATGCTCGATGTCGGCACCAATAATCAGCAGCATCTGGACGATCCCATGTATATGGGCTGGCGTCACCCACGCATCAGCGACGATCAGTACGCCGAGTTTATGGACATGTTTATCAGTACCGTGAAGCAGCGCTGGCCCAATGTATTGCTGCAGTTTGAGGATTTCGCGCAGAAAAACGCCACCAGACTGCTGCAGCGCTACCGCGACCAGCTGTGCTGTTTCAACGACGATATCCAGGGTACCGCCGCCGTGACCGCGGGCACGCTGATTGCTGCCGCCCATGCTGCCGGGACCCGTGTTCGCGATCAGCGCGTGGTCTTCCTGGGGAGCGGATCCGCCGGTTGCGGCATCGCCGAAAAAATCGTGGCGCTGATGATGGATGACGGGCTAACCGAAGCCGAAGCCCGCAGTCGGATCTTTATGGTCGATCGCTTTGGCCTGCTGACTGACGATATGACCAACCTCCTCGACTTCCAGAAAAACCTGCTCACGGCGCGCGAGGCGATCCGCGACTGGCAGGTTGAGTCGAACAATATTTCGCTGATGGACGTGGTTAAAAACGCGCATCCGACGGTAATGATTGGGGTCTCAGGCCAGCCGGGCCTCTTCAGCGAAGAGATTGTGAAAGAGATGCATCGCCACTGCCCGCGTCCGGTGATTATGCCGCTTTCTAACCCCACATCCCGCGCGGAGGCGCAACCGCAGGATCTCATTGCCTGGACACAGGGCGCCGCGCTCGTCGCCACCGGCAGCCCGTTTGCGCCGGTGTTCTGGCAGGGCGAGCAGTACGATATTGCCCAGTGTAATAACGCCTATGTATTCCCCGGGCTGGGGCTGGGTATTCTGGCCTGCCATGCACGCCGGGTCACCGAGGAGATGCTGATGGCGGCAAGCCACAGCCTGGCCGCGCAGTCGCCGCTGGTGACAACCGAAAAAGGCGGGTTATTGCCGCCGGTGGATCATATAGAAACGGTGTCACGCCATATCGCGTTTGCCGTCGCCCGAGCGGCCATTGAGCAAGGTGTTGCGCCAGCCATGGAGGATGAGATGTTGCTGGCGCGGATTGAAGAGACCTGGTGGCAAGCAGATTATGCGCCGTACCGCAGGGCTGCGCTGTAGCCGTCAGCCTGCCCTCACGTTACGGTGAGGGCATACTTTAGTGCTGAATGCCTGACTGTTCAGGCATGTCGCCTGTAGATACAGTTCTGTTGGAAGTGACCACGCTTTTTTTGCGCGCATATCTGTCCGGCTGGCCTTCAGGACGGGTTTTGAAGCGTCGGTGCAACCACATATATTGCTCCGGCGCCATCAGCACCGCGCGCTCAATCGCCCTGTTCATTTGCGTGGCTACCGACGCTTTATCACCGCCCTGCAGCATTTCGCCGATATCTTCAAGAATAATCAGTTCGTAACCGCTGCCGTCTGCCTTTCTGCGTGGAACGAACGGGATCACCGCCGGTCTGGCACTCTTCACCAGCATATAACTTCCGGCGGTTGTCGCGGCATCAGGAACCGCAAAGAACGGTACAAACACGCTGTTGGTTTTACCGTAGTCATGATCCGGGGCATACCAGAGAATGTCATTCTGCTTCAGGGCGCGGATCATGCCCTTCAGGTCATAGCGATCCAGCATGGTTTTATTTGAGCGCAGACGGCCGCGCGTCTGCAGCCAGTCCAGCAGCGCATTATTGTTAGGGCGATAAACACCGACACCCGGGTTGAGCATACCAAAGATCCTCGCCCCCAGTTCAAGCGTGAGAAAATGCATACCGATGAGCACCACACCGTTTCCGCGCGCCCGGGCCTCTTCCATATGTTCATATCCGCTGACGCTGAAACATTTACGCACCCGCCAGTCAGGCCAGAACCAGGCGATCCCGGTTTCGATGACGCCCATGCCAACCGATTCAAAATTACGCTGCAGTAGCTTTTCGCGCTCATCCTTTTTCATGTCGGGAAAACAGAGCTCAAGGTTGCGGCGAGCGATGTCCACACGACGGGGAAGCAAACGCATGGCCAGACGACCAAGCCCGTGTCCGATTCTTAATAAAAGGGGATACGGGAGCTGCACAATGCACCAGAGCGCTGCAATGCCTGTCCAGCTGAGCCAGTAACGAGGATGAAAAAAGGCGAGTGAGAACTGAGGTAATTTTGTCATGAGAAAATTATCCTGTACTGAATTTAACGCAACTGCTGTGCTTACCAGATGATTTCGTGAAAGTTTTAGAGAGGGAAAGTGTAACGGAAACGTCACAGGATCGTATTATCGATTTTTGCGAAATGTCGGGAGAAACTTAAATGCCGGGTCAACGAGGCCGCTGCCCGACAAATAAAATTACATCGAATAGCCGGGCTTTTTAATCAACGAATCCAGATTCGGGCCAATTTCGCTGTCCCAGACCTGCGCTTTCCAGTCTTCAGGATTAACCTGGTTTAACGCCACCGACACTGAACTGTCTTTACTGTTGAAATGACGAATTATCACCTCGGCAATATCTGCCGCCAGCGCATTTTTTTGTTCGTCGTTTAAATCCCGGGGAAAACATTTGATATCTACATGTGGCATGTGCAGGCTTCCTGTTATGAATCAGGTTTACACGTTATCAGATAATGCCGTTTGCCTTTAACACCTTGTGCAGTTCAGGAAGCTGACACACGGCGTCTGCAATGGCCGTTATCTTTGGCGTATTCTCGGCAAACCACGCATGCCGTGGCCCCCAGGTATGTGCGACCGCAATATAGACGTCGAGTAGCGTAAGCTGTTCACCCAGCGCAAACGGGGCCGCTTTGAGCTGGCTATCGAACCACAAATAGAGGGATTTGCGGTATTCGATACAATTTTTCTTCAACTGTTCCGGTGCGTCAGGCACCCAGCGTTCGGGATAATCGGCATAGGTAAAGGTCGGATAGACGTTCGCGACAAACCAGATAAGCAAGCGCTGAAACTGCTGACGTTCTGCCTGTCCGACGGGCGGCGCCAGATCGGGACACCTGTCGAGCACCATCAGGGCGATGGCGGCTGTTTCGGTCATGATCGCGCCATTTTCCAGCGCCAGTGTCGGCACCTGACACAATGGATTGAGTCTTTGCAGCAATTCGCGCTGCGGACCGGGCGCATCAAACCCGTCCACATTAATAAACTCGTAAGGGATGTCTGCCAGAGTCAGCATCACTTCGCTGATTGCCGAGCCCCAGCCGGGTGCACCATAAAGTTTGATCATGTTGCCCTCTCAGGAGTGAAAATCCTAAGTGTAGAGCACAATTAATACGTGATCCCAGGCGGGTTAACCTCCGAGTGTGTCACCGCTTCGCCCTGCTCTCCCCAGCGCGCCAGCACCTTCTGATACTCCCCGCGCGTGATCGCGCCGTCCAGCGCGGCCTGCAGGGCGTAGACCAGTTGATTGCCTTTTTTGGTGGTCGTGGCGACATACGCTTTTTTCGGGCCCAGCCCGACAACGCGCGTTTTACCGGTCAGCGCGGCTTTATACGCCGCGACCGACTGTGGTCCAAAGAACACATCCGCCCGCCCGGACTGAATATAAAGATTGCCCGAGGCATCATCCGTCAGGTACACCGGCAGCGCGGGCTCACGCCCGGCCTTTTTATTCTCCTCGTTCCAGCCTAACAGGATGCGCTCCTGATTGGTGCCGGATCCGACAATAACCTTTCTACCCGCAAGATCTTCAGGACCGTTAATCGACCGCACCGGACTGGTGGATTTCACCGTAAACGCCAGCGAATCGACGCGATAGGTCGCAAAATCAAACTTCTCTTTGCGCTGTTCGGTCACCGCAATGTTCACCAGCGCCACGTCATAGCGCCCGGAAGTGATCCCCAGCGGCCAGTCTTCCCAGGCGGTGGGAACGAGCTTCAGTTTTAGCCCCAGGCTGCCTGCCAGCAGCCGGGCGATATCCGGATCGCTGCCGATTCGCGTACGGTTGTCGCTGGCAAGCAGGGCCAGCGGCGGTGAGTTAAGCGCAGAAATGGCCACCGTGAGGGTTCCCGGCTCGACAAATTTGTAATGAGCGGGGATCTTCGCCACCGCCTGCTGATCCACCGTCACCGGCAGCGGCTGCTCGTTGGCTTTTAAATCAATACTGGCATGGCTGGCGGCGGTAAAGGCCAGCCCTGCCAGAAGTCCATATTTCATGGGTACTCCTTACAGGACTCGTGAAAGGAACTGACGCGTTCGCGCGTGCGATGGCCGGTTCAGCACCTCGTGGCTGCTGCCCTGCTCCACAATTTTACCGTCGACCATAAACACCACCTGATCCGCTACTTCTCTGGCGAAGCCGATCTCATGGGTGACCACCACCAGCGTGGTGCCGGATCGGGCGAGTTTCTTGATGACATCCAGCACTTCGCCCACCAGCTCCGGGTCCAGCGCCGAGGTGGGTTCATCAAACAGCATGACCCGCGGACGCAGCGCCAGCGCGCGGGCAATGGCGATGCGCTGCTGCTGCCCGCCAGAGAGATGGCGCGACCAGGCATCCGCTTTATCACGCAGCCCCACCACATCCAGCAGGCTATACGCCTGCTCAACGGCCTCTTTTTTGCTCAGTTTTTTATGGGCGACAGGCGCTTCAATCAGGTTTTCCAGCACCGTGAGATGCGGGAAGAGATTAAAGTTCTGGAACACATAACCCACATTGACGCGCTGTTTGAGGATCTCTTTCTCTTTTAACTCGTAGAGTTTGTCACCCCGACGGCGATAGCCGATGTAATCCCCGTCAATCTGAATAAACCCTTCGTCGACGCGCTCAAGGTGGTTGATGGTACGCAGCAGGGTCGATTTACCGGAGCCGGACGGTCCGAGGATCACCGTGACGGATCCCGGTGGGATCTCAAGCGACACGTTATCGAGCGCTTTATGGCGACCAAAGAATTTACTGACGCCGGTAATGGAAATATGTCCTTCATGAGGGGCTTGCATGGACGGGCTCCTGTGCGGGCGTGGTGGTGACGGAACGGGAACGGGTACGGCTGAGGGTACGGTTCTGATTCACCGCCGAGCGACGTTCGCTGCGGGCCAGTCCCCGCTCAACACCATACTGGATAGCGGACAACACGGTGGTAATCACCAGGTACCAGGCGGCACCTACCATCAGCAGCGGGATCACCTCCTGCGTGCGGTTGTAAATCATCTGGATGGTGTAGAACAGCTCCGGCATGGCCAGCACGTAAACCATCGCCGTCCCCTTCGCGAGACTGATGATTTCGTTAAACCCGGACGGCAGTATGGTGCGCAGTGCCTGCGGCAGAATGATCCGCACCGTACGACGCCAGGCCGGTAGCCCCAGCGCAGCGGCCGCTTCATACTGACCATGATCCACGCCGAGGAAGCCCCCGCGAATGATCTCCGCGGTATAGGCGCTCTGCACCAGCGTTAGCCCGACAACGGCGGTAGAGAATTGCCCCAGCACATTGATGGTTTCAAAGCTGCCCCAGGTCATGCCGGTGAACGGCACCCCGAGCGAGAGCGTGTCGTAGAGATAGGAAAAGTTATAAAGGATGATCAGCACTACAATCAGGGGCAGCGAGCGAAACAGCCAGATATAGCCCCAGGCCAGGCTGCTCAGCAGCCAGGATGACGAGAGTCTCGCCAGCGCCAGCATACCGCCCAAAATCACGCTCAGCGCGGTGCCGATCAGCGTCAGCAGTAATGTCTGGCCGACGCCTTCAAGGATCACCGGGTCGAAGAACCAGCGGGCAAACACAGACCACTCCCAGCGCGGGTTAAAGGCGACGGACTGGACAACGACCGCCAGGACAAACAGCGCCACCACGGCACCGACGGCCCGTAGCGGATAACGCGCCGGGACCACTTTTATGGTTTCAACGTTGCTCATCATCGTACCTCATGCGGTTTTACTTAACGCTTCACGAACCAGCGTTTTGGTGAAACGCAACCGACCATCAAACGGGGGCTGGCTGTACTCTTCCGGATCGCGGTTGAGATCGAACTGCGGCTGGTAACCCTGGCTAAGATAGAGCCGTACCGCTTCCGGCTGGCGAAAACCGGTGGTCAGGTAGATCTGGCTGTAGCCTGCCAGCACCGCCCGGCGCTCCAGCTCCTGCACCACGCGCCCCGCAAGCCCCTGCTGACGCAGGCTTTTGTCCGTCCAGATGCGTTTGATTTCTGCGGTGCGTTCGTCGAAGGGTTTGTACGCCCCGGTGGCAATAATCTTCCCGTCACGCTCCAGGACGATAAACAGCCCCTGCGGCGCCAGATACCACTCGGTGAGCTCGACCTCAGCATCTTTCGAAAAATAGTCACCGTAGCGGGCAGCGTATTCACCGAACAGCCCATTTATGATGGGCTGAAGATCGGCATCTTCCGGCGAAACGTCACGAAATTGTTCGCTCATAACGCCTCCTTAATCACCCAGACCGGCCGGGTTGACTTCCGACTGCGGGATGCGTTCCACCCCTTCTCCCCAGCGGTTCAGCACTTTGTCGTAATCGCCGTTTTTGATCACGCCATTAAGCGCGGTCTGCACCGGTTCCACCAGGCCGCTGCCTTTTTTCAGCGTCACCGCGATATGCGCCGCCTTCGGCCAGCCGCCGTCAACGCTTCCCACCAGTTTGGTTTTACCGGTCAGCGCCGCTTTCCACGCGCCAATCACGTTTGGGCCAAAATACGCATCCGCACGCCCGGACTGGAGCGCCAGCGTTTGTGCCGCGTCATCTTTGGTGTAGACCGGGGTAAACGGTTTCAGTCCCTTCTTAAGGTTTTCGGCATTCCATGCCAGCAGGATGGCCTCCTGGTTAGTGCCTGAGCCCACAATAATCCGCAGCCCGGCAATGTCCTCCGCCTTCTGCAGGGATGTGATTGGACTGGTTGATTTCACATAGAAACCGAGCGAATCCTTACGGTAGGTGGCGAAATCAAACTTCTCCTTACGCGCTTTAGTCACGGTGATGTTGCTGATCGCCGCATCGTATTTCCCGGAGGCCACCCCCAGCGGCCAGTCCTCCCAGGAGGTTGGCACCACGTTCAGCTCCAGCCCGAGGCTATCCGCCACCAGACGGGCCACGTCAACTTCGCTTCCCAGAAGCGTTTTGTTGTCATCCGAGAAAACCGTCAGCGGCGGTTGATTGAGGCCCGCCACCGCGACGGTAAATTTCCCCGGCACGGCAAAGCGATAATCTTTCGGCAACTGCGCGATGGCATCGCCGTTTTTGGCGGTATTGATCGGCGTTTTGTTGGCCTCAATGCTCACGCCGGTGCCGTTAATGTTCACATTCTCTGCCCAGACGGCAGGGGTAAAGGCCAGCGCGAGCGCCAGAATAAGCGATGGTTTCTGCATAGCGGGTTCTCTTTTATTGTTGTGTGAACTTATTTTTGGGTTCGTCCAGGCCCAGGCTGTCGCGCAGCGTGGTCCCGGGGTAGTCAGTGCGAAACAGGCCGCGGGCCTGTAGCACCGGCACCACCTGGTCAACAAAGCGCGGGAAGGTATCGGGTGTCCCGCCCTGGATGATGAAGCCGTCGGCTGCATAGCCGTCGAACCACGCCTGCAGGCCGTCCGCCACCTGCTCCGGCGTACCGGAAAAACGGGGGCGTGGTGAGGCCGCTTCCAGCGCGACCTGACGCAGCGTCAGCTGACGTTCGCGGGCATTACGCTTTATCTCATCCGTGGTGCTGCGGAAGCTGTTTTTCCCCAGATCGCCGAGGTCCGGGAACGGCTCGTCGAGCGGATACTGACTGAAATCGTGATGTTCGAAATAGCGTCCGAGATAATTGAGGGCATCCTTAACCGACACCAGCGCCGCGGTGGTCTGGTACTGGTTTTCCACATCTTCGGCATCTTTTCCGACAATCACGCTCACGCCCTGGAAGATGTGCAAATCAGAGGCACGACGACCGTTGTTTTCCAGCTGCTGCTTCACATCACGATAGAACGCTTGTGCTTCTTCGAGAGTTTCATGGTGGGTGAAGATCGCATCGGCATGCTTCGCAGCCAGCTTTTTACCGTCGTCCGATGCGCCCGCCTGGAACACAATCGGACGTCCCTGCGGCGTGCGACCAATATTGAGCGGCCCGGCAACCTGGAAGAAATCACCCCGGTGATCCAGGGTATGCAGTTTGGCGGGGTCAAAAAACTGACCACTCTCTTTGTTGCGCACAAAGGCATCGCCTTCCCACGAGTCCCACAGCCCTTTCACCACATCGAGATACTCATCCGCAATGCGGTAGCGCAGCGCGTGCTCGGGGTGTTTTTCACGCGAGAAGTTCCTGGCCGACCCTTCCAGCGGCGAGGTCACGACGTTCCAGCCCGCACGGCCGTTGCTGAAATGATCCAGGCTGGCAAACTGGCGCGCCACGGTAAAAGGTTCGCTGTAGGAGGTGGATAACGTGCCCACCAGCCCCAGACGCGAGGTAATGCTCGCCAGCGCGGAGAGCACCGTTAACGGCTCAAAGCGATTTAAAAAATGCGGGATCGACTTCTCATTAATGTAGAGGCCATCGGCTACGAATAAAAAGTCGAGCTTGCCCTCCTCTGCTTTTAACGCCGTCGCTTTGACGAAATCAAAATTAATACTGGCATCGGCCACCGCCGCAGGATGGCGCCAGGCGGACATATTCCCGGAAGCACCGTGCAAAATGGTCCCCAGCCGCAATTGTCGGGTTGCAGACATATTCACCTCTTCTGAATTAAACGTGTTGCAGGGCTTTTTCCGCAAGCTGTGCAAAATAACGGGCAGCCGGCTCAATTAATGCTTCGTCCGGATTAAAGGCCGGGTGATGTAAACCATAAGGGCTATTGCTGCCAATGCTGACAAACGCGCCGGGGATCTGCTGCAGATAGACTGCAAAATCCTCTCCGCCCATATGCAACTCGGCATGCTGCGTTTCATAACCCGCTTCCCGGGCGACCGACGTGGCAAACGCCGCCCAATGCTCGTCATTGACCAGCGCAGTCGGTCCGGCATACCAGGTGATATCAATCCGGGCACTGAAGGCGCTGGCGAATCCGGCAGCGATTTCACCGACACGCGCTTTGACGTTCTGTTGAACTTCCGTGCGATGCGTGCGCAGCGTCCCTTCCAGCTCAACGCTTTCCGGCAGGACGTTCCATGTATTGCCGCCCGCAATGCGCGTTACGCTCAGCACAACGGAGTCCAGCGTATTCACGTTGCGACTGGCGACGCTCTGCAACGCGGTAACAAGCTGGCTTGCCAGCACAATCGCGTCGTTGCCTTCATGAGGCCGTGCGGCATGAGCACCTTTGCCGGTAATGCGGATCACAAACCGATCGACGTTGGCATAGAACGGCCCGCCGCGGGTGGCAAATTCACCCACCGGCAACCCCGGCTCGTTGTGCATACCGAAGATGGCGCTGACATCACGTAACGCCCCGGCCCGCACCATGCTCTTCGCACCGCCAAAGTTCTCTTCGGCAGGCTGGAACAGGATCCGCACGCGGCCGTTGAGCAACGCTTCACGTTCTTTTAGTTTTAATGCCGCCCCGAGGATCACGCTGGTGTGGATGTCGTGACCGCAGGCGTGCATGACTCCCGCACGCTGCGAGCTAAACGCCACCCCGCTGCGCTCTTCGATCGGTAAGGCATCAATGTCCGCCCGCAGGGCAATCAGTTTGTTGCCGGTGCCGATCTCCGCCACCAGCCCGGTAGGCAAGTCATAAGGCAGCGGTGTAATACCGGCATGGGTCAGCCACTGGTGCAAACGGGCGGTTGTTTCCACCTCCTGGCCCGACAGTTCCGGGTGCTGGTGCAGCTCACGACGCCAGGCAATCAGTTGTTCGCCAAAACGCATACGTTAACCTCCCTGTTAAGTCGCGCCTGCGCCAGCAGACGCAGGGACTGCACGCGCGCGGCGCCGTCCGCAACCGGTGTGTCGATAATGAATTCGTCAATCCCCCACTGGTGATGCAGAGCGTCCAGTTGTGCCAGTACCGACTCAGCGGTCCCGGCCACCAGCGACTGCGCGCGACGCGCTATACGCAGCGGCTCGCTGCCTGCCTGACGCGCAAACGCATAGGCTTGCTCTTCGCTGGCCACCGTAACGCGCTGGCCGTTTGCCAGCTCCACGCCCCAGACTTCAACCTTTTGTGCCAGCGAGTGCGCCTGGGCCTGAGAGTCCGCCACAATGACCTGAACCGCCACAATCACCTCCCGGGCGCTGTGTTCCCGCCAGGTGGTGATGACCTCGCGCAGCAGGTCGGGATCGCCATTCAGGTGAGCGGCAAAGACAAAATGCCAGTTGAGCTTTGCGGCCAGCAGAGCACTTTCGACACTCGCTCCCAGCAGAAATCCCTGCGCCGGAACCGGCGGCAAAGGCGTGGCGCGCACCGCCTCCTCCGCCGACTGATTTTCAGGACGGATCCAGCTATCGAGCTGCGCCAGCTGTTCGGCAAAGCTGCCCTTTTCCTGCTGATTCAGACCGAGTTGCAACGCGCGGGTGGAGAGCGGCAGACCGCCAGGCGCTTTTCCAACGCCCAGATCCACGCGTCCGGGAGCCAGGGCAGCCAGGAGATTGAAATTTTCTGCAACTTTATACGGGCTGTAGTGTTGCAGCATGACACCGCCCGATCCCACCCGGATACGCGTCGTCTGCCCGAGGATCCAGGCAATCAATAACTCCGGCGAGGGGCTGGCCAACTGTGGGGTGTTGTGGTGTTCGGCAATCCAGAAACGGTGATAACCGAGAGTTTCCGCCTGTTGCGCCAGCGCCAGGGTTCGCGCCAGCGCATCGGCGGCTGTTTCATTTTCAGCGATGGGGCTTTTATCCAGAATGCTGATTCGCCAGGACATGTTGCGTTCTCGTTTGACTTAACATGTCGTTATTAATAAAGGCGTATTTCACCGCTGAGAAACAATTAATTTACATTTGGTTTGCCGGAAATCAGATATATAAAACCCTGTTAAGAATAAGACTTTAGGGAGGAAATCAGCGTTTCCGCCTGAGCGCGGCGGGTAATACGGATAAAGCGTATGTGTGCGTAGTCCGGGTTTTGCATATCGACCTGATAACGCCTGCGGTTGTTGCGCCAGGTTTTAATCGTCCAGATGATAATGGACTCTCTGCTGAGGAAGGCGCGCCGGAAACTCTCTTTATTGCCCGTTCCCGGCCAGAGTTCGTGTTGATGCCAGGCCCGCTTGATCGCCCGGATAACGGCCTGATACAGCGTACGAACAAATCCATAGTCCACCCAGACGACCAGATCCACATTGCGCCATTTAACGGGGCGCGTGCGGTTATAGTTGCCATCGAGCACCCAGTTTTGAGAAGCGCTTAATGCATGCTCAAGTTTTTCCAGAAACGCATCATCTGCTGTGCCCTGCCAGTTCGGGCGCCAGTAAAGCCTGTCCATCTCAATATAAGGAATAGCCAGCTCATCAGCGATCCGTCTTGCCAGCGTGGTTTTTCCACTTCCGCTGGTGCCGATTACATTAATTTTCACCGTTAGCCTCGTTCTGGCAGAATAAAAACCAAACCGATCATAGCGTTTACCTTCCGCTAGTTCCACTGAGCAACTGATAAGCACCACTGATGTTTAAATCATCAATCCGCGAATCTTTTGTCTAAAAACTCACCACGATTCAGCGCGTTGTGATCCCCGTCTGCTCTGACCACACGATTTCCTTCGACGTGCATCACTTTCGGCACGGTTATATTTTGCGTCGCTTATCAATTGCAGGTAGGATGCCTCGCCATGTTTCGCCTTATCCATACGCAGAATGACTGGGAAGGCGACATGTGTTTGCGCAGAAGCAATCGTTTGTATGCTATCTGCCAGGCAGGACTATCACGATAATGGTTCAGACAGGCAAACAGGTAACTCAATGAAAACAAGCAATAAAAGCGCAGCCGATCATCATGCTGCTAAACGTCGCTGGTTAAACTCCCATGAAGAGGGCTACCACAAAGCGATGGGCAACCGTCAGGTTCAAATGATCGCCATCGGCGGCGCTATCGGTACAGGTCTGTTTTTAGGTGCTGGTGCACGTCTGCAGATGGCTGGCCCGGCTCTCGCCCTCGTCTATCTGGTGTGCGGGATCTTCTCCTTCTTCATTCTTCGCGCGCTGGGCGAACTGGTACTGCATCGCCCTTCCAGCGGCAGCTTTGTCTCTTACGCCCGCGAATTTCTCGGTGAAAAAGCCGCCTACGTCGCTGGCTGGATGTACTTCGTTAACTGGGCGATGACCGGTATCGTCGATATCACTGCCGTTGCGCTGTATATGCACTACTGGGGCGCGTTTGGCGATATCCCGCAGTGGGTCTTTGCGCTTGGCGCCCTGGCGATTGTCGGCACCATGAACATGATCGGCGTGAAGTGGTTCGCCGAGATGGAGTTCTGGTTTGCACTGGTAAAAGTGCTGGCGATTGTGATTTTCCTGGTCGTCGGTACCGTCTTCCTTGGCAGCGGTAAGCCGCTGGACGGCAATGCAACCGGCTTCCATCTGATAACCGATAACGGCGGCTTCTTCCCGCACGGTCTGCTGCCGGCGCTGGTTCTGGTGCAGGGCGTGGTGTTTGCCTTTGCCTCTATCGAACTGGTGGGTACGGCGGCAGGCGAATGTAAAGACCCGCAGACCATGGTGCCAAAAGCCATTAATAGCGTGATCTGGCGTATCGGTCTGTTCTATGTGGGTTCTGTGGTGCTGCTGGTTCTGCTGCTGCCATGGAACGCCTACCAGGCGGGTCAGAGCCCGTTTGTGACCTTCTTCTCTAAGCTCGGCGTGCCATACGTGGGCAGTATCATGAACATCGTAGTGCTGACCGCGGCGCTCTCCAGCCTCAACTCTGGCCTCTATTCTACCGGCCGTATTCTGCGCTCCATGTCGATGGGCGGCTCTGCGCCGAAGTTTATGTCGAAGATGAGCAAGCAGCAGGTGCCATATGCCGGTATCCTGGCGACGCTGGTGGTCTACGTGTTTGGCGTGTTCCTGAACTACCTGGTGCCGTCCCGCGTGTTCGAGATCGTGCTGAACGTGGCCGCACTGGGGATTATCGCCTCCTGGGCCTTTATCGTGGTCTGCCAGATGCGTCTGCGCAAAGCCATTAAAGAGGGCAAAGCGGCTGACGTGAGCTTCAAGATGCCGGGTGCTCCGGTGACCTCATGGCTTACCCTGCTGTTCCTGTTCAGCGTGCTGGTACTGATGGCGTTCGACTACCCGAACGGCACCTATACCATCGCCACCATTCCGCTGCTGGCCGTTCTGCTGATTGCCGGCTGGTTTGGCGTGCGTAAGCGCGTGCATGAAATCCACAGCAACGCGCCGGTTCATCATGACAATGAAAAACACGACGGCCCGCTGGTGGAAGAGACCTCGCGTTAATAAAAAAAGCCGGGTGGCGGCTTCGCCTTACCCGGCCTACATTTCAGGGTTTTGTAGGCCCGGTAAGCACAGCGCCACCGGGCAAAGCCCGCATTAGAGCGCGATACGTACCACATCGTCAGGCTGGGTCGCTTCCTGCTGACGGGTGGATTTCTGTTTCACCGTCACATACAGCGTTTTGCCATCGGCAGAGAGCGCCAGGCTGTTTGGATAGACCGGCGTGTCGAAGGTTTTCGTCACTTTGTAGGTTTTGGTGTCAATCACGCTCACCTTTCCGGCTTCACGATGCGTCACGTACGCTTCGTTGCGCGTCGGGTTAAAGAGCACCGCCAGCGACTCTGGCGTCGCGATCTTCTCAATCACGCTGCCATCCTTCAGGCTCACCACCAGCACTTCCGGCTGTTTTGAATCGGTCAGGAAGGCACGCTGCCCGGCCGTATCCAGACTCAGGTTCAGGTAGAAGTGCTCTTTACCATCATCCTGCACCTTTTTGCGGCTGATGATTTTGTTGCTGGCGGTATCAATTGTCACCAGTTCGCCGTCGGCGTTGGTGGTATAGAGGCGTTTCGCCTGCGCATCCAGCGCCAGGCCGGTGCCGTAAGTACCGGTATTGGCGATGGTATCCTTCAGCTTCAGCGTTGTGCCATCCACCACCCAGATCACGCTCTCTTTACCGACCCCGGTGATGTACACGGTGTGGGTGGCATCATCCGCCACCAGCTGGCGTGGCTGCAGCGGTTTGAACGTGTCACTGCGTTTGCGGTCGTCCAGAACCAGGCGCCCTTTCACCTCGCCCGTTTTGGCATCAATGGCGGTCACGGCACCGTTGATGGTGTTGCCCAACCACAGCGTCTGGGAGGCCGAATCCAGGGTGGCGCCAAACGGTTTAAGATCGTTATGAATAACCTGCGTCACGTCCAGTGTGACCGGATCGAGGCGATACACAATCCCGCCTTTATCCATTTTACGGCTTTGTGATGTCGCAACCCACAGCGCATTCTCCTGCTGGCTCACGGCCATTTCATACGCGCCTTTGCCTACCGCTTTGCGCAACATCTCTTCGCCAGCATGCACCTGGAAGGTACCGGCAAGCAGTAAAGCGCTACACAACAGAGAACGACGCAGACGCGGCGAGCACAGATGACGTAAAGACATAACAATTCCTTTTTCACAAGAGGGGGTGTACTGCTGACATCACTTCCGGTCGGCAACGTCATGGCATTGCCGTTTTGTTAATGAGAATAGTAATCATTAATCAGCAAAATGTGGAGTTTTTCTTTTCCGTTTCGCCTTTCCTTAACGCAATGTGCGGTTATAGTTTTCAAAGCATTTACAAAAGTTTTAACATATATGCACATGTTCCATTTGGTACGTTTCTTATCCTTAACCGGTTTATTTCATGAAAATCATTTCTGCCCATAGGGCTACGCTTCCACTGCTGCTGGCTCCTGTTATCTTTTCGCCCCTCACCGCAATGGGCGCGGATGAACAGACCCTGATCGTCAGCGCCACCCCACAAACGGTATCGGAGCTTGATACCCCGGCGGCGGTCAGTGTCGTGAACGGCGATAATATGCGTCACGCCGCGCCACGCATTAACCTCTCGGAATCGCTTGGTAGTGTCCCGGGCCTGCAAATTCAGAACCGCCAGAACTACGCCCAGGATCTGCAGCTGTCGATGCGTGGCTTTGGTGCCCGCTCCACCTTCGGGGTGCGCGGTATTCGAATGTACGTGGACGGGATCCCGGCGACCATGCCAGACGGCCAGGGCCAGACCTCTAACATCGATCTCTCCAGCGTGGAGAGCGTGGAAGTGCTGCGCGGCCCCTTCTCTGCCCTGTATGGCAACGCCTCCGGCGGCGTGATCAACATCAACACCCAGACCGGTCAACAGCCGCCGACCATTGAGGCCAGCAGCTATTACGGCAGTTACGGTACCTGGCGCTACGGGATGAAAGCCACCGGCGCGATGGGCGACGGCACACACGCGGGCGATGTGGATTACACCATATCCACCACCCGATTCACCACCAAAGGCTACCGCGATCACAGCGGTGCGCGGAAGAATCTCGCCAATGCCAAACTGGGCGTGCGGATTGACGATGCCAGCAAGCTGACGCTGATCTTTAACAGCGTGGACATGAAAGCCAACGATCCGGGTGGACTGAATTACCAGGAGTGGCAGGATAACCCGCGCCAGTCTCCGCGTGGCGATCAGTACAACACGCGCAAAACCATCAAGCAGACCCAGGCCGGGCTGCGCTATGACCGCCAGCTCAGCGCGCAGGACGATCTCAGCGTCATGATGTACGCTGGCGAGCGCGAAATGACCCAGTACCAGTCGATCCCTTATCAGCCACAGCTGCGCCCCTCCCACTCTGGCGGCGTGATTGATATGCAGCGTCACTATCAGGGCATCGATACACGCTGGACGCACCGCGGCGAACTGCTGGTGCCGGTGACCTTTACCACCGGCCTGAACTACGAAAACATGAGCGAAGATCGTCGCGGGTATGAGAACTTCGTGATGAACAACGGCGTACCGGAGTATGGCGTAAAAGGCGACAAGCGCCGCAACGAACGTAACCTGATGTGGAACGTTGATCCTTACCTGCAAACCCGCTGGCAGTTAACCCAGAAACTCTCTGTTGATGCCGGGGTGCGTTACAGCTCCGTCTGGTTTGATTCCAACGATCATTACGTTACGCCAGGCAACGGTGACGACAGCGGCGACGCGAGCTATCACAAGTGGCTCCCGGCCGGGGCGGTGAAGTATGCCGTGACGGACGCGTGGAACCTTTACGCTGCGGCGGGTCGTGGATTTGAAACCCCCACCATCAATGAACTCTCCTACCGCGCGGATAACCAGGGTGGGCTGAACATTGGCCTGAAACCGTCCACCAACAATACTTATGAAGTGGGTAGCAAAACCCGCATCGGCAATGGCCTGCTGACCGCGGCCCTGTTCCGCACCGACACCGACGATGAAATTGTGGTGGATGCCAGCTCTGGCGGACGTACCAGCTACAAAAACGCCGGTAAAACCCGTCGTCAGGGGGTGGAAGTTTCCCTCGATCAGCAGTTTGCTGAAAACTGGAAGCTGAAAATGGCATGGACATATCTGGACGCCACCTACCGCACCAACGTCTGCGGTGATGACAACTGTAACGGCAACCGGATGCCGGGTATTGCCCGCAATATGGGCTTTGCCTCGTTTGGCTGGCAGCCTGAAGAAGGCTGGTACGCGGGTACCGACGTGCGTTACATGAGCGATATCATGGCCGACGACGAAAACACGGCAAAGGCTCCGTCTTACACGGTGGTCGGTCTGAATACCGGGTATAAGTTCAACTATGGCAACTGGGGCCTGGATCTCTTTGGTCGCGTTGATAACCTGTTCGACAAAACGTATGCCGGCTCGGTGATTGTCAACGAATCCAACGGACGTTATTACGAACCTGCTCCGGGTCGTAACTACGGCGTTGGCCTGTCGGTTGCTTATCGTTTCGAGTAGGACTAAAACAGGCATTTTATTGCCTGTTTTTCTCTTTCGTAATCTTAAATATCGTTCCTGATGGCGTAGAGCCATCAGGACTTATTCATGGAGCGAATGTTTTACGACGGAAATATAGATTGGCTACTAAATAATTCCTCAGCTAAAATATTGACGCTGTAAAAGTGAATTAGCTTCATCAATCAGTTTATCCACCGCTTTCTGGCTGGCTTCAACATCCCCTCTTTCCAGTGCCGCAAGTAACTCCTCGTTGTGATACGCCGACGCTTTGATGTCGTTGAGCTCCTGATGCAGATAGTTAATACAGGGCCCGATGCGTATCCATAGCTGCTCAATTAATGCGCTGAGCGTTGGCATCTCCGCATACTGATAAAGGGTGAACCGAAACACGCGATTCGCGTGCAGCGCCTGCTGAACATTGCCGTTGCGCATCGCCTCATGAAAGGCATCCGACATTTTGCGCAACGTCTCAAGCTTAGCTGGCGTCATATGCTGACAGGCGGCCGCTACCGCCATTGGTTCCAGTTGTTTCCTGATAGCGGTGATCTCGTTATAGCGTTCCAGCGTGACCTCCGGCACCAGAAACGCCTGCGCCGGTGTGGCCTGCAGCGCCCCTGAGGAGACCAGACGCAAAAGTGCCTCACGAACCGGTGTGATACTGGTTCCTAATTTATCGGCAATCTCTTTGGTAATCAGTCGAGCGCCAGGTTTCAACGAGCCTGTAATTAATGCCCCTTTCAAACTGATTTCAACTTGCATGGTAAGACTGATTCTTTGCGCTTTCTCTAAATGATCCAAATCAAGCATGTTCAATTCCTGTAGCTAAAACTTAATGCTATTTATTAACGTCAGTTTAAATAAACGACGTTGGTCCGATATATCCTGTATCGTCATGCCTGGTGGTGGGAAATGCGTATAAACATCAAAAAGTACAAACACGGTTTTTTATCGCTCTTTGGCTCATCCGCAAGGAGGGCACGAAAGCTGTGTAGGTTTAATTAAAGACAATATATCGTATCTTCACAAATAAATATGGCGGGTTACCCCGCCATAATCTTGTTTATTTATTGTCTGCCGCGACGCGAATCACGACTTTGCCAAAGTTTTTGCCTTCCAGAAGGCCAATCAGCGCATCCGGTGCGTTTTCCAGCCCGTCGGTCACCTGTTCACGATAGTGGATTTTACCCTCCTGCACCCAGCGCCCCATCTCTTCCTGGAACTCTTTGATGCGGTGTCCGTAATCCTGGCCGATGATAAAACCCTGCATACGAATGCGTTTTTTCAGGATGGTGCCCATTAACAGCGGCAAACGATCCGGCCCCTCAGGCAGACCGGTGGCATTGTAGCCGCTCACCAGACCACATACCGGCACCCGCGCGGAGGTATTGAGCAGCGGGAGCACGGCGTCAAAGACCTTACCGCCAACGTTTTCATAATAGATATCAATACCGTTCGGGCAGGCGTTCTGAAGCTGCGTGGCAAAATCATCGGCATGATGATCCAGACACTGGTCAAAGCCCAGCACCTCCACGACATGGCGGCATTTCTCTGCGCCTCCGGCCACACCGATGACCCGGCAGCCTTTGATTTTACCGATTTGCCCAACCGTCGCACCTACGGGCCCCGTTGCCGCGGCAACCACCAGGGTCTCACCCGCTTTGGGTTGCCCGATATCCAGCAGCCCCATGTAGGCGGTAAAGCCCGGCATCCCAAGAACGCCCAGCGCCCAGGAAGGATGGGAGGGATTTTCGCCCAGTTTGACCAGACCACTGCCGTCAGAAAGGTCGTACTCCTGCCAGCCGCTGTATCCCAGCACCCATTCCCCTGCTTTAAAATCCGGATGACTGGACTGCTCAACGCGGCTGACCGTTCCGCCGACCATCACCGCACCAATTTCAACCGGCGGTGAATAGGATGGCGCATCGCTCATGCGGCCGCGCATGTACGGGTCAAGCGAAAGCCAGATCGTACGCAGCAGAACTTGTCCTGCCGCCGGTACCGGAACCGGCTGCTCTTCGAGACGAAAGTTATCCGCGACCGGCGCGCCGTGTGGACGCGAAGCCAGTACCCAGCGACGATTTTGCGAAACAGATTGATTCATCAGAGACTCCTTATGGTACAGATGTCCATTGATCCTGGCTCATGATCCGCCTGAGCGCCTTAACATTACGAGCCAGACTGGTTAAGCCGAACCACCAGATAGACGCAGGGTTCATTGGTTTCGTTAATGAACCGACAGTCATTGGGCGGCCCGAGCTCCAGACAATCCCCGGCCTGCATTTCGTGGCGGGTGTCGCCTTCCTGAAAGACAAGCTCCCCGGACTGCAGCCAGATCAGTTGGCGGGCCAGCGCATAGGACGATGCGGGCATCGGCACATCGCTTCCGGCGGGCAGTTCAACCTGGACAAGATCGATGGGCAGATCGGTACGCGGTGAAACGTGGCGGCGCAGATAATGGGTTTGCGGATCGCGCCAGACGGGCTGGTTAGCAAGGCGCAGCAGTTTACCCTCCTGCATCTCCGCTCTTGCTATCAGCGTTGACATGCTGATACCGAACGCGCCGGATAAGCGCGCAAGCAGCGTTGCCGTCGGGCTGCTGTCGCCGCGCTCAATTTTGTGGATCATGGCGCGCGAGACGCCTGCCCGATCGGCGAGTTCGCTCAGCGACCATCCGCGTGATTCGCGTTCAAGGCGAATTCTTGCGCTAATCCGTTGATTCATCGTGTCTGTTATGGTGTTCATGACGTCATACTATAGTGTATGAACGGTATTTCAATGAGGTTTTAATAACAAAAAAATCGGGCTTATACCGTAGCCATCTGTCCGGGTTGTTGTGTAATATCGTAGCAACAACGTAATAATATAGTAAACAACACATTCAGGGGTTCCATCATGATCGTTCGTCATGCCTGCAAAGAAGACTGCGCCGCTATTGGTGAAATTTACAACCACGCGGTGCTGCACACCGCCGCAATCTGGAACGATACCACGGTCGATACAGATAACCGTATCGCATGGTTTGAGGCCCGCACCCTCGCAGGTTATCCGGTACTGGTAAGCGAAGAGAATGGCATCATCACCGGCTACGCCTCCTTCGGTGACTGGCGCGCCTTTGAAGGTTTTCGTCATACGGTAGAGCACTCGGTTTACGTCCACCCGGATCACCAGGGCAAAGGCATTGGCCGTATGCTGATGAAGGCGTTGATTATTGAAGCCCGTGACATCGGCAAACACGTGATGGTGGCGGGGATTGAAGCGCAGAACCACGCCTCTATCCATCTTCATCAGACGCTTGGCTTTGTTATAACGGGTCAGATGCCGCAGGTGGGCACCAAATTTGGCCGCTGGCTGGACTTAACCTTTATGCAGCTGCAGCTTGATGAGCGCAGCGATCCGGATGCGATTAAATGAACCAATCACTGACGCTGGCTTTTCTGGTGGCGGCGGGCATTGGCCTGGTGGTGCAAAATACCCTGATGGTGCGCATCACCCAGTCCTCTTCCACCATACTCATTGCGATGCTGCTGAACTCGCTGGTCGGCATTGTGTTGTTTGTCAGCATTCTGCTGTTTAAACAAGGGGTCGCGGGGTTTAGCGAGCTAGCATCCACGCTGCGCTGGTGGACGTTGATCCCCGGGTTGCTGGGCTCTTTTTTTGTTTTTGCCAGCATTAGTGGTTACCAGAACGTTGGCGCGGCGACAACCATCGCCGTGCTGGTGGCAAGCCAGCTTATCGGCGGACTGATAATGGACGTGCTAAAAAGCCATGGCATCCCGCTGCGGGCGCTGATCGGCCCGGTGTGCGGTGCAGTGATGCTGGTGGTGGGCGCGTGGCTGGTGGCCCGACGCCAGTTTTGAACATTACAGAATAACGCCGCCTTTGGTGAGCTGCTCCTGGCGCGCCTCCATCTCTTCTTTATGTTGCTTACCGTGGTGCGATATCGCGGTACGCAGGCGCTGCTGCTGGGTATAGCGTTCTTCGCGGCTCAGCTCAGCATCATCGCTCAGTTCAATCAGCAGTTCGTTCATATGCGCAATGACGCTTTCGTCAATCGCGGCATCCACACGGGCGATAACTTCGTTTAAATGTGACATTGTCACTCCTTTTCATTTGCCCGGTGGCGCTGCGCTTACCGGGCCTACGAGGCATGAGTAGGCCGGGTAAGGCGTAGCCGCCACCCGGCGATAAAATGCTTAGTTCAGCTTCGCTTTTGAGAAATCACTGCCCATCAGGCTCACGCTGTAACCCGTGACGTTGCTGCGGGTTGCATAGAACGTTTTGCCGTTTGCCAGCGCAATCCACGGCGCCTGCTGATAGAAAATCTCCTGCGCCTGGCTATACAGCTTCGCACGATCGTCCGGGTTGCTGGTCAGTTTGGCTTTCTGCACCAGGGCATCATAATCCTTATTACACCAGCGTGCAGCGTTGGAGCCGGTTTTGATGCTATTGCAGCCCAGCAGGACATCGGCAAAGTTATCCGGGTCGCCGTTATCCGACATCCAGCCGAACAGCGCGGAGTCGTGCTCGCCTTTACGCATTCCGGAAAGATACTCTCCCCACTCGTAAGAGACGATTTTGGCCTTCACGCCCACTTTCGCCCAGTCGCTCTGGACCATCTCGGCAATACGGCGGGAGTTCGGGTTGTACGGACGCTGTACCGGCATTGACCACAGCGTGACCTCCGCGCCCTTCTCCAGTCCGGCCTGTTTCAGCAGGGCTTTCGCTTTTTCCGGGTCGTAGCTGTAATCCTTCAGATCTTTATTAAAGCCCATCATATTTGGCGGAATTGGGGATTTCGCGACCGTACCGGAGCCCATAAAGACGGCGTTAACGATGGCCTTTTTGTCGGTGGCGTAGTTCAGCGCCTGGCGCACCAGCACGTTATCAAACGGTTTTTTCTCGGTATTGAATGCCAGATACCCCACGTTCAGCGCATCGACGGAGTGCAGCGTCAGGTTTTTGTTGTTCTTAATGACGTCAAACTGCACCGGAGATGGCGCAGGAATGATCTGGCACTCATTGGTTTGCAGTTTCGCCAGACGAGTCTCCACGTTTGGCGTAATGGAGAAGATCAGGTGTTTGGTCGGGACCGGGCCTTCCCAGTAGTTCGGGTTAGCCACATAGCGGATCAGAGAATCCACTTTGTACTGCTGGAGTACATAGGGGCCGGTTCCGATTGGCCAGGTGTCGACGTTCTCAGGCGTGCCTTTTTTCAGCATCGCATCCGCATATTCGGCAGACAAAATGGAGGCAAAATCCATGCCCCAGTCGGCCAGGAAAGCGGCGTTCGGTTCACTGAGGGTGAACTGAACATGATAATCATCGACTTTTTTAACGTCCTGGATCAGCTTATCGAGGCCGACGTCGTTAAAGTATTCGTAATTGCCCTGCGACACATTGTGATACGGGTGTTTAGGGTCTTTCTGACGCATGACCGAGAAAATAACGTCATCGGCATTAAAGTCGCGCGTCGGTTTGAAGTATTTGTTGCTGTTGAACTTCACCCCTTTACGCAGCGTAAAGGTATAGGTCTTGCCGTCCGGTGAAATCGTCCAGGATTCCGCCAGAGACGGAACCGGGGTGTTTTTCACCGGGTCGAAATTGATCAGGCGGTTATAGAGTACCTGAGAGCTGGCGACGAATGACGGGCCTGAGCTGGCAATTTGCGGGTTGAACGACTCGGGGGACGCTTCAGAACAGTAAATAAGGGTGTCGTTGTTTGCCGCCCATGCGGCACCGGCTGGTAAAATAGCGCTCAGCGCAAGGGCGAGCAGTGTTTTCCCTGTAGACATGGTTATAACCCTGACAGTTTTATTATATAGGACAGTAATAACAGCACAGCCGCTATAAGCTGGCAAATAACGAAACACTATCAGGTTATTCTAAAGCCGCGTTTTTCGCTGGTTTTACAGCCAGTGCCGAAAAAGGTGATTTGTCTTAAGTTCCATTATCCGTCAAGCACAACCGTCACGATCTATGCCGCAAGAAATCGGCGCTTTTAGCGTCTCTTCCTCCGTTTGTTTGCTTTCCGGTTTCGTTAAAGTAACGGTGTGAAGAAGTATATGGGATCAAATCGTGGCAAAAACTCTTTTACGCAGCGGTAATCTGGATGATTTTCAGGCCGTTGGCGGCGGCGGACAAGCCGTTTTTGAATCAGCGTTGCAAATACGTGAAGCACTCCGGTTGCGCAAACAGCAGGCCATTGTCGACTGTCTGGCCATTCCGCAGGTCAACGACGGCGGTGACCGCGTGGACTGGTACTCCCCGGTGGAAGGTAGCGTCACCAGCTGGAAAACGGCCAATGAAGATGACCGTTTTCGCGCCCTACGCTATCTGGAAAATACCCTTGCCAGCGTCGAATCGCTGAGTAAGAAATGCCTCCAGTCGCCTAAAACCGCACAACAGCTTTTTGGCTCCTTGCTGTCGAAAGCCTTCCAGTTCCCGAGCGAAAATTTCCTTTATCTGGTCGACGGTAAACCGGTCATTGCGTTCTGGGGATTTGTAAACCTGAACGAAAATGCACGCGATGACGTACTCGACTGCCTGCGCGAATCGCTGATCCCTGAGCCCGCGCCGGTGGTGATTGAAGATCCTGAACCGGAACCAGAACCGACCCCGGCCGTCACCTTTGAACACGCTGACGAACCTTTGATCGCCCCGGCCACGGTTGTGCGCATTACGCCGGAAGCGCTGTATGAGCCCGAGCCCGCCCCCGCCGTTGCGCCGCCTGTTGAAGAGCCTGTTCCTGCGCCCGTCGTGAAAAAGCGTCGCGTTCCCTTATGGTCGCTGCCGGTTGCCGCTGTGATCGTTGCCGCCATTGCCGCCCCGCTGCTGTGGCCAAAACAGGCCCCTTCGGCAGAGCCCGCGCCAGCCGCCGCCCCGGCACCGCAACCCGTGGCGATTGCCCCAAAACCAATTAAAGCGGTTGAACCACTGGCGATGAACCTGCCGCTGCATCAGGCTGAGGTGGTAGAGAATAAAGCGAAGGAACCCGATCCCGCTCCGGTGTCTGCCCCGGTGGTGATTGCCGCGATACCGAAAGATGCCATGGTCATGGAGGCCGGTCAGGTCAAAGCGGGCTCGACGCGTTTCCTGAACGGCACCTGGCGCGCCATTCTTGACGTAAAAGATCCGGTGACCGGCAAACCGCCGTCACTGCGCTATCAGATCCAGAACAACAAAGGCTTCGCCCGTGTTGTGCATGGCGATAACGTTGTGTGCCGCGTAGAGGTTTTCTCCGGCCTGCACAGCAATGGCGAGCTGATGATTAAGAGTCGCGGCAATGCACGCTGCACAGACGGTTCCCGCTACCCGATGCCGGAAGTCTCCTGTAAAGCAGGCACCAGCGATGTCGCCGAATGCAATGCCCGTTATGATGCAAAAACCGTCGTTCCACTGACGTTTAAGAAAGCAGGTGTCTGATCCTATGCTGGTAAATCTTTGCGACTATAAACAGAGCGTTACGCTTATTGCCAACAGCGGTGTACAGTTCCTCGATTTCGGTCTGACCCCGCAGGACACCGCCAGCAACGGGCGTTTCGTGCGTAAAACCGCGAACGGCCCGCTTTTGCGCCTTGATTTCGACCTGGTTAACGGGCGTTACACTTTGCCCGGCACGGACGGCGGCCAGCCTGAGGTAGTCAAGCCTGAGACAACCATCGCGCTGCATCAGTCCCTGGCCGTGCTGGATGGCGTCTGGCTCCCCGTTCCGTTCCTGCGTTTCAACCCGCCGCGAACCTTTGTTGACGGCCCGGACAACTGGGCGCGCGTTCAGGTCCGCAAGCTGGAGACGCCGGACACCGCAGGCAACACCCATCGCGTCACCCTCGCCCTCGACAGCCAGATTGCGGAGCATGCCACCTCCGCGCTGTCGCCGGTGGAAAACGACATCCTCAACGGGACCCGCTTCGCGCTGGCCTGGCGCGATGCCGAAGTAGAAAATTTCCTCGACCAGACGTGGATAGACGGCTGGTTGCGCGAAGCGTTCACGCAGTACGCCTCGGACGTCGAACACCGTTCAGAACGCGATCTGCAACAGGCCATGCGCAGCTTTGAGTATCAGGCACACTGGCTGAATGTGCTGACCATGCTTGGTGAACAGCTCACCGTGCCGGAAGTCAAATTTGTCACCCATACGCTCAGCACGCCTGCCATTCCGGTCGATTTGATCCTCGACGTGGGCAACACCCATACCTGCGGCGTGATTATTGAAGATCACGGCGACGCCAACGACGGTCTGCGCCAGACGGCCGAGTTGCAGGTGCGCTCTTTAAGCGAGCCGCAGTTCCTCAATGAGCCCCTGTTTACCAGCCGCCTGGAGTTCTCGGAAGCACGCTTTGGCAAACAGCACTTCTCGGTTGAAAGCGGTCGCGAGGATGCCTTCGTCTGGCCTTCTATTGTCCGGGTTGGCGATGAGGCGCGTAAGCTGGCCATGCAGCGTCTGGGAACTGAAGGTAACAGCGGTATCTCCAGCCCGCGTCGCTACCTGTGGGATGAGACGCCGGTGGTGCAGGACTGGCGTTTCAGCCAGATGAACAGCAAAACCCAACGCGAGCCGCTGGCGACCGCGTTCCCGCTGATGAACCTGATGAATGATGACGGCGAACCGCTGTTTACGCTGCCCCAGGACGAGCGTCTGCCGGTTTTCTCCCCGCAGTACAGCCGCAGCACCCTGATGACCCATATGCTGTGCGAGCTGCTGGCACAGGCGCTGGGCCAGATCAACAGCGTCGCCACGCGCTTGCGTCTGGGCTTCCCGGCGTCTCCGCGCCAGCTGCGCACGCTGATCCTCACACTGCCCTCGGCGATGCCGAAGCAGGAGCGCGAGATCTTCCGTCGCCGCATGTTTGAAGCGATTGCCATCGTCTGGAAAGCGATGGGATGGCATCCGCAGGATGAAGACTTTGCCACCCGCAAGCAGCAGGATAAAAGCGTGGTGCCGGTGCCTGAGATCCAGATGGAGTGGGATGAAGCGAGCTGCGGGCAACTGGTCTGGCTTTACAACGAAGCGATCTCCCGTTTTGGTGGTCAGACGGAAGCCTTCTTCGCCTCCCTCGCCCGCCCGGATCGTGAACCCGAGCCTGGTGTCCAGCCGGGTCGCGCGCTGCGCGTTGCTTCTATCGATATTGGCGGCGGCACCACAGATATGGCGATCACCCACTATCAGCTGGATGACGGCTCCGGGAATAACGTCAAAATCACGCCACAGCTTCTCTTCCGCGAAGGGTTTAAAGTGGCCGGCGACGACACGCTGCTGGACGTTATCCAGCGTTATGTGTTGCCAGCCCTGCAAACGCAGTTGCAGAAGTCCGGCATTGCGGACGCGTCTCTGCTGATGGCGTCGTTGTTCGGTGACTCCGGGCGTATTGATACCCAGGCGGTATTGCGCCAGCAGACCGCACTTCAGCTCTTTATGCCGATCGGTCATGCGATCCTTGCCGCGTGGGAATCCAGCGACATTGACGATCCGCTGGCCGGTTTGCATGCCACCTTTGGCGATCTGCTGCCGCAGAAGCCGACCCGCAACGTGATGAACTACCTGCAGCAGGCTGTCGACCATGCCCTGCCTGCTGGCTCTGAAGCCTTCGACCTGTTTGCCGTGCCGCTGCATGTGAATTTTCGCGAAATGCAGGATGCGATGCTGGCGGGTCAGTTCACGCTGGCCTCTCCGCTCCATGCGGTATGCGAAGCGATCTCTCATTACAGCTGCGATATTTTGCTGATCACCGGTCGTCCGGGGTGCCTGCCGGGCGTGCAGGCGCTGATCCGCCATCTCCAGCCCGTGCCAGTCAATCGTATCGTATGGCTGGATAAATACCAGGTTCATGAGTGGTATCCGTTCAGCCAGCAGGGTCGCATCGGCAACCCGAAATCGACCGCCGCCGTGGGGGCCATGCTCTGCAGCCTGGCGCTCGATTTGCGTCTGCCGCGCTTTAACTTTAAGGCGGCCGATATTGGCGCCTACTCCACCGTGCGCTATCTGGGCGTGCTGGATAACACCGTTAACACGCTGCGTGAGGAGAACGTCTGGTATCAGGATATCGACCTGGATAAACCTGGCGCAAAACTTGATGCCCGCCTGCATTTCCCGCTGCGTGGGAACGTCACGCTTGGCTTCCGCCAGCTGGCGAACGCACGCTGGCCAGCGACGCCGCTGTACACCCTGAGTATCAACTCGGCGGAACTGGCCAAAGCGATTGCTGGCGACGGCGTGCTGAACGTGCGGCTTAAGCTCTGCGGAGGCAGCAAGCACGAAGGCCCGGAATCTTTCGAGCTGAGCGACGCCTGGCTGCAGGATGGAACCCCTGTCCCACCAGACGCCTTAACCTTCAAACTGAATACCCTGGCCGATCGCCGTCATAGCGGTAGCCACTACTGGATCGACAGCGGGAGTGTATACCTGAAATGAGTGCAACGATGACCACCACGCAGGCCTTAATCGGGTGGATTAACGAGACGCGCCTGCACGCCCCGGTGCTGGATAACGATGCCGACGCCCTGCTGGCACGTATCAATGCGGCGCAGGCGCGGGAGCAGGCCATTGAACAGGCGCTGACCCGGCGGAGCAGCATTGGTCTGTATGGCCACTCCCAAAGCGCCAAAGCGCATCTGCTGTTGTCCCTGTGCGGCAACGGTAACGGGCGGCTGAACGTTATTCCCGGGCAACGCACGTTCGACTACTTTTCACATATCAACCCGGGACATGCCCTGACCAACATGGCACTGCGCTTCAGCACTGAAAGCACAGCGGTGGACGATGAGGCTTTCCCGCTACGTCTGAGCCTGGTCACCGAGGCCGAGCTGGTGCAGCTGTTTATTGCCCGCACCACCTTACACCCGCAGATCCGCGCCGTGGATAAGGCCGTTATCGAGACGCGCCTTGAGAAGTGGCGCGGCCTGCGTCAGCCGCAGGGTGTACCGGGCATAACGGCGGAGGAAGTGGGCGCGATTGCCCGCTTCTGGCAGAGCACGGTACCTGCCGCCAGACAGCAAATTGATGATGTGCTGTGGCATCAGTTTGCGCAACTGGTGCCATCGCTTGACCTCACCACCCGGGCCAGCGTCTGGTCGCTTTTATGGGGTGAGCAACAGGAACTGACCCAGCAGTGGTTAAAGCTCGCCCATGTTCTGCACCAGACCAGCCACGCCAGCGAACTTGCCGCCCCGCTCAGCCTGCTGGTGGATAACTTTGGTCTGCCTGGCGAAGGCTTCCTGACCCATGGCACCTTTACCCTTCCGGACGCTCAGGAGACGCTGCTGCATCCCCTGAACAACGGCGAGATGCTTAATGCCATTAGCCTGCCCGTCGATGTACTGGCATTCCTGACGCGTGAACTGGTACTGCCTGTCGAGAGCAGCGCGCTGGATAACGTCGATATTATTGATATCCCGGTCTTTGCAGACAACAGCGCCGATCCGCTAAGCCAGGCCAAATGTCAGTGGCTGCTGGAACACTATCGCCAGCAGCTGCAGCCAGATGTGCTTGTGATCTGCAATGCGACCGCGCAGCACGACCAGACGGCAAAAAAAGCAAAGGTACTGATGAACTGGGTCAAAGAGACGCAGCCTGCGGAGGAATCAGCCCTGCCGGGTCTGGTGTGGGCGATTACGCCTCACGACGCGCGTTTTACCACCCGGCAGAATCTCGATGAAGCAGTCCAGCATCTGCTGGGTAAACCGGGCCTGCGCTGGGGCACGCTGCAGGCGCTGGACAGCCACAGCATGCAGCGCGTCATCGAGTGGCTGTCACAGGCCACGTTACCTGCCCAGCGACAGAAACGTCTTAACACGCTGAAAACGGCGCTGCGCCAGGAGCTGTCGGCTTTGATGCACAGTTATCTGGCACCGCTGGTTGAGGAGCCTGCAGCAAGACGAACTCAGGCCGAGAACATGGTTCGCACCCTGCAAAGCAGCGCCGCCCGCCACGGTGAGTTGCTCGAAGGGCTTCTGCCTCCGCTCAAAGCCTTCGAAACGCTTCTGGCCGTCCAGCAACCGCGCGAGGAGCAGGTCAACGGTCTGTTTACGGATACCATCGATCTGTTTGCCGATAATGCGCAGGAAAGTGCCAGCACGTTCCAGACAAAAGATAAAGCGCGCCTGGCGCATAAAGTGTGGATGAACCATTTGCGCCAGTGGAGTCGCAATGACGCAGCGGCCACACGCCTGGGTCTTGAGCCTGCGGTGTTACAGCAAATTGCCGAGGTTCTGGTGGTCGCCAGCTACCGTCTTAACCTGCCTCAGCAGCTTCAGCGTATTGTCGAAACCGACAAGAGCAGTGCCGCACAGCTGCATGCGGTGATGGGCAATTTCGTTGGCTGGCTGGGTTACGACCAGACGCCTGTTGCTGAACGTCCGGCAAGCCGCATCCGTAAGGGGCAGGCAATCTTTGTTACGCCCGTGGTTAGCAGCGCCGCGCCGCGCCTGACGCGCCTGGAGGAACAGCCTGTCCATGCGGCCACCGCGTACGTTTACGACTGGCTGGTTGCCCTCTATAGCCGGGCAATAGAGAACATTGATTATCAGCACCCGCATGATGTTCAGCCTGACGCACGTCGGGCATTACAGGCTTTAATCATGTAGCAGTCTTTGTTGCCGGGTGGTGCTGCGCTTACCCGGCCAACATTTCGCAACGATAATCACGCCGACATACACTCCGCTAACGTCTGCGCCAGTGCCGACGGGTTTTCCCACGACATGGAGTGCCCCGCAGCAGGGATGATTTTGACCTCAACGCCCTTCTGCTTCAGGCGCTCCACATCGTCATCCGGCAAAGAGAGCTCGCCGAAAATCAACGTCACCGGGCAAGGCAGCGACAGAAATTGCGTTTCCCAGTCTGGCTCAACGCCCGCCACCAGGCTCGATGCGCCGCGCCAGACAGCATAAGGTGCATTACTTTGGAGGCACCCGGCCCACGCCGTTTTTTCTGCACAGAGCATGGCCTGATATCCCTGTTCCAGAAACTGCTGTTCCGTTTGTGCGGCAATCGAGCGGCTGAACATCCCACCCCCGGCATGAAAATTGGGTTCCGACACCATCAGCCCTTTAACACGCGATGCCAGCAGCCCCGCCGCTTCAATGGCGATGCTACCGCCCATGCTGTGACCGTACAGCCAGAAGGCATCGAGCTTGAGATGATCCATCAGTTCAGCCACAACGCGGGCCTGATCGGTAGTTTTGTAGCTGTAGTGCTCAGGCTTATCGCTGTAACCGCTGCCGGGTAAATCGATGAGAATCGTTCTGCACCCGCCAAACTGAGGGTCTCGAACGACGCGGGGATATTCATAGGACGAGGCGCAGCCCAATCCGTGGATGAAGACAACGGGATCGCCGGTGCCGGGCAAATCATGCCAGCGGACGGTGCAACCCGCATGTTGCGAGTAAAAACTGTTCATAAGCACTCCTTTTACGATGCACTGTTTATTTATACAGTTATCGTAGCGGGAATGCCATGTTCATCGTTTAAAAATGGAAGCGTGCTTCAGAAAAGCGAGACCAGCAGCGCAACGGGGAAGCTCATCGGCCACGTCGACCCTACCAGAAACGCGCTGAGCAGGCGGATGCGTTTACGATCTTTAGACAGGAACCAGGTGATTAATGCGCAGATAGAAGCCATGATTGCGTAAAAAACCAACATCTTTTGATACAACGTCATTCTGTATTCCAGAGCCGAAAAAATAACCGCACGCAATATGCGTCATATGTTGATACAGATCAAGTTTTTTCGTTACACAATAACCACTTAAATATTAAGGCTAATAACAAATGAGTATATTGCGTTACAACTATGCCCTGACAAGGATCCGTCTTCGAAAACCATGCATGACAAGATCAAGATTGTAGTTGACTCTTTAATCCCTCTGGCTTCGATGCCCCGTGGTTATCTTCAGGTAACAAAAAACCCCGCTTGAGCGAGGTTTGGCATCTTTTCAATGGTGAATTAAAAAGGAAGCATTGCGCGGATTTCAGTGTGCCAACTATGAAAGGCAGGTAGGTCATCTAATAACCAGAAACCTAAACCAAGTACTGCAGCACTCATCATCATTTGAGCAATAACGTTAAACCAGTATTCAATAGGTTTAGTGTCTTTGTGGATATATTCCTTTCGCATCGTTCCCTTGAAGGTTTTAGTGTAGACACCTCGTCGCAAAAAGATAATCGACTGAACAAGCATAAAGGGGCAGGTCAGAAAAATTGCACATACCGTGAACCAATATTGAAATCCCATTACCTGTCATTCCAGTTGCCGTTTGGGGCCATTATTACACATGTTTATCCAATTCCAGTCAGGATGGCATAATCATCAACCAGGCAGCTCTGCTGAGCACTAATTTTAACGTCAATGGTCCACAAGCAAGCGACTGCAATATATTTTCAATATATTACAGCCACTTAGCTGCATATTAGTGTTTAATCATCACATGCCGGACTACGGTATAATCCTCAAGCCCGTACACCGACATATCTTTCCCATAACCGGATAACTTCATGCCGCCGTGTGGCATTTCGCTTACCAGCATAAAATGGGTATTCACCCAGGTGCAGCCGTATTGCAGACGCGCACTCAGCCGGTGAGCGCGCCCCACATCCTGAGTCCAGACGGACGAGGCCAGGCCATATTGTGAATCGTTAGCCCAGGCCAGCACCTGGTCTTCGTCGTCAAATTCAGTGACGCTCACCACCGGGCCAAAGACTTCACGTTGCACAATGGCATCTTCCTGTTTTGCCCCGGCCAGCAGGGTTGGCTGGAAGTAATAACCCGCTCCCTCTTTTTTACTGCCGCCCGTCACCACGCGGATATGGCTGAGCGCTTTGGCCTCCTCCACAGCCTGGCAGACGCGCGACAGATGCGCTTGCGAGCTCAGCGGCCCCAGCTCGGTAGAGGCCTCTTCCGGCGCCCCCATCTTCAGGCTGGACACCGCTGCGCCCAGTTTTTCCACCAGCGCAGCATAAATGCCCTTCTGGGCATAAATTCGGCAGGCCGCAGTGCAGTCCTGCCCGGCATTGTAGAAACCAAACGTCCGCACACCCTCGACGACCGCATCCAGATCGGCGTCATCAAAGACGATAACCGGTGCCTTGCCGCCCAGCTCCATGTGGGTACGTTTTATGGATGAGGCGGTATGGCCAATGATGTGCTCCCCGGTTGCAATTGAGCCGGTGAGTGACACCATGCGCACTTTCTCATGCCCGGTCAGCGGATCGCCTACCGTTTTTCCGCGCCCGAACAGCACGTTCAGCACGCCAGCCGGGAAAATATCCTTCGCCAGTTCGGCCAGTTTTAAGGCGGTCAGCGGCGTAATCTCAGAAGGCTTGATGACCACGCAGTTCCCGGCGGCCAGCGCCGGTGCCAGCTTCCACGCCGCCATCATCAGCGGGTAGTTCCAGGGGGCGATGGAGGCGACAACCCCAACCGGATCGCGGCGGATCATCGAGGTATGGCCGTCCAGATACTCACCCGCCGCCAGTCCGTTCAGGCAGCGGGCCGCGCCAGCAAAGAACCGAAACACATCGACCACCGCGGGGATCTCATCGCCCAGCGCGCAGTGCAGCGGCTTACCGCAGTTCAGGGATTCGAGTCTGGCAAACTCGTCGGCATGCGCTTCAATAACGTCAGCCAGTTTCAGCAGGCATTCGGCACGCGTTTTGGGCGTGGTTTGCCCCCACTGTGCGAACGCCCGATCGGCTGCCTGCACGGCCGCGTCGACCTGCGCGGCAGATGCTTCAGCAATCTCCAGCAGAACCTCTCCGGTGGCAGGGTTATAGACCGGCTGTTTTTCCCCCTCGCCACTCACCAGTTCACCATTAATCAGCAGTCGTTTTTGCATAGCATTGTCCCGTTGAAATCAATGTTATTTCCCGCTCCCGGCGCTGTTCTCGCCGTCGCGGGTTAGCCACCAGGCTCCCAGAATGGGGAAGGTTGTCACCAGCATCACCAGCAGTGCGACCACGTTGGTGACCGGCACGTCACGCGGACGTCCGAGCTGGTTAAGCAACCACAGCGGTAACGTGCGCTCGTGTCCCGCGGTAAAGGTTGTGACGATAATTTCGTCAAACGACAGAGCAAACGCCAGCATGCCCCCGGCCAGCAGCGCCGACCCAAGATTGGGCAGGACCACGTAACGGAAGGTTTGCCAGCCATCGGCCCCTAAATCCATCGACGCTTCAACCAGGCTCCAGGAGGTGCGTCGGAACCGGGCAATCACATTGTTAAACACCATCACCACGCAGAACGTGGCGTGCCCGACAACGATGGTAAAAAAACCAGGCTCCAGATTGATGGTTTTGAAAGCGGTCAGCAGCGCCAGACCGGTGATGATGCCCGGCAGCGCTATCGGTAACAGCAGCAACAGCGAAATGGCGTTTTTGCCAAAAAACGCGCTACGCCACAGCGCCGCTGCAGCAAGCGTGCCAAGTACCAGAGCAATAGCCGTCGCTAACGTCGCAATTTTAAGTGACAACGTCACGGAATCGATGATGTCGCCACGCCCCGCCGCCACGCTAAACCACTTCAACGTCAGCCCCTGCGGCGGGAAGCTGAAGGCCGCGTCCTCAGTATTAAAAGCGTAGATGGCAATAATCAGCAGGGGGAAATGGAGGAAGATCACCCCGCCCCAGGCGGCCACTTTCAGGAACAACGGTGCGTGTTCAGAGTGCATCGAATGCTCCCAGACGTTTCACGAACGCCAGATAAAGCGAGATAAGCACAATCGGCACCAGGGTGAAGGCGGCAGCCATGGGCATATTGCCGATGGCCCCCTGCTGGGCATAGACCATATTGCCAATGAAATAGCCCGGCGGCCCTACCAGCTGTGGCACGATAAAATCACCGAGCGTCAGAGAGAAGGTAAATATCGAGCCCGCCGCGATACCCGGGATCGCCAGCGGCAGAACAACATAACGAAAGGTCTGACGCGGACGCGCGCCGAGATCGGCAGAGGCCTGCAACAACGAGGCAGGCAGCCGTTCCAGCGCCGCCTGCACGGGCAGGATCATAAACGGCAGCCAGATGTAGACAAAGACCAGAAACCGCCCCAGCCCGGAGGTCGATAACGTGTTCCCGCCAATCGCCGGGAGCGTCAGAACAGAGACCAGGATCGGCTCCAGCCCCAGATGGCTGAGAAACCACTGCGCCACGCCATCTTTCGCCAGCAGTAGCGTCCACGCGTACGCTTTGACGATATAGCTCGCCCACATCGGCAGCATAACGGCAATATAGAAGAACGCTTTCCATTTGCCGCTGGTGTAACGCGCCATATACCAGGCCATCGGGAAGGCCAGAATGGCGCTGGCGAGGGTGACCGCAATCGCCATCACCAGCGTACGGATAATAATGTCGTAGTTTGCCGGGTTAAAAAGTGCCTGAATGTTCGCCAGCGTCAGGTCCGGCGTAACCGACATGGTGAAGTCATCAAAGGTATAAAAGCCCTGCCACAGCAGCGTAAGGAGCGATCCCAGATAGACGATGCCAAACCACATTAGCGGTGCCAGCAGAAGCAGGAATATCCCCAGCGACGGTTTGCGCCAGAAATACGCGGTAATGCGGCTTAGGGTACCGCGCGGTGCGGGAGGATGTAAGACGCTCATCGCCATTTCACCCTTCCTCATGCAGGCGGATCATGGCGTCGCGCGACCATGACGCCAGCACCGCCTGCCCCGGCTCAACGCCAGTGTGCAGTGTGTCCGCGCTGAGATTGGCCTGGCTCACCAGCAGTTTTGCCCCCCCGGCAAGTTTCAGCTCCAGGCGCGTTGCCGCACCCTGATACTGGACAGCCTGCACCACGCCTTCAACCTGTACCTCACCGCTCTCATTGAGTCGGATATGTTCCGGTCGAAGCGAATAAGCGCCCTGCATGCCGCACACTTTCTGCGCCAGTGCCGCATCGAAAACGTTCGAGGTGCCGACAAAGCTGGCCACGAACGGCGTACGTGGCCGCATGTATAGCTCACGCGGGGTATCCACCTGCTCAATGCGTCCGTTGTTGAAAACGGCGACCCGGTCGGACATTGACAGGGCTTCCCCCTGATCGTGGGTCACAAAAATAAAGGTGATCCCGAGTGCCTGTTGAAGTTTTTTCAGCTCGACCTGCATCTGTTCACGCAGTTTCAGATCGAGCGCCCCCAGCGGTTCATCCAGCAACAGCACGCGGGGTTCATTGACCAGCGCACGCGCAATGGCAACGCGCTGACGCTGGCCCCCGGAAAGCTGCGACGGCTTGCGCGCAATGGCAAAGCTCAGCCCGACCTTTTCCAGCGCCACCTGCGCCAGTGCATGGCGTTTTTTCTTGTCGATGCCTTTGACCATCAGCCCGTAAGCGACGTTATCGAGAATCGACATATGCGGAAACAGCGCGTAGTCCTGGAACACCGTATTGACGTCTCGCTCCCACGGAGGAAGCTCACTCGCTTCTTTACCGAAGATTGTGATCGCCCCGCCGGAGAGTTGTTCAAAACCGGCGATCAGCCGCAGACAGGTGGTTTTGCCGGAGCCCGACGGCCCCAGCATGGAGAAAAACTCCCCGTCACGAATGGCAATGCTCACCCCATCCACCGCCCGTACGTCGCCGTACAGACGGGAAACGTCATTAAACTCTACCGCGTACGTCATGTTCTGCTCCCGGATGATTAACGGCCACCCATGATGGCGATGTAATCCTGCGTCCAGCGGCTGTAAGGCACATATTTGCCGCCTTCGGCGATCGGGGTTTTCCAGAACTTGATTTTGTCAAAGGCGTCGTAACCGTTGGTTTCACAGCCTTTCTCACCCAGCAGCGTACTGGCCTTACACCCTTGCGCCACCACCGGCAGAGAGCCAAACCACGCCGCCAGATCGCCCTGCACTTTTGGCGTCAGCGACCAGTTCATCCATTTGTAAGCACACATCGGGTGTTTTGCCTGCGCGTGAAGCATAGTGGTGTCTGCCCAGCCCGTGACGCCCTCTTTCGGGAAGACGGTCGCGATCGGCTGGTTTTCGGCTTTCAGGGCATTCGCCTGGTATGGCCAGGCGCTGGACGCCACCACGCCTTCATTCTTAAAGTCACTCATCTGTACGGTGGTGTCATGCCAGTAGCGGTGGATCAGGGTGTGCTGATCGCGTAGCACTTTCAGAACCGCAGCGTACTGTTCTTCCGTCAGCTGGTAGGGGTCGTTAATACCCAACTGGGGTTGAGTGGCCTTCACAAACAGCGCCGCATCGGCAATGTAAATCGGACCATCATAGGCCTGCACGCGTCCCTGGTTGGTTTTACCGTCCGGTAAGTCCTGTTTTACAAACACCACGCTCCAGCTGTCCGGCGGTGTCGGGAAGGTTTTGGTGTTGTACATCAGCAGGTTTGGCCCCCACTGATACGGCGTGCCGTAGACGCTGCCGCCCACGTTAAACCATTCACCTTTAACGAGGCGCGGGTCGAGGGTTTTCCAGTTGGGGATGAGTTCCGGGTTAATCGGCTGAACGCGTTTGCCCATAATCAGACGGAGCGACGCATCTCCTGACGCGGTGACCAGGTCATACCCGCCTTTCGCCATCAGGCTCACCATCTCGTCCGACGTGGCGGCGGTTTTGACGTTTACCGCACAGCCGGTCTCTTTTTCAAACTGGGTTACCCAGTCATAGTTTTTATCCGTTTGTCCCCGCTCGATGTAACCCGGCCAGGCAATAATATCCAGCCGACCCTCTCCGTCGCTAATCGCTTTCGGTGGCTCGGCGGCTTGCGCGGTCATTATGGCCATACCAAGCGCACACAGGCTGCTGCGGGCAAATTTTTTGCTCATAAACATTACTCCAGTCGCAATGAAAATTTAGCGGCAGCCGTGCCGTAAAAATATCTCCCTCATTAAACGTAGACCGCGCAAATGCCCCGCACCGTGCGGCTTAAGGAAATTTCATCAAGGTGTGACCGAGGGCGCATTCCCCGTTAACTGGATTATAGACAAGGGGTTAGGCGTGAGAGGTGGTATGCAGATTTCGTATGATGCGACGCGGCAAAATGGTCGCCGCGGCGGCAAATAGATAAGCAATGATTATTTAGCGAGAGACCGGAATCGTTATTTCAACATGCTGCTGATTAATTTCCCTAACTGAATAACGGCTTGCTCTTCCCGCTCCCCCCATGCCCAGGAGGTATTAAAACGGAAAAAAGGTGTCCAGACATCAGAGGTGGAAAACATCTTACCTGGGGCAATACTGATGTGATGGCGTAACGCCTGTTCGCTTAACAGTCCTGCATCCAGCTGCGCCGGAAGCTCCAGCCACAAAAAGTAGCCGCTGTCGTTATGATGGATTTTGACGCCCGGCGGCATATGGCGCAAAAGTGACTGCCACGCCTGCTGTTTACGCTCGGCCAGCGTGCGTCGCAGGCGGCGAAGATGGGCGTCGTAGCGTTTGGTCGCCAGGTAATCCACCAGCGCCAGCTGCATCGGGGAGCTGGTAGAGAGCGTGCTCATCAACTGAAGCTGCTGAATGCGCCGCGCATGCTTACCCGCCGCTACCCAGCCGATACGAAAACCGGCCACCAGACATTTCGAAAACGAGGAGCAGTGCAGCGTCATGTCCTGACGATCCCATGCTTTCGCCGGGAGCGGCTTTTCACGGCCAAAATAGAGCTCGCTGTAGACATCATCTTCAATCAGCGTGACGTTGTGCCTCGTCAGCAGCGCCACAAGCTGCGCTTTTTTCTCCGGGCTGAGCGTAAAGCCAAGCGGATTTTGACTGTTGGTCATTATCCAGCAGGCCTTGACCGGGTAGTCATTCAGCGCCTGTTCAAGCGCATTGAGATCGATCCCCTCGCGCACGTCCGTCGCAATCGACAGGGCCTTCAACTTCAGGCGTTCCAGCGCCTGCAGCGCGCCGTAGAAACAGGGGTTTTCAACAATCACCCAGTCCCCCGGCTCGGTCACCGCCTGGAGACTCAAGTTCAGCGCTTCGAGCGCGCCTGCGGTGATCACGATCTCCTCCGGTGAGATATTCATCCCCTGCTGTGCATAGCGGCGGGCAATGGCGTGGCGCAAATCGACATTACCCGGCGGCAGGTTTTCAATCACGCTCATCGCCGTCGCGGTTTTGCTGACGTTCGCCAGCGAGCGGTTGAGTTGCTGAAGCGGGAAAAGACGCGGGTCGGGAAAAGCGGAAGCGAAAGGAACAACCGACGGGTCGCGGCTGGCCTGCAGAACGTCGAAGATATAAGTGTTGATGTCCACCGCTTCGTCGCGCATGACCTGTGCAGGTGGCGCTGGCTGTTGTGCGGTCGGGCGCGAGGCAACGTAATAGCCCGACTGCGGTCTGGCGACAATGCGCCCCTGACTTTCCAGCATCTGATACGCGTGGCCCACGGTCATAAAACTCATGCCGCTGCTCGCCACCTGCTCTCGCAGAGAAGGCAGCTTATCGCCCGGCAACCATACGCCAAGCTCAATCTGCGAGATAATTTGTTGCGCCAGACGCTGGTATTTTTTCATCAGATTCTCCTTAATGCCGACAGTGTATATCAGCAGGAGAAAAAGAGAAGATTTTGCTAACTGTTATGGTTTAAGAAATGAATTACTTACGGTACTCGGTCACATGATTGTGTGCGAGACGCGCCGCGGCCAGATGGTCGAGTGTAATCATTGGCGATTTGCAAAAGATGCATTTTGCGCCGAAGGGATTTTTCTCAGACACATCAAAGGCTGAAGTACGGTACTGCGAGCCATGACAGCATGGGCAGCGAAAATGGATATAAGAAGTCATAGGATTCTCCTGTAAACGTAAAAACGTAAATTACTCATGAGCCGATCAGGCGATAATGGTTTGAAACAAAACTAATCGGAATGTAGATAAAGACCCAAGAGAGGCTGCGGAGAGGCACAACGTGATGAGAACTGCTTTATAAAACTACGTCAGATATTTATTTGGACTCAAAACCAGAAGACCATTAACGCACGGTGCCGACGACAAAGCAAGCGGTTTAATGCATAAAATTCATTAAAAAAATATTTTTATGCCCTATAAGTAAGTATATCAGATGGCAAAATCGGGAGCTTTTTGCCAACTGTTATGGTTAAATTTCGCGTTTCTGCGTCTGATAGTCTGATCTGCGCCTCTGTACCATAACAGCACACCGTTTGACATTGAGGCTGTGCATGTTTGGTTTAGATGCTTTTCACCTTGCACGGATACAGTTTGCCTTTACCGTATCCTTCCACATTATTTTCCCGGCAATCACTATCGGCCTGGCAAGCTATCTTGCTGTGCTTGAAGGGCTGTGGCTGAAAACAAAAAATCCGATCTGGCGCTCGCTGTACCACTTCTGGTCCAGGATTTTTGCCGTTAACTTTGGCATGGGCGTGGTCTCCGGGCTGGTGATGGCGTATCAGTTTGGCACTAACTGGAGTGGATTTTCGCAGTTTGCGGGCAGCATTACCGGCCCACTTCTGACCTATGAAGTGCTAACCGCCTTTTTCCTTGAGGCCGGATTCCTCGGCGTGATGCTGTTCGGCTGGAATAAAGTCGGACCTGGGCTGCACTTTTTCGCCACCTGTATGGTAGCGCTGGGGACAATTATCTCCACCTTCTGGATCCTCTCCTCCAACAGCTGGATGCAGACCCCACAGGGCTATGAGATCGTCAACGGGCAGGTCGTTCCGGTAGACTGGTTTGCCGTGGTCTTTAACCCCTCCTTCCCTTATCGTCTGCTGCATATGTCGATAGCCGCCTTCCTCAGTAGCGCCCTGTTTGTTGGCGCATCGGCGGCATGGCATCTGCTGCGCGGAAACAATACGCCTGCCATCCGCGCTATGTTTTCTATGGCGCTGTGGATGACCCTGATTGTGGCCCCCATCCAGGCAATGGTCGGTGATATGCACGGGCTGAACACCTTAAAGCATCAGCCTGCCAAAATCGCCGCCATTGAGGGGCACTGGGAAAACCCACCGGGGGAACCTACCCCGCTACTGCTGTTTGGCTGGCCAGATATGGAACTGGAGCGCACCCGTTTTGGCCTGGAGATCCCCGCTCTTGGCAGCCTTATCCTGACGCACAGTCTGGATAAACAGGTTCCGGCGCTCAAGGAGTTCCCGAAGGAAGATCGTCCAAATTCCACCATTGTCTTCTGGTCGTTCCGCATTATGGCGGGCTTAGGCATGCTGATGCTGCTGCTCGGCGTGGTGGCGCTCTGGTTGCGTTATAAAAAGCGCGTTTACACCTCGCGCCCCTTCCTGTGGTTTGCTTTGCTGATGGGGCCTTCAGGGTTGATCGCCATACTGGCCGGATGGGTGACCACCGAAGTAGGACGCCAGCCGTGGGTCGTCTATGGGCTTCAACGTACCCGGGATGCGGTATCCGCCCATGGCGATCTGCATATGAGCGTCAGTTTGCTGGCTTTCTTCGTCGTTTACACCTCGGTCTTCGGCGTCGGTTACAGCTATATGGTGCGCCTGATTAAAAAAGGACCTCAGCCTCACGAATCGTTCGCCACCGAGGCCGATGGACGTCCGGCACGCCCGCTTTCCGCAGTTACCACTGGCAATAAGGAGCAGCCATAATGGGTATCGATCTTTCCATTATCTGGTTTGTCATCATCGTCTTCGCGACGCTAATGTATATCGTGATGGACGGTTTTGATCTGGGGATCGGCATTCTGTTCCCGATGACGCAAAACCCGGACGATCGCGATGTGATGGTCAACAGCGTCGCCCCGGTCTGGGACGGGAATGAAACCTGGCTGGTGCTGGGTGGCGCTGCCCTCTTCGGTGCCTTTCCGCTGGCCTACGCGGTGATTATCGATGCCCTCACCATTCCGCTGACATTAATGCTGATCGGTCTTATTTTTCGTGGCGTGGCGTTTGAGTTTCGTTTTAAAGCAACGCCAGCGCACCGTCCGTTCTGGGATAAAGCCTTTATTGGCGGTTCACTTCTGGCGACGTTTACCCAGGGCGTGACGGTGGGTGCCGTCATAAACGGGTTTGCCGTCACCGGGCGTGCCTATACCGGCGGTCCCTTTGACTGGTTTACCGCGTTTAACCTGTTCTGTGGCGCGGGTCTGGTGGTGGCCTATGCGCTGCTGGGCGCCACCTGGCTGGTGATGAAAAGTGAAAATGCCCTGCAACAGCGGATGCGCGAAGTTTCTAAAACGCTCTTAATTGTGCTGCTGGCCGTTATCGCGGCGATCAGTCTCTGGACCCCGCTGGCGCACCCGGCCATCGCCGCGCGCTGGTTTACGCTACCTAATTTGTTTTACCTGTTGCCGGTTCCGGCTCTGGTCGTCCTGCTGAGCCTGTATCTGTGGCGCTGCCTGAATAATCGGCAAAGCCATAACCGGCCATTTATCCTGACGCTGGGGCTTATTTTTCTCGGCTTTAGCGGGCTTGGGATCAGCATCTGGCCGCATATTATTCCACCGTCGATCACCCTGTGGCAGGCGGCCGCGCCGACACAAAGTCAGGGCTTTATGCTGGTAGGTGCGTTGTTGATCATTCCCGTGATTCTGGTCTACACCTTCTGGAGTTACTACGTATTTCGCGGAAAAGTACAGCATGGGGAGGGTTATCACTGATGCAACAGCCTGTCTGGAAACGATTGCTGTGGCTGGCCATTATCTGGGGCAGCAGCGTACTGGCGCTGGCGGCTGTCAGTATGTTCTTCCGCATGCTGATGACGGCCGCCGGGTTTAAATCTCACTGATCTTGTCCCGGGCAACCGCTGCGTTGCCCGGTCTTCTTCCCGCACTTTCAGATAAACCCCATTAACGCACGCCAGCGTATCGTTACACTGGTAAATGATTCACAGTATTTATAGTTCGAGAAGAAAAATGAAAAAACTCATTGCGTTAAGTGTTATCAGTCTTGTCCTCTCCGGCTGCGTTAATCCGGGTAAAGCGTCTGTTCAGCCGGAGCAGCTTAAGAACCACCGCTTTGTGCTGGAAAATGTGGACGGGAAAGCCGTGAAGGCCACGACAACGCAACCTGAGATCAGTTTTAGCGCGTTGCCCGATATCAGCCTGGTTAATAACATCAGCATTTCCGGCGTGATGTGTAACCGCTTCAACGGACAGGGAAAATTGTCCGAAGGGGAACTTAAGGTTAAAGGGCTGGCGATGACGCGCAAACTCTGTACCGAACCACAATTGAACGAGCTGGATCAGGCCATCGGCGACATGCTGCGCAAAGGAGCGCAGGTCGACCTGACTGAAGACCAGTTAACGCTGGCGACAGCCGACAAAACGCTGATGTTTAAACGCGCTGAATAATCAGTAGCTACCGCAGGATCCAACGGCAAGCGACTGTTCACTACAGCGTTTGCCGTTTGGCAAGGCGCACATCCCGATCGCAGAGCCATCGAGCTGGCGGGCAACCGACAGTGAGCCACCAATCATCGCGCAGTTGGCTTGTCCAGAACTGGACATCGCGGCTTTCATTCCCGGTGTCACGTGTGCCGCCGTGGCCTGCTGAACAGGTTCGTTACTACAGGCCGACAGCAATAACGCGGCACACCCTACCCAAAACGCTGAACGCATGCTCTCTCTCCCCCATGAATAATGCGAAACCTATGCATAATAGGCATCACATCCCGTGCCGTCGAGAGCGGAAGTGCGTATTTATGCGCTGCTGAAACAATTTCTCGCAATTTTTTCACCTAAAGTTTGATCTACTCATTGATGGTGAGAATACCGAGGACACAAATGCGAAAATCGCAAAATCCGGCCTTTGCTAAAATAAGGGAATAATATTCAGGGTCTGACCAGGTTTACGGACCCCTCTTTTTTTGCGCAATATAAGGGTGTCGTCCTATGCAAACTATTGACGGTAATGGTGCAGTCGCGTCAGTCGCGTTTCGCACCAGCGAAGTTATCGCCATCTACCCGATTACGCCAAGTTCTACAATGGCCGAACAGGCAGATGCCTGGGCAGGAAACGGGTTAAAAAATGTCTGGGGCGATGTCCCGAGAGTCGTCGAAATGCAGTCCGAAGCGGGTGCGATTGCCGCGGTGCATGGTGCGCTACAGACGGGGGCGCTCTCCACATCGTTCACCTCCTCGCAGGGATTGCTGCTGATGATCCCGACGCTGTACAAACTGGCCGGTCAACTTACCCCGTTTGTCCTGCACGTCGCGGCACGAACCGTTGCTACCCACGCGCTCTCCATTTTTGGCGATCACTCCGACGTGATGGCCGTGCGTCAGACCGGCTGCGCGATGCTGTGCGCCAGCAGCGTCCAGGAGGCCCAGGATTTCGCGTTAATTTCCCATATCGCGACGCTGAAAAGCCGCGTGCCGTTTATTCACTTCTTTGATGGTTTCCGCACCTCCCACGAAATCAACAAAATCGTGCCGCTGGCAGACGACACCCTTCTCTCGCTTCTGCCGCAGGCGGACATTGATGCCCATCGCGCCCGCGCACTCAACCCGGAACATCCGGTGATCCGCGGGACATCGGCCAACCCGGATACTTACTTCCAGTCCCGCGAGGCGACGAACCCGTGGTACAACGCGGTGTACAACCATGTGGAACAGGCGATGAACGATTTCGCTGCCGCCACCGGACGGGAATATAAACCGTTTGAATATTATGGCCATCCACAGGCGGAACGCGTGATTGTGCTGATGGGTTCAGCCATTGGCACCTGTGAAGAAGTCGTGGATGAACTGCTGACGCGCGGCGAGAAAGTTGGGGTGTTGAAAGTTCGCCTCTTCCGCCCGTTCTCAGCGAAACATCTGCTCTCTGCGCTGCCGGAGAGCGCACGAAGCGTGGCCGTGCTCGATCGTACCAAAGAGCCTGGCGCACACGCAGAACCGCTGTATCTGGACGTCATGACCGCACTGGCGGAAGCCTTCAGTAACGGCGAGCGCGAAACGCTGCCGCGTGTCATTGGCGGACGTTATGGTTTGTCATCCAAAGAGTTCGGTCCGGATTGCGTGCTGGCGGTGTTTAATGAGCTGAATGAAACGAAGCCGAAGCCTCGCTTTACGGTCGGTATTTATGACGATGTCACTCATCTCTCACTGGCCTTGCCGGAAAACACCCTGCCCTCCGGCGCGAAACTTGAGGCGTTGTTCTACGGTCTGGGCAGCGACGGCAGCGTTTCGGCAACCAAGAATAACATCAAGATCATCGGTAATTCCACACCGTGGTATGCACAGGGTTATTTCGTCTATGACTCCAAGAAAGCCGGCGGGCTGACCGTGTCCCATCTGCGCGTCAGCGAACACCCTATCCGCTCGGCGTATCTCATTTCGCAGGCTGATTTTGTCGGCTGTCACCAGCTGCAGTTTATCGATAAATACCAGATGGCCGAACGTCTCAAACCTGGCGGTATTTTCCTGCTCAACACACCGTACAGTGCGGATGAAGTCTGGGCGCGCCTGCCGCAGGAAGTGCAGGCGGTGCTTAATCAGAAAAAAGCGCGGCTTTTTGTCATTAACGCGGCGAAGATTGCCCGCGAATGTGGTCTTGCCGCGCGCATCAACACCGTCATGCAGATGGCGTTCTTCCACCTGACAAACATTCTGCCGGGCGACAGCGCCTTAATGGAACTGCAGGGCGCGATCGCCAAAAGTTACAGCAGTAAAGGCCAGGAATTGGTTGAACGCAACTGGCAGGCACTGGCGCTGGCGCGCGAGTCGCTGTCTGAAGTACCGCTCCAGCCGGTGAATGCCAGTAGCCCGAACCGTCCTCCGGTGGTTTCTGATGCGGCTCCAGATTTTGTTAAAACCGTAACGGCGGCCATGCTGGCGGGGCTGGGCGATGCCCTTCCCGTCTCCGCCCTGCCGCCGGATGGCACCTGGCCGATGGGCACCACCCGCTGGGAAAAACGCAACATCGCCGAAGAGATCCCAATCTGGAAGGAAGAGCTGTGTACCCAGTGCAATCACTGTGTGGCAGCGTGCCCGCACTCTGCCATCCGGGCCAAAGTCGTTTCTCCGGACGCGATGGAATCGGCCCCATCCAGCCTGCATTCGCTGGATGTAAAATCCCGGGATATGCGCGGACAGAAATACGTTCTGCAGGTTGCACCAGAAGATTGCACCGGCTGTAACCTCTGCGTTGAGGTCTGCCCGGCCAAAGACCGACAGAACCCGGATATCAAAGCCATCAATATGATGTCGCGGCTGGAACACGTGGAAGAAGAGAAAGTGAATTATGACTTCTTCCTGAACCTGCCGGAAATCGATCGGAGCAAGCTGGAACGTATTGATATCCGTACCTCACAGCTGATCACGCCGCTGTTCGAATACTCTGGCGCCTGCTCCGGCTGCGGGGAAACACCGTACATCAAACTGCTGACGCAGCTGTACGGTGACCGGATGCTGATCGCCAACGCGACCGGCTGTTCGTCTATTTATGGCGGTAACCTGCCGTCCACCCCATACACCACCGACGCCAACGGTCGCGGCCCGGCATGGGCGAATTCGCTGTTTGAGGATAACGCCGAATTTGGTCTTGGCTTCCGCTTAACGGTGGATCAGCACCGCGCACGCGTGATGCGCCTGCTGGATCAGTTTGCCGATAACATCCCTGCCGACCTGCACGCTGCGCTGCACGCTGAAGCCACCCCTGAGGTTCGTCGCGAACAGGTTACGGCGCTTCGTAATGCCCTTCAGGGCGTTGACGGCGCAGAACAACTGGTGACCGACGCTGACGCCCTGGTTGAAAAATCGATCTGGCTGATTGGCGGCGATGGCTGGGCGTATGACATTGGCTTTGGCGGGCTGGATCATGTGTTGAGCCTGACCGAGAACGTGAACATCCTGGTGCTGGATACCCAGTGTTATTCCAATACCGGCGGACAAGCATCAAAAGCCACGCCGTTAGGAGCGGTAACAAAATTTGGCGAACACGGGAAACGCAAGGCGCGTAAAGATCTCGGCGTCAGCATGATGATGTATGGCCACGTGTACGTTGCGCAAATCTCACTCGGCGCGCAGCTTAACCAGACGGTGAAAGCGATTCAGGAGGCGGAAGCGTATCCGGGCCCATCGCTTATCATCGCCTACAGCCCTTGCGAAGAGCATGGTTACGATCTGGCGCTCAGCCACGACCAGATGCGTCAGTTGACCGCCACGGGCTTCTGGCCGCTGTACCGCTTTGATCCTCGCCGGGCAGAGGAAGGCAAGCTGCCGCTGGCGCTCGATTCACGCCCTCCGTCAGATGCCCTGGCTGAGACACTGCTGCAGGAGCAACGCTTCCGTCGCCTCAATGCGCAACAGCCAGAAGTGGCTGAGCAGTTGTGGAAAGATGCCGCCGCCGATCTGCAAAAACGGTACGACTTCCTGGCGCAAATGGCCGGGAAAGCGGAAAAATCCACCAGCGAATAATCCCCATGCCCGGCTTGTCCGGGCATTTTTATGCCATAAAAAAAGCCCGGTGTATTCACACCGGGCCAGACCAAATAATCCCTGAGCATCACGTTAAATGAATAAATGATATTCATGGGAATTATGGATAATAATCTTAAAGGCATATAACGGGGCAGACATTACCTGATTTACTGCATGATTAATAATTTTAATTTATTATGTTTTTCACTAAAACATTCATCAAACAAATTAACATTACCGCAGAAGAATTCCCTTTAGATTTTACTCACTTCGTAACAATTATAATTTATTACTCTTTCAGCGGAGTGATTTAGCATGTGACAACTCTCCGCAAAGGAAAGTTCAACAGGTAATTAAATAAAAACAACCGCAAAGGAATACCATAATGCAAAGAAAAGTACTGGCCCTGATGATTCCGGCTCTGTTAATGGCTGGCGCTGCGCATGCAGCAGAGATTTATAATAAGGATGGCAATAAATTAGATCTGTACGGAAAAGTAGATGGTTTGCACTACTTCTCTGATGACACGTCTAAAGACGGCGATCAGACCTATATGCGTTTGGGTTTCAAGGGCGAAACCCAGATCAACGACATGATGACCGGCTACGCACAGTGGGAATACAACATTCAGGCAAATAACACCGAAGGGTCTGACAACCAGTCCTGGACACGTCTGGCCTTCGCCGGTGTGAAAGTGGGTGACTACGGTTCCTTTGACTACGGCCGTAACTATGGCGTTCTGTACGACGTGGAAGGCTGGACCGATATGCTGCCAGAGTTCGGCGGCGACTCTTACACCTATGCCGATAACTTTATGACCGGTCGTGCCAATGGCGTAGCAACCTACCGCAACACCGATTTCTATGGCCTGGTGCCGGGTCTGAACTTTGCTCTGCAGTATCAGGGTAATAACGAAGATGCCAGCAATAACCAGGAAGGGACCAATAATGGTCGCGACACGCGTCATGAGAACGGTGACGGCTTCGGTATTTCTACCACCTATGATTTCGGTATGGGAATTTCAGCGGGGGCGGCCTATACCTCTTCCGACCGTACCAACGATCAGGTGAGAAATACCACCGCGGGCGGGGATAAAGCGGATGCCTGGACCGCGGGTCTGAAATATGACGCCAACAATATCTATCTGGCGGCCATGTATTCTGAAACCCGCAATATGACCCCTTACGGCGACAATGAAAGCGCCGTGGCGAATAAAACCCAGAACGTCGAAGTTACCGCACAATACCAGTTCGATTTTGGTCTGCGTCCGGCAATTTCCTACCTGCAGTCGAAAGGTAAAGACCTGGGCAACGGTCAGGGCGATCAGGACCTGGTTAAATATGCCGACGTAGGCGCAACCTATTACTTCAACAAAAACATGTCCACCTATGTGGATTATAAAATCAACCTGCTGGATGAAGATGACAGCTTCTACAAAAACAACGGTATCGGTACCGATGATGTCGTTGCATTAGGCCTGGTTTACCAGTTCTGATGATCAGAGCCCGCAGCATCATGCGGGCTCACTTTTTTTGAGGTTAGTCGCACAACAGCACGCTATCGCGAGATTGTTGAGGATAAGTTGAAAGACTGCGGGTTAGACTGCGCAGATATCCCCCTCATCATTAAGGATAACTGTGTTGTTTGGTCGTGTATCCCTTGCCCTACTGGCTCTTTTAGCGTGTTTGTGGATGGCGTTAATTTTCGATTTCCGCGATATTGTTGGGCACCTCGGCACGCTCTTAAATCATCTCGACAGGCATTAACAGTGAGCCTTTGAAAACAAAAAGCCACCAGCAGTGCCGGTGGCCGTGATACCCTTCGTGAATGCTATTTTTTCACGGGCTGAGGCTTTTTATCCCCTGATTCAGGCGCCTCACGTGGGTCGTCTTTTTCAACACTAAGCATAATGTCTCCTCTTTAAGATACCCACTTCCCACTATAGCCAGCGTTAGCACAATGTGGCCAGGCGGCTAGGACGCTTGCGTTGGCGCGCGTTTGCGAAAAGAGAGATAGCCAAAGACTCCACTTTCGCCATCCGCAGGATGGTTAACCCCATCCATCACCGTCACTTCCGGGAAATCGAACGGAGAGACGTTTTCAAAACAGGCGACATTTACACCGTATTCATTGGGATTAGAACGCCGCTGATGGAAGGTATAAATCCCGCAGACCGAGCAGAAGAAATGCCGGGCTGTACCGGTGTTAAAGCGGTACTCCGTAAGTTTATCCTCGCCTTTGGTGACGGTTATACCGGTTAACGGTGCAGAGACCACAACCGCCCCTCTCATCCGACAAAAAGAACAGCTACAGCGACGGGCGGTATTTAACCCATCGGTTAACGCAACGGTGAATGCCACTGCACCACAATGGCATCGGGCATGACGGATTTCTGCCATCGTTTACACCCCTTTTCTTACCAGCTCAGCGGCCTTGACGAACACCTCATCCTCCACGCCGTCACCCTTTTGCCTGCCGAGTCTTAGCAGTTCATCAACAATGCTGTTACGATCGATCGGTTTCTGTGCCGAAACAAGCCCGATAACGGCAGCACCAATCGCCAGCCCAACTAACCCGGTTTGTTCATCTTTGTTCTTCATGTTCATGCTCCTGATACCACAAACAAGCGTAGCAGGATTTTAAAAACGCGGTGTCAGACCGTATTTCGGCGATTTGATATTTGCGGCCCAAATCTTGATATCGTTTTGCAGGAGAAGGGTGAAATCTGAATTCAGATGCGTCACCAGGGCATTGACGCTGGTTGCATCGACCACTGAAAAATGTTCAATTCTGTTCGACCCAACCTGAACACAGTAATATCTGGCGGGCAGCACTTTACCATTCACATTAAGCGGCAGCGTATTTTTTCCGCATTGACCTTCGGTGATGTATGAAACCACCAGATTAGCGGATTTTTTCCCGGGCTGAGATACGCTGACCATTACCGGAAAACCTTCCGACGTCTGCGTCATGTCATAAAGAACGGCATTTTTTATATACCAGGTATTATATTCCCGCTCCTGAAACGTCGACCAGCCAGGCGCTGAATAAAACATCAGCGCTGCCAGCATAATACATTTTATTTTCATGAGATGCTGTCGTCCGTGTTGTTGCACGTATTATTCAGAACGGACAAAAAACAGCAACCCACCAGGATTTGGCCTACTACTATTGGCAGTAATGATGCTCAATAGCGAACAACAAAACCAAAATGATACAGCGCCAACGTGGCCAAGATGCTCACGACCACAGACATCAAAAACCAGGTTTTGAACGGCTGCTTTTGCGTTTTATGGCGAAAGATCTGTTGACCCATAATGGCGCCGGGCCACCCGCCCACAACGCCGAAGACCAGTAAGGTTACTTCAGGTATTCTGCGCATTCCTTTCCGTGCTGCCATTTTATCGGCGCCGTAAATAACCATAGTCAGGACGTTAATGAGCAGGAACCATATGGCTACGGGCCAGGCGGAAAAGAGACTGCCGATAGCAGTACAGAGCAGCAGAAAAAAACAAAATTTATTCAATGTGTTAGGTCCAATCACAGGATATGTAAGCGTATTCAGAGAAGGCATTATACGGTATCTTGCGCATGAATCAGGTTTGGGTGACATTACGGGATACCCCGCTTTTGCAAGCGGGGTAAAAGCGTGAATGTGACTTAACTGTTTGACGCACCGAATTGCATTTTGTGAAGCTGTGCGTACACCCCATTGTGAGTCACCAATTCCGCATGGCTTCCGCGTTCAACGATAACGCCATCTTCAACAACAATGATTTCGTCAGCTTTTTCGACAGTCGACAGACGATGCGCAATCACCAGTGACGTACGGTTCTTTTGCAGTTCCTCGAGTGCAGACTGTATAGCGCGTTCCGATTCCGTATCCAGGGCTGACGTTGCTTCATCAAGGATGAGTATTGGACTGTCCCGCAACAGTGCGCGTGCAATAGCGATACGTTGCCGTTGCCCACCAGAAAGCAGTACCCCGTTTTCACCGATGATGGTATCAAGACCGTTATCCATCTTGTTGATAAAGTCCATCGCATTTGCCATACGCGCGGCATTCTCGATCTGGTCACGGGTGTACTGCTCCTTACGACCGTAGGCGATGTTGTTGGCAACCGTGTCGTTGAACAGGTGGACATTTTGCGAAACCAGCGCCACCTGGTTACGAAGCGACTGAAGGGTATATTCTCGCAGGTCGTGGCCGTCCAGCAGAATTTCACCTTCATCAATATCATAAAATCGCGTCATCAGGCTGGCGATGGTTGATTTACCCGAGCCGGAACGTCCGACAAGGGCAACGGTCTTACCGGCAGGTATGTTCAGGCTGATATTGCGTAGCGCTGGGGCCTCACGTCCCGGATAGGTAAACGTCACATTGCGAAACGCCACGTCCGCTTTTGCGCGTTCAAGTACACGCTTACCTTCATCTTTTTCCTGTTCGGAATCAAGAATAGTGAACAGCGTCTGGCAAGCGGCCATCCCGCGCTGGAACTGTGCGTTCACATTGGTCAGGGATTTAAGAGGCCGCATCAATGCAATCATCGATGTGAAAACGACGCTAATCGTTCCCGCCGTCAGGGTCGCCATAACACTCGGGAAGCTGGCAGCATAAAGAACAAACGCAAGTGCCAGGGAAGCAATAAGCTGAATAACAGGATCGGAGATTGACGATGCGGACATCATTTTCATTCCCTGCAAACGCATCTTATTGCTGACCTTATCAAAGCGTTTTGTTTCAACGTCCTGACCGCCGAAAATCAATACTTCTTTATGGCCTTTAAGCATCTGCTCAGCACTCGCCGTGACCTGCCCCATCGTATTCTGCATGCTTTTACTGATAGTGCGAAAGCGTTTGGACACCATACGAATAGTCACGGATATAACAGGTGCCAGTACAATCAGGATGATTGAGAGCTGCCAGCTATAGTAGAACATCATGGCGAACAAGCCGATAATTGACGCGCCCTCACGGATGACCGTTATCAGCGTACCTGATGACGAAGATGCGACTTGTTCGGAATCATAGGTAATACGCGACAGCAACGTCCCGGTTGACTGTTTGTCAAAAAACGACACAGGCATGCCCATCAAATGGCGGAACAATTTCCGGCGCACATCCATCACCACTTTGCCCGAGACCCAGGAAACGCAATAGCTGGAGATGAAGCTGGTAATACCGCGTAGCGTCATCAATCCGATAACCACAACCGGCATCCATAACATGACAGAGCGGTCCATTTTGCCCACGCCATCATCCATTAACGGCTTTAGCAAAGACAGCATAAAAGGATCGCAGGCGGCATTTATCATTAATGCTAATGCCGCAACCAATAGCCCTTACTTAAAAGGCGATATTATAGGCCAAAGACGGCGAAACGTGAGCCAGGTGGAAAGGTCTTTGTCAGTTTGCATACGGGAGCCTTAATAATGAGAGCCGTTGAGCATAACGTACAGTTTTAAAGGAACCACTGCACAACGGTATTAAGGGTATGTTGTGTTACTTCAACGAATATCTAACCACTCGCGAAAAATATTTTTTTGCCCTGTTCCGTTCATTATGTTTATTTTATTTTTAACTTTATTCCACCCTGTTATCCAACCATCCGTTAACATATCCCAACCCACAAAGAAATGAATAAAACAGAAGCAGATAAATCTTAATATTTACTGATTGCAGTTTCTTTCAACGCATATAAGTTTTCGCTTTGTGCATGTTGAACATTTGTTATAGTTACGACTAAAAGTAGCCACACTGTATATACGTGCTCCAGTTAAAAGACTGACAATCAGTAGCATTTTCAACCTGACGCACGTGAAACACTTCTCCTGCCGTATCTTTTATGCATGCTTCCTTCATTGATGTAAAAAGATGAAGATATAAGACACAACCCGCCAGGAAGCACCCAACTAAAAGACATACTTTTAAAACAGCCATCACCGTTTCCCTCCTGCTTTGTACGGGGAAAACAGCTTAATAGCCTGAAGATGAATAGACTCTCAACACAGTGCAGTTTAAGTGGCTATTCGTGCAGGTCACGCTAAAACTACGTATCAGCATGCAGGACCCCATCGTGAGGTCCTGGGTTGTTATCTACTACTTATGAAATCGCTGCGCTATGCAGCCTGAAGATGATAAGCAGAAATCAATAACGCCTGGTCGTGGTGACCGGTGCTCTGTCTGTCCAGTCGGGACGTTCACCAGCCATGATCGCCCGTTGCTGAGACGGTGTTACAGATTGCGTTATATCAGGCATTGGCTTATAAACCGGTTTTTCCGGAGGAGTGATAACCACATCAGAACTACACCCTGAGCACAATAAAATCATAAAACCAAAAGTACTTAAATTAAACACTTTCAACCCTTCCAGTGGGATATCATCTTAAGGGAATCGTTCGCCAGTGATTGTCTAATCCTAGCTGCCAGCACGTCAGTAAAGTCGCATGCGAGCTTCACATTCCCATACGCTAAAACGCAAGATAATAAGCAGCGATACAAGTTAAATCAATACTGATGCGAATGAAGAGCAACGTGAAATAGTCATAAAGGATTACATCTATAAAAAACGGATTTCAAATAGAAGCACAAGATTAAACGCCACATATACGGGTACGCTGTGGCCGTTTATTGCTCTTTTTTGCTTAAAATGGAAATTCCCTTTCGTTGACGAAGCGTTGCAATTCACTGTTGTTAAATAATGCTGTATTAAAACGATTGTAACTATAAAGTTAATTAGAGGTTAATATGAAGGGTGGTATTTTTGCATTTTTGGCATTAGGTGTCGCGTTAGCAATAACAGGGTGCTCAAGTGATTATGTTATATCGACCAAAGATGGACATATGATGACCACACATGGAAAACCAGAGCGAGATAAAGACACCGGTTTAATTTCATACAAAGATGCAGATGGCAGCATTCATCAGATCCATCAATCGGATGTGAAAGAGATTGTAGAAAAGTAACCACCTGATCTGTCCTTCCGTTTTACTGGCTCCGCCATTTTATTGAGCGGAGCTTGCCTGCCCTTACCCACCGTATGTTATCTGTTTTAACGACCACGTCTCGCTGATGGCGAACAGAAAGCCGATTACGTTTTACCGCAAGCCGGCACAAGATCCTTCATCGCTGTAAAACGTGCTGGTATTCGCCGCCGGAATCCGTACCATACGCGACATACTTTTGCCCGCTGGCATTGACTGCCGGCGTTAACCCATCTTTCATAGCCAGACAGTTGCGGCATAGAATGCGTGGAAAATGAATGGCGAACAGGTGCTGATGCTTAACGATTAGCCGGCACGCTGAAAACTTTTGCCCCTGCTGGCTCCGAAGGTAGCAATAAATGCAAGACAATCAATCAAATACAAAGAAAGAACAGTACAACCTGAACAAGCTGCAGAAGCGGCTGCGCCGTAATGTGGGCGAAGCCATTGCAGACTTCAATATGATTGAAGAAGGCGACCGCATCATGGTTTGCCTGTCAGGGGGTAAAGACAGCTACACCATGCTGGAGATCCTGCGTAATCTTCAGCAGAGCGCGCCGGTGAAATTCTCCCTGGTGGCCGTAAACCTTGACCAGAAACAGCCGGGTTTCCCTGAGCATATCCTGCCGGAATATCTCGATAAGCTGGGTGTTGAGTACAAAATCGTCGAAGAAAATACCTACGGTATCGTAAAAGAGAAGATCCCGGAGGGTAAAACCACCTGCTCTCTCTGCTCTCGTCTGCGTCGTGGCATTCTGTACCGGACCGCGACGGAGCTGGGCGCCACCAAAATTGCGCTGGGTCATCACCGCGACGATATCCTGCAAACGCTGTTCCTGAACATGTTCTACGGCGGGAAGATGAAAGGCATGCCGCCTAAGCTGATGAGCGATGACGGCAAACACATTGTCATCCGCCCTCTCGCCTATTGCCGCGAGAAGGACATTGAACGCTTCTCCCAGGCGAAAGCTTTCCCGATTATCCCATGTAACCTGTGTGGATCTCAGCCGAACCTGCAGCGCCAGGTCATTGGTGACATGCTGCGTGACTGGGATAAACGTTATCCAGGGCGCATCGAAACCATGTTCAGCGCAATGCAGAACGTGGTGCCTTCTCACCTTGCGGATGTTGAGCTGTTTGACTTCAAAGGCATCAACCATGATTCAGAGGTGGTGAATGGCGGCGATCTGGCGTTTGACCGGGAAGAGATCCCCATGCAGCCAGCGGGCTGGCAGCCGGAAGAGGATGATAATCAGTTTGACGAGCTGCGCCTGAACGTACTTGAAGTGAAATAATCCTGTCGCGTCTCAGAGTCCGTCTGAGACGCGTTTTTTCTGCCGCTTATTTCAGCAATCTGACCCGGCAGGTTTTGCCTTTAATTTTCCCGTTTTGCAGCTGCTTCCATGCCTTATGCGCAACCGCCTGGCGGATTGCCACATATACGTGTGCCGGATGAACGGTAATCTTGCCGATATCGGCGCCATCCAGTCCCATGTCCCCTGTCAGCGCGCCTAATACGTCGCCTGGACGCATCTTGGCTTTTTTACCGCCATCAATGCACAGCGTCGCCATTTCGGCTTCGAGTGGCACAACGCGAACGTTCCCCGGAGTGTTCACCCAGTTAAGCTTTATCTGCAGCATTTCAGACAAGATATTGGCACGCTGCGCCTCTTCCGGCGCGCAGAAGCTAATGGCCAGCCCGCTGTTTCCGGCACGTGCGGTGCGCCCAATGCGGTGAACGTGTACTTCTGGATCCCAGGCCAGTTCGTAGTTAACAACCAGCTCCAGCGATTTAATGTCCAGCCCGCGTGCGGCGACATCGGTTGCAACCAGCACACGGGCGCTGCCGTTCGCGAAGCGAACCAGCGTCTGGTCACGATCGCGCTGTTCCAGATCGCCATGCAATGACAGCGCGCTTTGCCCGGCGGCATTCAGGGCATCACACACCGCCTGGCAATCTTTTTTGGTATTACAAAACACCACGCAGGAGGCAGGCTGGTGCTGGCTCAGCAATTTCTGCAGAAGCGGGATTTTGCCCTGCTGCGAGGTTTCAAAGAACTGCTGCTCGATGGCAGGCAGCGCATCCACGCTGTCGATTTCAATCGTCAGCGGATTTTTTTGTACACGACCGCTGATCGCAGCGATAGCGTCAGGCCAGGTCGCAGAGAATAACAATGTCTGACGATCTTCCGGCGCGAAGCGGATCACTTCGTCGATCGCGTCGCTGAAGCCCATGTCCAGCATACGGTCCGCTTCATCCATCACCAGCGTTTGCAGGGCATCCAGTGAAACGGTGCCTTTTTGCAGATGATCCAGCAGACGGCCAGGTGTCGCGACAATAATATGAGGCGCATGCTGGAGCGAATCACGCTGCGCCCCGAACGGCTGTCCGCCGCAGAGGGTTAAGATCTTGGTGTTGGGCAGGAAGCGCGCCAGACGACGCAACTCACCCGCGACCTGGTCAGCCAGTTCGCGGGTCGGGCACAGAACCAGAGACTGGGTCTGGAACAGAGTGGCATCAATATGCTGTAACAGTCCAAGACCGAACGCTGCCGTTTTCCCACTGCCGGTTTTTGCCTGTACGCGAACATCGCGCCCCTCAAGAATGGCGGGTAATGCGGCCGCCTGAACAGGCGTCATCGTGAGGTATCCCAACTCGTTGAGGTTATCGAGTTGGGCGGCAGGCAGAACATTCAGGGTAGAAAAAGCGGTCACAATAGTCTCTCGTGGTCATCTTTGCGGTCAGATGGCGCGTATCCTCGCAGATCTCAAGGTTCGATGCGACAATTTAATCGGTTCTTCATCGGGCGGCGGGTCGGGCATAGGCTGCGGACGCGGAATGGGATCGGGCATGGGCGTTGGGTCGGTCGGGACCGGATCGGACTGCCGTGAATGCAGTCGTTGCAGCGCGAGTAGATGGTTCATCTTTCCCTCCAGTTTTTTGGATTGACCCTTTTAGGGTAGACCCTGAGAAACGGGAGGCAAAAAAAAGCCGACTATTAAAGTCGGCGTCGTACGAATCAATTGTGCTATGCAGTAATTCAAAAAAGGAAGTAAGACAATATGGAGCGCAACGCCCATCGCTTGACGTTGCATTCACCTGCGGGAGTAATAATGCACCTTACACGGTTTCTGTTTATTGACTTTGCTCAATTAAAAGAGCGTTTTGATCCGCGTAAAAGATGGAAAAAGCGTAAATTTACAACCATTTACTACGATGCAACCACCATGCAACACCGCCAATCAAAGCAGCTAACATGACGCAAAACGCGGTAAAGCCGTAGCGATAAGCACCGCCGGGAATGCCGCCCAGGTTTACGCCAAACAGACCGGTCAGAAAGGTACTGGGTAAAAAGACCATTGCCATCAGCGACATCGTGTAGGTTCTTCTGGCCAGCGACTCCTGCATCACCTGTGCTATCTCATCCGCCATTACTGCGGTTCTGGCAATACAGGAATCAATTTCATCCAGCCCGCGCCCCAGCCTGTCAGCAATGTCCTGCATTCTACGGCGCTGGTCATCATTCATCCAGCTGAGACGCTCGCTGGCCAGACGGGCATATACATCACGTTGTGGCGTCATGTAGCGACGCATCACAATCAGTTGCTTGCGCAGTAACGCCAGGAAACCGCGTGGCGGTATCTGCTGATCGAGCAGGTTATCTTCCAGATCGATAATTTTATCGTGCAACTCTTCGATAAACTCGCTCGCGTGATCGGTAAGCGCATCGCAGACATCCACCAGCCAGCTTCCGCAGTCGGTCGGCCCGGTGCCCTCTTTCAGATCGTTTACCACGTCATCCAGCGCCAGTACTTTACGCTGGCGAGTGGAAACGATAAGCCCATCATCCATATAGACGCGCATCGCCACCAGCTGATCCGGACGTTCATCCGTGCTGCCGTTAATACAGCGAAGCGTGATCAACGTACCGTCCCCCATCCGGCTCACGCGTGGCCGCAGGCTTTCCCCTGCCAGCGCATCACGCACGTTGTTTGGCAGTAAAGGGGTGGATGCCAGCCATTCAGCGCTGTCCGGATGGGTATAGTTCAGGTGTAACCAGCAGGGATGCGCGTGATCGATCACGTCGTTGTCTTCCAGCGGCCGGGCACCGCCTTTACCGTCAAACACCCACGCAAACACTGCGTCAGGAACGTTCAGTTCAGACCCTTTTATGCTCTCCACAACGCCTCCACCTTTTAGCTTTTCGTTGTCAGTCTAGCTTTCGGCAGAGGTTACGCAACCACTATGTTCCGCATGGCGCTGAAATCGCTCGGGAATTGTACGGATAACGGCGGCGTCCCTTCAGGCGGAATGTCCTTGTCGCTGCGGGAACGCCAGCGGAACAACCGGTGTAGATAACGAACTATCAGCCGCGTATCCCCCGTCGAGCCGGAAATTGCGTGTCCGTGACTGCAGTTCGATAACCTGATTGCGCAGCACGTCAGAGGATCCGTTAAGTTCCTCCGCCATCGCCACATTGCTTTGTGTAACCCTTTCCAGTTCTGATAATGCCAGCGTAATCTGTGAAATTCCCTTCTCCTGCTCGGATGTGGAACTGGAAATTTCATCCATCAGACGGCTGACATTGCCGGAGCCAGCCACAATCTCATGCATGTTTTTTTCCGCTTCTGACACTACCGTCACGCCCTGTGTAACGTTATTGCTGGTGACTTCAATCAGCGTTTTGATGTTCTTCGCCGCTTCCGCGCTGCGGTGTGCCAGATTTCGCACCTCCTCCGCGACCACAGAGAAGCCTTTTCCGTGGTCTCCCGCCCTTGCCGCCTCAACGGCCGCGTTAAGCGCAAGGATATTGGTCTGGAAGGCAATGCCGTCGATCATCGAGATGATTTCCGTCATTTGCTGTGCGCATTCGGTGATCGATTGCATATTGTGAGCAACCTGCCCCATCAACTCGCCCCCCTTACGCGCCTGAAGCGTTGCCTGATTGGCCTGTTCACTGGCGAGTCGGGTGTTATCAGCATTGTTTTTGGTGCTCGCAGCCATCTGCTCCATGCTGGCTGCGGTTTGCACCAGCGAAGCCGATTGCTGCTCCGTTTTCACCGATAGCTGCGCGCTGCGTGCGGAGAGTTGATCCGATAAGGTCATGGCGGTTTGTGACGACGCCCTGATTTCCCGGACCAGTGTTGCAATATTGCCCGAAAGGCTGTTAATCCCGGGAATTAAACGCCCTGCGCAGTTGTTGCCAAACTCGGGGATTGTCACGCCAAGATTCCCTGCCGTGACTTCTTCAATACTTTTTTTCACAGTATTGATCGGTGTCACAAGATATTGGGTCATGTAAATCCAGAGTAAAAAAAGAGCAATCACATTTATTACATTGAGCGTTATTAAGAGTGACGATGCGCCGGTAAATAGAAAGACGACAGCTGCGTTTAGCAAAAAAAGAGACAAAAGGAAATAGACAATGAAGGTTCTGACACTAATATTTTTTAGCATGATTATTCCCACAACTTAATATTTTGGTCGGCATTAAGGTTTATAGCATCCATGCTGGCGTTTGTCCTCACGAATAGCGGTGCTTTGTCGTTTCGCAGTTAGCAACCTGCAATTTAACTTAAGTGAGATAAAAAAAGCGTATTGTGGGAAATATTGTGCCATGGATACTGTGATACTGGTCTGACACGAACTTAAGCGATACCATCACCTGCGGCTAAATGGGTTAATCACCACCCTATTTTAGAGAATTTGTTGCAATTAACTGCCCTTGTTTAGCTGTGCTTAACAAGTTAGAACTGAGAATATATTTTATATTGCATACAGTTTTGCGTTTTAATAGTGCGGGCCGTTTTACGTACCCTATAACTAATATTGTTTGAACTCGCCTGCACGCAGCCAGATAAAGATCTGTCCCGGTTGGCGAAATCAGTAACCCCTTTGGCGTGGGATTGCATAATGCTCAATGTATCGTGGGACCCAGTGTTAATAGCCATCTCTTATCTTGTGGCCTTTATCGCCTCGTTTGTGGCCCTGGAGAATGCAGGGAAAATCCCGCTTTCCAGCGGGAAGGCCGCTCTGTTCTGGCGTTTTGCCGGAGGGCTTACGCTGGGCGTCGGGATCTGGTCGATGCATTTCATTGGTATGTTAGCGATGAAAATGCCCATGATCATGAGCTACAACCTCTGGTTAACCCTCGCCTCAATGGGCGTCGCGGTGGTGGCGTCTATGCTGGCAATGAATATTGCCGTGACGGGCGCTCGCCTTTCGCCCATCAGACTGCTTATCTCTACCTTAATTCTGAGCGCAGGCGTGGTATCAATGCACTATGTCGGTATGGCCGCACTGATGCTGGACAGCCCCATCATCTGGGATCACCCCATCATCGGTTTATCCATATTAATTGCCGTAATGGCCTCCGGTGCCGCGCTCTGGTTGGCCTTTCACCTGCGGCATCAGCGAAAAGGGATCTTTATCAATCGCATTCTCGCCGCTTTAGTTCTGGGCGCTGCCATCTGTGCCATGCACTACACTGGCATGCGGGCCGCTCAGTTCAGTGATATGGCTCATACCCTACCCGGCGGTATCAGCGAACTGGGATTATCGATAGGGGTGTCGGTCACCACGCTGTGCCTGCTCGGCATGATGTTGATTATCTCACTCATTGATTCCCACTGGCGTACCAACCGGCTCACGGACAACCTTCAGGCGCTCAATCGACAGCTTGAACTACAGGCACGGTTTGATGCCCTTACCGGCCTTGCTAATCGCCACCAGATGGATCTACGCATGCAGGATTGCCTGCGCAGCGCGTTGCTTAGCAATAAACAATTTGCCGTGATCTTCCTCGACGTTGATCACTTTAAACAGGTTAATGACACCTGGGGACATAACGTCGGGGATGAGTTGTTAATCACCATTGCGCAGCGCATCACGGCGAGGCTTACCCGTGAGATGACCCTGGCAAGATTGGGGGGCGATGCTTTTATTCTGCTGGTTCCAGAATGTGATGACGACAAACTCCAGTCCCTCCTCTCAACGCTGCTCGACGATGTGCGCCGCCCGCTTTCCGTATGCGGGCATACGCTGAGTACAACGCTCAGCGCAGGCGTCAGTCGTTATCCGCAGGATGGCGAAACGCTGCATGAGTTAAAGCTAAAAGCAGATGCGGCAATGCAGTACGTTAAAAAGCAAGGCCAAAACGACTGGGCGGTCTACCGGACAGAGATGTCGACGGCGATCCCGGCTAACCCCGGTTTTTTGCAGGAACTCACGCAGGCGCTTGAGCGCGATCAGTTTGAGCTGTGGTATCAACCCACCTGGCACGCTGAAGAGAGAACTATCCACGGCTTTGAGGCGCTTCTTCGCTGGCGACATCCCGAACAAGGCGTGCTACTGCCGAATCTGTTTTTACCTTCGCTTGAACAGACGGGATTAATTATTCCCGTGGGTAACTGGGCGATTGAGGCCGCATGCCGTCAGCTGCATTTCTGGACTGAACAAGGTTTTGCCCACTGGACGTTGTCTTTTAACTTATCCCCTGTTCAGTTTGAACAGCCGGATATCTTTCAGACCATATCGTCTCTGTTGCAGAAATATAATCTTTCACCTTCCCGGCTCATCCTTGAGGTCACGGAGAGCACTGCCCTTAAAAATCTCGACCGCAGTATCGAATTACTGAGTGCATTCAACCAGGCCGGGATCACCGTCTCTATTGATGATTTTGGCACCGGTTATTCTAATCTGCTTATGCTCAGCGTGCTTCCGGCAAAAGAGCTCAAAATCGACAAAAGCTTTGTGACGTCAATGCTGGAAAATGAGAAAAGCCGCAAGCTGGTGGAGACCATTATTAATATTGCCCGGACCATGGAGATGTATGTTGTTGCCGAAGGGATCGAAACAGAAGAGCAACGAGCGGTGTTAACAGAGCTCGGGTGTGATTATTTGCAGGGTTTTCTGTTCGCCAGACCTTTGCCTGCCGAACAGATCCCGTGGCTACTGCTGCAGATTAATTCACAGAAACAGATTATACCAATTGGTAAAATTCATTCGGAATCCGCTTTTGTTTCACAAAAAAATCATGCTACACAGGGTTAACTGGAGTATGGTTCAGAGGAGTCCACGCGAGTCGATTCCGTCGTGATCGTCAGGCATATTGTGCCGATGTACAGGAATTCCTTATGTCGCAAAATTATTTTGATGCGCTGAATGTCATTAAAACCCCCGTGTGGCTGATCTCCCCCGTTTCTGGCCATATTATTTTTGCGAATACGGCCGCGGTTCAGGTGATGGGGGATAAAACGCTGGATGATCTGCGAAAAGGCGCTTTCTCAGCCAATGCGCAAGACGTGCTGTCGATGTATATCCCTGAGCTGAAAACGGACCAGGAGATTATCGAGATCTGGACAGTCTGGCGCGACGGGCATGAAACCGCGTTGAGCTGTCGTCTTTCGCTGACCCAACATGCGCCGTACGGCGACATTATCGTTTTTGAAGGGATTTCACATCCGGCACCGACCGGGCTTAAAGCGAGCCGCTCCGCTACTTACCAGCGAAAAAAGCAAGGATTCTATGCTCGCTTTTTTCTGACAAACAGCGCCCCGATGTTACTGATCGACCCTGCTCGCGACGGCCAAATTGTTGATGCCAATCTCGCCGCGCTTAATTTTTATGGCTACTCGCACGAGGAGATGTGCAGCAAGCATACCTGGGAGATCAACACTCTGGGGCGCGATGTGATCCCAGTGATGAGCGAAATCGCCGCTCTGCCGGGTGGGCATAAGCCACTCAACTTTGTGCACCGCCTTGCCGATGGTTCAACCCGCCATGTTCAGACCTATGCCGGACCAATTGAGATCTACGGGGATAAACTGATGTTGTGCATTATCCATGACATCACCGAGCAAAAAAGGCTGGAGCTTGAGCTGGAACATGCCGCGTTACAGGATGCCATGACGGGCCTGCTCAACCGGCGACAGTTCTATATTATCGCTGAGCAAATGAATCTTACGCACCTTCCTCTACAGCAGCAATTCAGTTTACTGCTGGTGGATACCGATCACTTTAAGAATATCAATGACGTTTTTGGTCATCTGAAGGGGGATGAAGTGCTCATCGCACTTTCACGTACCCTGGAGGCCTGTAGCCGGAAAGAGGATTTCGTGTTCCGCTGGGGAGGCGAGGAGTTTGTCATTCTGCTGCCACGTACCTCTCTCGATACTGCAATGCAAATCGCCGAAACGATCCGGGCAGCGGTTGCCCGCATCTCGATCCCCGGCCTGCCGCGATTTACGGTCAGCATTGGCGTGGCGCGGCACAACCAGGATGAGAGTATCGACGATCTCTTTAAACGGGTAGATGACGCGCTTTATCGCGCCAAGAATGATGGCCGAAATAAAGTCCTGGCGGCATGAAACTGGTGTATTGGATAAAGCCCCGCTACAATGCCCATCTTGATGAAAAAGACTATGGGTGGGTATCGTCTGCAATGGGAAGAACAGAAATAATCCTCACCATAATTATTTTAATGCTTATTATTTTCGGATTCTGGTTTATCTTCAGCGGCGAGATCTGGTTAGTGGCGGAATATATTGAAAACAGCATTTACCCCACTTTCGACGCGCTGTAACGCACGTTTAATCCGTTGTTTCACCTACCGAAATTATCAGGTATCGGCCAACTCAACAGGCGCGTAAGATATGCGCCGTTATCCTCCATTATGTTGGTAACGAATTGCTAAATTACTTGCTTATTTTGCCCGTGCTCTGACGGGCTTTTTTATTTCCGACATTTGCGCTACACCAGGCTATATCTAAAACGTCGTTAACCATAAAAGTGAGAAAATGATGAGCAAGAAGATCCTGATGCTGGTGGGCGATTACGCCGAAGATTACGAAACCATGGTCCCTTTTCAGGCCTTACAGATGATTAGTCATCAGGTTGACGCCGTCTGCCCGGATAAAGCGAAGGGTGACTATGTCATGACCGCTATCCATGATTTCGACGGTGCTCAGACCTATAGCGAAAAACCGGGTCACCGTTTTATCCTCAATGCCGATTTTTCCGCCGTTAACGAGCAGGACTATGACGCCCTGCTGATCCCTGGCGGCAGAGCGCCTGAATACCTGCGGTTAAATGATGACGTATTGAAGCTGGTGCAGGCATTTGATGCCGCGCACAAACCGATTGCGGCCGTGTGCCATGGCCCACAGTTGCTGGCCGCCGCCGGGGTCTTAAAAGGACGAACCTGTAGCGCCTACCCGGCCTGTGCGCCTGAAGTACGACTCAGCGGCGGCGAGTACGCCGATATCGGTATCGATCAGGCTCACGTTGACGGTAACCTGGTCACCGCGCCGGCCTGGCCTGCGCATCCGCAGTGGCTGGCGAAATTTGCGAAGTTGTTGGAATAGGCCAGCAAGGCAACCTGCTCTTTACATACGCTCTTCAAGCCAGACGATCGACCGCAACAAAAAAGCGTTCTTCCGTCAAAAGAGCACGCTCTTTAATGCTCTGAAACTCGCGCCGGATAAACCAGCCTGCTTCCGGCGCCATACTCAGATAAAACACCTCACGAAAGCCCGGAGCTTCAACACGCATTCTTACGCAACCCGTTTCTCCTGCACGGAAGAGCTGTTCTGGCACGATACTGACACTACGCTCGCCATTCTGCAGAAGGATAGTCGCTATCTCATAGCGGCAAATTCCGCTGCTCAGGCTATAACCTAATGTGCTCAGATCGTGAAGATACTGACGTGATAACGTGACTTCAATGCTGGTGCCCGCAAACCACTCAATGATTTGCTGCGCCAGCCCCTCTAACCGCTCGCAGAATTCAACGATTTCAGCCTCAACTGAGGTGTTACCTGACGTTATGTTCTTGCTACTCTGTTGCACTTTTTTAAAGAAACGTTCTCTGGCTGACACGTTGTTGCCTCTGTTCATTTTCACACGGTTAAACCAGGATCTGCGCCCCCTGCGCTGACCGGCCATTTTTATCTTCCCGGATACTTCCTCGCCTTCTTAAACGAGGGAACCGTTTGTAGCTATTCCGCCGTTTTTTGTTTCATCAGGGCATAACGAGCAATCAACTGCTGCAGATGCTGTTCTGTCTGGCTCTGCTGCGCGGCAGGCCACGGCTGGTTTTCAGGAAGATCTGCCAGCTGTCGCAGTTGTTCCTCTGTACGGGGTGGGACTGTGGATAGCTGAACGGCGTGACATATTCACTGAGTGCGTTGACAAGTTTCTGGCGCTCCGGGTCATTCAGTGAGCGGTAACTGCCGAGAAAACCCAGCATCATGACCCGCTGGAAGCAGGTCACGACAGCGTGGTCAGGCGCCGGTTCACGCAGCACATCGCGCATCCGATCGCACAGCGTGTCGCCGGCGTCCATAGTGCCGAGGAAGTGCCCCTGCAGGGGAATGTCATACCACTGCACACAGGCGTCATCTTCCACACCACGACCTTTCACCGCCTCATCGAGCAAGGCGCACTGTGCAGTAAGAATATGCTGACAGCTGGCTTCATCGAGTTCGCTCGCTTTCAGCTCACGCTGCACACGTTCGACATCAGCAATACAGCGCTCCCACAGCGTGCGCCCTTCGCCCGCCTGAAACGTCGGACCGTGACGCAGGCTGATCACCTGCAGCCAGGTGTCCTGCAGCAGGGCATCAATATCAATGGCCGCGGCAGTGCCGCGTTTACGCTCACTCATGTTCTCAACACCGCAAAGAGTTCAAGTTCAGGCTCGCCGAGCATGCCCGGAACGTAAAACATGCAGGTCCCACCCTGAAGCATTTCAGTGGCCTGAGGATGAGAGACATCAAGACTGAAATACTGATTTTCCAGACGTAACGGAATGGCTGCCGGTACATGGCGCAGCGGCGTCAGAGGCACGCCGACCCGCGATGAATTGACGATACTTCTGACATGATCGGGGCTGCCGACCTTGCACTGGCGCGGGAACTGCTCCTGCAGTTGTGCCACCGGTACCGTTGAACGCACCGAGAGGTAGTAATCAGCCCCTTCACGCAGACGTGGGTCATGCAGACGGGCCTGCCAGAAGTGCAGCCGGGCATCATGCTCAAGCTCAATCGCTACCACCCGCGACGGCAGGCTGGCTTCGAGCAGGTCACCCAGTAAATCAAACAGCGGCGGGAATACGTTATTCTGTTGCTCGTGCTGCCAGACCGGGATCGCACTCACCTGATGCTCCAGCGAGAAAGTCAGCAGACTGCCCGCCAGGCGTGCCAGTTCCGGATATAGACGCTCCGGCGGGCTTTGCGGGTGGCGCTGAAACTGTCCGAGCACGGGTTCTGCGCTGTTAAGGGCATTGAGCAGCCAGAACAGGGACACATCCGCCACGGCAAAATCGGCCATCCGCTCATTACTTTCCCGGCGCATGGCCATCAGCCGACTCAGGCGTACACGAAGCTGGCTCATCAGCTGTTCCAGCTGGGTCATCAGCCAGCGACTGCCCTGCAGAGCCAGCAGTGGCGGAAGAAACGTCTCATCCAGTAACCATGCTCCCTGCGAATCCTGCTGCAGGCGGGCAACCGGGCAGGTCAGATAATCGCTGTTGTCCTGACAGGCAAACCGCAGCGTCAACTCAGGTTTCATCACCGCAATCTGGCGGGTATCGTCCCCATAAGCGTTGCGGATATCCCGCCAGCGCTGGCGATAGCGAACAGGGCGTTCGGCCACCGCATCGGGTGTAAGACAGTTGCCGCCATTCGCCCGCAGCAGCGGGAGGGCCAGCACCACCACCGCATCCTGTGATCCACTCTCAAGCGCCAGAACCGGTGGAAGATCGTCAGCATTATCAGTGTCGATAAGCGTCCCGTCAGGGAAACGAATGTGCAGACGACGAGCCTGCAGGCGGCCCAGTTTCAGTGCATCCGGTTCGAAAGTGGCATCAATCACTCCCCAGGGATGGGAGAGACCTAACCGGGCGATGCATTCCGCAGACCAGGCCGCATACGCGGCCTGTTGCTGGAAGTGCTGGGGAGAGACCATCTGGCCCCTGCCCCATAACGGTTGTTCCGTTTTCATTGGCTTCCTGCCTTAACTTACGCTTTCGCTTTCGGCATCTGGCTCACCAGCGACAGGTTCACGTCCATGCCTTCCACCTGGAAGTGCGGCACCGCGAACAGCTTCACGCGGAAGAAGCCCGGGTTGTCCTCAATATCTTCCACCACCACCTTCGCATCGCGCAGCGGGTGTGAGGCCTGCAGTTCGTCGCCCGGATCGGTCATTTCGGTCACCAGACTGCGTACCCATGTATTGAGTTCCAGCTCCAGCAGACGGCGATCTTTCGTCGTACCGATATTTTCGCGCTGAATCAGCTTCAGGTAATGCGCAATGCGCGACAGCAGGAAGATATATGGCAGACGGGCATTGATGCGGCTGTTGGCAGTGGCGTCGGCGGTGTCGTACAGCGCCGGTTTCTGCGCCGAGTTCGCCGAGAAGAAGCAGGCGTAATCACGGTTCTTGTAGTACGACAGCGGTATAAAGCCCAGGTTAGCGAATTCAAACTCGCGGGTTTCCGGGATCATCACCTCTGACGGGATCTTCACCTGGTTGCCGGTACCCAGATCGTACAGGTGGATCGGCAGCTCTTTCACCGCCCCGCCCGCCTGCGGGCCACGAATTTGCACGCACCAGCCGTTATTGATGAAGCTCTTCACCATGTTGGAGGCGAAGGAGAAAGATGCGCTTGTCCACAGGTATTTTTCGTGGTCCGGACCTTTCACCTGCTCAACGTAGTTGAAACTGCGCACCGGCACCGTGTCCGGACCGTAAGGCAGACGCCCCAGCACGCGCGGCATCACCAGGCCGATATAACGGGCATCGTCGGTGTCGCGGAAGGATTTCCATTTGATGTATTCGGCACGGTCGAAGTAGTTACCGATGTCCTTAATCGCGGCCACCTCTTCCATCGATTCCTTGAGGAAGAATTTCGGCCCGACGGCACCGATAAACGGCATATGCGCGGCGGCAGAGACTTTAGAGATATTGCGCAGCAGCGCCACGTCCTGCGGGCTGGCATCGAACTCATAGGCGGAAATGACTGAACCAATCGGCTCGCCGCCCGGGGTGTCGTATTCAGCGGTATAGGTGTGCCAGTACAGGCCGCTCTGGATAAGTTCCGGCGCATCTTCGAAGTCCTGGCGCAGGTCGTCTTTGGACACATCCAGAATTTCCGTTTTCACGTTCTGGCGGTAGTCGGTGTTGTCCACCAGCTGCTTCAGGCCGCGCCACAGGGATTCCACTTTCTGGAATTCTGCATGATGCATCACCGCATCCAGCTGGCGGCTGATTTGGAAATCCAGCTCTGCAATATGGTGGTCAATCAGGGTCTTATCGAGTTTTTCCACAGGCTGGCCGGATTTGCGGATGCAGTCCATAAATACCTGCATCGCGGCCGTCAGGCGCTCACCTGCCGGAGCATCAGACAGTGCGGCGTCGTCCAGAAACGCATTGATATCGCCCAGGCTTGTGGCCGGGGTCAGGTTGATTTTGTCGAACAGGGAGGCGTAGACGCTCTCTTTTTCCAGCACAGTGGTCTGCCCCTGCGCGGAGCCATTTTCAGTATTAACAGACATCAGCATTCTCTCGTTTAATCCATTAAAAGACGCGCCCGTTTTTATTTCGGGGCCAGGGCACTCATTTCGTTACGTAATTCCTGAGACAGCGCCGGGTCCTTAAGAATTTTCTCGAGCTCTTTTCTGAAAGTGGCGTTATCCAGCAGATTGGACTTGAGGTCACGTAATAAATTACGCATCGCCAGCATGGCACGTAACTGAGGAATTTGTCGGGCCACCTGTTCGGGTTCAAAATCTTTCATATCTGAAAAGCGCAGCGTCACATTCTCTTCCGTACGCTCACCCGCCAGCGTATTCGGAACCGTCATGTTGACCTCCGGGTTAAATTCCGAAAGTACACTGTTGAGGTTATTTTTATTGACGTCAATTTTCTTTCTTTCAGATAATGGTCGGCTCTCTTTACCGTTACTGAAATCACCGACAGTGAGTAATTTAAGGGGTAACTCAACTTTCTTCTGCGCCCCTCCGGTATGCAATGCAAGTTTTAAATTAATGCGTGCCTTAGGCACTTCGTTCTGGAACGTATCAGCCATAGCAGTCCCTTTCCTTAAGGAATGTTTGTTGAAGTTAACGACGTTTCTGAATAAATCGATATTAGAACAAAACGCTACAATAGATCAACTACCTGGAATCAAAGGCCAAATTAAGACATTCCTTAAGAATTTTACTCCATAGAAATAAAATATGGTTTTGCAGCATGCCTTTTCATAAAGAAATATCAACCACAACTCCGAAAATAGTCAGCATTAGTGGCTATTTCTGTGAAAAAATGAAGATCCATATCCAAACAAAGCAACGTTATTGATTTAAATCAATACGAGAGAAAATATCTACAGCGCCACCTAATAATATGACCCGCATCAATGTTTACACGCTTCCGCAAGACGCGACACCCATTAAAAAGTCCAATAGTGGACAGTTTTTTTTAACGAAATGCAATATATTCAAAATATGAATATTTCTCTTAATTAAAAAAACAGAGCAATATCCAGCGCTGTAAAACACAGTATCAATGCAGCGCCATCTTCACGACCTACAATGAACAGAAAAGCGCTGGCACGTGATATCGGGCCAGCGCAGTATCAGGAGGGGAAATAAATTAGCGGACTCGCGTTTTCAGTGCTTCACAATATACATCGTGCGGCTATACGCCACATCTTCAGGGTTATTGATCGGATATCCCTTCACCCATGGTTTAATCAGACGTCCGTTGGTGTACTGGTAGATCGGCGCAATTGGCGCTTTTTCCGTGAGGATCTTCTCCGCCCGGTTGTAATCCGCATTACGGGCTTCTGCGGTGGTTTCCAGCGTCGCCTGATTGATAATCTTATCGTAAGCCGGGTCGTTAAAGCGGGAGATATTGCCGCTGTGGGTTGATGTCAGCAGCGACAGGAAGGTCGATGGCTCGTTGTAGTCCCCGACCCAGGACGCGCGGATCACATCAAAATTCCCTGTGTTTCGGCTATCGATATAGGTTTTCCACTCCTGGTTTTGCAGTTTGACGTCTACCCCCAGGTTCTTCTTCCACATCGAAGCCACCGCAATTGCGATTTTCTGATGGTTCTCTGAAGTGTTATACAACAGGGTCAGCTTCAGTGGACGCTGAGGGCCATATCCCGCCGCCTGCAGCAAGGTTTTGGCCTGCGCGTTTAGCTCCTGCTGCGACATCTGCTCAAACGGTGATGTCTCTGGCGTGAAACCTGCCGTCACATCAGGCGTGAAATGCCAGGCTGGTTTTTCTCCCGTACCTAACACTTTCTCCGCCATAATCCGGCGATCGATGGTCATACTCAGCGCCAGACGCACGCGGGAATCGGCGGTCGGGCCCTTTTGCGTGTTAAATGCATAGTAATACGTTCCCAGCTGCGGCGGCGTGTATACCTGTCCAGGAATATCCTTGAGCAATTTCTGGTACAGGTTTTTCGGGAACGACTCGGTGATATCAATATCACCTGCCAGGTAGCGTTTGGTGGCGGAAGACTCCTGGTTGATCGGAATAAACGTCACTTTTTGAAGAACAGTTTTCGCGTTATCCCAGTAGTGGGTATTCGGCACAACGACCAGCTTCTCATTCACCACACGATCTTTCAGCACGTAGGCACCATTGCCCACCAGGGATCCCGGACGCGTCCACTCTTTACCACTTTCGACGTTCGCTTTCTGAACCGGATAGAACGCGAAGTTTGCCGTCAGGTTGCTGAACCACGGCAGCGGTTTATCGAGCTGAACGCGTAACGTTCTGGCATCCACCGCCGTTACCCCCAGCGTATCGGGCGCGGCTTTGCCATCAATAATCGCCTGAGCGTTGTTAATGCCTGCCAGAGCAGCAAACCAGGCAAACGGCGAGGTGGTTTTCGGGTCAACCAGACGCTGCCAGCTGTAGACAAAATCCTGCGCCGTGACTGGCGTGCCGTCAGACCATTTTGCATCATCGCGCAGGGTAAATGTCCAGATGCGGTTATCGTTACTCTGCCAGCGCGTCGCCACGCCCGGCGTCAACTCCCCTTTCTCATTCTGATTGACCAGGCCTTCAAACAGATCGCGAATCACCTGAATCTCGGGTAGCCCCACGGCCTTGGCCGGGTCAAGCGACGCGGGCTCGTCTTTGATGTGTCTGACCAGCTCCTGTTTTTGCGCCAGCACCGTCCCCTTTGGCACATCAGCAGCGTAAGAAAATGACGATAGCCCGCAAAGGCACAGTGCAGAAAAAAGCAGCGAAACAGGATGCTTCATGAGATCCCCTTTAGAAATCGGTAATACGCGAATGCGTAATTATTTGTTTCGAAACGGCGAAATGCAAATACCTTAAGCCGGAAAGGTGATATCTGGCAATCTTCGTTCTTCGATGAAACTATTTGATTAAACGTGGGTTTTGCACAACACTGCCAGTAAGCACTTCTTTATCAGGATTTCCTATGGCAGTTACCCGACCAAGAACGGAACGTGGCGCTTTCCCGCCAGGCACCGAACATTATGGCCAGTCTTTCTTAGGTGCACCGCTAATCTGGTTTCCCGCACCGGATGCCGATCGTCATAGCGGCCTGATTATTGCGGGAACGCACGGCGATGAGAACTCCTCGATCGTCACCCTCTCCTGCGCGTTACGCACCCTTGCACCGACACTACGCCGGCATCATGTGATCCTGACCGTCAACCCGGATGGCTGTCAGCTTGGGCTGAGGGCGAATGCGAGAGGGATAGATTTAAACCGCAACTTCCCGGCGGCCAACTGGCGCGCCGGTGAAACGGTATACCGCTGGAACAGCTCGGCTGAAGAGCGTGACGTGGTGTTACTGACGGGAGAAAAACCCGGCTCAGAGCCAGAAACACAGGCGCTCTGCCAGTTAATCCACAAAATCCACCCCGCATGGGTTGTCTCATTTCACGATCCGCTGGCCTGTATTGAAGATCCCCGTCACTCCGCACTGGGGCAGTGGCTTGCCGATGCCTTCGCCCTGCCTCTGGTCAGCAGCGTCGGTTATGAAACCCCGGGGTCATTTGGTAGCTGGTGCGCCGATCTGGATTTGCACTGCATCACCGCTGAATTTCCCCCGATATCTTCCGACGAAGCCAGCGAAAAATACCTGAAAGCGATGGTAGATCTTCTGCGCTGGCAGCCTCAGAGATGAAGCACTCCGCTGGTGAAGGTGAGCGCAGGCGAAACGTCAACCGCCAGCCAGGTTGGGCCATCGAGATCGGCAAACCGGACCTGATTCACCAGCGGTAGCGCCGCATTAATCGCCCGGGAAGTACAGAGCATGCATCCCAGCATCAACGTAAACCCCTTCGCCTGTGCCTGCGACGCCAGCGCCAGCGCCTCGGTCAGCCCACCGGTTTTATCGAGTTTGATATTCACCATCTCATAGCAGCCCGCTAAACCGTCGAGACTGTCGCGGGTATGGCAGCTTTCATCGGCGCAGATCGGCAGCGGGTGGATAAAGTTCTTCAATGCCGCATCATCCTGTACGGGAAGCGGTTGCTCCAGCATAGCCACACCCAGATCGGCCAGCAGCTGGCAGCGCGCGGCCAGCCCTTCCGGGTGCCATGACTCGTTGGCGTCGACAATCAGCGTGGCGTCCGGCACCGCCGCGCGAATGGCGACCATGCGTTCACTGATCAAGCGATCGTCGAGTTTCACCTTCAGCAGCGTGGCACCAGCCTCAAAGAGCGCTTTTGCGCTGGCGGCCATCTGCTCCGGCTCGCCAATCACCACGGTTTGCGCGGTCACCACTTTCTCCGGAAGCGTCACGCCGACCAGCGACGGTAAGGATATCTGCTGCCTCGCCGCCTCAAGACTCCACAGCGCACAGTCAATTGCATTACGCGCCGCCCCGGCAGGTAAACGCTGCTGTAACGCCTCACGCGTCAACCCGGTTTGCAGGTCAGGTACCAGGGTCATAATTTGCGCCATCACCGAGGCAAGGCTTTCTCCGTAGCGAGGATACGGCGTGCATTCACCAACCCCTTTAACCCCTTCTTCTTCTATTTCGACCACTACCACGCAGGCTTCACTTCGGCTGCCACGGGAGATCACAAACGGGGAATGCAATGGCCAGGCTTCTTCATAGACCTTAACGCTTCTCATCACTGACTCCTTGCAGCCCGGTAAGGCGAAAAAATTGGTTTGCCGTGTTATCCGCTGATGGCATACACTAGCCTCGACGTTAACTATATGTAAACAGGAAGATATCTATGTCACAACTCGTTCATTTCCAGGGCAACCCGGTTGCTGTAGCAGGTTCCATTCCTCAGGCTGGCAGCAAAGCGCAGGCTTTTACTCTGGTGGCTAAAGATCTGTCTGACGTCACACTGAGCCAGTTTGCTGGCAAACGCAAAGTACTGAACATTTTCCCAAGCATTGATACCGGCGTCTGTGCCGCATCAGTGCGCAAATTCAACCAGTTGGCCACTGAAATGGACAACACCGTGGTGCTGTGCGTTTCAGCAGACCTGCCATTCGCGCAGTCCCGTTTCTGCGGTGCTGAAGGTCTGAGCAACGTCATTACCCTTTCCACTCTGCGCAGCCCGGATTTCCTGGAAAAATACGGCGTTGGCATTGCTGAAGGCCCACTGAAAGGCCTGGCGGCGCGTGCCGTGCTGGTAATCGATGAAAACGATAACGTCGTGTTCAGCGAACTGGTCAACGAAATCACCACCGAACCTGACTACACCGCTGCGCTGGAATCACTGAAAGCCTGATTATTTACAGGCATTTTATAAAGCTTAGCAATGTAATGAAATAAAAGGTTTATTTAAGAATAGACCTTGCGTTCCAAACCTCGCCGATGCGGGGTTTTTTATTGCCTCAATAGCTGAATCGTTAAATCAAAAACGTTCTAAAATCACATATATCATGAAATAAAAACGTTCCATTCTCACCATAACGAGATCGCTAACACATAATAAAGGTTTAAAAACCGTAATTTCTCCGCCAGTGAAGCCCGTCACATTTCCCTTCTCGCCTAAACATTAGATTTGCTTACGTAATAAAAAATCGTTTCAGCAAAAGGGATTAAATATGAAGATTAAACTGGCTTTTACGGTTCTTGCGGTACTGATATCTGGACATGCCGCCGCTAAAACCTGGGTGCTGACAAGCGCTGAAAGCGGCGTGGAGAAAGGAAACTGGAAAATTTCCAGCGATGAGCTGAAGTTTCAGGGACAGCCTTTCAGCATCGAGCAAAAAGTCCTGCATGGTGGCAAGCAGGAAGGCAGCAAGGTAATCGTTATCAGCAGCAAAAATGGTCTGACAATTACCCTCAGCCCGACGCGTGGGATGAATTTGCTGCATGTCGAAGGCTTTGGTACCCGAATGGGGTGGGATTCTCCTGTTAAAGAGGTGGTGAATCCGGCCTATATCAATCTGGAAAGTCGAAACGGACTTGGCTGGCTGGAAGGTTTCAACGAAATGATGGTTCGTTGCGGCTATGAATGGACAGGCCACCCGGTTACGGCTGACGGTCAGATTTATACCCTGCACGGCAAGGCGGGAAATACGCCTGCGTCGCAGGTGGAAGTCGATGTTGCTGATGCCGCACCGCATGAAATTCGTATTCGCGGATTAATCAAAGAGAGCACGTTTAAAAAAGCAGATCTGCAAACGATGACCGAACTGCGTTACGTACCGGGCAGCAACCAGTTCAGCCTGCATGATGTTCTGACCAACCATGCTGATTATCCTCATGATTATCAGATTATCTATCACAGCAACTTTGGTACGCCAATCCTCGAAGAAGGTGCCCGCTTCCTTGCGCCGGCCGCCAGCATTGGTCCTTTCAATGACTATGCCAAAGCGGGTCTGGATAACTGGCAAACCTACGCTGGCCCCACTCAGGGCTTTGATGAAATGGTCTTCAATATCAAACCGCTCGCGGATAATAATCATGAAACCCTGGCGGCAGTGGTCAATAAAGCGGGAGACAAAGGTGCGTCAATTCAGTTCGACACGCGGCAGTTGCCTGTCCTGACCTTATGGAAAAATACCGATACGCTCAAACAGGGCTATGTCACGGGTATTGAGCCGGGAACCAGCTACGCCTATCCCGTCACCATTGAACGCGAGCAGAAACGCGTTAAGCAGCTACAACCTGGCGCCAGCACGCAATTCGACCTGACCTATACCCTGCTTCACAGCAAGGAACAGGTGAAAGAGGTTGAACAGAAAATTGCGGTGATTCAGGGCGAAACGAAAGTCGAGGTAGATACCACGCCTCTGGCGAAAGAGTAAGTGCAAAAAAAAGCCTCTTTACAGAGGCTTTTATCGTTATTCGTCACCCTTCTTGTGGTTGAGTCCATATTCACGAAGCTTATTCGCAATCGCGGTATGGGATACCCCCAGGCGTTTTGCCAGCTTACGTGTGCTTGGGTAGCTGCGATAAAGCTGTGTCAGCACGGAACGTTCGAAACGGCTGGTAATATCATCCAGCGAGCCTTCCATCGCCTCTTCGCCCACCGATACCGTTCCGGCATCGTAATCCGGTAACAGGATATCCTGTGGACGCAACTCGTACCCTTCCAGCTGCGTCAGCGCACGATAAACGGCGTTTTTCAGCTGACGAATATTTCCCGGCCAGCCGTAGCGCGTCAGCACCGTACCCAGATCGGCTGACAGTTTCGGACGCGGTACCCCCTGCTCGTCGGCGAAGCGTGCCACAAACAGCTCCGTCAGCGGAATGATATCTTGCGGGCAATCGCGCAGCGGCGGAATGTTCAACGTCAACACGTTCAGTCGATAGTAGAGATCTTCCCGGAACATCCCTTTCTGTACCAGCTCAACGAGGTTTTTCTGAGTGGCACAAATCACGCGCACATCCACGTGAACTTCGTGATCTTCCCCTACGCGACGGAAGGTCCCATCGTTCAGGAAGCGCAGCAGTTTGGCCTGCATGCGCGGCGACATTTCGCCAATTTCGTCCAGCAGCACGGAACCGCCGTTCGCCTGCTCGAAGAAGCCTTTTTTGCCTTCCGGGGCGTGGCCAAACAGCTCGCTTTCGACCGCATCCTCAGGAATAGAGGCACAGTTCAGCGCCAGATACGGTTTTGCCGCGCGTGGGCTGGCAAGATGCACGGCGTGGGCCAGCAGATCCTTCCCGGTCCCGGTATCGCCGGTAATCAGCAGCGGCGCGGTCAGGCTGGCGAGCTTACGGGCCTGATCGACCACATGACGCATTTTCGGGCTGACGGCAATGATCTGGCTGAACGCTCCCACATCCTGGCTGGAGAGATTTTGCAACTGACGGCCCATCCGCACGGTAGAGCGCAGCATGATAACGGCCCCGGTCAGAACGCGAGTGTCGTTCTCTCCTTTCAGGTACACCGGCGTAATCTCCATCAGGAAATTCTGCCCGTTGATCACCACATGCTCGCTATGCGTATTTTGCGGGTTGCTGTCCAGCCAGCGCTGGAAATTAAACCCCGGGATCAGCTGCGCGGCATGGTGATGAGTGAGCTTGTCCTGGCTCTGGGCGAACAGCTGGCAACTCGCATGGTTTACCCGCTCAACTTTGCTTTTCAAATCCAGTGACAGGAAAGGCTCTGGCATGGCTTCAAGCAAGGCGCTCAATGCGAGGTGCTCGCGCTCAGACGGCATCCAGGGAATGGTGCGTACATCCGTAACGCCAGCGATACGGCGGATTTCAGCCATCAGGCTGCTAAAAGTATTAAATTCAATTTCGGCAAAATTGAGGTAAATTCGCCCGACAGGATCAATCTCAATGCCACGTAAATCAATGCTACGTAAAACAAGGAGATCGAGTAACTCGCGGGTCAGACCGAGACGGTCTTCACAGAAGACTTCAAGACGCATGGGAAATTCACCGTTTTAAGCCAATAACCTTAAAATGATATGTCAGAACACGGTGATGCGGAAGATGGCTGTCAAGAAAGATTGACAGCCAGCACGATAAGTAAACAAACCGGTTACTGAACCGGTTTTTTATTGAGCGTCTCTTTGAGCTGCCCAATCAATTCACGACGAAAATCGCCCAGGCGCGGTTTATCTCCGTCGATCCACGGCAGTGGTCGGCAGACTTCCATCGCTTTAATGCCCAGACGTGCGGTTAACAACCCTGCCCCAATTCCCTGCGCGGCACGCGCTGAGAGACGGGCCGCCAGATCCTGCGACATCCAGTCCATGCCGACTTCGCGCACCAGCTCACTGGCACCGGCAAAGGCGATGTTCAACAACACCAGCTTAAAGAGCCGCAGCCGGCTGTAGTAGCCAAGCTCAATACCGTAAAGACTGGCGATACGGTTTATCAGGCGCAGGTTACGCCAGGCGATGAACGCCATATCCACCAGCGCCAGCGGGCTGACCGCGATCATCAGCGTTGATTCCGCCGCAGAGCGGCTAATCTCGCGCCGCGCCTGAGCATCCAGCACAGGCTGCACCATATGCGAGTAGAGCGTCACCACCTCCCGGTCATTTTGCGTTTCGTGAATGGCGGCATACCAGCGCTGCAGTGCCGGGTGCGACTGGTCAATCCCCGCCTGCGCCGCCAGCTTTTCGCAGAATGCCCGACCCTTTCCGGTACCGTGGCTGTGCAGCAGATCGCGTGCTTCATCCCGTTCATGCGCACGCTGCCTCAGACGCCACAGTCGACGCCACTCGGTGACAACCGACCCTACGCCTGCCCCCACGATCAACGCCCCTGCGGCACAACCGCCTAGCGCCACCCAGTCCTGGGTTTGCCAGGCGTTGATACCCCATTGCACGCCTTGTCCCACCACGCTTACGCCGAAGAGCGCCAGCCCGGCCGTAACCATCTTACGCCACAGGCTACGTTTCGGACGTAAAGCCGCCTCAACGACCGCTTCCGCCTGGCCCTCCTCAACGGACGGCTCGTCAGCCAGGGCCGGAGCAAAATGTTCTGCCTGCTCGCCGCTGAACGTCTGCGCCGTTTTAAAGGCCTCCTGCTGCGCCTGCTCAAGCGTCCCGGTAAAGTCAATGCGGGGTTTTAACGGTTCCGTCATCGCAATTTATCTCCAATCAAAAACTCCAGCGCCGCATCCAGACGAATGTGCGGTAACGGCTGATCGACGGTCATGACCTGTGGGCGGAAGGCTTCAAACTGGAAGCCCTGGCTCTGCCAGAATGCCTGCCCCGGAAGGCGTGCAGGCACTTCGCCCGGATACACGGTCAGCGGTTCGCCGTCGCTGAGGCGATTCCCCCGCAGGGCCGGGATTTTCTCGCCGTTAAGATCAATCAGCCCACTTTGCGTCGCCTGTACGGAAGCCAGCCCAAGACAATCCATGCTGATCCCTTCGAACGCCGCATTTTGCCAGGCGTCCTGCACCAGTTGCTGTAACAGCGACACCATGTTGGCATGCTGATCAACCGTTACGTGATCGGCCTTGGTGGCCGCAAACAGCAGTTTGTCGATCACCGGGGAAAAGAGGCGGCGAAACAGCGTACGCTGTCCGTAGTGAAAACTTTGCATCAGTTGCGTCAGCGCCAGGCGCATATCGTTGAAAGCCTGCGGCCCGCTGTTGAGCGGTTGCAGGCAGTCCACCAGCACAATCTGACGATCGAAACGTAAAAAGTGGTTTTTATAAAAACCTTTCACCACTTTTTCACAGTAGTAGTTGTAGCGCTCGCGCAGCATCCCGGCGTTGGTGTGCTTGTCTGCCTGCGCCAGCTTTGCCTCTCCCACGCCATCCACGTCGGGCCACGGGAAGAACTGCAGCGCAGGCGCACCCGCCAGGTCGCCCGGCAAAACAAACCGTCCTGGCTGGATGAAGTGAAGCCCTTCCTGTTTGCACTGATGCAGATAATCCATCCAGGCTTCGGCAATCGCCGCCAGGCGGTTCTCATCTGCGGGTGCCAGCGGATCTAATCCTGCGCATAACTGCCGCCATTTTGCCGACCACTCCGCGCGGTGACCCTGTAACAAACCGGTCATTTGTCGCGACCAGCTGAGATAATCCTGCGCCAGCATGGGTAAATCGAGCAGCCATTCGCCCGGGTAATCCACAATCTCCAGATAGAGCGTGGAGGTATCCTTGAAGTGGCGCATCAATGATTCATTGGAACGAAAACGCAGCGCGAGACGGATTTCACTCACCCCTCTCGTGGGTGTCGGCCACGCGGGTGGGTCACCGTAAAGCTGTGCCAGCCCTTCATCATAGGTAAAGCGAGGGATACCGAAATCGCGCTGGGGAACGCGCTTAACGCCCAGCAGACGCTCTTCCCGCACCGCACTGAGCAGCGGCAGGCGTGCCCCGGCGTGCAGGTTCAGCAGCTGGTTAACCATCGCCGTGATAAACGCCGTTTTGCCACTGCGGCTAAGCCCGGTGACCGCCAGACGCAAATGGCGATCGACGCCGCGGTTCACCAGAGAATTGAGTTCTTTTTTAAGTCGCTTCATCGCCGTCCTTCGTCGCTGGAAGCCTGGAATGACTTGCTTCAGAATACAGTAAATGGGGGCAGATCGTTGATTATCAATTCATAATTATTGCTATTGCCGTTTTTTCTCCAGTAAGATGAACGACATTGCCGTCCCGGAGTGAGTAAGGTGTATGTCACCCACCATCTATGATATTGCGCGCGTTGCTGGTGTTTCTAAATCAACCGTGTCCAGAGTGTTGAATAAACAAACCAATATTTCTCCTGAAGCGAGGGAGAAAGTGCTGAAGGCGATTGAAGAGCTAAATTATCAACCAAATAAACTTGCCCGTGCTCTGACCTCATCTGGCTTTGACGCCATTATGGTGATTTCCACCCGCTCAACAAAAACCACTGCCGGTAATCCTTTTTTCTCCGACGTATTGCACGCCATAACCGCCAAGGCGGAACAGGAAGGATTTGATGTTATTTTGCAAACGTCAAAGAGCAGTGAAGATGACCTGCTAAAATGCGAAAGCAAAATAAAGCAGAAAATGATTAAAGGGGTCATTATGCTGAGTTCGCCCGCCAATGAATCCTTTTTCTCTCGGCTCGATACCTACGGTGTGCCGGTGGTCGTAATCGGTAAAGTCGAAGGCGACTTTCAGAATATTTACTCCGTCGATACCGACAATTTTCGTGACAGCGAGATGCTGACCGACACGTTTATTAAAAACGGGCGGAAAAAAATTGCCTGTCTGCATGCGCCACTCGATTATCACGTGTCTATTGATCGTCTCGCGGGTTATAAAGCCAGCCTGGAAAAGGCGAATATTGCTGTTAACCCGGACTGGATCATTGATGGCGGTTATACCCATGAGAGCGCACTTTCAGCGGCCATTACGTTGTTGTCTTCTTCCACCCCACCGGATGCGGTATTCGCCACCGACAGCATGAAATTGCTGAGTCTTTATCGCGCTGCGGATGAGTTAAACTTGATGCTACCTGAGCAGGTTGCCGTGGCGGGTTACAGCGACCCGATGCTCTCCCTGATTCTGACGCCTGCGCCAGCTGGTTTTGATATTCCCACACGCAAGCTGGGCGAAGAGAGCTGCGACCTGCTTTTCAGGCGTATCTCCGGTAAACCCGCCCCACATAAAGTGCTGATTGAGACCCACTTTTCGTTCGCTGATTCTCTTCGCTAAACCAGGGGCTGATAGCCCCTGGTGAATAGCCGATCAGAAGGCGTAATTCACGCCCACGCCCGCATAGTGGAATCGATCGCTTTCGCCTTCATCGTGGTTTTCCCATTCATAGGCATACTCCAGCGTCATTGAAAGACCGTTATTGAAATCGTAGGCATAAAGCAGGCCCAGACGGTTGAAATCATGCCCTTCACGCTCAGGATCGTCTTGCCAGTCCCAGTTTGACCAGCGGTCGAGCCCCAGGCGGGTATACGGCGTCAGCGTGGTATTGCCTAATGAAATGGGTAGATAGGCGCGGATCTCCTGCGTTGAAAACTCACCGTTATTACGTGAACTGTCCATATTGAAACCGCGCTCTAAATAGTAATTCACTTTTGCCGCGAAGGTTTCATTAATGGTCCATGTAAAGCCCGTTTCTGTTTCAACGCGACTGTCGGCATAACCCGTTTTTTCCAGGTCGTTGGCAAACTGATACATGGCAAACCAGCCGCCGAAACGCCAGTCATCGCTTAACTTAATATCCCAGTCTGGTTGTATTTTGTAGCGCTGCATATTCGCGCTACCGTCTTTCGCGCCGTGTTCATCTTTGAAATGATAACCGTAATTACGGAAGCCGCCGGTCAGGCCGAGGGTAAAATCATCGGTTCCAATAAAACGATAGCGCAGCTCGAATTCGGGACGATCAAAATAGGTCCCGCGGGTCATACTGCTGTAATCAACGGGGCCTTCCTGATACATGGCAAGGGAAATCGTCCACGCATCCCATGTGGCGTTAAACCACACCGAGGGTTCATATAACCCGTCTTTATCATCCCCCTGACCTTCGACGTTTTCAATTTCATACATAGCACCTATATTAAAATTCCAGTGTGGTGCCGGTTCTGAGGCGTGTGCGTAGCTAACCCCTGCGCATAGAATAAGCGCAGCACTTCTTAGTAGAGTACTCATTAAAATATTCCTTTATAATGGACAAACAAAAAAACCGGAAATTAATATTTCCGGCGAACATTTTTATTATCTGATTGCCGCTTCTGTTTCCGCGTCAAAAAAATGACACTTATTCATATCAAACTGAATGCCGATATTATCCCCTGCAGCATAATCAGTGGCAGCCCCTGCCCGGACGACCAGTTCGTGGCCCCCGACGGTGGCATACAGCATAAATTCAGCACCGGTCAGTTCGGCAACGCTGATTTTGGCGGCAATCGCCTCACCGCTGGCTTGCGAGGTGAAAATATCCTCCGGTCTGATGCCAAAGACCACGGCTTTACGTTGATATCCCTGAGCGTTAAGTACCGAGAGCATATCTTCGGGGATCTCCAGGCGCAGCGTTTCCGTCACGAAGTAGCGTTCATTGATCGCCCCCCGAATAAAGTTCATTGCTGGCGAACCAATGAAACCTGCCACAAACATATTTGCCGGTTCGTTATAGACCTGCTTCGGCGCGCCCACCTGCTGAATGTATCCATCTTTCAGGATCACAATGCGGGTTGCCATCGTCATGGCTTCGGTCTGATCGTGCGTCACATAAATCATGGTGGTATTCAGCTTTTGATGCAGCTTGCTGATTTCGGCACGCATTTGAACACGCAGTTTGGCGTCAAGGTTTGAGAGCGGTTCATCCATCAGGAAGACGCCCGCTTCACGCACAATCGCCCTGCCTAACGCCACGCGCTGGCGTTGGCCACCCGATAACGCACCGGGCTTACGCTTGAGGTACTCGCGCAGCCCAAGAATCTGAGCGGCCCAGTTAACGCGCTCTTCAATGACGGCAGGCGCGATCTTCTGCATCTTCAGCCCAAATGCCATGTTGTCGTACACCGTCATATGGGGATACAGCGCATAGTTCTGAAAGACCATCGCGATATCCCGGGACTTGGCCGGGACATCATTCATACGCACGCCGTCAATCACCAGCTCACCGGCGCTGATCTCCTCCAGCCCGGCAATCATACGCAGCGTCGTCGATTTACCGCAGCCCGATGGCCCGACGAAAACGATAAATTCTTTATCCTCAATGTCGAGGTTGAAATCTTTGACCACATGGACCTGGTTGTCATAGATTTTCTGGATATGTTTTAGCGATAGTTGCGCCATTCTTAATTCCTTATCTGTACCGTCCGGGAAGCCCAGAAATCTGTCAGGCATTTCCAGGTCAGCTCCCGTGTTGAATGAAGTTGAAGTCCCGCATGGTTGAGGCCTGCCCCTATTCCCACCGACAACATCCCTGCGGCGTTGATCGCCTCAACGCCAGAGGCGGCATCCTCAATGCCGATAGCCTCCTCCGGGAGGACGTTAAGACCCGCGCAGGCGGCAAGGAAGATTTCCGGGTCCGGTTTGGAGCGGGCAATACGGGACGCATCGGCACAGAAATCAAACGCCCTGTGGATCCCCAGCGCCTGCAAAATGCCGGGAGCGTTGAGTGAAACAGACGCCAGCCCAATTTTGACGTTTGCCGCGCGTATGTCGGCCAGCACCTCACGAATGCCCGGGAGCAGTGACGCTTGCGTAAGCGAAGCCAGCGACTGGACATAGAGCGCATTTTTTTTACGCGCAAGCGCCAGGCGCTGCTGTTCATCGAACGCGTCTTCTTTGCCACCGTGACGCAGGATCCGCTGCAGGGAGTCCATGCGACTAATCCCTTTCAGCGTTTCATTGAAGGCCTCATCAATGGTGATCCCGACCTCCTTCGCGACGGCGCGCCAGGCCAGGAAGTGCAGATGAGCGGTGTCGGTGATCACCCCATCCAGATCGAATACAACGGCATTAAGGTTCATCTCTTCCCTCCGTGGTAGCGGTCCCAGTAACAGACGTAAGAAAATCCTTGCAGGACAAGACCTGCCGTCCCGAAAGCTGGAGTGTTTTACCCCAGAGCGTTAGCGTGACGGGAGCGGAGCTGGTCACCGTGAGTGTCTCTTTCGTCACAATGAAGTGCAGCTGCGCATTCTGCCAACGCAGCGGAAACGCCAGCCTTTGCCAGTGCGCAGGCATCCTGGGTGCCAGATGTAGCTCCCCGTCCACGATCTGCAGCCCGGCAAATCCCTGAATAACGCCTGACCAGATCGCACCCGTTGCGGCAGCATGAATACCGTCATCACTGCTGTGCGGATCGTCGCCCAGATCGATGGCAATGCCATCACGCCAGAAGGCGTAAGCCCCTTCTGTATCACCACAGCGCGCGTTCACAATGCCGTGGATGGCTTTGCTCAGAGACGAGTCATGAATTGTGCGCGGCTCATAGAATGCCAGGTTGGCCGCGCACTGCTGCGGCGTAAAGCGTTCCGGCAACAGGTAATTAAGCATTACCACATCGGCCTGTTTGAGGATCTGCATCTCGTTAACTTCAGCGCGCGAGTAATCCAGCAGAATGGTCTGCTTGCCCGCTTTGGCTTTATAGCGGCTCAGATCGAGCGCCGGTTTGGACATGAAGGTGTCATCCTGCGGTATGACCCCGTCGGCGTTAGCCTCGGGCAGCCATAAGCGCGCCAGGAACCGTTGCGCATTTTCCGTAAAACGCGCATCTTCACGCTCAAACATCGACATAAACCGGCAGGCACTGGCGACGTTGTGCCACGCCAGATAGTTGGTGTAGGCGTTGTTATTTACGTGCTCCGTGTATTCATCCGGCCCGATCACATCATGGATCTCCAGACGGTCGCCAACTTCCGTCGCGCGTCCCATCCAGAACAACGCGGTTTCCATGAGCAGCGTCAGGCCTTCATTGCACATAAAGGCATCATCGTGCGTTGCCTGCCAGTAGGCGACAACGGCCCACGCGATATCCGCCACGATATGATGTTCAGCCAGCGCGGAGGCCACTTTCTGACGTACGCCGGTGCGGATGTTGATCGCTGCGAATTCTGGCGTCTCTTCCTGACCGCTCGCGGCACTCTCCCAGGGGAACAAGGCGCCAGGCCAGCCGTTACGGCGTGCTTTTTCCCGCGCCCCCGGCAGGTTAAGCCAGCGGTAGCGCAGCAGACGACGGGCAACATCTGGTCGGGTAAAGAGATGGAAAGGCAGCAGGAAAATTTCGGTGTCCCAGAACACGTGGCCTTTATAGCCCTCCCCGGTCAGGCCCTTGGCCGCAATACTGCTCCGTTCATCATGGGCAGGCGTCATGGCCGTGAGGTGCCAGACCGCGTAATCCAGCGCCAGCTGATCCTGATGTTCGGTCGACGTGACGTCCACCCGGCAGTCATGCCAGACCTTTTTCCAGGCGCACGCCGCGCTTTCGAGTAACGCGGCATACCCTCTTGTCGCGCAGGTTTTGAGCTCAGCCAGAGCATTGCGGGCAAACGTGTCCTGTGAAAGCGCTTTATCGCTGCGATGCGTCACCCAGACCAGCTTCTCAAGCGTGACAGTGTCACCCTGAGCGACCTTCACGGCGTGATGAACCGTGATACGCCGGTTTTTCGCGGTAAAGCAGCTGTCGCTGGTGGTTGAGAGACGACAGCATGCCGATATCACCACATCCGCAGCGCGATCCTGCGTTTCATACACGCCCTGCATGTAGTATTGGTCAAAGACTCTGACCGAGATTTCATCCAGATGCTGACGGCCGCTGTTGGTTTGCGTCGCATCAATCCCCGTGCTCAGCATAACGTCTGATGCGGCATCCAGCGGAGTGACGGTGAGCTGCATTGCCACCAACGGCAGTTGAGCCAGTGAGACAAAACGGCGGCTTTCCACACGGTAACGCTTTCCGTCTGGCGAGCGCCACACTACGCGACGACGCAGTTCGCCATTGGCAAAATCCAGCTCCCGCTGCCAGTCAATAATCTCCCCTGACAGCAAGGTGAAATGGATGCCGTCCAGTTCGATATCCATGCCGATGATGTCAGGCACGTTGATCAGTTCGTTGGTCTCATTACGACCAGCACGATGATAAAGCCCGGCAAGATACATTCCCCGGGTCTGCTGCGTGTAGTTTTCCTCATGCGCCGCACGTATGCCCATATAGCCGTTGCCGCAGGCCATGATTGACGCGTATTTATTGAGGCTGTGAGGGCAAAAACCCGGATCGTTTAATACAGACAGGTTCAGCATAACGTTACGCTTTCCCCTTTTTCTGCCGCCTCGTACAGTGCGGCGACCAGTTGCTGGATCACCAGCCCTTGTTCGGCATCGGCAATCATGACCGGCTCTCCCATGACGTGACGGACAAACGCATCCATGCTGCGTAAATGCCGCTGATCGTCTGCCTCTTCGCGCAGGGACAGGGTCTGCAAAACTCCGCCTTCATCGGTGTAAATGTGGGCCGGGAACAGCGTTGCCCCCGCTTTTTCACCGCAAAAGACGACATTCATGATGGACTGCTCACGGATGTTGAGGGCAAAGGAGGTATCCAGACGCAGAATGCCGCCATTGCAAAATTCAATCGTCCCGAACAGGGCATCTTCAACGGTAAACTGTGCAGGATCCCATTCACCAAACTGGCCACTGTTTTTGCGGTTTCCCAGTTTTTGAAAGCTGTGCGCCGTCACGCGTTTTACCGCCGGGAAACCGAGTACATACATCGCGGCGTCGAGCATATGGATGCCAATATCAATCAGCGGCCCGCCCCCCTGCAGTGCTTTATTGGTGAAAACGCCCCAGCCGGGAACGCCGCAGCGGCGCAATGCCTGCGCCGTAGTGAAGTAGATTTCACCCAATGTCCCGTTCATTACCGCCTCGCGCAGCAGTTGCGTATCACGTGCAAAGCGGTGGTGAAAATCATAGGCCAGCACTTTTCCCGCCGTTCGGGCCGCCACACGCATCCGGTCGGCTTCGTGTGGCGTCATGGCCGGGGGTTTTTCGCACATTACATGGCACCCGGCTTCCAGGGCTGCCATCGCATGTTCAAAATGAAAACGGTTGGGCGAACAGACGCTCACCACATCCGGTTTGACCGCCTGCAGCATTTCATTCACGTCCTGCCATGCCGACGGAATGGCATGGCGTTCAGCAAACGCCTGAGCCTGTTCAGGATGGCTGTCCATGACAGCCACCATCTGAACATCACTGCGCGTGGAGTAATACGAGGCATGCACTTTGTCCGCGACCTGCCCGGCACCAATAATGGCGACACGCAGGGGCGAAGGTGTTAAAGCACTCATCACGCTGGTCATCCTTAGCATTCACGCAGATAAGTGAGAGAATCCTGATAGGCCTTCGCAGGATCGTCAGCGCGAACGCGGCACTCGTAAACAACGTAACCCTGATAACAATCGGCACGCAGCTGGTCGAACAGAGCGGCAAAATCAAGAGAGCCGCTTCCCGGCTGATAACGATGGTTATCGGCAATATGCACATGGCCCAGCAGGTCCCGGTTCTGGTGCAGCGCTTCCGTCAGCGAGTCTTCTTCAATATTCATATGATAGAAATCGCCGATAATCTGAACATGTTTCAGCCCATTCTCTTCGATGTAACGACGTGCATCCGCGAGGGTGTTGATCATGTGATCCTGATAGCGGTTCAGCGGCTCCAGGTAAACGGTGGTGCCGGTGCGCGCCGCCACCTCGTCCAGCCAGCGCAGCGAGGCGCTCACCGCCTTGCGGTCTCCTTCAAGGCTACGCGGCGACGTCATCGGCGGCAGGCGGAAGGTAAACATCCCCCAGGCAGCAGGAACAACGATTCCTTTACCGCCCACCTCTGCTAATGCTTCAAGGATACGTTCGATCTGCGTTAATCCGTTCAGGCGACGCTCTTCGATGAAGTCACCAATCCAGCCATCGTACCCGCCGCAGGCCGTGGTAACTGGCAGCCCTGTAGCCTTAATGGCCGCTTTAACCTCTTCAAGGTTCTCCACCAGCAGCTTGCCGTCTATCTCATACCCATCAAAGCCCATGGCCTTGATGTATTGAAATTTTTCCAGGATATTGGTCGGGAAAAAGGCCTGGTTTTGCGTTGCGATTTTCATTTTCATGCTCTCCTTAGCTCAGAACGTGACGCCCATTTTGATACTCAGTTCAGGATGCTGATCGACATACGTCATGTAGCTCTCAGCGCTGGTGGTAAACGTTACGACCGGGTCGATTAAATCTTCGCAATTGAGATAGCCGTTCATCAGCAATTCCCAGCAGGTCTCTTCAATACGCTTACGGTTCCAGCGTGGGTAATCAGGATTTGGCTCGCTGCAGGCGCGGGAGAAGACAATTTTCGCATTATTGAAATGCGCTTCGCGGCCGAGGTTAAAGCCTTCCGCGAACGGTTTCGCAAAGGCCACGTATGAGATGGTGCCGCCGTAAGCGAGTCCGCGCAGCGCAGACTGCAGCGCATCAGCAAAGCCGCTGGTTTCGATAATCACATCCGCGCCCTGTTTGCCGGTCAGTTTTTTGATTTCCAGACCAACATCCGTGCCAATCGGATCCAGACAGTGGTCTGCCCCATGGCGACGGGCAATGTCGCAGCGGTGCGCGATAGGGTCGACACCGATAACGATTGACGCACCGGCTTTCTTTGCCAGCTGGATGGCAATCTGACCAATCGCGCCAAGCCCAACGACGACGACAAAATCCCCTACCCGCACATTGGCATCACGTACGCCGCTCATTGCGAATTGTGCCGGGTCGTAGCAGACCGCATTTTTCCAGGAGGCGCCCTGAGGCATTTTGCGCAGTTTGTAGTTGTTGACGGCATTCACAATGACCGTTTCCTGTAGCGGTCCATAACAGCAAACGCGGTCTCCGACACGGTATTCCGTTACGTCAGCGCCACACTCAATGATGTCCCCGACGATCATGTTCCCGAGCTGGAATTTGCCAAACTCGATCCCGCGAGCGGCCCCCTCTTCACGCGGCGTAAAGAGCTGCCAGTCAGGGTTAAACTCTTCATCGATAAACGGACTCGCCGCCCTGAAATCCACCACTTCGGTGCCGTGTTTCGGTGCGCCAAAGCGGGCGCGAATTTTCACTTCATGAACGGCAACGGGACGGTCTTCATATTCGACCAGCGCTGCCACACGCGGCGCTGTCGCAACTAACTTCTTCATTACTCACTCCTTGTTAAAATTGGCCGTCTCAGCCCTTAACGCCACCGGCGGTCAAACCACTTTTAATAAAACGTTCAGACAGCGCATACATGATGACCACCGGCAGTGCCGTCACCAGCGATGCCGCCATCATGCGGCCCCAGATGTAATCTGGCGTACTGAAAAGCGTGTTCAGTCCTACCGGCAAGGTGAAGTTGCTGGCGCTGGACAGGAAAATGGAGGCAAACAGATAGTCGTTCCACGCCACCATGAAGCAGTAGACAAAGACAGACACCAGGCCCGAAATCGCTAACGGAACGGTAATGCGAAAGATGATTTGCAGGCGGTTAAGGCCATCCATCATCGCGGCTTCTTCTATTTCGTCCGGGATGGTGTCGAAATAGCTGCGCAGCATAAACACCGCCGTAGGTAACGTCTGAGTCACCATGGTGATAATCAGCGCCAGTTCGGTGTCATAGATACCGAGCGCGGTGATGATTTTGAACAGCGGCACCACCAGCAGAATCCCTGAGAACATGTAGACGGTGTAGAAGCTGGCGTTGATCGTCGTGCGCCCTTTAAAACGCAGTTTGGATAAGGCGTAAGCCCCCAGCGTGCCGAGAAACACGGCAACGATCGACGAGGTCAGTGACACCACCATGCTGTTACGGAAGTAATCCACAAACGGGAAAATCAGCGGGTTAAAGATGTCGATGTAATGCTGTAACGTCCACTCCTGCGGCAGAATAGTCGGATGCAACGATATCGCCTCTCTGGCGCTTTTAAAGGAGGTCATTAGCATCACGAAAAACGGAAACAGCGTGATGATCAGGAACGCCGCGAGCCCCAGATAAAAACCAATACGTCCCAGTACGCGTTTATTTGTTGCCATTGAGATTTACCCTTTTTCTGGTCAGCAGAATGACGGCGAAAATGATCACAAACAGCACCACTGAGATAGCCGCAGCTTTACCCAAATCGTTAAAGGCAAACGCCGTTTTGTAGAGATAGACGCCCAAAATATCGACTTTGGTAGTCAGCAGGTACACGTCCGCAAACATGTAAAACATCCAGATGGTTCGCAGCGTGATGACCGTGGCCAGCACCGGCATAATCGCGGGCAGCGTGACGATGCGAAAACGTTGCCAGCCATTCGCACCATCCATTTCTGCGGCTTCGTATAACGATTTATCAATCGTTTGTAAGATCGCGAGAAACGAGATAAACGCATACGGGAAGTAGCGCCAGATGGCGAATAGCACCACCAGCACAAAGCTGCTGCCGGGGTTGTCGAACCACAGCGGTGCCTGGTCATACAGATGCAGCAGGTCTACCCCCAGGTAGTTCACGATGCCGTAGCCGTTGTTGAACATGTACTTCCAGGCAAACACCAGTGAAATAGACGGCGTGACGTAAGATAAAATCACCAGCGAACGCGCCGTTTTGCGCAGCCGAAACTCCCGGTTAAAGAAGATGGCGACAGCCAGCCCGAGCCCCGTGCTACCTATCACCACCAGGGCCGTATACCAGAAGGTCATCCACAGGGAGTGCCAGAACGCTGCATCACTCAAAATACGGATGTAGTTATCCAGCCCAACAAACACCGCACTAATGCGCGGGTTGAGCGGCAAGCGTAAGAAACTGATTTCAATGTTGGAAATCATTGGCCAGGCCACAAGGCCCCCCAGCAAAATCAGGCTGGGGGCCAACAGCAGCATGGCGAAAGGCATATCTGAACGACCAGAAAACAACGTCTTCATAATTTCCTTCCGCAGAAGCGCTCCTATCGTTGTGAAACCAGGTCAGTCAGGCGTTTCTGGCTGTTGCTTAACGTGGTGTTGAGGTCTTGCTGACCCACCGTCACGTTATGCACCATCGAACTGATGATGCCGGAACCTGTCACGTCGCCCATGCGGGTAAAGTTTTTGTCGCCCACGGCCCCAAATACCTGCACATTCGGGAACTGTGCGATCAGCTCATACGGCAGTTGACCAAAGGCTTTGATGACCTCGTTGTTTTTCCAGCTCTCGGTATCCACCACCAGTTTGTTCACCGGTAACGCCGCCCCCGGAGACATCATGACCCAGTCCGAGGCGTTTTGAGCCTGCTCCATCCAGGTCACAAATTTCTCAGCGGCTTTGGTTTCTTCTTCAGTCTGACCGGTCGTGATCGTCAGCGACGTCACCATGCCGTAAACTGCAGACGATTTTTCCGTTGGAACCACAAAGCCCAGATTGGCAGGATCCCCTTCTTTAAACACGGCAGGCAGAATGTAGGTGGAGTAAACCGCCATTGGCGCGGAACCGTTCATGAACGCGTCTTTGATCTCCATGACGTCGTTCGAGCCTGGCATCGTGTTCTTCGCCAGTTCTTTATAAAACGCCAGCGCGTTTAACATTTCAGGCGTATCGATCTGGATGTTGCCCTGCGCGTCGAAGACGTTTGCCCCACCTGAAAGGGCAAACTGGGAGAAGGCCTGCTCGGTCATGACGCTTTCAGCGGTTGGAAGCGCGATACCGTAGTGTTTCTTAGCCGGGTCGTTGAGCATCTGACTGGCTTTCAGCAGCTGTTGCCAGTTATGCGGCTCTTTAATACCCGCCGCGGCGAGAACATCTTTGTGGTACCAGACGCCTGACAGCCAGGCGCTAATTGGCACCCCCGTCCACGCGGTGCCGTCTTCCGTGCGAACAACACGGAGAATGCCGTCATAAAATGTCTTTTCACCGACGGCTTTAATGGCTTCGCCAATTGCGTCACGGTCCAGCAACTGCTCTTTATCCATCACTTTTGCATAGTCATGGCTGACCTCAATCACCTCCGGCAGTGCGCCGGTCCGCGCGAGGGTAATGACCTTGGTGTTGTATGCATCCTCTTCCACCGGCACCTGTTTCACCGTAATGGAGGGATTCTCTTTCTCGAATTTCTCAATCAGTTTCGTGATGACGGCCTGACGCTCCTGCTCCACCGACGAATGCATAAACTCGATGGTCACAGAAGATTGTGTGTCGTCCTTGCAGCCTGATAACAGGGCGCACGAAACCAGTGCTGAAATCAGCACAATTCTCGGCATTTTCATTGTTAAGGTCCTTTTTTAGTTTTCTTTAATCCACATAACCTGCCATGGATTTAGGGTCAACGTCGTATCGTTAATATTGTCCCCGGTTATTAAATCTTTTCCTGTCTGACTATTTGAAGGGACGTGCTGAATATCATTACTGAAATTAAAGAGTGCTGTAATTCGCTCGCCGTTATCGGCAACGCGAACTATTTTCAAAACATGCTCCCCGGATGTTTCAAAGCGCGCCTGACTGTCCGGGTGGAACGCTTTTTCCTGACGGCGTAACGAAATTAACGCACTCAATCCAGAATAAACTTTATGACGAAGGCTATTAATATCGTCGAGTTTATGATCAATTTCACCGGACTGATATTTCTTTCGGTTTATTGCTCTATTATACCCTAACCGCTCCACACCCTCATAATCATTACGGGAGCCAATAATACTCTGAATATAGATTGCAGGCACCCCCGGGAAACTCAACAGAACGGCATGAGCCAGAATAAAACGGGCTATGCGCAGAGTGTCTTCATCCTTCTTAGCACTTAATGCATCCAGATAGGTTACATTGATTTCATACGGGCTGCGCGTACCGTCAGGGTTATTTTTCCAGTTAACCAGCGCACCTTCCTGCTGGAGTGTTTCCACCAGCGACAGAATTTCCGATTCCGGTAAAATTCCGCGTAACGGATTAAGTCCGATCCCGTCATGCGAGGCCAAAAAGTTAAACCAGGTGGTTTGCTTTGACGGCAGTTCCAGCGATGAGGCCCACTGACAAAGTGCCCGTACATCCTGACGATGAACGGCATGCAGAACCAGTGGTGGCAAGGAGAACTGATACACCATCTGGGCTTCATTCTTGCCGTCACCAAAGTAAGAAACGTTGTCTTTATGCGGGACATTGGTCTCAGTGATGATCACCGTACCCGGTGCCACAGCGTCCGTAATGGCGCGGAAGAGTTGAATCAAACGGTGCGTTTGTTCAAGATGGATGCAGCTTGTTCCGGGGATCTTCCACATAAAGCCGACCGCATCAAGGCGGATATAGCGCGCTCCTTCCATCAGGTAATGGAGAAGCACATCCACCATTGCAATCAACACCTCAGGAGAGGCGAAATTGAGGTCAATCTGATCATCGCTGAAGGTCGTCCACAGATGCCGAACGCTTCCATCATCAAGTGTAAAAGGTGTCAGGAGAGGCAATGCACGAGGCCGTGTCACAGCAGATAAATCAGTTTGCGGATCCACGGAAATAAAGAAATCTTCATAGCCCGGTTTTTGCGCAAGATAATGAGCGAACCATTGGCTTTTCGCTGACATATGGTTGCAAACAAAATCGAACATTAAACTGGCATACTGCTTTAATTCAGTAACGTCTTGCCATGTTCCCGTTTCAGGCGCAACGTCATGGTAATCGATAACGGAAAAACCATCATCAGAGGACCACGGGTAAAAAGGTAAAAGATGCACATGAGAAAATGAACGAGAAAGCCATCTGTTATAAAAACGGGTAAATACAGGCAGCGCTTTCTCCCCTTTATTGTAGAACTGATCGGCATAGGTTATCAGGACGATATCTTTTTCATCCCAACCGGCTTTACGCTTTTCGGTAATAACAGCAGCAGCTCTGGAGATTTTCCCTGACAGTGTTTCACGGTGCGCCTCAGAAAACGATTCACCGTAAACAAGATTGATTAAATTTTTAATTTTATCGTTCACTTTATTTTTCCATGGTAGCGGTCCCACGGAACGCAATCTACTCCCATGAAAAATATCTGTCAACGGACCTGAGGGGGTAAAAATGTCTTCTCAAGGCAACACAGCGCAGTAATGTGAGCTGCCGCAAAGAAAGACAGAAAAGGAAGAAAACGAAGAGAAAGGCCGGCAGCCCTCCTCTCATAAGAGAAAGACTGCGGTATACATGGAGATCAGGATAAGTATCGACGGGAAAAACGTTTGGCCAGTTTTTGCAGCAGCGGCTCCAGCGCCACGGCCAATAACAGTCTTACCGGCTTACGGGCAACAGATTTTATTGCCCAGCCAGCCACGCCTGCCGGACCATAACGTAACGCCGTCAGCAGGACCAGTTTACCTGCGATTTTCAGGCCGGGTTTTACCTTCTGACCGGCCTGTTGCCAGTTTTTGTTCATCTATGTTCTCTCTTAAAGCTGACGAAAACGACTTCTCAGCGTAAAGGTATCAGACGTGACGTAACGTTCCATTTCGCGCAACCGCTTTTCACCTGCGGCCAGTTCAGCATCCACCTGGTTCAGAATGTCACTACTGCTCGGTGCGCCTTCTGCAGCCAGTTCACCTTCCGGCATGGGGTCGAGCACAAACGACAATACGATGTACGCCACCAGAGTGATAAACGCCAGACCGAAGAAAATCGATAACACCGTTACCACGCGCACCAGCTTAACCGGTACATCCAGATAGTGGGCAAGCCCCGCACAGACGCCGCGAACCATGCCCTGTTGTGGGATCCGCCACAGCTTTTTATTCAGATTCAGTCCAGACATTAACGCTCCCTCCAGTTCGGGTGTTCCGCATCCAGGATAGCTTCCAGCGCCTGAATACGTTCACGCATCTTATTCGCCTGATCGGACAGCTGTACCAGACGTTGTTGCTCGCTCTGGGAAAGGGCGTCCCGTGAAGAACGGTTGCTGTAGTGCAGCCATAACCAAATCGGCAGCACGAACAGCACGAAAATGGTCAGGGGAATAGCGAGAAAAAGCGCGCTCATGTGTACTCCTTGTCGTACGATGCGTGGCGGCACGCTCAGGTGCCGCATGAATTATTATTGATTGTCTTGCTTCATTTTGGCTTTCAGTGCCGCCAGCTGCTCGCTGATTTCATCGTCGGCTTTCAGATCGGCGAACTGCTGATCGAGCGATTTTTGCTTACCGATGCTGTGGCTTTCCGCTTCCGCTTCCATCTGATCGATACGACGTTCGAAGGACTCAAAACGCGCCATTGCTTCATCAAGCTTACCGCTGTCCAGCTGACGGCGTACATCGCGGGAAGAGTTTGCCGCCTGGTGACGCAGCGTAAGTGCCTGCTGACGCGCACGGGTTTCGCTCAGCTTGTTCTCAAGCTCGCCAATCTCTTTCTTCATACGGGTGAGCGTGTCGTCCACCAGCGTAACTTCATGTTCCAGCGCGGTAACCATATCCGCCAGTTTCTGTTTTTCAATCAGTGCGGCACGGGCCAGATCTTCTTTATCTTTACGCAGCGCCAGTTCGGCTTTTTCCTGCCATTCATTAAGCTGGGCGGTAGCCTGCTCAATACGGCGGGTTAACTGCTTTTTCTCAGCCAGCGCACGGGCGGAGGTAGAACGCACTTCAACCAGTGTATCTTCCATTTCCTGAATCATCAGACGCACCAGCTTTTGCGGATCTTCCGCTTTCTCAAGCAGCGAGTTGATGTTGGCGTTCACGATGTCGGCAAAACGAGAAAAAATACCCATAATTCAATCCTCACATTTCTGTTATCGGGCAATGCCCTGCTGTACAGATAATACAATTCCCGTGCCAACTTTTTATCTTATTGATTTTACTGAATGTGATTGATTTTCGCTCACTATGGAACTAAGCTCACCTGGTGAATCTCGCTAAGGAGTGGTTAATTTCATCATGGCTGAATATAAAGACAATTTACTCGGTGAGGCTAACAGCTTTCTCGAAGTGCTGGAGCAGGTTTCACGCCTCGCCCCTCTCAACAAACCGGTGCTGATTATCGGTGAGCGCGGCACGGGCAAGGAGCTGATCGCCAACCGACTCCACTATCTGTCCGGGCGCTGGGATGGTCCTTTTATTTCGCTTAACTGCGCCGCGCTGAATGAGAACCTGCTGGATACCGAGCTGTTCGGCCATGAAGCGGGAGCCTTTACCGGGGCGCAAAAGCGCCATCCTGGCCGTTTCGAGCGTGCCGACGGCGGCACCCTGTTCCTTGACGAGCTGGCCACCGCGCCAATGCTGGTACAGGAAAAATTGTTGCGCGTCATTGAATATGGCGAGCTGGAACGCGTCGGCGGCAGCCAGCCGCTACAGGTTAACGTGCGTCTGGTCTGTGCGACAAATGCCAACCTGCCGGAAATGGTGGCTGAGGATAAATTTCGCGCCGACCTGCTCGACCGCCTCGCTTTTGACGTCGTCCAGCTTCCACCGCTGCGTGAACGGCGCAGCGATATTATGCTGCTGGCGGAACAGTTTGCCATTCAGATGTGCCGTGAGCTGGGTCTGCCGCTCTTTCCGGGCTTTAGCGATAATGCCCGGGAGACGCTGCTTAACTACCCCTGGCCGGGGAATATTCGCGAGCTGAAGAACGTCGTCGAACGCTCTGTCTACCGTCACGGCAGCAGCGAAACGGAACTGGACAACATTATTCTCGATCCTTTTCAGCGTAACGCGCCATCTGTTACCCCGCCGGCGCGTTCGAACGATGGGCCCTCACTCCCGCTCGATCTGCGCCAGTTTCAGCATAAGCAGGAACAACAGCTACTGGAGCAGAGCCTGAGGATGGCGAAATATAACCAGAAAGGGGCGGCTGAACTGTTGGGGCTGACCTACCACCAGTTAAGGGCATTGCTCAAAAAGCACCAGATGCGCTGACGGACAGAGCCATTCTGACGGGATTTATCCCCGCGAGGATCCCGCGGGGATAAGAGTCATGCTACCGCAATATGCATCTGCGAAAGCATATCGGTATTCACACCGACCAGCGTGACGCTGCTGTCACCGTAGGTAAGTAAGGCATTATCACCTTCAAACGACAGGTGGTTGAGATAGCTGTCATTATCGGCAATGTTCTGGTTAGCCATAAAGATCAGGCTGTCACTGGCGGAGAGGTTATAGACCGTGTCATGACCAAAATCACCATAGAAGAGAAGCGTGTTTTCGCTGCCGTTAAGGTGGATGGCGTCGTCGGCATACCCGGAAACCACATTGTTATTGTTCCCGTTTACGCTGATCTCACTGTCATTGGCTCCTGAATAGAACCAGCTGTCATTACTGGCGGTCGAGATAGTGAAGCTGTTCTCTGTATCGGCATAATAGCTTTTCGCATACGCGATTGAGCCACTGTCACCTTCTAAGCCATAATCCGTGACCTGCCATGTCGCGTTCTGGTTGATGTTAATACCAAACAGGCTGAACAAGGTGTGGTCTGCGTTAACGTAATGGATATCTTCCGCCCGTGTAATATCGCCGGTGGAATATTTAAAGTACAGCGTCCCTTCTGCATCGTGGCTAAACGTAAAATCGGCAATATGACATTCCGTTACGTAGGTGTTAGTCCCTGCGCCGCCATAAATAACGTTGTAGCCGCTGTGATCTTTAAAACTGTCATCTCCGCCACCACCGCAGAGATAATCGTTACCCTTCCCGCCTTGTAATAAATCATTTGTTTCGGTACCAATAATAAATGTCGACCCCACATGCGTTACGGATTTATTGAGATCCGAAACCCAGGTCGTGGAACGGTATGCTTCAGAAAGATTAGAAACAATGATATTGGAATTTTGATGGGTGAAATCATAGATTTCAGAATCCATAATTCGTAATGCACCGTCCGTATAGCCCTGACCGGAGTGCCCGGCCCAGGACGCCATATTCGCGATCGAAAAGATCTTACAATCGTTGGTCAGGCCGGCATAGTAATCATTAAAGGAGACGATGTTGTTGGTGCAGGTTTCAAGCGGCGTGTCGTGGTTAAATAAACTGTCCAGCGTCAAGCTGTGACCCGTTAACACACGAAATACCGGATCGTTCTCATAACCAATATTAAGCACTTTGTCATCGGCCAGGTTTTGAGTCGGAGAGGCGAATGCGACGTAGCTTGCGTCTTCAAAGAAACCACCCCACTGGCCCTGTGCGGACAGGGTTGCCATGCTGTTAACAGCCAGTCCGCCAAGACTATGTCCGGTAATGATGATGTCATTACCGGTCAGGCCATTTGCCGTGGCAAACGCGGCCACCGAACTCATGAGGTTTTTATACGCGTTGAGAACATAGTTATCCGCATAGCCGTCGACGAGTGCAGATAATACGTCGCTGACGGTATCCATCGCGGTATTGATGGTATGCTGAAGTGAAGGCGCGCTGGCGTAAGTGCCCGTCCCCCAGAAGCTAATGCCTATATTGACCAGCTTGCCATTGGCGTCATATTTTCCCATAACGTTGCATTCGGCACTGGTTTCAAGAAGACTTTCGCCATAAAAAGCACCATAGGGATTAGTACAGCCGCTGTAGTTAAGCGTGGTCCCGTCTAATACTTTCCAGCCATTTTCTTCTGTATAGGTATAATCAGCATACGTGGCTGCACCAAAATTGATACTTTCAATGGTCAGTGCATCCTTAATAAGCTGCGTGTTTTTCTCGCCCTGATAATCGAATACAGGCATAGTCGTCCCTCTGTTTATTATCAACAATCATTGAGCAAAATACGAATCAAGTAACATAACGTTATCATTGTTTATTTCGCCCGTCTGCGCGAGCAAACTGACCCATGCCTTAATGACAGCATGTTTTTCTGCAGTAAGCTCAACTTTGGTTTTATAGAAAGATTGTTCTGCATTTAATAAATCGATATTCATACGCTGACCAGCCTGAATGCTTTTTTTCGTCGCTTCAATCTGTCGCCTGGCGGCGTCCACCGCGGAAGCATAGGCAGCAAGGCGCTCTGAAGCATGGAGGCATTTATTTAAGGATTTTTTAATTTCGCTGTAGGTCGCCAGCCGCTGTGCATCATGAAGATATTTTGCCTGCTCATAGCGGGCCGCTGCCTGACGCAGGGACGCTGAAACGCCGCCCCCGGAAAAGAGATCCATGCTGACGCGCAGGCCTATGCTGTCGGTACGATATTTCTGATGAATGGTATTGTCGTTGCTTGAATCGTTCTCTGAATGCATCGCGTAAAGCTGTACCCGGGGAAGCGCGCCAGCGCGACTGCGTTCAATTTCATAGCGTTTTTCTTCCACGCTATGTCCGGCAGAAAGAATATCGGGATTATGCGCGGCTGCCTTTTGTTCCCAGTATCGATAGTCTCCTGATGCCAGCGGCAGCTTAAGCGGCTTTTCACCGAGTATCGGCAGCGCTGCCGTCTGCGAAAGATCCATGCCCACGATCGCTGATAACGCAACGTTAGCCGTATCCAGCGTATCGCGCGCCTCCACCTCATCCGCAATCGCCAGGCTGAGCGCAGAGGCGGTCTCTGTGACATCCGTTACTGCGCCCTCACCGGCCTCGAACTGTCGCTGAGCCTGCTTTTTCTGCTCTTCCAGCCCCTGACGATGCAGAGTCGCAAGCTGGAGCCGTTGATGCGCCTCGGTCAGATCCAGCCAGGCGGTAATGAAGCGGTTTTGCAGATCAATCAGACTGCTTCGGTAGCGTTCATCAGACTGCATTTTTTTGATAATGCCGATGCGATACCCCGCATAGGCATCGTAATCAAACAGCGGCTGAACAACGGTAACCGATCCCGAATAACTGTCATATTGTTGATGCTGCACCACCTCAGAACGCTCCCCCAACAAATTTGTCTGCTGGTACTGCTGCCGCTGCCAGTTACGCGGTGCGCGTTGATAGCTAACGCTGACTTTTGGCAGTAACCCGGCGCGACCGATGGGGATGTACTCTTCTCCGGCAAGCTGATCCTTCACAGCAGCGCGGTATTGCGGATCGTTGTCCAGCGCCATGAACCAGCCCTGAGTCAGTGTCAGCGCACCTGCTGAAAAGGGCGTCATCAGCGCGAGCAGATACACAACAGGTATGAATTTTGCGGTAAGCATCTTTACTCCTCGATGAACGACCGCGATGCACGATCCACAATGGGTTTCAGCAGATAGCTCAACAGCGAGCGCTCTCCGGCTTTAATAAAGACCTCTACTGGCATACCCGGTTTAACCTCCTCGCTCTTCAGCTTTTTCATCCCCTCCGGCGTAACGGCGATCTGAATCTTGTAGTACGGCTGCTGGGTGGTGGGATCGGTCTGGCGATCCGCTGACACCAGCGAGACCTGGGCCGGGATTTTCGGCGTGCTTTGCTGGTTGAAGGCGGTAAACATCAGGGTAACGGGCATGCCCTTATGGACTTTATCGATCAGGGCGACGTCAATTTGCGAGTCGATAATCAGGGGGGAGGCCTGCGGGACAATTTCCAGTAGCTGCTCGCCCGCGCTCACCACCGCGCTGTCGCTGGCAAGCGCGAGGTTCATTACCACACCATCCTGCGGTGCGACAACGCGGGTCAGGGAGAGATCGACACCGGAGAGCGTCAGCTGTTTTTTGCTCTCGCTGACCTGCAGGCGAAGCTGGTCAATTTGCGTTTCAATATCTTTCCGGTTGTCAATCAACCGCTGCCGCATGCCGCGTTTGAGCTGGGCGATCTGATTCCCTAACTCTACGATTTTGCTGCGGGTTTCACCCACCTCGCCCGCCAGAGACGCCGATTGCACCTGGATATCGAGATAGCGGTTACGGGGGAAATAGCCCTCTTCCATTAGTGGTTTCAGGTCTTTGAGTTGACGATTTAACAGTGCGAGCCCTTGCGCTTTCGTCTCGCAGGTTCTGGCAAGCGAATCGCGCTGGCGAGCCAGCCCTGCAATGGCCTGAGCGTCGTTTTCCTGGGCATTTTTCAGCGCCTCCTGCCGGGCATGCATAAGCTGGCGTTGCTGAGCCACAATGGGCTTGATCGCATCCCGCAGGGCTTCGTCTTCTGTCTCAGGGGGTAAGGTCAGCGTTTGCATGCCCGCCAGCTCAGACTGCAGGCGGCTTTCAGCAATGAGCGACGTCAGATAATGCTGGCGCGCAGCGGAGAGTTGGGCGAGCGTCGATTGCTGGCTGAGCAGCACCAGCAGGTCGCCTTTATGTACCGTCTGCCCCTCTTTGACGGCGATGCTTGTCACCACACCGCCTGTGGGTGCCTGAACGGCCTTACGGTAGCCGTCCACCACCACGGTTCCGGTGGAAACAACACCTTTATCCAGCGGCGCCAGTGCCGCCCAGAGCAAGAAAGATCCCAGACCTGCCAGCAACACTACCCAGCCAAGGCGGACAAACGGAACGACGTCAACAAGGGGCGTCTTCTGCGCATCGCTATTATGCATGGACTTTTCCTTGTTCAGCAGTGACGCTGTTTGTCTTATTTACCGGGCGAGCTGATTGCTGTAAGAGTTGTGCCGTTGGGCCATAAAGCTTGGTTTTTCCGCCTTCGAGGACGAGCAGATGGCTGGTCAGCGGCAATATTCCCGGACGATGAGAAATGATGACGACGCTTTTTTTCTGCTGCCGGAGCTGCCGGATAACCTGCTGCAAAGCCTGCTCACCCGATTCATCGAGGTGAGCGTTGGGCTCATCAAGGATCACCAGTGCCGGATTGCCGTACAGCGCCCGGGCCAGGCCAATGCGCTGTTTTTGTCCACCCGACAGGGCCATCCCCTGCTCGCCGGTCAGGGTGTTATACCCGTCAGGCATACGCAAAATCATGTCGTGGATCCCGGCCATCTTTGCCGTGGCGATCAGTTGCGTTGAATCAATCTCCCCAAACTGGGCAATATTCTCAGCGAGGGTTCCCGTGAAAAGCGTAACGTCCTGCGGCAAGTAGCCGATTCCGGGACCCGGCGTCTGCTTCTGCCACTGGTAAATATCTGCCCCATCCAGCCTGACATCCCCCTCTCCGGCAGGCCAGACACCGCACAACACTCTGGCGAGACAGGATTTCCCCGATGCACTGGCTCCCACAATTCCCAGCACCTCACCCGGGTTTACCCGCAGAGTGATGTTTTGCAGTATGGGTTGCCGGGGGTTTCCCGGAGGGAAAACGGTGACATTCTCAACCGTGAGCACTCCCTGCGCAGCCGGCAGGCGTATGCTCTCCTGCGCCGGGGGAAAGTCTCCCGTCAGACGAACCACGCGTTCCCATGCCAGACGAGCTGACCGGTAGCCTTTCGCCATGCTGATGAGTTGTTCCACCGGTGACAGCGCTCTTCCGAGCAAAATTGAGCCCGCGATCATCATGCCCGGCGAGATGTCTCCCAGAATCGCCAGCCAGCAGCCCAGCCCCAACATCAGGGACTGAAGCGCCATGCGTACGGTTTTGGTGACGGCAGACATCAATACAGCGCGTTCACTGGCTGCACTCTGGCAATAAAGGAACTGTTGATGTCCGCGCCACCAGCGCGCCTTCACGTTGTCAGTCATCCCCAGGGCATGCAGCGTCTCAGCAGATTGTAAGGAGCTGTTAGCCTGGTGATTTGAGATCAAGGCATACCCCCCCGCTTCATTCAAAAGTTGACGCGTCGTTTTTTCGTTAATAAGCGCCAGGGCCAGCAGCAGACATGCGCCTGAAAGCGAGAACACCCCGAGCCAGGTGTTAAAAAGAAAAATAACGCCGAGGTAAACGGGAAACCAAATGGAATCAAAAACCGCAAATAACACCGGGCCGGTAACAAACTGGCGTATAACGGTGAGGTCGCTGATAGCCTGCCCGGCATTCGGGCTGTGCTTAACGAGATTACTTTCACATGCAGCGGTATAGAGTGCAGGCGAAAGCGCATTATCAAATTGATTACCCAATCGGATGATGACGATGCCACGCGCGTAATCAAGGAGTGCCATGACGGCAAACATAAATAACACCAGCAGCGTCAACATAAAAAGCGTTGTGGTATTCCCGGATGACAGTGCGCGATCGTAAACCTGCAACATATAAATAGATGGTGCCAGCATCAGTATATTTATGACCGATGAGAAAAACGCAATCGTCACGAATATGCGCGTGCGAACGCGTGCAAAATTCTTAATGAGCCCCAAAGGTTCAATCATTCCCTAACTCTCTGATGTTTTAGTCACTTCTCATGCCACGAGAAAGGCGTGAGACGTCCATGATGAAAAAGATTTAACAATCAATATAAAAAAAGCAGACAGTCAGGCGCAGTGCCGTTCGGTATGCCCCAACAGTAAACTGTAATTTTCTTAGATGTTATGATGATTCATTTTATTCTTTTTCTTTCGCCCTGCCAAATTGCAGGAACAGAGGGTCAGTATATAAATCAACATTACTCGTAACGCAACCATTAATTAAGCAAGTATACGTTTAGTGAATATTTCTTATTGTAATACATCGACTCAATAATAATTCACGCCATCGCATCATGCTTGCACAGGATAAACAGCGCGCACTTTATTATAGGGGATTTATTGCCCACCCAATATCGCATCGCGAGGTAACGGGAAGATGTCAGTCGTGAGTTCCATCAGCCAATCACGCACGCAGTTGCTAACCGCATACGGTCTGTCGGGGCGAATCCTTCGTTTATAGCGAGTCAGACAGGGCATGAAAATGCTAAGATGGTTTATGAGGTATATTCAAAGTGGAGAGTCGGTATGAATGCCGATCAGGTTGGTATGCTGAATGAGCGACTGCAAACGCTACTGCCCCCAGGATGCCCTCAGGGATAAACGACACTGGATAATTTCGTTTAATATTAGTAAGATAGCCACTTAACATATCATACCTTAAAAATTATGCGTCTGGTTTTATCGTCCTTTTTTGCACTCAGTCTGTTCAGTAGCCAGGCCTTTGCTGCCCCCGAGCCAACTGAGCAGCCTGATATTCGTGACAGTGGCTTCGTCTACTGCGTCAGCGGACAGGTTGATACCTTCAACCCACAAAAAGCGGGCAGCGGCCTGATTGTGGATACTCTCGCCGCTCAGCTTTACGACCGTCTGCTTGATGTTGATCCGTACACCTACCGTCTGGTGCCGGAGCTGGCGGAAAGCTGGGAGGTGCTGGACAACGGCGCAACTTACCGTTTCCGTCTGCGTGATGACGTTGCGTTTCAGCATACGCCGTGGTTTACCCCCACGCGCAAGCTGAATGCAGACGATGTGGTCTTTACGTTCCAGCGTATCTTCAACCGCCATCACCCCTGGCATAACGTCAACGGGGGGAACTTCCCCTATTTCGACAGCCTGCAGTTTGCCGACACCGTTAAAAGCGTGCGCAAACTGGATAACCGGACGGTTGAATTTTCCCTGACGCGCCCGGATGCCTCTTTCCTCTGGCATCTGGCGACCCACTATGCGTCCGTCATGTCCGCTGAGTACGCGGCAAAGCTGAACAAGCAGGATCGTCAGGAGCTGCTTGACCGCCAGCCGGTCGGCACCGGTCCGTTCCAGCTGGCCGAATACCGCGCCGGGCAATATATTCGCCTGCAGCGCCACGAACACTTCTGGCGCGGCACGCCGCTGATGCCGCAGGTTGTGGTCGACCTCGGGTCTGGCGGTACAGGACGGCTCTCAAAGCTGCTGACCGGCGAATGTGATGTGCTGGCCTGGCCTGCCGCCAGCCAGCTCACTATTTTACGCGACGATCCGCGCCTGCGCCTGACGCTGCGCCCGGGTATGAACATTGCCTATCTCGCTTTTAACACCGATAAGCCGCCGCTGAATAACCCGGCAGTTCGTCATGCGCTGGCGCTGGCCATTAACAACCAGCGTTTGATGCAGTCCATTTATTACGGCACCGCGGAAACCGCTGCCTCTATTTTACCGCGCGCCTCGTGGGCGTATGACGGTGAAGCCAAAATCACGGAATACAATCCGGCAAAAGCACGCGAACAGCTTAAAGCGTTGGGTGCTGAAAACCTGACGCTGCAGCTCTGGGTACCGACCAGCTCTCAGGCATGGAACCCTAGCCCACTGAAAACCGCCGAGCTGCTGCAGGCTGATATGGCGCAGGTGGGTGTAAAAGTGATCATCGTTCCGGTTGAAGGGCGTTTCCAGGAAGCGCGCCTGATGGATATGAACCATGACCTCACGCTGACGGGCTGGGCGACTGACAGTAACGACCCGGACAGTTTCTTCCGTCCGTTGTTAAGCTGCGCGGCAATAAACTCACAGACCAACTACGCTCACTGGTGCAACCGCGAGTTTGACGCCGTTCTGCAAAAAGCGCTGGCGTCACAACAGCTCTCGTCACGCATTGATGCCTATGATGAAGCGCAAAAGATCCTCGCTAAGGAACTGCCCGTGCTGCCGCTGGCCTCTTCCCTGCGTCTGCAGGCCTATCGTTACGATATTAAAGGCCTGGTATTGAGCCCGTTTGGCAACGCCTCCTTCGCCGGGGTCGACCGTGAAAAAGAACAAGAGGTGAAAAAACCATGATCATTTTTACCTTGCGTCGACTCCTGTTACTGCTGGTGACGCTCTTTTTACTGACCTTCGTGGGCTTCAGCCTGAGCTACTTTACGCCGCACGCCCCGCTTCAGGGATCGTCGCTGTGGGATGCCTGGTTGTTCTGGTTCAACGGCCTGCTGCACTGGGATTTTGGCGTCTCCAGTATCAACGGACAGCTTATCTCTGAGCAGTTGAAAGACGTGTTCCCGGCCACGATGGAGCTCTGTATTCTGGCCTTCGGCTTTGCCCTGATGGTGGGCATTCCGGTGGGCATGCTGGCGGGGATTTATCGCAATAAATGGCAGGATAAATTTATCAGCGCCCTCGCCCTGCTCGGCTTTTCTATCCCGGTCTTCTGGCTGGCGCTGTTGCTGACGCTGTTCTTCTCTCTGACGATGGGCTGGCTGCCGGTTTCAGGCCGCTTTGACCTCCTCTACACGGTTAAATCGGTGACCGGTTTCGCCATAATTGATGCATGGCTCTCTGACTCCGTCTGGCGTCACGAAATGATCGTCAGCGCCCTGCGTCATATGGTGTTGCCGGTGCTAACGCTTGCGGTGGCACCCACCACCGAAGTGATCCGCCTGATGCGCCTGAGCACCATGGAAGTGTTTGATCAGAACTACGTTAAAGCCGCGGCCACGCGCGGGCTCTCACGCCTGACTATCTTGCGTCGTCACGTACTGCATAACGCGCTCCCGCCGGTCATTCCGCGCCTTGGGCTGCAGTTTTCGACCATGCTGACCCTGGCGATGATCACTGAGATGGTCTTTAGCTGGCCGGGACTGGGCCGGTGGCTCATTAACGCCATTCGTCAGCAGGATTACGCCGCCATTTCAGCAGGCGTCATGGTGATTGGTTCGCTGGTGATTATTGTTAACGTAATTTCCGATATTTTGGGTGCAATGGCCAACCCGTTGAAGCATAAGGAATGGTATGCCTTACGATAGTGGCTATAGGGCTGCGTATTTTTTATTTAAATTCAATGAAGTAGACAAAAAAACTGCTACCGATTTTGAGTTTTAATACGCAAATTTGTACACATTGTGTTTATGCTCCAACAGTCTTAATCGAAACATGGGCTGTTGGAGCTATCGATTCCGCCCTCTTCGTTTCTTCTATACTTTCAGTTTGACTGACTGGAGGTAATCATGTGCGAACGTTTGGCACAAGCTCAAACACGTGAAGAATACCTTGTCTATTTGGCTGACAAAGCCGATCGCGACAACCTAACGGCTTTATAGATCTTAGCTTCACTCAATATCCCTTACTGCCTAGGTTTTCTAAACGTATTATTTATATTCATTAGGCGCGAGTAGATACACACCCAAAAGTATGTATCTACATACACTCTACCTACCTGAGATAACTTTGAATAAAGGCAGTCAGAGATGTTTTTTGCGCCAACGTCTGGTCAGTTGCTTTTCAAATTCAATTATTAGGAACATCGCGAATCCTATCAGTAAGGTAATGATCCAGTAACGGAACGGCAGCGGTTCCGTGCCAAACAGCATCTGCATGAACGGCGCGTAGATGATGAGAAGCTGAAGCGCCAGGAGCACACCACTCACAATCCAAATGCCTTTATTCGCCAGCAGGCCTATGCTCAGCGAGAAGCTGTCATTCACGCGGCAGTTAAGCATGTAGAACCACTGTGCGGTCACCAGAGTTTGCAGCAGCACGGTACGGATAAATTCTGCTGAATAGCCGCGCGGCTGCAGCCAGGCTTCAAGGATAAAGGCGCTGATGGCAATCATTAAGCCGACAAATATCACGCGCCAGATGGCATAGCCGTCCATCACGTGCAGGTTCGCCTTGCGCGGAGGCCGGTTCATGATGTCCTTCTCGCCCGCTTCGAACGCCAGCCCAAAAGAGAGCGTCGCCGAGGTGGCCATGTTCATCCACAGAATAAGGACCGGCGTCAGCGGGATCAGGTTCCCCGCCAGCAGCGCGATGATAATCAGCATAGCCTGAGCAATGTTGCTGGGGATAACGAACAGAATGGTCTTTTTCAGGTTGTCGTAAACCCGCCGGCCCTCGTGTACTGCACTGGCAATCGTGGCAAAGTTGTCATCCGTGAGCACCATGTCGGCGGCTTCCTTGGTGACTTCCGTCCCCTTGATCCCCATAGCAATACCCACATCCGCCCGCTTGAGCGCCGGGGCATCGTTCACGCCATCCCCCGTCATTCCCACCACTTCCTGCTTGCTCTGCAGGGCCTGTACAAGGCGGAATTTATCCTCCGGGCTGGTTCGCGCGAAAATATCGTACTGCTGCGCGGCTTCGCTCAACTGACGATCGTCCATCGCTTCCAGTTCGCGGCCGGTTATAGCGCTGGCGGCGTTGCCAATGCCAAGCATTTGCCCAATGCTCATCGCCGTTTGCGGGTGGTCCCCGGTGATCATTTTTACGCGGATCCCCGCCTGCAGGCAGTCGGCAATCGCGGTAATTGCCTCCGGACGCGGTGGATCCATCATTCCGGCGATGCCAAGCAGGATCACGCCATCCTTAAGGTCCGGATGATCCAGCTCGCGCTGTCCCTCACGGGCAGGCTTCCAGGCTGCCGCCACCATGCGCAGCCCCTCACGGGCATACTCTTCAATCTTCCCTTCCCAGTAAGACTGATCAAAAGGCTGCAACCCGGTGTTGGTCTGCTGGAACTGGCACAGGCGGAACAGAACGTCCGGAGCGCCGGTAATCAAAATAACCTCTTCATCGCCCAGACGGTAAAGCGTGGACATGTATTTATACAGCGAATCAAACGGAATTTTACTGCGCATTTCAGTATCGAGCGGTGGAAGCGGGATTTTTGCCGCCAGCACCTTCAGCGCACCCTCGGTCGGGCCGCCAGTGATTTTCCACTGGCCCTGGTCATCTTTAATCAGCTGGCTGTCATTGCAGAGGTCGATGGTGCGCAGATAGCGTTCCAGCAGGGAGCCCTGCGTCACGCTGACGGGATTCGGGTCATCTACAGGATGAATATTACCAACCGGCTCGTAGCTGTCGCCCTCCACGCGATAGGTCGTGTCGGCGGTTATGACCGCTTTGACCGTCATTTCATTCATGGTCAGGGTGCCGGTTTTATCCGAGCAGATGACCGTCATCGCGCCCAGCGTTTCTACCGTAGGCAGCTTACGAATGATGGCCTTGCGGCGCGCCATGGCCTGTACGCCAAGCGAAAGAATGATGGAAATGATGGCCGGTAGGCCTTCCGGCACCGCGGCAACGGCGAGGCTGATGAGCGACAGCACCAGCTCGGAAACCGGCATATCGCGGAACAGCAGACTGAAGACAAACAGCGCTACCATCATCACCAGAATAGTAATGAAGATGGTTTTACCGAGCTTATCCATCTGCACCATCAGCGGCGTACGGTGTTTTTCGATATCTGACATCATCTGGTTGATATGACCAAGCTCGGTCTCACCCCCGGTCGCCACCACTACGCCTTTGCCGCCGCCGGAGCTGACGGTGGTGCCGGAATAGAGTAGGTTATACCGATCGCCTAAAGGCAGCTCACCAGTTAACGCATCGCTGTTTTTCTCTACCACGGTGGATTCACCGGTCAGGATGGCCTCCTCCACGCGAAGGTTATGCGCCTCGATCACGCGAAGGTCCGCAGGGATACGATCCCCGGCGCGGATCACCACGATATCGCCCGGCACCAGCGAGGTTGTGGGGATCGTCTCATGATTACCCTGACGCACCACCACGGCTTCGCTGGAGAGCATATTGCGAATACTTTGCAGCGATTTTTCTGCATTGCTCTCCTGAATATGGCCAATCAGCGCGTTAATGACGGCAACGCCGAGGATCACAAACATATCGATCCAGTGGCCCATAAAGAGCTTCAGCAACGCGGCCACCAGCAGAACGTAGATCAGGACATCGTTAAAGTGGGCCAGGAAACGCAACCAAGCGGGCTTGCCCTTTTTCTGCGGTAACGCATTCTCACCATACTGCTGGAGGCGGGCCGATGCCTCAGTGCTGCTCAGCCCCTCCGCGGTGGAATTGATATTTGCCAGGGTGTCGTCAACAGTTTGTTGATAATACGGACGGTCAGGTTTTCCTGTTTTCATCGTTTCTTCCTCAGGTTCTTTTCAGAAATCACCTTGCTTTCATGCCATTAACGAATAACAAAAACAGGGACATGGGCATAGCGCACAATGCTGGCAGCCTCTGACCCTAACAAATGGGTTTGAATATTGGGATTTCGAGAACCGACAATAATTGCCCCAGCAGCAAGTTCATCCGCCAACTTAATCACCTCATCACGGACATTCCCGCTGCGCACATGAAGATGGACATGTTCTTCCGGCAGATTCAGTTTTTTGACCAGGGCAGCGAGTTTCTCTTTGGAATTATTAACCATATATTCATCCATCTTTCGCGCATCTGAAATAAACCCGCGGGTCAGCTCAGCGGAAAATTTTGGCATGACGTGCAACAGGTGAATATCTCCCGACGCGCTTTGTGCCAGGAACTGTGCATGCTGCAGCGCTTTATCTGCCAGGCCAGTCTCATAAACATCCACCGGAACCAGAATATTTTTGTACATATCGAGTATCCTTTTTATTACTAAAATGATTGTGGGTAGAGAAAAAACGCATTACATGCAGGGGCTTACCCTTTATGACCGTCACGGGAAAAAAGGCGAATGATATTAAACGTAGCACAGGAATTTCAGGATTAGCGTGTCCCCCCTGATAATGGTTATTTAACATTTATCTTTTCTCCAACTATGCTCATAGAAAGACACTGCTTACGACTCATGGAGGAATGAATGTACGGTTTAAGCCTTTTTCGTCTTAGTTTGTTTATCGCGCTTGCCATTATTGCCAGCACTGCAATTGGCCTATTTACCTATATGGTTGTCACTGTTCTGGCAGAATAGTGTTACTTCCAGCCCTTGCTATGGAATAAATAAAATAGTTATTTATTAGGGGAATACAGTGAACCGCTACCTCTATCTTTTACCGTTCGTGGTGTTAACGCTCACTGCGTGCGATCCGAAACCCGAGCAAGCTTCCCCCCTGCCACGCATGGTAAAAGTGGCGGAGGTGGCTGTTCCCGGTCATGCCCAGCAGCGCGTTTTCCCCGCCCGCATAGAATCGGGCGACGCGACCGACCTATCATTTAAGCGCGCGGGTCAAATTGAAGCGCTGGATATACGCCAGGGCGCAGTCATCAAGCAGGGGCAACAGCTTGCCAGACTAAACGCCCGTGAAGCACAGCAGCGGGTTAACGACAGGCAAACAGCGGCGACGCTGGCCCAGCGACAGTTCGATCGCTTCCAGACGCTGGCGGGCCGCCAGGCTATCTCTAAAGCGGAGATGGACGTACAGCGCGCGAACCGCGATTCGGCGAATGCGGCGCTGCAGATTGCCCGTGAAGAGCTGAATCAGATGACGCTCGTCGCCCCCTTTAGCGGAACGGTGGCCAGCTTGCATGTGCGGAATCATCAGGTGGTGTCTGCCGGTCAGCCCATTGCGACCCTGACCCGCACCGACCTGCTGGACGTGGTGTTCAGTATTCCTGAGAATCTGTTCAAGGCCTTTGATATCCGTAACGCCCAGTATCGCCCTGTGGTGAGAATTAACGCCATCCCGGATCGGGAGTTTACCGCTGTCTACAAAGAGCACTCGGGCAGCAGCGACAGCAATACTCTGACCTGGCAGGTGATACTCACCATGCCGCGCCCGGATGATTTCCCCGCCGTGGGCGGTGTCAGCGGTACGGTGACGATCAATTTAACCAACCTCCCGGCTGGTGCTGGCGCTCAGGCTTTAATTGTGCCGGTTGAGGCGGTCTTTAACCCGAACAACAGCCCGCGCAATGAGCCGCACGTATGGGTCGTGGCGGGGGAAGGTGACGCGCTTCATCTTGAAGACCGCAAGGTAACCGTGGGCCAGGTGACCACAGAGGGCGTGACGATCACTGGTGGGCTTAAGGCCGGCGAGCGCGTGGTGGCTGCTGGCGTGGGTGAGCTTCATGCTAACCAACCGGTGCGTATCTGGACGCGTGAACGGGGACTGTAATGGATATTACTCGTCAGTTTATCAATAACCCCATTCGCGTCTGGCTGACGATCCTGCTGCTGGGCGTGGGCGGCATTTTCGCACTGCTGAACATCGGCAGGCTGGAAGACCCCGCCTTTACCATCAAAACCGCGGTGGTGATCACCCACTATCCCGGTGCCTCCGCTCAGCAGATTGAAGAGGAGGTCACGCTGCCGCTGGAGAATGCCCTTCAACAGCTGCCCTATCTGGACAACGTAAGCTCCATCTCTTCCAACGGCCTGTCGCAAATCACCGTGAACATTGCCTCACGCTATCATTCGAACGAGCTGCCTCAGATCTGGGACGAACTGCGTCGTCGCGTGGGCGATGCCGCGCGCCAGTTCCCACCAGGCGTAGTGGCGCCCTTCGTGAATGACGATTTTGGCGACGTATTCGGCTTTTTCTTCGCGATTTCCGGGGAAGAATTCAGTAATCCTGAACTGGTGAGGTATGCCGAGCAGCTGCGTCGCGAACTGATTCTGGTCCCCGGCGTTGCCAAGGTCGCCATCGGTGGGGCCATCAGCCAGCAGGTCAACATCGATATCTCCCTGACCAAAATGGCCGCGCGCGGCATTACGCTGAACCAGCTTTCCGCCCTGCTCAGCAGGCTTAACGTGGTTTCCAGCGCCGGAGAAATCACCTCGGGAACGGAATCCATTCGCCTGCATCCAACCGGTGAGTTCGAAAATCTTGATGAGCTCGCGGATCTCATCATTACCCCTTCCGGCACCGGGGCGGCGACGCGTCTGCGGGATATCGCCACGCTGTCGCGCGGGCTGAACGAATCGCCCGCCAGTATTTATCATGCCAACGGTAAGAAAGCCGTCACCATGGGCGTCTCATTTATTCCTGGCGTGAACGTGATCGACGTGGGACACGCGCTGGAGGCGAAGCTCAGCCAGATGTCGGCGGAAAAACCGGCAGGGATACACATCGACCTGTTCTACGATCAGGCAGCGGAAGTGGGCCACTCTGTTAACGGGTTTATCATTAACTTTCTGATGGCGCTGGCGATTGTCATCGGAGTACTGCTGATCTTTATGGGCGTTCGCAGCGGGATCATCATCGCGTTTTCCCTCGCGCTCAACGTGCTGGGAACTCTGCTGATAATGTATCTGTGGGGTATTGAGCTGCAGCGTATCTCGCTCGGTGCGCTGATTATAGCCCTCAGCATGCTGGTGGATAACGCCATCGTGATTGTTGAAGGGGTGCTGGTTGCGCGTCAGCAGGGCTCCCCGCTGTTGAACGCAATTAACTACATCATTCGTCGCTCCGCCCTGCCGCTACTGGGGGCAACGGTGATCGCCATCCTGGCGTTTGCGCCTATCGGGCTGTCGCAGGATTCCACCGGGGAATACTGTAAATCCCTGTTCCAGGTGCTGCTGATTTCCCTGATGCTGAGCTGGTTCTCGGCGCTCACCATTACGCCGGTGTTGATCAAGTGGTGGTTGTTTAAAAACCACAGCGCGCCGGAAAAAATTGACGAGTCAGACCCTTACGACAAACGCCTCTACCGTCTTTACCAGCGCCTGCTCAACGCGCTGCTGCACTGGAAAGCGCCGACGCTTATCGTGATGGCTGCGCTGCTGGCAGCATCTGTCTGGGGTTTTGGCGCCGTGCGGCAAAACTTCTTCCCATCGTCAAATACGCCGATTTTCTTTGTCGACCTTTGGTTACCTTACGGCACCGATATCAAATGGACCGAGAAGATGACTGGCGATATTGAGAAAACCATCAACGGTCAGCCCGGCGTCGAAACTACCGTTTCAACCATCGGTCAGGGCAGCATGCGGTTTATTCTTACCTACAGCGGACAGCGGCAGTACAGCAACTACGCGCAGATCATGGTGCGCATGGATGACCAGCGCAACATAGCCGCATTGACACGCCACGTTGATGAGTACATTACGCGAAACTATCCGCAGGTGAACGCCAGCACCAAACGCGTGATGTTTGGTCCCTCCGGCGACAGCGCCATTGAGGTGCGCATCAAGGGTCCCGAGCCTGACAGGCTGCGACTGATAGCCAGCCAAGTGGATGATATTCTGGCGCGCGACCCGGCCATTGCAAGTGTGAGAAATGACTGGCAAAACCGCAGCAAGGTGATCCGTCCGCAGTACGTCGCCACGCTGGGCCGCGAGCTTGGCGTAGACAAGCAGGACGTCGACAACGCGCTGGAGATGAATTTCTCCGGCAGCCGGGCCGGGTTATACCGAGAAGGCAGCGACCTTCTTCCGGTCGTGGTTCGCCCCCCGGAAAGCGAACGGCTGGACGCTAATCATCTGAACAACGTGCTGGTCTGGAGCCATACCCGGCAGCAGTATATCCCGCTGAGTAACGTCGTCAGCAGCTTTTCGCTGGAGTGGGAAGATCCGCTGATTCTGCGCCGCGACCGCTCGCGGGTGCTGACGGTTCAGACCGATCCTGATCCCCTTAGCCAGCAAACGTCAGGCGACATTCTCGCCCGGGTGAAACCGCACATTGACGCCCTCACCCTGCCCCACGGCTACAGTATCGAATGGGGAGGCGACGCGGAAAACTCCAGCGAAGCACAGCAGGGGATCTTCACCACGCTGCCGATCGGGTTCTTGGTAATGTTTGTCATCACCGTTTTGATGTTCAGCTCGGTGAAAAACGCCGTCGCCATCTGGCTGACCGTGCCGCTGGCGCTGATTGGCGTCACGCCGGGATTCTTGATCACCGGTATTCCGTTTGGCTTTATGGCGCTGATAGGTCTTCTGAGCCTGAGCGGGATGCTGATCCGCAACGGCATTGTGCTGGTGGAAGAGATCGAGCAGCAGAAAGCGCATAAAGATCAGCACGAGGCGATCGTTTACGCCGCCACCTCGCGCTTGCGCCCTATCCTGCTCACCGCGTTCACCACCGTACTGGGTCTGGCACCGCTGCTGCTGGACGTTTTCTTCCAGAGCATGGCCGTTGTGATTATGTTTGGACTTGGGTTTGCTACAATCCTGACGCTGCTGGTACTTCCCATAATTTACGCGTGCTTCCATCGTAAGGACTAAGCGGAACAACAATGAATGCGACAGGACTGAATATTATTAAGACGCTGGGCTGTATGACGGCGGTCACCTTCTTCACCATCTACAATACCTGGGATCATTATGATTATGACTATCACTGGATCCTGGGATTTTTAACTTTTATTTCGACCATCGCCACGCCGCTGTTTTTTGTGGTCGCGGGTTATCTCGATGGCCAGTCCCGGCACGGTGCCCGCTGGCAGTTAGGCAAGATTAAAAGTCTGGTGATTGTTTTTCTGTTCTGGGTAACCATCTACTACCTGTGGGAGCCGTATCAGCGGGGATATTTAATCCAGCCGTGGTTTGTGTTTTCGTTTGTCGTGATTTACACCTTCCATCCGGTGGTGGAGTGGCTTAGCCAGCGCCGCGCGCTGTTCTGCGGCGTGATTACCTGCCTGCTGCTCTTCTCCTACGGGTATGATTTGCTTTCAGCCCTCTATCCGAACGTCCATGTCCTTTCCCTTTCGCCACAGTACCGCCTGTGGACGTGGCTATTGTTTTACCTGACGGGGCAGCTTTTCTGCGATCCCAGGATCGCCGAGTGGATTGGCCGCAAAGTAGTGGTCAGGACGGCGGTTATCGCTATCCCGTTTATTTATCTCTTCACTTGGTTTTACGAGCGCCATTTCTTTTTTGCCCTGTTCAAGGCCGACAGAAACGCTTTTATTCTTACCGGCTCGCAAATCTACATTTTGATTATTGCGCTGGTCATTGCGGCGAACGGGGTACGCTTTCGCCGCAATGCTGAGTTTAAAGAGTCGGTGCTGGCGGCCATCAGCAAAACTATGACCGGCGTGTATATCGTCCACTACTCGGTGTTTCACCTGCTGACGGCGCTGATCCCGGTGACGTCTCTCGGCATGAAGCTGGCGCTGATCGTCCTCACGTTCATCACCTCGGTGCTGTTCTCCATGCTGATCCTGTCTAACTCCGTGGCAAAAAAGGTGATCACCCTTTAAAAACCGAGGCGCAGCCAAGCAAAGAGCACGTTACCGTTGTTATAGGTGCCTGGAATATAGGTGAACTGGACGGTAACGCGCTTATACCCCGCAGAAAACAGCGGAAAGATAAACGGCAGGGGCACATAGTTCGCAAAATCATCGCGCGCCGTGATACCCGCCGCGGCGCCGAGTCCAAGCCGGAAATCTTTGGCGTTATCCAGGTACCAGCCCTTCTCCCAGCCGTAGCCCATAGCGGGCTGCCATTCATTGTGCGAATCTTTGAACATCATTGCGAAGAGTGCGCTCCAGTTGCCCTCTTCGTTGTAGCGGGACACGCCCAATCCCCCGCCCCACGGCATTTCGTTGTAATTGTCGGTTTTTTCTTTGTCGTACATAAAGCGGGCATGCCAGCTCAGAAACGGCAGATAGAGATCGTAGCGTTGAGGCTGCTCCCAGGTTTGCGAAATATCGTCCGTTAGCGCGTTCCACCAGCCGTTAATGCGCTGTTCTCCGTAAACTTTGGGCTCCGCATGAAGAGGTGCGACGAAGAAAAACAGGACAATCCAGATTGCCGAAAAAGTGCGTTGCATCGTTTTTCCCTCAGTTTGCGTTTCTCAGCAGATACTATAACTATAAACTATTCAGCAGTTAAGTGAGCCAAACAGCCCTCTGGTATGTCTCTTCGGATAAAAAGTCCCACAATTGAGCAAAAGACTTGAATTGGTCATAAAAGGACTAATTTCATGACATTAAAATAACCTCTATCAAGACATTGAGAAATTACTTGAAGTCGAATTCCGATGCAAAGCAACCGCTAAAACCCAAGGCAGATTAGATGAAACCAGAAAAGCTGAATGGAAAGCTCTGGCAGAAATCAAAGAATAATAACGCAGTGCTAATATTCTTAAAAACGGGAGAGTGAATTAAAAGTGATCTTTGCCTGCTCCCGGCTCATTGAGAAAGTGTAGATTTTGAAACGGGGAATTTTTTATACAGTGTGCATACAGCTACATCGTAGATGATCGCCACCTGCTTCCTGTCCACGCCGTTCGCAATCAGTCTGCCCGCCTGGTCCCATTGTTCCTGGGTAAGTTTCGGACGCCTGCCGCCGATACGCCCTTTCTCACGAGCTGCAGCCAGACCTGCCCGGGTGCGCTCCACAATCAACTCCCTCTCCATTTCCGCCAGGGCTGACATGATATGAAAGATGAAGCGCCCCATCGGGCTGGATGTATCGATACTGTCCGTGAGGCTCTTAAAGTGGATCCCGCGCTGCCGTAGTTCGTCGACCATCAGTACCAAGTTCCTCATGCTTCTCCCAAGGCGATCAAGCTTCCACACCACCAGCGTATCTCCCTCTTTCAGCGTCTTAAGAAGTTTTTTCAGCGCTGGCCGGTTAGCCACTGTTCCGCTCATTTTTTCTTCGAAAATTTGTTCACATCCTGCGCGTTCGAGCGCTTGCCGCTGAAGATCCGTATTTTGGTCATTTGTTGACACCCTAACATAGCCAATTTGCATATTTTTCACCCAATTATTTCTGCAAAAAAATCAGGTGAAGTTATCGGCCAGGCCGCTCAAGAGCAATCTATAAAACGTCGGTTTGGGAA
>NZ_JAYJLI010000010.1:0-157021 GCF_051948675.1 Enterobacter sp. Lyrl_3
TGCAACGGACCTCGGCAAAGACATTCTGTTGACGGTCGATGTGCAGACACTGCTTGAGCTGATATCGGCGCTGGGTTCCAGTGGCGACCAGGTACTGGACGGGAAACTTCAGCTCAATCACCAGCTGGTGCTTAAGTCCGTGCAGCAGACCGATGCCAACGTTATCGCATTCTATTTTGGCGAGGATGACGGTGTGATTGACGTCGCTATCAAGGCCACCGGTACTGTCGACAATCGCGGGCAGATCGCGATTAGTGTCCGCGATGATACGGGGAACCTGATTAATGTGATAACGGTCGATGGGAATAGCAAGGCTGTGCTTTTCCATCCTGACTACAAGATTTATATGGGCAGTAGTTCAGTCGACCTCAGCAAAATCACGCCGTTCGGCGGCCAGCTGCTGGCCTGTCAGGATGCAGCTGCGGTGAAAACACTTCTCGGTATTTCGGGGTAATTATGTCAACTGAACGAATCGTCCTGAACCAGACCTGGGCCCAGATTAGTGCTGACACGACCAGTAAGCTGGTGGAGTGCGTATCGGGTACAGGCGTGATCGTCGCCGGTGATTCAGCGCCGCCGCCAGAGCAGACGTGGGGCCATCCATTACGTGGTGGCGATCCCATTCGGGTTACTGAATCTGTCTATGCGCGTGCGTCCGAAAACTCGCCTCAGTGCGTCCTCATCATAACCTGACGTTCCGGTACCAATGAAAAAAACGTTTATTTGTGTCGCCAGTGGCCCGTCGCTGACGGCGAACGACTGCGCACTGGCCTCCGGCTCTGGTTATCCGGTCATTGCGGTTAATTCGAGCTGGAGGGCTGTGCCTGATTGCCAGCACATCTACGCAGCCGACTTTGCATGGTGGGATCACTACCACGATTCACTTCAGACTCGCGCCGAACTCTGGACCCAGAGCAAACGGGCGCACTCCCGGTTCGGCGTTAAGCTTTTCACCCCATCAGATAACGGCCCGTTCAATTCCGGGCAGCGTGCCATTCAACTGGCTGCACACCTCGGCGCTAAGAGGGTGATTCTTCTCGGCTACGACTGCACCCTGGCGAACGGCGCACACTGGCATGGCCGCCACCCGGCAACGATGCACAACCCGGTACCGCGAGAAGTAGGGCGCTGGCACTCCGACTTTTCTTCTCTCGCTGGCGCTTTGCCAGGCGTGGAGATTATCAACGCGTCACGCGAGACCGCGCTGACATGCTTTAAACGTTTACCACTTGAGGCGGCACTTTATGCCTGGAAAACTGTACTTCGACGGGATGCACGGCATCGGTGACAATATTAATCAGCGCTGCTTCATCAAAGCGCTGGCGCAAAAAGGCCACGAAATCTGGCTGAAAACACCTTTGCCGGAAATTTACGCCGGAATTTCTAACCTTCACTTCGTTCACGCAAACTCCCCGCTGCGCACCCAGAAGAAAAGCGAGCAGTCTTCCACCGCGATGTTCGAGCGCGAGCCGCCAGGCATCCCGCGCACCCGGATTTTCTACGGAAATGGTCACCTGCAGACTGGCAGCATCTTCGACGCGATGGAACAGCAGTTCGGTACCGCGCCAGCGCGGATGGATTTGCCCAGCTATGCGCCTGCAGATATCCGCATTCCGGCGGGTAAGCCGGTGGCAGTGATTCGCCCAACAACGGAACGCACCGAATGGCATAACGCAAGCCGCGGCCCACTGAACCAGCACATTGACGACGTTGCGCGTCGCCTGGCCATCTGTGGATTTCACGTCATCAGCGTTGCCGACGTGCAGGAAGGGAAGGAATGGATCCCAGACGGTGAGCCGTTTGCACACCAAAAATTCCACAATGGTGAACTGACCATCTGGCAAATGCTTGCGCTGGTGGAGCGTGCCGACATCGTGCTGACCGGGCCCTGCGTCATCATGCACGCGGCGCTGGCCTACCAGCGACCGATGGTTTGTCTCGCTGGTGGTAATGGCGGTAACAACCACCATCTGAAGGTCACCGACCCGCGCTGTATGGATTTGTCCCGCGCTTTATTCGTCTACCCGGATAATTACTGCCGCTGTCAGGAAATGATCCACGACTGCGACAAAACGATCACCGAACTTCCAGAAAAAGTGGAGGGGTTCATCACCACGGTGTACCAGCAGGCTCGCAGGCGGAACGCAGCATGAAACGTTTTTCTCAGGAAATTAAGCGCGGGCTGGTCTGGCTGCCGGAACTCGGGATGGGCCGGTACCCGGTACCGAAAACACGCCCATACGATGCGGATTATTTTTCCCGTTACCAGGAGATGGCCGACACGGACCTCGGGCGCGAACTGACGGCGGCGCGTATTCGTCTGGTGGCCCGGCACTATACCGGCCCGGTCCTCGACGTAGGGATTGGGGCAGGGCAATTTGTCACGGCCAGACCGGAAACGAAGGGGTTCGACGTAAACCCGGCAGGGATTGAGTGGCTGAAAGAGCGCGGGGCCTGGGCGAACCTGTACCGGGATCGTTATCCTGCGCTGACGTTCTGGGATAGCCTGGAGCACATCGACCGCCCGGACGTCGCCGTCGCACGAGCGGAAAAATGGGTTTTCGTTTCGGTACCCATTTTCTCCGGCGCTGAGCACGTCATCCGGTCCCGCCACTTCCGCCGGGATGAACACATCTGGTACTGGACCCACGACGGTCTCGTGGCCTGGTTCGGAGAGCAGGGCTTCGAGCTGATGGAAAGCAACGGAATTGAGACGCAGCTCGGACGCGAGGGTATCGGCAGTTATGCGTTTGCCAGGGTAGAATAATCTCCTTAACTCAAGGAGATATTGATGAACATAGCGGCAGTTTGGGACATGATTTTATCCTGTGAATGGGGGAAAATTTGGTGGGGCATAACACACGCGCATTGGGCAAATGTATGGGCCTCAATTTCAGCAATTTTTACTGCCTTAGCTGTAATCGTTGCTGGGTGGGCGATGTTTCGCTGGAAGAAGCAAGATGAGTTGAAGGCTAAAATGGAATTTAAGCAGGCTGTTGCTGATTACGTTTATGCGCTACTCAAAATGCCAATACATTTAGGGGCTACTCCGCAGGACAGAGCTAAGCATAAAGAAGCAATAACTGACTTAATCAATAAGTTCAGCCATTGCCGAAACACACTTCTCTACTGTGAAGCTGCCCTGGATAAAGAATTAGACGTTCTAGCCCACTGGAAAAATATTTACGACAGCCATGCTCCTTACCTTGATGGCAAAAAATCTTCGGTTGATTTGGTCTCTGCGGGCGACGGGATTCTGAAAACCAGATTCGTGTTCAAATAAAAGCCGGGTTTCCCCGGCTCCGCTTTAGAACATGTCTAGCTGCGGTGTGGCGTGGGGATTGTACTCTTCAACAGCAATCCCCAGCTCTTTTCTGAACCACCGCGCAACCAGCTGCCGATGGCAAAACTCTCCCGGCGGCTCCCAGCACAGCAGCACAGGCTCACAGCCTGCCAGCAGGTGCAATTCGTTCCACGTCTGTTCCGGATTCAGCTTCGCCAGTATCTCGTTCTCATAGAGTTCGATATAGCGGGAAACTGAAACCGAGTTAAACCATTCCCCCGGTGCCAGCTTTTTAAACGTGTGATATCCCGCCGGGGTATTGCGCGGCGCGTAGCGGGCAATGCTGATTCGGCCATCGCCGCGGTAGAGAGAAAAACAGGACGTTTTCATCGTTACTCCTTCCTATGAAAAACAATAACTTACGTTAATAATTATAGCATAAGTTGCTGATATATAACGGTAAATGTATGTTTATAGGCTCGATTCCGAAGAAATTGATCACCCAGATCCTGGGTAATATCCAGCTGAAACCTCGTATCTTTATAGGCTGCTCAGGCTCGTTTCGTACAGAGCACGCCATTAAAAACCTCATGCCCGACCGGGCGGTGTACGGGAATGACGTTTCGTTGCTGTCCTGCGCCGTCGGCAACCTGCTGACCGGGCAGAAACTCGACGTGGAGTTTTCCGGTCGCCTCGAACCTCTCAACCAGCTGCGCGGCGACGCGGTGGCAAACACCTCTGCGATCTGCCTTGCCATCACCCTGGCCCGGTTCAAAGGGAATAATCAGTACAGTCAGGCCCACTTCGCACACATTATGCGAAACCTTTCTGATTACCACCGCATCGAGCGGGAGAAGCTGTTGCGCTATACCGACGGGTTCACCATTGACGGGTTCCACGCCGGAGACTTCCACCACCAGATTGACGCCGCGCGGGAGCATGACGGCACCGTGATCATGTTCGCGCCGACGTACAAAGGTGGGTATGAAAATATCTATAAATTCGTCAACACCAGTGTTACCTGGGCGGCGCCTGAATATGGCGTCTGGGATCCGGAAGGAACCGAAGCGCTGATTCAACGGCTGCTGGATGAGAACCAGAACTTTGCCATCGTTTCTGATCGGCGCATGGAGAACATCGAACCGCGGATCATGTTCGCCGGCAGCAATAAGCCGATTTACATGTACGCAAATGATGCCCGGTCATCACTTCGGCGTGAGGTGAAAAAATCTCAGCCGTTCCGGTATCGGCTGGTGGACGTCACGGCGATAACAGAAAACAGCAGGGTGGAGATTGCGTTACTCAACGCGCAGCAGCTGAACTTCCTGAAGAATATCTACCTGGCGAAAGGCATCAACCACAAGGCGGGGATGATGAATTTCGCGGTGCTGGTGGACGGCATGCTGGCGGGCGCATTCATTTTCTCGATGGCGCAGTACGGCGACAAGATCCACAACATCTACATGCTCAGTGATTTCTCAACGTCGCGGCACCGGAAGCTGTCGAAACTTATTCCCATGCTGGCAACGAGCCGGGACGTCATTGCTCACGTAAACCGTCAGTACCTCATCGACATTCAGGAGGTGTACACCACTGCGTTCACCACCAAACCGATATCGATGAAGTACCGGGGGATCTACAAACTGGCGAAGCGCGGGGAAGGATTCCTGAATTATTCGTCTGCAGTACGTGAGCTGTCGCCGCAGGAAATCTTCAGAGAGTGGTACCGAAAATATGCCAATTGAAACCGCTATCCGGCGCGTCGCGCTGGCAGAACTGACGCTGCTGGAAAAGAACGCTCACTACATGGACCCGGATGAATTCGCCCGACTGGTGGCGAACATCAAAGCCGACGGCGTGCTTACCAGCCTGCCTGTTGTGTATCGCGGTACCGTGTTGTCCGGTAACCACCGAACCCAGGCAGCTATTAAAGCCGGGCTGGTGGAGTCAGACGTTATCGAGATTGTGAGCGAACTGACCGCCGACGAGCAGCTGGCGATCCAGCTCAGCCACAACTCGATCAAAGGGAAGGATGACAGCAACATCCTCCGGGAGCTGTACGACTCGATCAACAGCCTCGACCTCAAGCTTTATTCTGGCCTGACCGACGATGATTTCAAAATCTCCGACGTTGAGGTGCAGACACTCTCGTTCGTTCAGCCCGTTTATGAAGACCTGGTGATCGCCTTCCTCCCGGAAGAGAAAACCTTGTTTATCGAGGCGCTGGAAAAAGTAGGGAAAAAGGCAAAAGACCGCCTGATTGTGGCCGGACGCGCCAGCGATTTCGACCTGGTTTTCAAAGCCGTCATCAACGCAAAGAGCAAGCTGAACATCATCAACACTGCCGAAGCACTGAAGACAATCGCGGAACTCGCGCTTCAGAAGCTGGAGGACATTCCTGATGAGCCAGCGGATCCATTACGACAAAGCGAAGGCTGAAGCACTGGCTGCGTGCCGGATGACAGCCCAGCAAATCGCTGACGTTCTGGACATCGACTTTGACGTGATGAAGCAGGACAAGGACCAGCTCGATGAGTTTTACGTTGCCATCCGAAAAGGACGTGCACGCGGTGAAGCTGAACTCAGAACGGCGCTCTATAAACTCGCCCGGGAAGGCGATGCGTTTGCGCTGCGCGAACTGCTTAAGGTGGAGAAGAACCAGGAATAATCAATGAGCAAACCGGATCGGGAGGCGCTACAGCAACAATATTCTGCTGCTTACCTGCGCTCCGGTATCTCGCTGGAAGCGTGGTGTGATGAGCAGGGGTTGGTATACAACAGCGTCAGACGCTACGTAAAAAAGCCTCATAAAAATGCGCAAAGCGCAGGTGATAAATCTGCGCAAAATGCGCAAAAAACTGCGCAAAAAAAAGTGCGCAATTCTGCGCAAAAAACTGCGCAAAACTGCCCTGAAAAATCTCCTAAAAAAAAGCCTGAGAAAGTCGTTACCCCTCTCCATTTCGATGAGCAGGAGGAGTCCTTCAACCCCAGTGATTTCGGGCTTTCTGGAGCGGAAGGCAAATTTGCTGAGGCGGTTGCTAAGGGAGCAAAACTCATTGATGCATACCTCGATGCAGGATACAGCGACAATCCCAAAACCGCCTATGCGCAGGCGAGCAGAATGGTTAGAAAACACAACATTTCGCAAGCCATACGCTGGCTGCGCGATCGTCGTCAGAAACGCCTTGCGTTGACCGAGCAGGAAATCATTCATCAGCTCTCTTCCATCGCTTCAGCAGACCCAAACCTGATTTCTCATATCCGTCGCGTTAACTGTCGCTATTGCTGGGGTGATGACCACCACTACCAGTGGCGTGACATTGACGAATACGAGCGCGCCTGTGCCTCGGCACTGGCTGAGAGCCGGACGCCGCCAGCGTTTGACGGCGGGGTAGGTTTCGTTGAAACCACCATACCTAACGAAGCATGTCCGCGTTGTAATGGCGATGGGCAAATGGATCTGTTCTTTGCCGATACCAGCATGCTCGACGGGCCCGAGCGCTGGCTTGTGACAGGCGTCGAACAAACCATGAATGGCCTGAAGGTCAGGATGGCAAGTCCCGAGGCGGCCCGTAAGGAGCTTCTGGCCTACCTCAAAGCCACGAAAGGGAAACTGCCTGCAGGTGGTGCAGGTGGTGCAGGAGCTGCAGGAACTGCAGGCGGCGAATATGAAGACGATTACGATCGCGAATGGAAGCGGCTGCGTAACGAGAAGATTCAGGCCGAGATCGAGCGCATACGTACCGGGGATAAAGAGAGCAGCCTGATTGTGGTTCACAACGCGCTGCAGGTTCCCGGCGCGGTTCAGCCCACGCAGGAGGATATCGACGAGGGCGATGAATAATGGCGGAGATATTCTGCAAAAAGCTTCACACCGCTCAGTCACGCGTCTGGACCGAAGGCAGCCAGCACCAGTACAACGTTGTCCGTTGCGGCCGACGCTGGGGTAAAACTGCCATCCTGGGCAACATCGCGATTTCCTACGCAACGTCACTTTTCAAAGAGACGGGAGGAGAACGGCTGCAGGGGGGCAGGGTTGGTATCTTTACCGCTGAATACCGCCAGCAGCAGGAAATTTTCGATTATCTGGAAGAAGCACTGCTGCCGCTGATCAAAAGCAAATCGCGCAGCGACGGTCGAATCATCCTGAAGAACAAAGGCCGCATTGACTTCTGGGTAACGAACAACAACCCGCTGGCCGGGCGTGGGCGTGAATACGATGTGGTGCTGATCGACGAAGCGGCATTTACCAAATCGCCGGAAATGCTGAAGGAGATATGGCCTAAGTCGATTAAGCCAACACTGCTGACCCGTCGCGGTCGCGCATGGGTGTTCTCCACACCGAACGGCAATGACGACGACAACTTTTTCTACGCCATCTGCAACGATAAATCGCTGGGCTTCCATGAGCATCATGCGCCGACATCGAGCAACCCGTATGTTCCGCCGGATGAACTGGAGAAAGAGCGCCAGGCTAACGACCCGCGCGTCTTCCAGCAGGAATTTCTGGCGGAATTCGTGGACTGGTCAGCGGAGGCGCTGCTCGACGTCAACAAACTGATGATCGACGACCTGCCAGTCGCGATGCCAACCACCTGCGACATGATATTCGCTGTGATGGACACCGCGCTGAAAGGGGGGACTGAGAACGACGGGACAGGCGTTGTCTATTACGCCTACGAACAAACGTACTCAGAGCCGCGTTTAACCATCATCGATTACGACCTCACCCAGATTAAAGCGTCACTGCTGCCGGAGTTTATGCCGGGGGTTTACGCCAACCTGGAGCGCCTGGCGAAAATATGCCGTCCACGTATGGGCAGTCAGGGCGTGTTCATGGAAGACGCCGCGATGGGTGCCATCCTGAACCAGAAAGCAGAGACAGAAGGATGGGACATGAAGCCCATCAAGTCGGCGCTGACCGGGAAGGGCAAGGACGAACGTGCGGTGCTGGCATCCGGCCACCACTACCTCGGTAAATGCAAAATCACGAAGGAAGCCTACGACAAAACGGTCACGTTTAAGCAGGTCACGGCTAACCACCTCATCAAACAAATCGCCGGGTTCCACCTGGCCGATCCGAAGGCGCACAAACGCGCTGACGACCTATTCGATTGCTACACGTACGGCCTGATCATCGTGTTCGGCAACTACGAAGCACTGTAACAGGGAGCCTTATGGCAGAGATTCAGATTGACGCGGCTCTTAGCTCTGCGCTGGCGAAGATACTGGAGTCTGATGAAATTCAGCCCGGTACCGACGTTGGCTATGAGGTCTGTAAGCTGCTCTGGCAGTTCCATCCGCTTGGCGGAAAACTCGTTGAAAAGCCCATTTCTATGGCGATGTGTAAGCCACGGCAATACAGCGTTGACACGGACCCGGATGAACGCGTAGTTCGCCGCTTCCAGGAGGTCTGGGAACGGATGGAGCTAAACGAAAAAATCAAAAATTTCTTCTTCATCTCCCGGTGTTACGGGGCCGCGGCTATCGGCGTGGGAACGACGTCCACACCCTGTAAGGATCCGCTGCCGACTTTTGGGCTTACCGAAGAAGAAGTCTACGTAAACGTGTGGGACCCACTGAATGCTTCCGGCAGCATGGTTACCGACCAGAACCCGAATAGCCGGTACTTTCAGCAGGCGAATGCAACGCTAAAAATAGCCTCAAAAAGCTGGCATTCATCCCGAACGCTGAAGGTTTTCAACGGCACACCAATCTATCTGGAATACCAGAATTCAGCGTTTGGGTTTACCGGGCGCAGCGTGTTCCAACGTGTTCTGTATTCGATGAAATCCTATATCGGGACAATGGTTGCCAATGACCTGGTTAGCCAGAAAGCGGGCGTGTTGGTCGCCAAAGTTCAGCAGAACGGCTCGGTGATGACCGGCATCATGAATGCCGCAACCGGGAAAAAACGCGATTTTGTTAAAGAGTCCAGGAACAAAGGTGTGATCAGTATCGGGCAAAACGACGATATTGAATCTCTTAATCTGCAAAATATCGATAAAGCGCTTACCACATCCCGCGACAGCATCATTTCTGATATTGCTTCCGGTAGCGACGTCCCTGCAATCCTCATCAAAGAAGAGGCTTTTTCCAAGGGCTGGAGCGATGGGGCGGAAGATTCGAAGGCCATAAGCCAGTATATCGACGGTGTACGCCAGCTTATTGAACCTGTCATGGACTACTTCGAGCGCCTGGTTCAGTACATCGCCTGGAGCGAGGATTTTTACAATTCCCTCAAGAACGACTACCCGGACATCATCACAGAGGACTACCAGACAACGTTCTTCATGTGGCGCCGCGAGTTTACAGCGAAGTGGCAAGAGCTTGTCGAAGAGTCACCGGATAAACGCCGCGAGGCCGACAGTAAGGTGATTCAGCAGGCAAAAGACCTTTTCACGGCGTTAACCACCAATATCGATCCAGAGAACCGCGCTATCGTCGCTGAATGGCTGGCGAGCATAGTCAACGCCACTCAGACCTACGGCGATGTTCCTCTCATCATCGATACAGACGCACTGGCGAACTACGTTCCGCCGCCACCCCAGGAGCCACTGAATGACAGCAATCATCCGGGCGGGGAAGAAAAGGAGGAGTAAAAGCCTCTATGAGGTACTGACGGACGCGATCAACTACTACGTGAAAAATGGCTGGGATTCTGAGAAATCATTGCTCGATTGGTCCCGAAAGCTTCGCGTAGCCGCCACACGGGAAGCGCCCGACGCGGATGTCGCCCGTAAGCACCTCACCGCCATTTATAGCCGCCTTGTTGTTGACGGTGGCGCACTCAAAGACCAGCCGCCTGACGGCCCTACGAAAGTCACCCTCGATAAGCTGAAACCGCAGTTCCGCGAAGAACTCAATAAACGCATTTTTTCCAGCGCCAACCTGATCCAGTTAAACAGGGAGCAGGCTATTGAACGCACGGTACAGCGTTTTCAGGGGTGGGTGACGTCGATACCGCCGGACGGCGTTAGCGAAATCGACAAAAACGCCCAGAAACAGGCAATGCGAAAGTCGGTTTCCGATCTCGACTACATCAGCCGCCGGGTGGCAATAGACCAGGGCCATAAACTCGCCAGCAACGTGAAATACCTGCTTTCAGTACAGAGCGGGGCAATCGCCTTTGTTTGGCATTCCAACTGGCGCCGGCCCGGTTACAACTACCGCGTTGACCATAAAGACCGTGACACATTGATTTACCTGCTGCGCGGCTCATGGGCCGTCGAACAGGGTCTGATCAAACCCATGCACGGTTTTTACGACGAAATCACCGCGGCCGGCGAGGAGGTTTACTGCAGCTGCCAGGTATTCCCGATTTATGCGCCTCAAAAACTGCCCATCGAATTTTTAACGGAGAAGGGAAAACGTGAATTTAACCGAGTTTGAAGCAGCGCAGTACATCCGGGACGGCACGCTGGCATCGCCAGTGAAGTTCTCGAACATGTGGCTGGTGAACATGCGTATCACCGGGACAGGCGCCGCGTACCGCTATGGCGAGAAAGAATTCGTATGGCGGGACCCGGACATCTATCTCAATGAAGGATTTCTTCTCCGCTGCAATGGGTTGCCGGTTCTGTGGGACCACGCAGAGAAGGCCCCAATGAGTGAGGAGGAATTCAAAAAGCGCAGTGTCGGTAGCGTAATGCTCCCTTACATCAAGGGGGATGAGGTTTGGGCGATTGTCAGGATCTACGTGAAAGAGGTCGTAGACAAAATCATCAATGAACAAACCTCGACGAGCCCGGCGGTAATTTTTGGGGGTGAATCCGGTTGTATAGAACGAGCAGAAGGAGATTCCAACCTACTGATCGAAGGGGTTCCTTTCCTGCTCGATCACATTGCAGTAGTAACGAAAGACCACGGCTCTCTCGGAGTCTGGGACAAAGAAGGGGTCCCCGAGGGGATCGAGGTAACCAACAAAGGTGACATAGAGATGGACAAAGAAGAACTCCAGAGCCTGCTCCAGAAGGCCGTTTCCGACGCGCTGGGTGGAGTAAACAACAAACTTGAAGCCATGTCAGCACGAATGGACTCTCAGGACAAATGGATTAAGTCCCGCCAGGACGCAGACGAAAAAGCGAAACAGGACGCAGAGGAGAAGGAGAAAGCCGAAGCGGAGGAGAAAGCTAAGCAGGATGCAGCTGAAAAGGAACGGCAGGACGCTGAAGAAGCCGAAGCCAAGAAAAAGGCCGAGGAAGAAAAGGCCAAACAGGATGAAGCGGAAGCAGAGGAGAAGGCCAAGCAAGACGCTGAAGAAAAAGCCCGCGAAGACTCAGCGATGACAGAAGCGCGTGTACGTTGTGACAGCGCCTATTCAGCATGTGGAAAGCGTTCTCCTGAACCTTTTCCCGGTGAAAAATCGCTGGATTTTCGCAAGCGTGCCCTGATTGCCCTTCAGAAATATTCCCCTGATAACAAAGATGTGAACATTCGCGCCGTTTCCGACGCCGCTGTGCTCACAGTTTTGGAAAAAGCGATCTACGACGATGCGCGTAAAGCCATCGACGATGAGATGAATAACACCCAGGGGCATCTGAACAAACGGGTTCGTATGGATGAAGCAGGTCGTCGTATCACTGAATATGCCGGTGATCCAAATGTCTGGCTGGCGGCCTTCAAAACTCCGCCGCGCCGTGTCGCTAAATTCCACACTCAAGGAAGCATGAACAATGTCTGATATCACTTTTAACCCATTCAAAACCCAAGGCTCACCGACAGGCATGTTCAACGTCGAGTCGCGTGGCCTAGTGCAGGGTGATGCACAGGACGATCCTGCAATTCGACTCCAGCTTTGTTCTGGTACGTTCGACAGCACTAACCCTGTATGGGCTGGCGTCGGTGTCATGGAGTGCATTGCTACGGATGCCGCCAACATAGCCGGGGCTAACGTGAAGCCTGCTACCGCAACGGTATGCAACGCGTTCATCGTTTCCAACCAGGCTTACCACGGCATCATTACCGCCGGAAATAATGTTCCGCTCTATGTCGGCGGTGGTTCTGTGCATTACTTCCGTGTTGGCTCCGGGGCGCGTATTCCTCTCCCTGTGAGTGCGGAGGTAGCTGCGCTGGCGAACGGCAGCGAGGCCGTTGGTTCGGATGGTTTCGTATGGGATCTGACGAACAACGTCATCGACGTTTACTCCAGTGCGACGTCTGGCAATCCGAAACTGGATATCAAACTACTGATGGTTTCCCAGCAGGGGAACCTGACAGTGAAGAAAAATATCGATGGTACGGTTGTCTGGGAAAACGACAAACCGTGCGGCCTGTTTTTGATCTAAGGAGTAATAAATGAGCGCTTTCGCACCAGCGATTACCACGGTATCGCCTTCCATGATGTTGCCGGAAATTGTCATGCAATACAGCATGGCTTCCGGCGCATTCGACATTCTTTCGGGCGGGGCACCGACCGTCAAAATTGGGTCTAACGATCTGGTTGTTTACCAACGCTTCCTGCGTGCCCGTACCCAGGCGCATGTCGGCCAGTCTCTGCCTGGCCAGTTGCCATCATCATCCATCGTGCCGAGCTACGACCAGATGATGACTTATCGTATTTCAACACGTTCTCAGTACAGCTATCTCGATACAGAGGCAGCGAGCGCGTGGGGATATTCGTTAAACAACGGGTTACAGCTGGCAAACCGTCAGGGCCATGCCCAGACGCTGCGTAATATGCTGCTGTACGGCGTGAAGGCATCCAACAACGAAGGGATCACTAACTCGCCAAATGCTGTAACGGTCAACCTTGGCAGCGACAGCCAGGGCAATGATTCGTATACCACCTGGGATTCTGGCGAAATGTCAAAATTCCTGCTTGGTACTATCGCCGACCAGAAAACCAGCATGATGTTGCTGGGCCAGACGCTTACCACCGTTGTGCTGTGTCCGCAGCGCTTCATGAAGGCGCTGGAGTGGACGGGGATCGTTGAACTGACCAGTTACCAGCGCCCCGGAGGTGGTACCCAGACCGTTGGAGGGCTGACTAAGACGATCGCTGGCGATGCCACTGGCGACGATGTGATCTTCTGCCAGGACGACACTCTGATTGGCAAAGGCGCTGGCGGTACCGACCTGATCGTTATCACCAACCCGGAAATTGTCGTACCCGAAGCACGTCAGGACATCAACACCAACATCTTCGCAACCCTGATGCCAAACCAGCAGGCCGTGAATGTGATGTTCACCGATGTTGCAGCGCCAACAGAAATCCCGTCTCCAATGCCGGACGGCGGTATTACCACGCTGTACACCGAGCGAGTAACACCGGGCTGGAACTTCCGCCCGGAAGGCGTGACGCTGCTTTCCGCGAAATATTCTTAAACCTCGCTTTACTTCGTGCCTTTTGGGGAGCTTTGGCTCCCTATTTTTTTGAGGAAAAACCATGAAATTATTTATCGCCAACTGCTCCAGCCAGCCACACATGTTCAATTACAAACTGCCGGAAAAACATCAGCCTTTTGGAGTGAAGATCCGTGCTGGTTCCCAGCACATGCTCGAAAACACCGCTGATGTGATTAACCATATCATCAAGCAACATGAGCCCTACGGGTTCCAGCGCTCCGACAAAGTGGATAAGAATTTTTCCGGTATTTGTTATTCCATCGACAAACCAGTCACGGTGGGGCGCATCGAAGAGAACCACGAGCAGAAAGTCGAAAACCTAGATGACATGTCACAGAAAATTCTCGAAGCCAACGCGGTTTCGCTGAATAACACCGTTGATAACGTTGTCATCCAGAACGGTGAAAAGCCAAAAGATGACGGGGTTCAGATCGAAATCGTTGGTGAAGCTGTAAACCCGGATCAGGAGAATCCACCGAAACTGAGTAAAACCGTGAAGGTGCAAAAGTAATGACAATACGCCCGACGCTTGACGGATATATCCGTTTCGTTCGTGGCGTGATGGGTGTTCCTGATACCGCTATTTCTGACGATGATCCGACGCTGGAGTGTTGTTTTCAGTCAGCGCTTGAATTGATCCCGAAACAGCTGGGGCTGGAATGTTTGCCCATTATCTACACGAACACCGTGTACAACGCTGGCGGCTCTCTGCTGCTGCGCTATGCCATCGATACGCCACCCAGTACTTACTTTGTCGACCAACGTAAAAAAATGGAGCTGAACGATCCGGTGTACGGACTGGTCAATTCAGCTGCAGACCAGGGAACCTCAGGTGCACTGTCCATCAGCGATGCGATGAGTAATCTCACACTGGCCGATCTTATGCTGATGCAGGATCTGTATGGCCGTCAGGTTATTGCGGTGCTCATGGAATTGGGGCCGCTTTGGGGGTACACGCCATGAAAGTCTGCCTGGGAGTCATCGATATTCCTTACGACTACGGCGACAACCCGGCAACCACTTACGAAGTCGCTGAAGACCTGCAGGAGCGCTACAAGCTTTTCACCCATTTCTGGGACCTGCATCAGAAGGAAATTATTCCTGAAGTGGGTGAGGCGCTGGCTTGGGCCCTCATCAATCACATCCAGTTCGGTGCGCCAATGCCGGGCGGCGAGCTGCTGGGTGAAACCATGAAAGCGTTCAATATTTTTCTCGAAGGCGAGGAAATGGCGGGATTGTCCGTTGATGGCGTGCCAACTAAGGCGGCGCTGGAAGGGAAGAATTCCCGTCTGAAGATTGAGCGCGGTGAACGTCGCCCATCGTTCATTGATGGTGGTCTGTTCAAATCCTCTTTTGTCGCATGGATAGGTAACGATGCCGAGCCTTGATGAAATTGCCGAGAATACCGGCACTCAACTATCCAGCGTTCTCCAGGCAGCAGTCGAAACCATTTCATCCGGGCAGGAGATCACCTTTCGCCTCTATGTGCGCCAGGTGCTTCCGCTCGATGGTTTCGTGTACTGGATAAACGCTGAGATTATCACGCCTGATGAGCTGGCGCGGATGGGGATCGCAAACCCTCTCGCTACGACGATTAAGGGCAGCCTGCACAGGCAGGTTGTCACTGAGCAGTCGGCCACGTCCTCCCGCGACGTTAACAACATCATTTTCACCCCGATCACCAAAGCCGACGATTTCAACATTGAGGATCCGAACGCTATTTATCTGGGGGAGTACGAGGGGACTCAGTTTGCTTTCTCCCGCATGGAGAGCCGGTACACGCAATCTGGCATTTTCCATTACCGGGGAATGGCAATCCTCCCGACCATGCGCTCGCAGATTATCGACAGCCCGGACGATATCAACGATGAGCAGATTCTATCCAACAGCACACCGATATGGTTGTCACTGAAACAGTTCGCGACGGTTTATCCGTCCTTCCTGGTTCCTTCCAATCTTAAGCCACCGTATATCGCTGCAGACGTAAGAAATACTTTGCCCCTGCAGATGGCGTCGGCGGTGCAGGGCACCAATCGCTATCAGTTCGCTCAGGATTCTGTCCGGGTGACGCTCTACGGTTTCAGCAATCAGATGGCGCTGGACTTTGTTGACTACGTGGTGAACAAGGCGCTCGACGACGAAGAATTCGGCATAACCAACATGCCGATCGTCAGCGACGCGAAATCTAACCAGGTGGAAATCAACGCGCTGGCGAAGAAAAAAATAGTGGATTTCGACGTGAATTATTACCAGGCCACGACGCGGGACATATCGCATCAGCTTATCAAAGAAGTCATTTTTAACTACGAGGTCAGACAATGAGCTACAACATCGTTACTGTGAACGTCTCGCAGACGATTGGCGCCACGCCGTCGAATTTGCAGCAAACGTCCGCCATTCTTTCTTTTGGCGCGACCCTTCAGGAGACAGGTAAACCTGTGCTGCTCACGCAGCCGTCAGATATTTCGGACCTGGTGGACAATCCAATCGGCACGTTAACGGCTGAGGCGTCGTCGTTTGGGTCTGACTTCACCCTTACTCTACCGGCTGGTGACGAGCTGACCCGGGATGATGGAAATGAAGTTGAGATTACGATCAAAAATTGCTCGCCAAACGTCTGGAATGGTACGTATCTGGCAACGGTGGTTGACAGTCACACACTAACCTGGACAGTGGTCGATTCCACACTTGATGGTTCACCAACGTCTGTCGGGCAGTTCTCGGTAACCGGGAGTGACGCGCTTGTAACTGCTGTCGATACGTTTTTTGCCCAGGGTAATTCTGTTGGCACCTATCTCCTGGAGCTGGGGTATCAGGATGATCTGCCAAAGAATGAGGTGGCCGCGCTCAAAACCTACATGCAGGAGCCCCTGAAGCGCTTTTACGCGTATCTGGTCCCGGAAAACTGGAAGGCTAACGCTGACTTCATCAACCTGGCGAAACTCTACACTGCGAACGAAGCGAAGCAGTATTTCTTCGTGCTGGAAGACACGCCAGACGATACCAACTACGTCACGCCGTATGCCGGTATCAAATCCATCATCGCGATGGCCGATGATACTTACCCGGTAACGAACGCCGCGGCGGCGGCAATGTGGAATCTGGTATCCGCGTCGCCGTCTGAAATTAACAAAGTGCCACCAATGGCGTTCCGCTACCTGCAGGCGGTAAACGCGAATGCTGCGAAGGCAAGCATCCTGACCACGATGGTGAAGCAGAATATCAACTATGTGGACACAGGCGCGGAGGGCGGCATTTCGAACACCATGCTGGTGAAGGGTGTTACAAGCGACGGCAACGACATGACGTACTGGTACAGCGTGGACTGGGTACAGATTAACGTCGATATGATGCTGGCCAACGCCGTTATCAACGGCAGCAACAACCCAATCAATCCGCTGTATTACAACCAGGATGGTATTGACCGCCTGCAGCAGGTTGCACAGGGCGTATTCAACACTGGCGTTTCTTACGGCCTGGTCAACGGGCAGACTCCGGTAAACGCGGTACCGTTTAAAACCTACGTTAAAAACAACCCGAACGATTATGCCATTGGCCGTTATGCGGGTCTGTCTGCCACTTACACGCCTATGCGCGGTTTTGTGGAAATCATCTTCAACATCAACGTGACCATGCAGCTTTCCTGAGGAGTTGAACCGTGCCAAATCCAATGATCAATCCGGGCGTATTAAACCGCGTCCGCGCCAGCGTAAAGTTCAATGACTTTCCAGGGCTGAACGTATCGGCATCCTATCTTGCCAAGGAAGGGGTGGAACTATCGTTCCAGGGCAATATGACTGATTTTCTCCCTGCAATGACCGGGGCGGTGCAGTCTCCCCAGCCCTACATGATTATGCAGGCCAGGGTTCACCTGCTTCGTAGTCAGGCTCTCTCTACGCAGTACAAAGCGCAGTGGGAGCTTAACTCAGCCATCGGTGATGCCAAGGTTTATAGCGACAGCACAACTTTCGGTGATTTTGAATTATTCAATACCGCGATAACAAATGTTCAGGACATGACCTTTGCCGGTGGTGATCCGGGTGTGGTCATCACCATTACAGGAACCTATTACATCAACTCGGAAATGTGGAATATCTGATGAAAATCTCTCGAAACATGCACTTAATTATTCCCGTAGATACCGAAATGGGGACGGCTTATATCCATTCAGCGCCTATTTCGAAGGAGGTTTACCGCGAGCATTTCTTCATTCTCAGTAAGACTTTTTCCGCCATTTTTTCTGAAGGTCTCGGCGTGGTTGCCGGGCCGCGAGTCGCTTATCTCATGCTTGAACATATCTGTAAAAAGGATGAGATCTGGGAAGGGACCACTGGAGTGCGTAATACCCTGGTGAACGAAATCATCCGTCTTTCCAACCTGGTCTACCCTGTGGAAGGAAAGGGGTGGGACACCAAGCCTCTTGAAGTTGCTCTCGATCGCGAAATTGTCGAGCTCGACGAAGTTATCGGCGAACTCGTTTTTTTTACATGCGTCTCGTCGATAAACAAACCCGCACAGGCTCAGGGTCTGATGAAAGAAGTCAATGGAATGTGGAACAGTCAAACTACGTCCTTGAGTCTTACGGACTGGATGCGTTCATTGCCGACATTGAAGCCAGCCGACAGTTCTGGCGAGACGGAGAGCACATCATCAGCAGCATCCTCGACTACACAGCAGCCGCAGGATTCTCTGAGATCTGGCTCGATACCGGGCTAAACCTGAAAACAGCAGCTCAGTTTCGTGAGCTGCTGAAGTTCAAAACGCATCGAGGGATCTTTTAATGGCAGGTGATCAATTACCCGTCCTGACTCTCGATATCGATGAGTCGAAAATTGCCGCGCTGAACGAAATTTCAGAGAAATTTAAAGCGGCTTTCTCTATCGGGCCTGGCGGGATCTCAATCAACAACGTTCCGCAACCCAGCCAAACGGTAAAGAAGGAACCTGCCCAGGCTGGCGAAGCGGAAGAGTCACGACAGCGCGATGACAAAGGCCGGTTTTTGCCGGCAAACAACTCGTCACTAACTGACCAGTATCGACCAGAACAGAGCAACCCTAATCCCGGCGCTGAGGGAGACAAATTCCTTAAAAATTTGGGGAAAACAGCGCGAGGAACGCTGAAAACTTTTGGGTTGATCAACAAAACGTTGGGGGTGACCAACCTCGTCCTGAAAAAGTTGTTTACCACAACTGTTTCCTGGGGGGCGCGTATTGCCGCGATTGGCGGAGGCGGGTTATTCGGTTATGGCTATATGGCCCACCGTGCGACAGAGCAGTACAAGTCCGCCCAGGGGCTTGGCGTTTCCACCGGAGAAATGCAGGCGGCCAACAATGTGTATGGCAGCCGCTTTTCTAACACAGGAAACTTACTGCAGGCGCTGGCTGCAGCCCAAAACGACCCTAACAACCCTCATTACGCCGGGCTGAGGAGCCTGGGTATCAATCCGCAGGACGGGGCGGCGGCGAACCTGCCTAAACTGCTGGAAGGGGTTTCCAGCCTGCTCAAACAGTACAAAGGCACCGGGGTTTCACAGGCTGTTCTTAAGGGGCATGGTCTGGACGGGGTCATCGATGTCGCCACCGCTAACCAGGTTCTGGCAAACAGCGATCGGTTGCCTCAGCTTAACCAGCAGTTTGTTGCTCAATCACAGCGACTCGACCGCGATTTAGGCAGTGGCACCCAGCAAAGTTATCAGGAATTATCCTCTCGGTTTGCCATGAACGCAGACCGGATAGGGAATACGTTCCTGAAGACACTCGCGAGGCTCAATGGTCCAATTGGGCGCGTAGCCGACAACCTTACAGCCAGTATTGAAAAATTCCTGAACGGGCGGAACGGGCAGGCGCTTTTTGACTCTCTGGCTAACGGGTTGCAGAAGCTTGGTAACTGGCTGGGTAGCGATGATTTTCAACGTGATCTGGATAGCTTTTCTAAGGCTGTGAAACGCATCGCTCAGGCTATCGGTTCAGCTATCGACTGGCTTTCCGGTTACGGGATTAAAGCCCCCACGTCAGTCGATGAGGCCCGAGGTCAAAGCAGCTTTGACGTTACCCGGTCGAAGGAGGAACTCGCTAAAAAAGGACTGACTGAAAAGCAGGCGGCAGAAGAAAACGCTTCAGGCGCTGGCTTCCTTAGGGCTATGGGAAACACAGTGGTAAGCCTTCTTACTGGCGGTAATGTGACCATAGATGCCGCTGAGGAGCGATGGAAAGCAGGTGGCTGGGCTAACCATGGTGGCAATAAGCAGCCGCGCGGGTTGCGAAACAATAACCCCGGAAACCTGAATTTCGTGGGTCAGTATGGCGCAAAATTAGAAGATGGTCCGAATGCCCGGTTCGCTCAGTTTCCGACGATGCTGGACGGCATTGCCGCGCTTGATAAACAGGTTGGGTTGTATCTGAAGCGGGGCACGAACACCATCGACAAAATCATGGATATTTACGCGCCGAAGTCGGACAAAAACGACACTGCAGCCTACAAATCGTACCTGTCCAGGTTCACCGGGCTGGGCATTAAGGAAGAGATCGACCCGTCCAACAACGAACAAATCAAGCGCCTGATAGTGGGCATCATCAATCATGAGAACGGGCCAGCAGCGAGCACCATCAGCGGTGATGACGTACTTAAAGCAATGGCAATGAACCGTGGCGCTCAGGCTCTACCTGGCCCGGCTTCATCGCACCAGGCAGTTAAAATTGAAGTGGTGCAACAGCCCGGTTCTGATATTTCCGCGCAAGTTAAGGGGATCTACGTCACTCCGAGGTAATCAATGGCATTAAATTATTTTGGCCAGGCATTCAAACTGGCCTTTGAAATTTCCCCCATTCTGCTTGTAGACGGCATTGCCGCTTCCATACCTGGTGGCGCGATGCCGATCGCTGTTTTGACTGAAGGGGTGAGCATCGTCGACGGTCTTCTGCACGGCGAGATCTCGGGACAGTCTGCGGCATTTTCTCCGATGGCCGGCACAACACTCATCCAGCAGGATGTCGGGACTCTGAATTTTTTCAATATGGTGACGGCTGCCAACTCAGTGGTTAACCGTTCTAACCGGGTCGTCATGCAGATGATCCGCCCGGCATCCACGAAAGGAGGCGGATACGCTGCGAAGGGAATAACATTCACGGCGCTTAAACTGGCGCTCGATCAGCATAACCAGAGTGGTGGCTACTATGTGGTAATGACACCAGCTTATATCTATACGGGATGTCTGTTGCGAACGATGATCGACGTGTCAGGTTTCTCAGAACAGAACAAGCAGGTGCAGCACACGTGGCAGCTGGAGTTTGAGCAGCCACTTCTGTCGATCTCCCAGGTTGACGCGGCCCTTGGAAACCTGATGAGCAAATTCGAATCCGGTATGCCGCCGACCACGCCATCTTCAACATTGTCCTGGAGCGGCAACGGCGACCTTATACCCGCAATTCCAAAATTTTAGGCGACTCTATGACAACCACGATTGCCTTTAATCCGGACGGTAAAACGCCATTTTCGTTTCAGGCGACCGTCGGCGGCGCCAAGCTATTCGCGACCGTGCCTTATAACCTCTATGCCAATCGGTATTACGTCAGGCTTACTGACGGGCATGGGCGGATAGTTTCCTACGTTCCCCTGATTGGTTCACCTGATGGATTCGATATCAATCTGGCACTGCCTTACGCGCCGGGATCGCTTGTGTATCGTGTCAGTACGAACCAGTTCGAGGCTACCTGATGAAATATTACCGCCTAGAGATTACCGATAAGGACGGGAACACTCCCCTCGATGCCGCCGGAAACCCGATTGGGCCGTTTGACAGTTCTCTTACCCCTGGTGCAGCGCTTGAGATCCAGTTTGATGCGCTCATCACAGGCTATGATGTTGTAATGAGTGGTACAAATATCGCGATTTACGGCGTTCCGGTAACCATGCTGCGGGAGAGTGCTCAGCTTGCCGGGTGTCAGATAAACTTGACCGCTGGTTTTACCGCAGGTCTGCCGCTCGCAAACCCTAATCAAGCGGGACTTATTTTAAGCGGGCAGATCTACAACCCCTATGCTAACTGGCTGGGAACACATCAGTCGCTGAATTTTATCGTTAACCCCAGCCCATTGCTTAATGACCAGGGGCAGGCTGCGAGTATCACGCTCGATGGTAAAAAGGGAGAGAAATTAAGTGACGTGCTCACACGGGCGCTGACCACTGCATATCCCGGCTTCACGATTGAGATAGCGATAAGCGATCTGCTGGTGCTGGCAGAGGATGGCGTGGGCGTTTACAGCCGTCTTACGCAGTTAGCAGCTACGATACGCAGTCAGTCGTTCTCAATAATAAATCGGGACGATTACACCGGGGTGCAGATGGTCATGCAAAACCGAAAGATCCGGGTGTTCGACAACACAGTGGGTGAGGCTGGGGGGATCCAGATACTTCCACAGGAGTTGATAGGGCAACCAACATGGATCGGCCCGGTAAGCGCGTCTTTCAAGTGCCCTCTCAGGGCGGATTTACGTTGTGGTGATAGGGTTGAGCTGCCGCAAAATATCATTTCCGGGCCGGGTGCGCTGCTGGCCGTCAACTCCGAGCGGTCCTATTCGTCGCTTCGGTCGCAGGTTAATTTTTCCGGCGCATTTCTCATAACTTCTGTGCGCCATGTGGGTGAGTATCTCAACCCGGACAATTCTAATTCCTGGGTAACAATTTACGAGGCCGTCGCGCTGGCGAAAAATACAACATGAGCAACGGACAAAAATTTCCTTTCCTGAAAGCCCTGAACAATGCCATCCATACAGCCAATGAGGACCGCGCAGCGATAGAGGGACGGTCGCTGCCTTGCCATGTGGTTGGCGTTGACGGGCAGATCGTCACGGTACAGTTCGACATGCTGCCTGACGGTACACAGTACCCACAGGTGACGATCCCAATAGCGACATTCGAATACATTCGCTACCCAATTCAAATCGGCGACAAAGGGGTAACAGTAGCCGCTGACGTATCGCTGAGAGGTATTTCTGGACTCGGTACCGGCATCGCAAGCCGTGCGCTAACGCTTTCTCTGGTGCCTATTTTCTTCGTTCCTCTCTCAAACGCAGGGTGGTCCAAAGAGGATCCAAACAAAATCGTGCTGTATGGCCCCGACGGGGCGATCCTGAAAACTGCGGACGGTGCCAGCAGCATTACAGTTGAGCCGGGTAAAATAACCGAAAAGGCTGACTCTATTTATCTCACAGCGAAAAATATCTATCTGGGCGGGGGCACGATTCATCTCAATGGCCCGATTGTCCAGGACGCTGGCGAGATGTCTGATACTTCAGCCAAATTTATTGGCCCTATGGACGTTACAAACGACGTGAAGGCAGGCGGCATCAGCCTCATGAATCACCCTCATGATGTGAAAAACGTTCAGAGCGGTGGTAGCACTGTTCAGTCTGAAAAACCAAAGGCAGGGTAACGATGAGAACATGGGGACGCGTTACAGACGCGAAGGGTAAAAAAACGTGGCAGGTGGTTGAAACGGATGCGAACGGTGATTCGTCATACGTCTGGTTGACCACGCTGATCCAGACCTTAAAGCTTGGCCTGGGAGAATCGCCGTTTTACGCTCAGTACGGCATTCCGGCGCAGCAGTCGATTGTTCAGCAAGTTTATCCTGATTACTACGTCAATATGACTCAGCAGCAATTTGCCGGATACTTTGCATCGCTGGCGATATCGAAAGTAGATGGGGCAGCGAACCCCACCTATACGATCGATGTCGTGTTCAGGAACGGTGTAAGCTACCAAAAAAATGTAGCAGTATAATATATTTACCCCAAGACAATTCCATTAGGGCATTGCTTTTCCATGTTCGATATAGCATTCATTTGAAACTTATGAATCGCATCGTATTCCTTTTGGGATATTTCTTTTTTTATGTATTTCTTATCGGTATCGGCTGCATTGTTTTTCATTGTGTTTATTGTGCTTCTGCATACTTGATGGGATTGCTGCTTTTCTGTTAATCCACCACCAACCTTGATGTAATTGATTGCTTGGTTATAGTCGCTGACGTTATATGAATAATGAATATTGCCAGATGCATCATTAAACACATCAGTAAACCTGATTAAATGACCAGTTGCATTAGGGTTTGTGTTTTCTACCAGCAGTGAAGCATTTGCACTTTCAGCCATGGCATTGCTGGTTTTACAAAAAAATGATTTCCCATATTGTTGCATTACATCACGCATCAATGAAGAACAGGCGGCCTGTACCAGTTTTGCCTGATCAGTTTTTACTTCATATTCATTTGCTTGAGCAAACAAAGGGAGCGCTAATAAAACAAGTAATTTTTTCATTTAAAAATATCCATAACTAAGAGGTAATAATGTGTCAGACCTTCCGATTATTATGACAGAAGCAGGGGCTCAACCCACGCCACCAAAAACATTGCTTGCTAATCTTATCACCAGAGTTTCGCAAAAAGTACCCGATTACACAGCCAACCTGCCGGCTGGCCTGATTACCGACCTCGCAAGCACTGCTACGGGAGCTATCGCTTTAATCGACCAGGCCCGGGTTGATCTTATCAATTCGGTAACGCCATACGGTGCCAACATCCCATTACTGATGCAGCTCGGTACCACCTACGGCGTTCCTCAGGGGGAAGGAACAAACACATCGGTATACATCACATTCTCCGGCCCGCCGGGATTCGCTATTCCGAAAGGTTTCATCGTGGGCGACGGTAACAATCAGTATGCTGTAGTTCGTGATACAGCGATCCCGTCCAGCGGTCAGACCGAGCCAGTGTACAGTCTGGCGATTTCGCCAGGCTCATGGGCTGTGCCGGAAGGCACAGTAACCCAGATAATCACGTCGGTACCACAGGGTTACAACGTTACCTGTACAAATCTCACGGCAGGACTACCGGGGCTTGCAGAACAGTCCTGGGCATCGTATCGCGGCCAGGTAATGCAGTCAGGTATGAAAGCGGTGCAGGGCACGCCGGATTATTTCAGGACGGTACTGGAGGCGGTTGAAGGCGTACAGGAAAACCTTCTTTCTTTTCGCCAGGCTTCATTGGGAAAATGGGTGGCTATCATCGGAGGCGGGGATCCTTATGACGTGGCTTACGCCATTTATAAATCAGTCCCGGATATATCAGTGCTGACAAATGATGTCAGTAATCCATCCGGCGCAGCTGTTGATAAAAAAACGATACAGATCGATGTTTATCCCGATTCCTATCAGGTGCCGTTTGTTGTCCCTGGTTCTCAAACCGCTGCGGTTTTCATTACCTGGAACACCGCTTCAACGAATTATATCGATCCTGCTGGCATCTCTATGGCCGTTCAACAGCCGGTAGCAGATTACATCAACACTATCGCTGTGGGCGAACCTATCAACATCCTCCAGATTCAGGAAATTTTCCTCGAAGCGGTGCAGGGGCTTGTTCCGCCATCACTGGTATCGATGATCGATATTCAGATTGGTATCAACGGGGAGATTGTACCACCGGAAGATAATTCAAAACTGGTTTATGGCGACACCTACGGTTACTTCTCAACGACGGCCGGGCAGATTCAGGTAGAGAAATATGGCAGCACCAGTTAACAAAATCATCCCTTCTTATCCCTTCGTTCAGTACCGCGATGACCCAAATATCGTGGCATTCTTTGACGCTTATAACGAAATGGCTCAGGAGTACCTGGACGATATTAACGCTCTAAGCATTCCTTACTGGCCTTCTCCAGCTCTGTCGGGGAAATTGCTTGATTGGGTTGTTGAGGGAATCTACGGGGAAACCCGTCCGCTGCTGCAGGTATCCCAGGATGCTATCGCGAAAGGGGCCTACAACACCATCGACTACAACACGATCCCGTATGCAGGGATGAAGAACTTCGTACCCGGCGCAACGACTTACGTTGTAGACGATTATTTCAAACGCATACTGACCTGGAATTTCTACAAAGGTGACGGTGTGCAATTCAATATCGACTGGCTGAAGCGCCGTATAGCACGCTTTTTGCGGGGCCCAAATGGTATTGATCCCCCCGTTACGGACACCTTCGATATTTCGGTTGTGCCTGCAAACGGAATTTTCGCAATTCTGCTGCCTGATTCGAACGACAACGTGGGGCAATTTCTCAAAGATGCGATAGAACAACGCATAGTCAAATTACCGTTCATGTACAGCTTTACAGTCGATTTCGCTAATTAAACTTTATCACTGAAAATGGTGAAAAAATGATACTGGGTTTCGGTAACAACGTGGTCTCTTCACTGGCATCGGACATCACAGCCAGTCAGACAACTTTTTCTGTACTGCCAGGAGACGGGCCATTATTCGCGGCACTCCTGACTTCTGATTTCAGCAATAAATCCACAACGTTAAAAAACTACGCAAAAATTACGCTGACCGACTCCGGCGAAACCGCATTCGAGGTGTGTCATCTTACTGCAGTCAATGGCGACACGCTGACGGTTATCCGCGGACAGGAAGGAACGACGGCGAAGGGCTGGGCGCTGAAGGATGCAGTAGCCAACTTCGCTACCCGCGGCTCGGAAAACTCATTTCCTCAGATCGCTCATATCCAGAGCGGGTTTTATACATCTGGTACCGCTGGTGGTACGGCGAACGCATTGACACTTGAGCTGCCTACCACCTTTTTCCTCAATGGTTCGGCTGATTGGGTATTGAAAACACCCATCGTTGTATACCCGTCCCAAAACAATACCGGCGCTGCCACGCTGCAGTTGACGATGGGAGGGCGTGTTCTCGGTACATTTCCATTATACAAGGGCAACAAAGCCGCGCTGGTAGCGAACGATATTCTGAAAGACGTGGCTCTGGTTTGTCTGATGGATAACACCAAAACATTTTTCAATGTGGCTAACCCAGGGGCAATTTACGCGGGGCTGGGTACGGCAGCGTTCGCTAATCTTGTTACCTCCATGACCGATACGACAGCTGGGCGTGTTCCGATAGTGGGCTGGCAGGGGCTGGGTTCTGTCGCTCAAATTCGCATGGGGCAGGTATCGCAATTCCTCGCATATGCGGCCACTGATTTCAAAGAAGTACCAGCTAATGGTGCCGGATGGCAATCAGCATATGGTGCATCACGTCGCGCACAAATTTTCATGACCACCGGCGGGAACGTATATTCAAGATTTTCTCTTTCTGATGTGGCATTTGATGTTGATACACCGTGGGCTATTCATTATACGACATTAAACAAACCCACTGCTGCGGATGTAGGTGCGGTTGCCAAAGCGGGCGACACTATGACGGGAGCGTTAACGGCTCCGGGAGTCACTAACACTGGGGATTACTCTCTACGTAACCTGGCAAACCGCCACATTCGTTTCGAATACCTCAAAAATGATGGTACCTGGGCTGTTGACGGCTATGTCTATAAAGATGGTGTTGATGCCCCGAATCGTCGCCCCGGCGTCAGAATTAATTGCGGCACACCCAACAAAGACAAAGGGAATACATCTAATTCAGGGGACTGGGTATTTGGTGAGGATGGGATGTTGAGCTGTCCGGGCGAAATCACAGGTGCCTATAAAGGTACTTTCGCATGGGCAGACCAGTACAACACCAGAGCGCCTTTTTATCACGATTTCACCTCTGCCGGGGCCAGTGAATACCACCCTCTTATCAAACAACGTGCACGCCTGAGCAATAACGCATGGGTATTCACTCAGGGGGTTCTGGTCGGTGGAACGGAATTAACCTGGCATCTGTATATGCGGGGTAGTGCTGGTCAGGATATCAACCACCAGTGGGACACCAAAGGAAACTATAACTGTCCCGGACAGGTTGTCCCTGGAAATTACACCAATTTTGATTCCCGCTATCTGACGAAATCAGAAAATCTCCCCGTGGGTATTCCTTTGCCGTGGCCGACAGCAACGCCGCCGTCTGGCTGGCTGATTTGCAATGGCTCCGCTTTCAACAAGACCAGTTGCCCTAAGTTGGCGGCGGTGTATCCGTCAGGCAACTTGCCTGACCTTCGCGCGCAGTTTATCCGCGGCCTTGATAACGGCAAAAACATCGATACCGGGCGTGCCATCCTCAGCACACAGGCGGGGCAGTCTCCATACTCCTCAGTCGGCAGTACCTACGGAAATACATCATGGAACAGCCGCGCAACGGTCAAAACGGGGTACTACATGACTACCGGCACAGACAATGACGGCACCTATCAGATTATGTCCGAGTCGCAGGCACAGCGTGAAACCCGCCCAACCAACGTCGCATTTAACTACATCGTGAGAGCAGCATAATGACTGAAAAATATAACCTTGATTTTGAACATGCCATTCCTGGCGCTGAAGGCTGGGCAACAACGGCGGGCTGGGTACTGACGTATCAGTGTGCTTACGACACGACTCGCGAATACACGTCCTGCTACTGGCAGTATTGTGCCGAAGGGGTGGGTATCGCGGCAGGCTCTTACACCGATAAACCCGCCGAACTGGACGATAATACCAAAGCCATTCGCCGGACTGCTGACGGTTCAGCCTGGGAAGTGGTTGATGACCTGCGCGGACAGCTTGCTTACAGCACCGAAACCGGAGAAGCGAGCACGGTTGATTTTATCGGCCCGCTTCCTGATGGCTGGACACTTCTTGCACCGGCGTCCCCGTTTGATAAATGGGATGGGGATAAATGGGTGACGGACACTGACGCACAGCAAGCGGCTGAAGTCGCTGCGGCGCAGGAAAAGCTTGAAGCCCTGAATCAGGAAGCAGACAGGATTATAGCCAGCCTCGAGCGCGTCATGAAGTACGACCCCACCGACGAAGAAAAAGCCCTGCTGGAAGCCTGGGAAAAATACAGCGTGTTGCTGAGCAGAGTGGACCCTGAGAAACCGGACTGGCCGGAAAAGCCTGAATAAACTAACGCTTCGTTATTCGCCCTGACATTAATATTATCGGGGCGAAAGGTTACTATTGATGATTTATCATTTTGATAAAAATGAGAAAAGATATCTCAACCACCAACAATATTTCCAGTAAGGATGTTTTTTCATTTCAGGTGAGGGGAGAGCAATGCGCTTAACAATGCACCATTCAAAATTGAGAAAAGTACGGCTGTGTCCTTTTTCATAACCATACTTACAAATTTCATGGTGTTTTTTTGTGTCTACAGGGGTATTCGCTGTGAGGTCGCGAGTTAGAGAGTGATAGGATTTTTTCCTGTCAATGTTGCGTTCAGTACAATAGTAAGGCTTTGGGAGATACCTCTGTCTTGAACCGTGATATTTATGAAATTTTACGAAACGGTAATCTTCTGCTCCGTAGTTTCCTGAAAACTCCTCATCATAACCGAAAAAACGCATAAATCTAGCCCTTGACATAAAAAACATGTTGCTGTGGCCTTTGATTATGGAGTTGTTTTCCATGCGATAAATTTTGAAAAAATCACGACCAGGATTTTTTACTTTAACGAGATATTTGAATGTATGCTCGGGAAGTACATGATCAAGGTCTGTGATAATTATTTTATCTGACTTGGCATAGGTTACACCAAGGTTTCTGGCCCCACCTTGATTCCATTGTATGTCACTATTAATTCTTAACCATGTTATGTTTAGGTCAAATTCAGGTATCGAATATTTTGCAGGCGAGCAATCATCGACGATGATAAACTCTATTTGCTTCAGTAGTTCTGAGTCCATTTTCTCATACTGCGCCAACAGAGAAATAACAGAATCAATATTCTCTTGATTGCAATAGAAATGAGTAATATAACTTAGCTGTATATGCTGTTTGTCTACAATTGGTGATTGCATGCTGAAGTACTCAGGTTGGTGCTTTTTTTTGGGGTGATTTTGTTTCTGATTTTTTGTTGCGAATTTCAAGATTAAAATCCATCAAACAGTTGTCATGAAAGCCTTTCTCTAGCGGAAATATCCTCTCAAGAAGCCCAATTTTTCTTTGGCATATTTGGCAAAGTTTTTTCATCATCACCCTTCTTTTGGACAAGAAACAAATGTGGCCCTGGGTGTGTAAAAATTCTTGCTGACGGGCTATCGACATTTTTCTATGGCTTTAATCCAGATCTGGTTTGAATGGAACTGCTAGTACTGCTCGGCAATGAAGTAGCAAGCAACGTCTAGGAAACCGGTATAAAAACCAGACGGCGCAGATACTCATAACGGGAGATACTTACGTCAATAGGGTGGCGGAGCTACTCAGTAACGACTGTGCGGGCGGCACCGTCGAAGGGGTATGAGAAGCTCCGCCATAATTTTTTGGTGGCACAGCGTCAATAGCCCAGAGACGCTGTGCCATGTCTGGGAAACCGACGAAGGAACCAGACATTGGAAAGTTACTGAACGGGAGTTGTTTAGTGCAAGGAAAAAATGGTGATGGCGCTAACCAGACAGCAGATAACGATGCAGAAACAGGAATCTTGAAAGCGCCACCATTGAGGGTGGCGGTGCAGTTGCTGTGATAACCACTCTTCGGAAAAGCCAGGTTAAACTGCACCGCCATGTCTGGAAACCGACGAAGGAACCAGACCAGAGCAAATATCGAAACGGCTGCGCTATTTGTCAATGCGCTTTAATGTCTGAATTATGGTGGTTCAGGCCATTTTTATTTCTGAGGATTTGGGGGCAAATTTGGGGGCAAAAAGACGTTGGGGGCAAAATTTGGGGCATCACATTTGCTGCTATTTTACGCTATTGTCTGACCAGCTAAAGTTATAAGTCTCTGATTTTTATATAAGTCATTGATTCTGAAACGAACAAAAAAAGCACAATATAAAAGGCCTCCTTATATATTCAGTGGGTTAATGGATGAAAGGAGTGTAGCGGGGGAAAGGCGGTTTGGCTAGGGGGGACGAATGTAATTCCCTCTCCCGGTGGGAGAGGGAAAGGTCGGAACACAATGTTAGATCGAAGTACGACGGTAGCTGCGGTATTCCGGCATCCAGAAGTTGTCGTCGATGGCCTGCTGCAGCGCATCGGCAGAGGTTTTCACTGCCACACCCTGCTGCTGGGCCATTTTCCCGACCGCGAACGCGATAGCACGCGACACCTTGTGAATGTCTTTCAGCTCTGGCAGCACCAGTCCTTCGCCATCGTTCACCAGCGGCGAGTGGCCCGCCAGGGTTTCGCTTGCCGACATCAGCATCTCATCGGTAATGCGCGACGCGCCGGAGGCGATCACACCCAGACCAATGCCCGGGAAAATATAGGAGTTGTTGCACTGGGCAATAGGATAGGTTTTGTCCTTCCACACCACCGGATCGAACGGGCTGCCGGTTGCGACCAGCGCGTTCCCTTCGGTCCAGGCAATGATGTCCTGCGGCGTTGCTTCCACGCGCGAGGTCGGGTTGGAGAGCGGCATCACGATAGGGCGTTCGCAGTGCTTGTGCATCTCACGAATGATCTCTTCGGTGAACAGCCCCGTCTGACCGGAGACGCCAATCAGGATATCCGGCTTCACGTTGCGCACTACGTCCAGCAGAGAGAGCACTTCGTTGTCGGTGTCCCAGTTCTTCAGGTTCTCACGTTTCTGCACCAGCTTGGTCTGGAACGGCAGCAGGTTTGGCATGCCGTCGGTCAGCAGGCCGAAACGGTCGACCATGAACACGCGGGAGCGCGCCAGCTCTTCGCTTAGCCCTTCACGCTGCGTCTGGGCGATAATCTGCTCGGCGATACCACAACCCGCAGAGCCTGCGCCCAGGAAGACAATTTTCTGATAGCTCAGTTGGCTGCCTGCCGCGCGACTGGCGGCAATCAGCGTGCCGACGGTGACCGCGGCGGTGCCCTGAATATCATCGTTAAAAGAGCAGATCTCATCGCGATAGCGGTTCAGCAACGGCATCGCGTTTTTCTGCGCGAAGTCTTCAAACTGCAGCAGCACGTCCGGCCAGCGGTGCTTGACCGCCTGGATGAAATCATCGACAAACTGATAATACTCGTCGTCGGTGATACGCGGATGACGCCAGCCCATATACAGCGGGTCGTTAAGCAACTGCTGGTTGTTGGTGCCCACATCCAGCACCACCGGCAGGGTATACGCCGGGCTGATGCCGCCGCAGGCGGTATACAGAGAGAGCTTACCGATTGGGATCCCCATGCCGCCAATACCCTGGTCACCGAGACCCAGAATACGTTCGCCATCGGTCACCACGATCACTTTGATATTGTGGTTCGGCACGTTCTGCAGAATATCGTCCATGTTGTGGCGGTTCTGATAAGAGATAAAGACGCCACGGGAGCGACGGTAGATCTCTGAGAAGCGTTCACAGGCGGCACCCACCGTTGGGGTGTAGATCACCGGCATCATCTCTTCGAGATGATTTTGTACCAGACGATAGAAGAGGGTTTCGTTGGTATCCTGAATGTTGCGCAGGTAAATATGTTTGTCGATTTCGGTTTTGAAACCCTGATACTGGATCCACGCGCGCTCTGCCTGTTCTTCAATGGTTTCCACCACTTCTGGCAGCAAACCGAGCAGGTTGAAGCTGCTGCGCTCTTCCATGCTGAAGGCGCTACCTTTGTTGAGCAGGGGGAATTCGAGTAATACCGGGCCGGCATAAGGGATATATAGGGAACGATGTTTTTTCAGTTTGTTGTCCATGTCACTCACTCTTTTTTTGAAGATCCGTCCCTGACACTGCTGTTTGTCATCTTTCTGGCCTGTGCGATGGGGTGCGGTCAGGCGGTATTATAAAGGAGCTAAAGATTAATTACCGCAACACATAAACAAAAACACCATCGGTTTTGCCGATGGTGTTGAGGATCTCTCCTGGGAACTTACTTGCCCGCGTGGCGTTTTCTGCCGGTGGCGTGAGTGACCTGTGTTTCACTGTCGCCTTCAATCACAACTTTACGTTGGTTAGAAAGCTTATAGTTCAGTCCCAGTATATGGCGTGCCTGACGGTTCGATTTCATGTTAACTCCTCAATCCTGTTGATAGTTTTAAGGACCAGTTCGCTTACGCAAACGAAATGTAACCCCTTAGGTTGCAGATCCAGCTTAGCAGGTTTTTACAAAGGTGCGTTTTGCCCGCTGACGACGTAGTTAATGGTCTGCTGGTAGATGTCACTGAGGATGTCATTGTCTGTGGATTCCACCCACTTGGTCAGTTCCATCAAAATGTCATCTTCAGTCACAGCACCATGCTCGGCGTGAAGACCCTGTGCAATCGCGTTAACGAGTTCAGGTTGTGCTGCTGCAGTATTGGCCGGGTAATAAGTAAACATGCTGCCTCCGTGTCGTTGTCTGTTTAATGGTACGGCTCGCAAAAAATTTAATTCACAAACAGAATGGCAAATATTTTGGCCGCTGTGTCTAAGATTCATCTTAGAAATAAAAATGACATAAGTGCATGCTTTTATGCGCTTTTAGAATGGGAGGATATATTGAGGGTTTGCCGCGAGGATATTTTGCAGGCGCTCCTGCTATCACTGAAATATAGCAGGAGCAGATTTTACATTACCACTTCATTTCGCCGGTATTCACTTTGGCGCTTAATTCCAGCGAGCTCTCTTCAGCCAGACCCGGATACTGTTTTTTCATGGCGCTGATCACGCCTGTCGATGTTTTATGTTCTGACAACGCCTGTTCGAAGCGCTGGAGATAATCACGGGTAAAGTCGAGAGCACCGCTGCCTGCCGGTGGTGTTCCCAGATAGTGACCCGGGATCACGCGTTCAGGCTTATGTGCCGCCATGCTTTCCAGCGTCTGTTGCCACTGCTTGCGGCTGGCTGGCGTTTGGGTGTCTGCCGTCCAGACGTGGATGCCCCAGGCGACACCGGTACCACCGAGGATAGTTTTAGCCGAAGGGATCCAGACATAGGCGGCGTAGCTTTCTGGCTGCTCGATATCAATCTTCTCGCCGTCCACCATGAAGGTAGTGGATGCCAGCACCTGCGGAACGATAAGTTCGGTTGGTGCACCGTTTTTCATTTGCGGTCCCCAGAAGGCAAGTTTTGCGTCTTTGGTGGCCTTGATATGGTCAACCACCTGCTGTGTGGCCACCACTTTGGCATTCGGGAAGGCTTTCACCAGCGGTTGCAGACCAAAATAGAAATCCGGATCGCCAGAGGTAATGACGATTTTGTTCAGGGTTTTCCCGCTTTTGCGAATTTTGTCGACCAGCGCTTCGCCATCTTTGACGCTGAACTGGGCGTCAAACAGCACGGCCTCTTTTGGACCAGAGACCAGCGTGGAGGAGACCGCAAACATCCCTTTGTCCTGCGGGTTATAGGTATCAATGGTTAATGGCGCAGCCAACACCGCGGGCGTGATAAGCGTGGAAAGCAGTGCAAGGTGAGTGAATTTCATTCTGATGTCTCTGTTGTTCAGGAAAGTCTTTATTGTACGGATATTCGCATTTGCCAGAATTCCTGAAACAAGACATGCTTTGTTTCATAAATCGAGCAAATGGGGTGTTATATGGATCGCGTTATTGCCGCTCAGGTCTATAACCGGATATGCGAGCTGGGAAGCCTGAGTGCAGCAGCCCGGGCGTTGGGTATCTCCCGTCCGATGGTGAGCCGCTATCTTGAGCAAATGGAGAAGTGGGCCGGTACGCGGCTGGTAAACCGCTCGACGCGCAAGCTGACGCTGACGGCGGCCGGAGAGAAGGTGCTGCTAAAAACGCGAACGCTGTCCCAGCTGTCGCAGGAAATTGAGGGCCAGTCGGAGAAAGATCTCCCTTCAGGCACGCTACGGGTGGCCTGCGCCCATTTTACCGCCATGCATCTGATTGCCCCGGTGCTGCCCGGCTTGCTTTCGCGCTACCCGCAGCTGCGCATTGAGCTGGATGTGAACAACCACCCGGTGAGCCTGGTAGGGGAACGCATTGATGTGGCGATCCGCATCACGGATAACCCAGAGCCCGGGATGATCGCCCGCAGGCTCGGGGAGTGTCGTTCCGTGCTGTGCGCGTCGCCGCAGTATCTTGCAACCCACGGCACGCCAGAGCAGGTGGAGGAGTTAGCGCAGCACAACTGTCTGCACTACAGCTTTTTCGCCGGTCAGGCGTGGCACTTCCTGACGCCGGAAGGGGAAAACGTCAGCGTCGCCGTGAGCGGCAACCTCAGCGCCAGCATCTCGTCATTGTTGATGGAGGCGGCGGTGAAGCATTGCGGCATTGCCATGTTGCCGGAGCAGGAAGCACATGCCGCGATTGAACAGGGCACGCTGCTCCCGGTGCTGAGCAGCCTGACGCCCAAAGCGTTAGCCATTCACGGTATTTATCAGTCCCGGGAGTATCAGCCCGCGGCGTTGCGCGTGTTTCTTGATGAGATAGCGCACCATCTGTCAGGCGACGCGCAGCGGGTATAGGTTACAGAATTGTCTGTGTTCCTAGGTGTGCCGGAACCATCGTCTATACTTACCCCTTTGTAAGCCAAAAGGAGAGCAAGAATGACGATTCATAAGCACGGTTCGGCACACTGGTCTGGTGATATCAAAAATGGCAAAGGGACGGTCTCAACGGAAAGTGGCGTCCTGAATCAACAACCTTACGGCTTTAACACCCGCTTCGAAGGCGCTAAAGGCACTAACCCGGAAGAGTTGATTGGCGCAGCCCACGCCGCCTGTTTCTCAATGGCGCTGTCGCTGATGATTGGTGAAGCGGGCTATACCGCCGATTCCATTGATACCACGGCGGATGTCTCGCTGGATAAAACCGATGGCGGCTTCGCGATCAGCAAAATTGCGCTAAACAGCAAGGTCACCGTACCGGGTATCGATCCGCAGAAATTCGACGGCATCATCCAGAAAGCGAAAGCAGGATGCCCGGTGTCGCAGGTACTGAAAGCGGAAATCACGCTGGACTATAAACTTAACTAAGTCTGAGCCGGGCGAAGGCCCGGCTATCCCTTCAGCGCAGCAGGAAAAACCGCTGCCAGCCATGCAATAAACGCCTTAAGGCGATGCGTCAGATGCCGGTTTTGCGGGTAAACCACGTGAAACGGATACGCCGCCGGGTGCCAGTCGCTTAAAATTTCTTGTAACGTACCCGCCTGAAGATATGTCTTTGCTGAATACGTAAACGTCTGAATGATGCCCAATCCTGCCACCGCCGCTGCCAGGTGCGCATTGCTTTCATTAACGCCGAGATAGTGCGAAATGCCGATCTCCTGCACCTCGCCGCCTTTCCTGAAGCGAAACGGAAAGGGCCGCCCGGTGACCGGGGAGAGATAGCTTATAAGTTTATGTCCGTTACGCAACTCTTGGGGATAAGCCGGAACGCCGTGCTTTTTCAGATAGCCCGGCGTTGCGCAGGTCACCATGTCGGCGTCGCCCAGATGACGGGCGATAAGGGTGGAATCGTTCAGCGGACCGCCTCTGATCACACAATCCACGTTGCCGCTGATCAAATCAACAGGACGATCCGCCACGCCAAGATCGATGCGAATATCCGGGTAGCGCTGCATGAAATCCGGGAGCAGGGGGATGAGCACGTCGCGGGCAGTCGAACCGCCAATATCCACCCGCAGATGTCCTTTCGGTGTGGCGTGAGAGACGCGAAACGAGGTATCGATATCTTCGATATCAATGAGCACCCTGACCGCTTTTTCATAATACTCCGCGCCTTCCGGCGTCGTGACCACCCGGCGGGTGGTACGGTGCAGCAGCCGTATTTCAAGATGCGCCTCAAGCGCTTTCACAAGCTTGCTCAGTGTGGCAATGGGCATGTTTAGCGAATCAGCCGCTCGGGTAAAGCTCCCGGTTTCCACAACCCGCGTGAAGGCGCGCATCGCCATGAGCTGGTCCATCTTTTTCTCTCGATTATTTCTGTCTGTGAATAGTCATTTTCAGTTTTGCTGGTTTTTCACTAATCCGGCAAGGGCTAATGTGTCTCCAGCGCAAGCAAAAACGCGCACCGCAAACCCAACAAAAGGTAAATGACATGAACACAACGCTCTTCGAAAAAATCGCACTGGTCACTGGCGGCAGCACCGGTATTGGTCTTGCCACGGCGCAGGAGCTGGCGGCTCAAGGCGCCAAAGTTTATATCACCGGTCGTCGACAGGCCGAGCTGGATGCCGCCGTCGCACAAATTGATTCCCGTGCGGTGGGTATTCGTGCCGACGTCTCACAACTCGCCGATCTGGATCGAGTCTATGCGCAGATAGCAAAAGAAGAAGGGCGTCTCGATATTTTGTTCGCCAATGCGGGTGGCGGAGATATGCTGCCGCTGGGAGCAATCACCGAGGAGCAGTTTGACCGTATTTTCGGCACAAACGTGCGCGGAGTGCTGTTTACAGTACAAAAAGCGCTGCCGCTGTTATCTGCCGGGTCGTCCATTATTCTGACCGGTTCAACGGTGTCGATAAAGGGAACGGCAAACTTTAGCGTCTACAGCGCCAGCAAAGCCGCCGTGCGCAACTTTGCCCGCTCCTGGGCGCTGGATCTGCAGGGCCGTGGGATCCGTATCAACGTGGTCAGTCCTGGCCCCGTCAAAACCCCGGGACTCGGCGAACTGGTGCCAGAAGAACATCGTCAGGGGCTGTACGATGCGCTGGCTGCACAGGTTCCGTTAGGACGTTTAGGTGCGCCGGGCGAGGTGGGGAAAGTGGTGGCGTTTCTGGCCTCTGACGCGGCCAGCTTTATTAACGCCACCGAGCTGTTTGTTGATGGTGGGATGGCGCAAATTTAATCCACATTACGCCAGCAGCGCACGCTACGGCCCTCGTGTGAAGGCTGTAGCGGCTGCGGGCGTTCACACCCCTGCGTGGCCTGCGGACAACGGTCGCGGAAATAGCACCCCTCGGGCAGATGGCGGTTCCCCGGGAGATCCGTTTTACGCAGCGCCAGGTTTTCATCCAGCGGCTCACCGGTTCTGGGAACGGAATCGAGCAGCAGCCGGGTGTAGGGATGACGCGGCGTAACCAGCACCTGTGCCGCCGTGCCCAGTTCGACAATCTGCCCCAGATACATCACCGCCACGCGATCGCTCATGTGCCTGACAACCGAGACGTTATGGGATATCAGCACATAGGTCAGGTTGCGTTCCTGCTGCAGCTTCACCAGTAAATTGAGGATCTGCGCCTGTACGGAAATATCCAGCGCGCTGGTGGGCTCATCCAGCACGATGATGTCCGGGTCAGAGGAAAGAGCGCGGGCGATAGCAATACGCTGGCGCTGCCCGCCGGAAAAGGCGTGCGGCAGGCGGTCGAGGTATTCCGGGCGGATACCGACCTGCTGCGCCAGGTTTTCAGCAAGCTGACGTCGTTCCCGTTCGCTGCTGCGTTTTTGCACCCACACCGGCTCGGTGATAATGCGCCAGACCGGCAGACGCGGGTCAAGCGACGAGAGCGGATCCTGGAACACCATCTGCATACCGCCCGCGTGGTTTGTCCGTGCACACAGGCCGGCACTGGGTTTGAGCATCCCCATTAAAAGCTGCGCCAGTGTGCTTTTACCACAGCCGGATTCGCCAACAATCCCCAGCGTTTCGCCGCGATGGATCTGAAGATCCAGCCCGTTAAGAGCATGCACCTGTTCCGTGACCCGCCCCAGCCAGTTTTTGCGTGCGGGAAAGTTAACGTGCACGCGATCCAGTTCCAGCAGTACGTCAGACATGGGTTTTCTCCTGTTGCGGATACCAGCAGGCCGCCCGCTGGCCTTCGGCCCCCTGAGGCAGTAAGCGCGGCGTTTCAGTGCATTTTACGCCCGCAGCAAAACAGCGCTCCCGAAAAGCACACCCGCGCGGAAGCTGGCTAAGGTTGGGCACCGTACCGGGGATGGCAGGCAGCATCTCGCGCGGCTCGCCGTTTTCAGGCGCACACTGCAGCAGGCCGATGGAATAGGGATGAACGGGATGGTGGATCAGCGTTTGCGTGGTGCCGCTTTCAATCACGCTCCCGGCGTACATGACATACATCCGATCGCAGAGCTGTGAAACCACCGCCATATCGTGACTGATAAACAGTACCGAGGTTCCGCTGGCCCGCGCTTTATGCTTCAGCAATCGCAGTACCTGTAGCTGGACGGTGACGTCCAGTGCGGTGGTCGGCTCATCGGCAATAATCAGTTCAGGCTCGCAGGAGAAGGCCAGCGCAATCATCACCCGCTGGCGCATGCCGCCGGACAGCTCGAACGGATAACGTTCCATGACCTCCGCCGCATCCGGGATCTGCATCTCTTCCAGCAGGGTGATCGCTTTTTTCCCGGCATCACGCCGTGAAAGGGGCTGATGCTGGCGGATCACCTCCACCATCTGTTTGCCAATTCGTCGCGTTGGGTTCAGCGCTGTCATCGGCTCCTGAAAAATCATCGCCACTTTGGCACCGCGCCACTGGCGGAGCTGTTTCTCGGATGCATTCAGGACATCTTCACCCAACAGTTTTACCTGCCCGCGATGGATCCGGTAACTGCCCTCCGGCAGCAGACGCATGGTCAGCATCGCCGTTACCGATTTTCCGGAGCCGGATTCGCCCACTACGCCAACAATCTCGCCGCGTTTGATCTCCAGCGATACGTGGTTCAGGGCGTGAACTTCGCCGCGAAATATCGGGAAGCTCAGGTGTAAATCTTCAATGGTTAATACTGCTTCGCTCATGCCTGTTTTCCTCCCGATTTCGGATCCAGCAGGTCGCGAATGCCGTCACCAAATAGATTAAACCCGACGGCAGTGATCAGAATTGCCGCACCAGGAAAGGCGCAGTACCACCACTGGTCGAGCACATAGTTGCGGCCCACGGCCACCATCGCTCCCCATTCGGCGGTGGGCTGCTGTGCCCCAAGGCCGATAAAGCCCAGCGTGGCGGCCATCAGAATGGCGCTGCCAATATCCAGTGAGGCCTGCACGATCAGCGGTGGCAGGGCGTTACGCAGAATGTGCCAGCTGATCAAATGCCAGCGCGACGCGCCAAATGTACGGGCGGCCTGCACATAGGTAAACTGGCGCACCACCAGGGTTTGCCCGCGCGCCAGGCGAACGTAAAACGGGATACGCACAATCGCAATCGCCAGCATGGCGTTAAACAGACTCGGCCCAAGCGCCGCCGCCAGTGCCATGGTCAGTACCAGGGAAGGAATGGAGAGCATAATGTCCATCACCCGCATAATGATGGCATCGCCGCGCCCGCCCAGCACGCCGGACAAACAGCCCAGCAGCGAGCCGATACTCCCGGCAATCACCACCACCGCCAGCCCGGCGGTAATGGATTGCTGGCTACCGACCAGCACGCGGCTGAACAGATCGCGTCCGACTTCATCGGTACCAAACCAGTGTTGCGCAGACGGGGCCTGCAACCGGGCAGTGAGATCCAGCGCGTTCGGATCATGGGGGACGATCCACGGTGAAGTTACCATCAGCAACAGCATCACCAGCATAATCACCCCGCCGATCAGCGTGAGCGGGCTTTGACGCAGCATCCAGAACAGCCTTGGCCAGTCGATGCCCGGTTTCGTTGTGTTTACGGGGACGGGCGTTTCCTCAGTCAACATCATTCGGCACCTCCGCGCCCGATACGAGGGTCAATCCACAGATAGAGCAGATCAACCACCAGATTGACGACCACATAGGCCAGTGAAACCACCACGGCGAAGCCCATGACGGCAGGGAAATCCAGTGCCTGAATGGAGGTCACCACCCAGGCGCCCATGCCTGGCCAGGCAAAGACGGTTTCGGTCAGTACCGCACCATAAAGCAGATCGCCCAGCGCCAGCCCGAGTACGGTAATGGACGGGATCATCGCATTCGGCAGGGCATACCGCAGGACGATATACCAGCCCGGCAAGCCGCTGGCGCGGGCGGTGCGAATGTAATCTTCGCTGAGCTGCTCCAGCATGGCGGAACGTACCTGACGCGCCACGATGCCAAGATGAACAAACGCCAGCGTCAGTGACGGTAAAATCAGGTGTTGCAGGGCGTTGAAAAAGACCTCGCCGTTACCCTCCAGCAGGGCATCCAGCAGATAAAAGCCCGTCACGTGGGCAGGCGGGTCGAGCCAGTCGTCCAGCCTGCCGCCGCCGGGCAGAAGCTGCAGATGGCCGTAGAACAAGACGATGACGCCCAGACCCAGCCAGAAGGCCGGTGTGGAGATCCCAGTCATCGCCATCAGCCGTACCAGATGATCCAGCCAGCGGTTGCGGTAGACCGCCGATAAAATCCCCAGCGGAACGCCGATCACCAGCGCCAGCAGCAGGGAACAGAACGCCAGCTCCAGCGTGGCAGGGAAGAAGGCTTTTAAATCTTCCGCCACCGGCCGCCCGGTACGGATAGAGGTCCCTAAATCGCCGTGCGCCAGGGCGTCCACATAGCGGCCAAACTGGATATAGAGCGGCTGATCCAGTCCCAGTTGCTGGCGAATGTTCTGCACAATATCGTCGCTGGCACGGTCACCGGCCAGCAGGCGGGCCGGATCGCCGGGGATCAGGTGTGAAATGATAAAGGTGATGATACAGACACCGGCTACTACCAGGATTAACCCCCAGCAGCGCTGGCGCACAATGCTCCAGAACGTCATACACTTTCCCCCGGCGAAACCGTTACTTGCTCATGGTGGCGATGTTGAACACCTGCTCGAGCATTGGATTAAAGGTGAAGCCTTTGACCTCTTTGTTCATTGCCAGCTGGTAATTCTTCTGGAACAGATAAACGTAGGCCGCTTCGTCAATTACAATCTTCTGCGCCTGCTGGTAATCGCGGGTGCGCTCCGCCTGGTCCGTGGTTTTCAGCGCCGCCTGCAGCAGGGAATCGACCTCTTTGTTCTCATAGAACGAGCGGTTGCCCGGCAGACCTTTTTTGTCCGACTCAAACCAGTAGTTCATGAACATGTACGGGTCGGCAAAGTCCGGGCTCCAGTTGCCAATGGCAATGTCATAGTCGCCTTTACCCACGCGGTCGCGCATAGTGGCGTTAGCCAGTTTTTCCAGCTTGACGTTGATACCGAGCTTGCCCAGGCTGGCCTGAGTGGAGAGGGCGATAGGCTCCCAGTTCGGGTCGTTGTCCGAGTAGAGGAACGTCAGGCTGGCCGGTTTATCTTTGACTTTCTCCAGCGCCGCTTTCGCTTTGGCCTCGTCAAAGCTGTACTGCATGGCGGTGGCGTCAAAGCCCCACATGCCATCCGGGATCGGGCCGCGCATCTGCTTGCCGTTACCGCTGAGAATGCCTTTCACCATCCCCTGATAATCGGTTGCCCAGGAGACGGCCCGACGCAAATCCACCTGATTCAGCGGCGCTTTGCTGTTGTTGAGATAGAGATAGGTCACGCGCAGGGACGGATACTCCGCCACGGCGACTTTGCCCTCCTGCTTGAGCGCAGAAAGCTGATCGACAGGCAGGGAGTCGGCAATATCCAGATCGCCACGGGAAAGCTGCAGGCGACGCGACGCGCTTTCACCGATAATTTTCACCGAGACGCGCTTAAAGTGGGGCTTATCTCCCGCCCAGTGCGGGTTAGGCACCAGCACCAGCTGCTGACTTTTTTGCCAGTTCTTCAGCATAAATGGCCCGGAACCGGCGGTGTTCTGCGCCAGATAAGCCCGCGCATCATCGGCGGCATTGGCCTTTAGTACGGCCGGGTTAATAATCGATGCACCGTCATTCGCCAGGGTATAGAGGAAGGGAGCAAACGGCTGGCTGAGGGTGAACTTCACCGTGTGGTCATCAACGGCATCAATTTTGAGATCTTTCGGGAACGCTTCAGACGGCCCTTGGCTGAGCTTCAGCAGGCGCTCAAACGACAGTTTTACCGCTTCAGCGGTGACCGGCGTGCCGTCAGAGAATTTCGCGTTGTCCGTCAGGGTGAAGGTCCACTCTTTCTGATCCTCAGATGCCTTCCAGCCCGTGGACAGATCGCCTTCGACCTCCGTGGTGCCAGGCTTGTACTTCACCAGACGCTGATAGGACGGATAGGTGACGGTCCAGTCGTTGTTATCAATGGTGATTGCCGGATCGAGGGTTTGCGGGTCGGCGGCTTTACCTATCACCAGCATGTCTTTCGGAACGGCGGCCTGCGCAGCAGGCATGCTCAGGGCCAGCGTGGCGGCGATAAGCGTCGTGAGAAGCGTTGTTTTCATGGCAGTGCTCCAGGTTTAAAGAGGGGTGTGCGTCAACGGAAAACAGGCGAAACGATCGTCAAGAAGGGGATAACTGGCGGCGTTTGGCAACTCGAAGTGCCACCATTCGCTGCCGATCCCCACAAAGCCGCCGCCAAACATGATGGCGTTAAGCAGCAGGCGGTTGCGCTGGGCGTGCGGCGGCACAGAGGGATGATACGGATGAGAACGGTCATCCATCTCATCAAACCCGGCCCCCATATCCAGCACGTTGTTATGTTCATCCATCAGGGTGACGTCGATGGCCGTGCCGCGGCTGTGATTGGAGCCAATGGCTACATCCACCACATATTCCGGGTTCGGGCACGCATCCCACAGCTGCGCCTGGGCCTGCTGAGGGCGATAGGCGTCGTAGACCACCAGTTTCAGTCCGGCGAGCGTGGCGATGCCAATCGATTTCGCCAGCGCGGTGGCGGCATCGGTATGCAGCAAACACAGCGCCTCCTGATAAATGGGACGGCCAGTCAGGTTGTCGGCGGTGGCGTATTTCAGATCGATATGCAACTCAGGAAACATTCTGGCGACATCAATCAGTTCACTCTCTTCGGGCATAGCTCCGCTCCTTTAGCGTTCGAATTGTCCAAACTCTTGTTGTAATTCACGGTTTATCGTCAGACGGTCTGCAAGCGCATCACCCAGCGCCTGGACCACGCCTGACAGCAGCAGGTTGAAAAGACAGCTCACAGGGGCCAGCGAATCCCAGAAGTGGCCGGTATCGGTTTTAACCTGCAATAAATCAATAGGGTAATCCCGCGCCCACGGACACCAGATATCGGTGATCAGGGCCATCGGAATACTTTTCTCACTTGCGACACGACAGTACTGCCGGGCAATGGCGGAATAGGCGCGGGTATCGGTCAGCACCACATAAGGGTGGTCAAAACCGGAGTTGAGCGATTCAACCCAACTGCCGGATAACCCCTCGGAGTAGCTCACGCGCGGGCGCAGATATTCCAGGTGGCTGAAGAAGGCGTTGGCAATCCCGCGCGTTGACTGAATACCCAGCACAAACACCGCCTCAGCATGGGTGAGCTGATGGACGATTTGCTTAAAGACATCGGTTTGTGCCAGCTGATAAACATGGGTGATTGCGTCCACCTCCAGTGAAAGGGAGTGCTGGAGGCGATCCGAGAGCGGACGCTGCTGTTGCCAGGAGTCCAGGCGTTCGTTCATTCCCCAGGGCTGATAAGGATCGCGCAGGCTTTTTTTGGCATCGTCCAGATTGCGATACCCCAGCTTGCGCAGGAAGCGCCCGACGGTGATCCCGCTGGTGCCGGTAGTCAGCGCCACGCTCTCTGCCGTCTCAAACGGTATCAGCGCGGCGTGCGCCAGCATCCAGCTTGCCACACGCTTTTCGCTGGGCGTCAGCTGGCTGAAGGTGGCTTCGATACGGTTCAGCATTTCAGGTTTGGTGGTCATTACCGCCTCGCTGTTAACCGGCTGTCAATGGCCGGAATTCTGTTACCTGGTTAACAATGCATGACGCGTGCCATGTTCACATGACGGCGAAAAGCCGCTGTGCTGTAAATTTCATGCAATATTTGATTAACCAATGATCAACATTTGTGCAGCGTAGTTCACTTTTGGTGCATTGTCGGATACGACAGAGATGAATTTGGTGAATACCTCAGCCCCTTCACATTTTTGATAAGATACAAACACAGTGACTAAGAGAAGGAACCCGGCATGGCGAATCTGCCCTGGCGTGTCAGCGTGCGCCTGATGGCTCTCGCAAAGAAAGTGGCGATGGTCATAGGGATTATCGTGGTTGTGCTGCTGGCAGTGCGGGTATATCTCTCGCAGCAGGGGCCGGCGTTACATCTCTGGCATACCAGGCGTGCGAATGAAATGAGCGTAAGCGAGCTGGATAAGGCGAACTTTGCTGACTATCTCGACCGGGAAAAGGCCATCTTCACCGACCTGGATAACGCGGTCACGGCAAAAACGAAGGGGGAGGAGCGTACCGCCTTAAACCGCTACTACCGTCAGAGCCTGGTTTGGCCCGGAAAATTTACTCCGGATGCAAATCGCTCGTTTGTGCTGATGCCTGCCGGTAAACCGCGTGGTGCAGTAGTTTTACTGCACGGACTCACCGATTCGCCCTATAGCGTTAAGCACCTTGCCGTTGATTATCAGCAGCGCGGATTTGTGGCCGTGGTGCCGCGCCTGCCCGGACACGGGACGGCGCCGGGGGCGCTGACAAACGTTGACTGGGAGATGTGGCTGGCGGCGACGCGTCTTGCCGTGCGCGAAGCCACCCGCCTGGCGGGGGATAACGTTCCTTTGCATCTGGTGGGTTATTCCAACGGCGGGGCGCTGGCGATGAAATACACCCTGGACGCGCTGGAGTCGCCTTCGCTGCGAAAACCTCAGCAACTGGTGTTGTTGTCACCGATGATCGGCGTCACGGCGTTTGCCCGCTTTGCCGGATTCGCAGGCTTACCGGCACTGTTACCGGCGTTTGCGAAAGCGGCTTGGCTGAATATCGCGCCGGAGTATAACCCTTACAAATACAATTCTTTCCCGGTAAACGCGGCGCGTCAGTCGTGGCTGTTGACGAAGGCGCTGCAGGAGCAGATTGGCCGCGCTGCACCAAACCACACGCTGGATCGGTTGCCGCCGGTACTGGCCTTTCAGTCGGTGATGGATTCCACCGTCAGTACCCGTGCGGTTGTCACGGGGTTATTCGACCAGCTTCCGGCCAATGGCAGTGAACTGGTGGTGTTTGATATCAACCAGGCGGCGAGTTTCCGCCCGTTATTCCGGCCGTCGTCGTGGACGGCCCTCTCTGAGTTGTTGCCGTCTGCGCAAAGACGTTACAGTGTCACGATTGTTACCAACGCCAGTGCGGAGCGTTTCGCCACGGTCGCGAAGCACATCCCCGCAGGCAGCACAGAGGAGACCGTGGAGCCGCTGGCGCAGCAGTATCCGCCGGAGGTCTATTCGCTTTCGCATGTCGCCGTACCTTTCCCGCCTGATGACGATCTGTATGGCCGGCATCCTGCCGTGAAAAACCGCTATGGTATCAGCCTGGGCACCATTGCGTTGTGGGGAGAGACCTCCGTACTGAGCGTGGGTAAAGATGCCCTGATGCGGGTGACCTCAAATCCGTTTTACGACTACATGAAGATGCGGATCGACAACCGCATCGGGACGGAGGAAAAAGGGTGATCCCTTAAGCCGTTAATTTATTAGGTAGCGCTGGTGAAGTATGTTAAACAGTAACTTCCCCGGCGCCTCCCTTATTCTGGAACCCATTCCTGTGCTCACCACGCTGATTTATCGAAGCCAGTTACATTTATCCTGCCGGTCCGCAGAATTAAGCGCGCTGGTAGAACGAGCACGAAGCCGCAATGCCAAACTGAACATCACGGGTGTCCTGCTCTCGAACGGCTGTGACGTCATGCAAATTCTTGAGGGCGCGGAAGAGAGCGTCGTGAAGTTGTTCCACAAAATTCGCGATGATGAGCGCCACAGTGGCGTCGTCGAACTGATGCGGGATTACGGCCCCCGCAGACGGTTTGACAATGTCGGCATGCTGCTGTTTGACCTGCAGGTCCAGTCCCCAAAAGAGGTGCTTGAGTCGGTTTTGCATTACAGCCAGCTGGAAAGCTATCTCATATCCGATGATCGGGTGTTCAAATTCATTCAGACCTTTATCACCGGGAAACATACCGGCCAGACGAGGAACCCGGTGGATGCGGGAAAATGGACGCTCGCATGTGAAAAAGCGCCCTTCGGTGAGGCCATGGGGTTGATAGCCGGTCAAATCTGTCAGTTTGCGCTGCAGCCGATAGTCGAGCCTTCGGAAGGGAAAATCAGTTCACTTGAAGCGCTTATTCGTGGCAACGATGGCGGGAGCCCGGAACATTTCTTCAAAACGCTCGATCAGGACAAGCTCTACGAAGTGGATCTGCAAACCAAAGCGTATGCCTTTGCGCTTGCGGAGAAACTGGGTATCGGCAGCCATAAAATTGCGGTGAATTTACTCCCCATGTCGCTGGTCAAGGTGCCCGGGGCGGTCGAGTTTCTTGTGGAGCAAATCAGACAACACGGGCTTCAGCCGGAGCAGGTGGTCATAGAAGTGACTGAAAACGAGATGATTTCCGGCTTTAACAAGTTCAACAGCGCGATCAAACAGCTTCGGGGTGAAGGTATTGGCCTGGCGATCGATGATTTCGGCTCCGGGTATGCGGGGCTTTCGCTGCTTACCCGCTTCCAGCCGGATAAAATCAAGATCGATCGGGAAATAGTCAGCAATATTCATCTCAGCGGCCCAAAACAGGCGATTGTCCGATCGATAGTGAGCTGCTGCACCGACCTTGAGATCACGCTGGTGGCGGAAGGCATTGAGAAGCTGGAGGAGTGGTGCTGGCTGGAATCCGCCGGTATTCGCCGTTTCCAGGGGTTTCTGTTTGCCCGGCCGCAGCTTAACGGGGTGGGCGATATTCACTGGCCACACCTGGTACGATAACGCTTTTTCCTTCCTGATTATTTCCCCTTTGGTCAGCCTGTGTTTAAATAGCTAAAACGGTTTAACATAGTTTAGCTACGGGGATGACATGGATAAAATCTGGGTACTCGGTGATGCAGTGGTGGATTTACTGCCAGAGGGGGACGGCAAATTGCTGCAATGTCCCGGCGGCGCACCGGCAAATGTGGCGGTCGGCATCGCCCGACTGGGCGGAAAAAGTGCCTTTATTGGCAGGGTTGGCGACGATCCGTTTGGCCGCTTTATGCAGAAAACGCTGGCGGATGAGCAGGTTGATGTGCAGTGGATGCGCCTCGATCCGGCTCACCGCACCTCAACGGTGGTGGTTGATCTGGACGAACAGGGCGAACGCTCGTTTACGTTTATGGTTCGGCCGAGCGCCGATCTGTTTCTCGATTCCACCGATCTGCCGCCTTTCAGGGCCAAAGAGTGGCTGCACGTCTGCTCCATTGCACTCAGCGCGGAGCCGAGTCGCTCTGCCACTTTTCAGGCGATGGATGCAATTAAAAAAGCCGGTGGTTTTGTCAGCTTCGACCCCAACATTCGCCCCGACCTCTGGCAGGATGAGGGCGAGCTCCGCCGTTGCCTCGAACTGGCGCTACAGCGCGCGGACGTGGTGAAGCTCTCCGTTGAAGAGCTGACGTTTTTGACCGGCGAATCCCATATCGAAACCGGTCTGGCGGCGCTGATGCAACATTGTCCGGCCCGACTGGTGCTGGTGACGCTGGGTAAAGAGGGGGTAATGGCCTGGCATGAGGGCATCACGACACACTATCCGGCCACACCTGTAGCGTGTGTTGATACCACCGGCGCAGGCGATGCGTTCGTCGCAGGGTTGCTGTTCGGCCTGGCCTCGTCAGGCCAGGATCTGGCAACAACCCTTGCACTGGCCCAGCGCTGTGGTGCACTGGCCACGACGGCCAAAGGGGCAATGACCGCGCTGCCGTACCGTCACAACCTGTAATTCCTTCCTGGCCGCCGACCGGCGGCCTGAATTGTCGCCTCGATCACACTTACTAAAACGGTTTAGCAAAAAGTATTGCCGATCCAAATTTCACGGGTTTAGTATCAGCAACCTAAACCGGTTTAGCAATTTAGCATTATCAAAACACTTTTTTTAGGGATGCGACAAAATGTATAAAAAACGCAGACTTGCCGTGATGATTGGCATGCTGGCCGGTAGTACCTCTGTTTTTGCCCAGACCGATATGACAAGCATTGAATCGCGCCTGGCGGCGCTGGAACAGCGTCTTCAGGATGCGGAAATGCGCGCCCAGAATGCGGAGAAACGCGCGACGGCAGCAGAACAAAAAACGCAGCAGCTGGTTGCCGCCCAGCAGCAAACGCAGACCACCACCCAGGAGGTGGCCCAGCGTACCACAATGCTGGAAAAGAAAGCCGATCAGAGCAGTGGTTTTGAATTTCACGGTTATGCCCGCTCAGGCCTGCTGATGAATGATGCGGCGTCCAGCAGCAAAAGCGGTCCGTATCTGACACCTGCCGGGGAAACCGGGGGCGCGGTCGGTCGTCTGGGTAACGAAGCGGATACCTACGTTGAGCTGAATGTGGAACACAAACAGACGCTGGAGAGTGGGGCGACCACGCGCTTTAAGGCCATGTTAGCCGACGGGCAGAAGACCTATAACGACTGGTCAGCCGATACCAGCGATCTTAACATTCGTCAGGCCTTTGCCGAGCTGGGCAATCTGCCTGATTTCACTGGCGCGCTGAAAGGGAGTACCTTCTGGGCCGGCAAACGCTTTGACCGCGATAACTTTGATATTCACTGGCTGGATTCTGATGTCGTGTTCCTCGCCGGTACCGGCGGCGGTGTCTACGACGTGAAGTGGAATGATACGCTGCGCAGCAACTTCTCGATTTACGGGCGCAACTTCGGCAGCGAAGAGCAGATCGACAACAACGTTCAGAACTATATCCTCAGCATGAATCACTTTGCCGGGCCATTCCAGCTCATGGTGAGCGGCCTGCGGGCGAAGGATAACGACGAACGCAAGGACAGCAATGGCGATCTGATTAAAACCGATGCGGCGAACACCGGCGTGCATGCCCTGGTGGGTCTGCACAATGACAGCTTCTACGGACTGCGGGAAGGCTCAGCGAAAACGGCGCTGCTGTATGGTCACGGCCTGGGGGCAGAAGTTAAAAGCATCGGCTCTGATGGCGCGCTGCTGTCAGAAGCCGATACCTGGCGCTTCGCAAGTTACGGTGTCACGCCACTCGGCGGTGGCTGGCATATCGCGCCTGCTGTACTGGCCCAGAGCAGTAAAGACCGCTACGTCAAAGGCGACAGCTACGAGTGGGTTACGCTCAATACCCGCCTTATCAAAGAGGTTACGCAGAATTTCGCCCTGGCGTTTGAGGGCAGCTATCAGTACATGGATTTGAACCCGGAAGGCTACAAAGATCGCAACGCCGTTAACGGCAGCTTCTACAAGCTGACCTTCGCACCGACCTTAAAGGCGGGCAAAATTGGCGATTTCTTCAGCCGTCCTGAACTGCGCCTGTTTGCCACCTGGATGGACTGGAGCAGCAAACTGGATAACTACGCCAGCGATGACGCCTTTGGCAGCAGCGGCTTTAACGCTGGCGGGGAATGGAACTTTGGGGTCCAGATGGAAACCTGGTTTTAACCCTTCACGCTCCCGCCAGGCGGGAGCGTATCAAACATCATAAAAATGAAGTCAGGCAGAGGTAACTATGGATTTTGATAATATTTCCCGTGCGCTCATTCCGCTGCTCGGTGGCAAAGAGAACATCGCCAGTGCCGCGCACTGCGCAACGCGCCTTCGTCTGGTGCTGGTCGACGATGCGCTTGCTGACCAGCAGGCCATCGGCAAGGTCGAGGGGGTGAAAGGCTGTTTTCGTAACGCGGGCCAGATGCAGGTGATTTTTGGCACCGGCGTGGTGAATAAGGTTTACGCGGCTTTTATTCAGGCGGCAGGGATTGGTGAATCCAGCAAGTCAGAAGCGGCAGATCTCGCGGCGCGTAAGCTCAACCCGTTCCAGCGCATTGCCCGCCTGCTTTCCAATATTTTCGTACCGATCATTCCCGCCATTGTTGCGTCCGGTTTGCTGATGGGCCTGCTCGGAATGGTGAAAACCTACGGCTGGGTGAATGCCGATAACGCCATCTACATCATGCTGGATATGTGCAGCTCGGCGGCGTTTATTATTTTACCGATCCTGATTGGTTTTACCGCCGCGCGTGAGTTTGGCGGTAATCCCTATTTAGGCGCCACGCTAGGTGGCATTCTGACCCACCCGGCGCTGACCAACGCCTGGGGCGTGGCGTCCGGCTTCCACACCATGAACTTTTTCGGCCTTGAGATTGCCATGATTGGCTATCAGGGAACGGTGTTCCCGGTGCTGCTGGCCGTCTGGTTTATGAGCATTGTGGAGAAAAATCTGCGCAAGGTCATCCCGGATGCGTTAGACCTGATCTTGACGCCGTTCCTGACCGTCATTCTCTCCGGTTTTATCGCGCTGCTGATTATCGGCCCGGCGGGACGCGCGTTAGGCGATGGCATCTCCTTTATTCTGAGCACGCTGATTACCCACGCGGGCTGGCTGGCCGGTCTGCTGTTCGGCGGGCTCTATTCCGTGATTGTTATTACCGGCATTCACCACAGCTTCCACGCGATTGAAGCCGGGCTGTTGGGGAATCCGTCGATTGGCGTTAATTTCCTGCTGCCCATCTGGGCCATGGCGAACGTGGCGCAGGGTGGTGCGTGCCTGGCGGTGTGGTTTAAAACCAAAGACGCAAAAATCAAAGCCATTACCTTACCGTCGGCGTTCTCGGCCATGCTCGGCATTACCGAAGCCGCTATCTTTGGTATCAACCTGCGTTTCGTGAAACCGTTTGTGGCCGCGCTGATTGGCGGTGCGGTGGGCGGCGCATGGGTGGTGTCGGTGCATGTCTACATGACGGCGGTAGGGCTGACGGCGCTGCCGGGGATGGCCATCGTGCAGGCCAGTTCGCTGCTCAACTATATTATCGGCATGGTGATTGCCTTTGGCGTGGCGTTTACCGTCTCGCTGCTGCTGAAATATAAAACGGACTCTGAATAATGACATTACCTTCCCGCTGGCCTGCCATGCTGCAGGCCGTGATGAAAGGCCAACCGCGCGCGCGTGCCGACCGCCACTACCCGCAGTGGCACCCGGCACCAGTGACGGGGCTAATGAACGATCCGAACGGTTTTATCTGGTTTGCCGGGCGCTACCATCTGTTTTATCAGTGGAACCCGCTGGACTGCGATCACCGCTATAAATGCTGGGGGCACTGGAGTTCGCACGATCTGCTGCACTGGCAGCACGAGCCGATGGCGCTGATGCCAGATGAAGAGTACGACCGCAGCGGTTGCTATTCCGGCAGCGCCGTGGACAACAACGGGATGCTGACGCTGTGCTATACCGGCAACGTTAAATTCGATGACGGCAGCCGCACCGCCTGGCAGTGCCTGGCGGTGGAACAACCGGACGGGACCTTTAAAAAACTGGGGCCGGTGCTGGCGCTGCCGGATGGCTACACCGGCCACGTGCGCGACCCGAAAGTGTGGCAGCACGACGGGCAGTGGTACATGGTGCTGGGCGCGCAGGATGTGCAAAAGCGGGGCAAAGTGCTGCTGTTCAGGTCTGCCGATTTGCACACGTGGGAATCGTGCGGAGAAATCGCCGGTCACGGCGTCAACGGACTCACGGATGCGGGATATATGTGGGAGTGCCCGGACCTGTTTGCCCTCGACGGGACGCACGTTCTGATCTGCTGCCCGCAGGGGCTGGCCCGTGAGCCGCATCGTTATCTCAACACCTATCCGGCGGCCTGGATGAGCGGGGCGTTTGACTATCAGCGCGGCGCATTTGAGCACGGTGCGTTACACGAACTGGATGCCGGTTTTGAATTCTACGCACCGCAAACGACGCTGGCGGAAGATGGCCGGCGGATCCTGATTGGCTGGATGGGCGTGCCTGACGGGGAAGAGATGCTGCAGCCCACCCGGGCACAGGGCTGGATCCATCAGATGACCTGTCCGCGAGAGCTGCGCTACCGCGACGGCAAGCTCTGGCAGACTCCGGTGCGTGAGCTGGAAATGCTGCGTGAAGAGGAACTGCACTGGCAGGGCAACGCCTGCGATGCGCCGGAGCTTGATGCCTCGCGCCTTGAGTTCGAGCTGAGCGCTGCCTGCGCGAAACTGGATTTTGCCGGTGCGCTGCACCTCACGGTCGATGGCAATGGCCTGCGTCTGGAACGTGCCAGCCTGCAAACGGGTGAGACGTTAACCCGCTACTGGCTGGGTGAGGTTCACCATCTGCGCGTTCTGTGCGACCGCTCCAGCGTCGAAATTTTCATCAACCACGGCGAAGGGGTGATGAGCAGTCGCTATTTTCCTGACCAACCGGCCCGTGTGCGATTCGAAGGTGCGTCCGACATCACATTACGCTACTGGTCGCTGCGCGGCTGCATGGTAGAATAGCGGTTTTGGCAGCCGGATCTAAGTCGTTGTGAGAAAAACAAAACGCGTCACCATTAAAGACATCGCGGAGCTGGCGGGAGTGTCAAAAGCCACCGCCAGCCTGGTACTGAACGGACGCAGCAAAGAGCTGCGCGTGGCGGAAGAGACCCGTGAGCGCGTGCTGGCCATTGCGAAAGAGCATCACTACCAGCCCAGCATTCACGCCCGCTCGCTGCGCGATAACCGCAGCCACACCATTGGTCTGGTGGTCCCGGAGATCACCAACTACGGGTTTGCCGTGTTTTCTCACGAACTGGAGACGTTGTGCCGCGAGGCGGGCGTTCAGCTGCTCATCTCCTGTAGCGATGAAAATCCGGGGCAGGAGACCGTGGTGGTCAACAACATGGTGGCGCGTCAGGTCGACGGGCTGATTGTTGCCTCCAGCATGCTCAACGATGCGGATTACCAGAAACTGAGTGAACAGCTGCCCGTGGTGCTCTTTGACCGCCACATGAATGACAGCTCGCTGCCGTTGGTGATCACCGATTCCATTACCCCGACAGCCAAACTGGTGGCCGACATTGCCCGCCAGCACCCCGATGAGTTTTACTTCCTCGGTGGGCAGCCACGGCTTTCCCCCACGCGCGACCGCCTTGAAGGGTTTAAACAGGGTCTGCGCGACGCGAACGTTACGCTGCGCCCGGAGTGGATCATTCACGGAAATTATCACCCGAGTTCCGGTTACGAGATGTTCGCCGAACTCTGTGCTCGCCTGGGGCGTCCGCCAAAAGCCCTGTTCACCGCCGCCTGCGGCCTGCTGGAAGGGGTGCTGCGCTACATGGGGCAGCACAATCTGTTGCAAAGTGACATCAGGTTAGCGAGCTTTGACGATCACTATCTTTACGACTCGCTCACGATCCCGGTGGATACCGTGCGCCAGGATAACCGTCAGCTTGCATGGCACTGCTTTGATCTGATTGGGAAATTGATTGACGGTGAAACGCCGGAGCCCGTGCAGCGGAAACTGGATGCCACCCTGCAGCGGCGCTATAAAGCGGCAGAATAGCCCTGCCGGACGACGGGATACATCAATAACTTTAATTAATTTAAGTTTTGGTTTAGCCGATAACCATAAGGAATAATTTTCTTTGAGGTATCGGTTCATGTCGTTAAAAAAATCATCCCTGATTGTCTTTTTCTCGCTGCTTTTCTTCTTTATCGCCAGCACCCTCACCAGCGTTGGCCTCATCATCAAAAGTAATAACTCCCTGGATAACGTGAACAAAGAGATCCAGGTGGTGCTGTCAATTATTGATCCCATCAACCATAGCCGCACGTTGCGCGTCCGGGTGATGGAGTATGTGAAGATGGTAGAGGCGGGCGCATCAGCGGATGAATCTGCGAAGCTCGCCGCAGTTAAAGAGGCACTGACCAAAGCCGATCGCGCCTTTGCTGCCTTTATGGCGTCTCCCCGTCTGACGGATGAAGCGCCGCTGGTAAGCGCTTATCAGGATGCCTGGCAGAATTACCGTAACCAGGGGCTGGCACCGCTCATTGATGCTGCCGCCGCGCACGATATTGCCAAATTCAACGCCCTGATACCGGAAGTCTCGCGCCTCGATCGTCAGTATGAGATTGTCCTCGACCAGGTTCTGGCCGTACACCAGGCCTATGCCAAAAGCCTGAACGAAGATGCGAGCAGCAACTTTGTTTCTGGCCTGGCGATTATCGCCGCTATCGCACTGCTGTTTATGCTGGTGATCGCCGCCGTCAGCCTGCTGATGAAACGCCTTGTTCTGGCACCGGTTAATCTGGCACGTGAACATTGCAGCCAGATTGCCGCAGGCAAACTCGATATTCCGGTGCCGGTGAAGGGGAATTCCGGCAATGAAATTGATCACCTGATGGGCTCTATGGAGCAGATGCGCCAGGCGCTGCTGGCAACCATCGCCCAGGTGCGTGACGCGAGTCATACCGTGACCCATGCCGCACAGGAGATTGCCTCCGGGAATATCGACCTGGCTTCGCGCACCGAACAGCAGGCTTCTGCGCTAACCCAGACGGCGGCCAGCATGGAAGAACTGACCGCGACCGTCGCCAATAACACCGATAACGTCTATCAGGCCGGAAAACTGGTGCAGGACGCGGTGAAAAATGCCCACACCGGGGAGGCCGTCACGCGTGAAGTGATTGAAACGATGAATACCATCGCCGCAAACTCGAAGCGCATCGAGGACATCACCAGCGTGATCAACAGCATCGCTTTCCAGACCAACATTCTGGCGCTCAACGCGGCGGTAGAAGCGGCGCGCGCCGGTACCCAGGGGCGTGGTTTTGCCGTGGTAGCCAGCGAAGTTCGCACGCTGGCGCAGAAAAGCGCGGTGGCGGCCAAGGACATCGAAAGCCTGATTGCCCAGTCGGTTTCCAGCGTCAAAAACGGTGCCGAACTGGTGGGGCGCTCAGGGGAGGTCATTGACTCGATTATCAGTTCCGTCAATAAAGTGAACACGCTGATGGAGCAGATCTCTGTGGCCTCTGAAGAGCAAAGCCGCGGGATTAGTCAGGTCGGGCAGGCAGTGACGGAGATGGATGGCGTGACCCAACAGAACGCCGCGCTTGTGCAACAGTCCGCCGCGGCGGCCGCGTCGCTGGAAGAGCAGGCCCAGCAGCTCACGCGGAGTATTTCGAGTTTTAGTTTGCCAGTGCAGGCTTGATATTATTGTGAATTGTAAGCCGGGTAAGCGTAGCGCCACCCGGCAATAAACGCGGCTAAGTAGTTGGTTTCAGCTTAATTTTGCCAGGTGTTTTGATTCAACAACCGGTGCGACGGGCATTATCTTTGGCGATGTTTCGCTGATAGCCGATGTAGCCGAAGGCATACCAGTAGCGCCGGGAATAAAAAGAAAATTAATCCTGTCAGGAATGCGTCATCCCCATGAAAATGCAGTATGGCATTAAAAAATACGCCAGCAGCCACGCCGACCACTAATAAAAATATAAACACCCAGACAGTGTGGTACCAGAGGATATAATTCGTCAGTCTGCCTATCATTACCGGATTGCTCCTTTTTAATGTGTCTGTTTCTATTTCCTGCTGCAGGGCATGACGCTATGAATAATAGACAGAGATGTAATGATTACAAACCTTTAACTAAAAATAGTTAATTAAGCCTCGCTTTAGATTATTGTTAAATGGAAGTTTTTTTGGATGATTATAGGAATAATCTCAATAACTGGAATGGGGCATTTAAAAAGCATCAATATCAAACCTGCTGAATAAATAACCTGGTTTAAAAGCGCGAACAGATCGGCATTATTACGGGTTCTAATTTTTATGCTGTTTCCATTCGTCAGTCGCGAAAAGCGTAAACCACATTGACTACGATGTTTTGAAAAATTTTTAGCAATATTCTTGTTCCTCATCCGTCTACCTCATCACAAGCCATAATCAGTTACTGTAAACGAGGTCAACACCATGAGAGAGTTTGATATGCACGGCAGAGGTCACGGGCGCGGATTCGGTCGCCACCGTATGGGCAAGGGCTTAGTCATCGGCGCGGTCATTTTTATCGTGCTCGGCCTGCTGGTGATGTCCCTGTGGAACGCCTTACTCCCGGCGATCCTCGGCGTGAAAGCCATTGGCTTCTGGCAGGCGCTGGGCATTTTGATATTGAGCCGGATCCTGTTTGGTGGTCTGGGGTTCCGTCCGGGTATGTTTGGTGCGCACCGCCGGATGCACGAACGCTGGATGAACATGACGCCCGAACAGCGTGAAGCGTTCATGCAGCAGCGCCGGGAAGGATTTGGTCGCCATGGTCGCGGGCACTGTGGCTGGCACGGCCACCGTGATGACAAGCGTGAAGACAACGCGCCAAAAGCGCCGGACGCAGAGTGAGCGAGATGAAAACCGGGGAGGCGGGCGGATCCTTGCTGATGTCGGCGGTTAATGCCTGCCGCGCCCGGCTGAGAGCCTTTATTCGCGGAAGAACGCCGGTACGTGACGACGCCGACGATATTTTGCAGGAGATCACGTATCAGCTGATGAAGGTGGAACAGCCGGTCGAAAACGTTGCCGCGTGGCTGTTTCGCGCGGCGCGAAATGAGATGACCGACCGGGCGCGGAAAAAGCGTGAAGTATCGCTCTCCGGTTATTTCAGTTTCACAGGCGAGGAGGATGACGATTTTCCGGAAGATGAGATCGCTGAAACCCTGTTCGGCGATCCGCATACCCCGGAAGAGGAGTACCTCAAAACGCTGCTGTGGGAAGAGCTGGGGCAGGCGCTGGCTGAACTGCCCGCAGCGCAGCGCGAGGTCTTTGAGAAGACGGAGCTACAAGGCTACAGCATCAAATTGCTGGCCGGGGAAACCGCGGTTAGCGAGCAGGCATTATTATCGCGTAAGCATAAGGCCGTGTTGTTCCTGCGCACGCGATTGCGGGATGTGTATGACGCGCTGACAGGGGGATAATGTTCCCGGCAGACAAAACCTTACACTGTCGGGACTTGTAGATTCATCACTATCGTTTATGATCGGGGCGTCTTGTTATTTTGGAACGTTATGCGCAACCGTCAGCTTCTCGGTAAATGGCTTCTGATAATCACGTGTCTGGCAATGGCAATTTGCCTGGTTCAGCGTGCGGTTTATCTCAACCATTTTTTACAGGGGCTGGATCCTCAGGTGCAAACGCTCATGATGGCTGACGCCCCGGGTCAGGAAGCTGAACAGCCCGGCCCGTCGCCGTGTCAACTTGGCGCACAGTCTTTGCTTTGCGCCCAGCCGCTGTTTTTTGACGGTGCGCTACCGGCGATTATTATCTTCTTCGCTCTGCTGCAGTTGTTTACCCAACGGCGCACATTTCTCTCCAGGGAGCAGCCTGTCCAGGCACCGCCTCCCCGAATACACCTCAAAAACTGCGTTTTCCGTGAATGAAAAGCATCGTTACCACACGATAATTTTCACTATTCACGGAGTAAAACATGGTTAACCTTTTCAGGGGACTCGTCCTCCTGTGGCTGTCCTGCATGGGTATTGCTCATGCGGCAGATACGGGCTGGCTGGTGTCACCGCAAAACGATCACGCCCGCATCCGCTTTCAGGCTGAGCGGGATCACGACCGCATCATCGGCCTGCTCAGCGTGGAGCTGCAGCCCGGCTGGAAAACCTACTGGCGTTCGCCGGGCGAGGGCGGCGTGGCCCCGAAAATCAGCTGGCCACAGGGCGTTAAGGATACCTGGTACTGGCCGGTTCCTTCCCGCTTTGATATCTCGGGCCTGACGACCCAGGGCTACCACGATAGCGTTACGATCCCCATTACAATCGCCGGGACGGACGCGGATGTGCTCGACGCCACGCTTACGCTCTCAACCTGCAGCAACGTCTGTCTGTTGACGGACTACAAGCTGAATCTGGATTTCCGCGCGCCAGCGGAGGCGGGCTTTCGTACGGCATTTGAAGACGCGATGCGTTCAGTACCCGGTGCGTCAGGCGTGTCGTCAGACTTCAGCGCCTGGTTATCAGACGGCAAGCTGATGATGACGGGCACGACGGAAGGCGAATGGGTCAATCCCGGGATCTATTTTGACCCGCTGGAGGGTGACATTCTGCCCGGCGAACCGGTGATTAAGCACACCGGAAACCGGCTTCAGGTCGCGGTTCCGGTCACTGATGAGTGGGGCGATAAACCCGCGACGCTTGCGGGGAAAACGCTGTCGTTTGTCGTCACCAATGGCGATAAAGCCCAGCAAACGCAACTGACCGTAGGCGCAGCCCCCGCAGACGTGGTGCAGAGTGCGCCAGCGGGAACAGTCAAAATGCTGGCCTTTGCTCTGCTGGGCGGGCTGATCCTGAACCTGATGCCCTGCGTATTGCCGGTAATGGGCATGAAGCTCAGCAGCGTCCTGCAGGCGGGTACGGACACGCGGAAAATCCGGCTGCGTTTCCTGGCGACCAGTGCGGGTATTCTGACCTCCTTTATGCTGCTGGCCACAATGGTAACCGTTCTGAAACTCACCGGCGCGTCGCTGGGCTGGGGCATCCAGTTCCAGAACCCGTGGTTTATTGGGCTGATGGTTGCCGTGACCTTTATCTTCGCGCTGAACCTGTTTGGTGCGTTTGAGCTGTTTCTGCCTTCCGCCGCCACCGGACGGCTCGCCACAACGGGCGGAACCGGACTGACGGGCAGCTTCTGCGAAGGCGTGTTTGCCACGCTGCTTGCCACACCGTGTTCCGCGCCGTTCCTCGGTACGGCCGTGGCCTTTGCGCTGGGCGCACCGCTGCATTCCCTGTGGCTTATCTTCCTGATGCTCGGGGTGGGCATGAGCTTGCCGTGGCTGTTCGTGGCGCTGATCCCCAAAACCGCCTTGTTGCTGCCAAAACCTGGCCGCTGGATGAATACCCTGAAGGTGATTCTGGGGGGGATGATGCTGGCCTCCAGCCTGTGGCTGGTGACGTTGCTGAGTCTGCATCTGGGCGAGATGTTCAGCCACATCCTCATGCTGCTTCTGATTGTGGTCGCCATTGTGGTCTATGCCCTTCGCGGTCAGACATCATCGCCGCTCTTCTGGGTGGTGGTGATTGCGCTGGCCGTATTCGGGGGCTATCAGCTGCGCGGGATAGTGAACGCAACGCCGGTAACCACGGCTGAGAATAGCGAACAGACGATCCCGTGGCAGCCGCTCAGTGAGGAGGCAATCAGCGATGCTCTTGTGCAGGGGAAACGGGTGTTTGTGGATATCTCGGCGGACTGGTGTGTCACCTGCAAGGTGAATGAGCACCGGGTGCTGAATCAGCCGGAGGTTATCGCCGTGCTGCGCCAGCCGGATGTGGTGGCGCTACGCGGAGACTGGAGCCAGCCATCAGAGACGATTGCGGCGTTTCTGAAATCACGCAATCGCTACGCCATCCCGTTTAACCAGGTGTATGGCCCTGGAACGCCGGAGGGCGACATCCTCTCGCCATTGCTGGACAAACGCACCCTGATGACCACCCTGAACAAAGCAAAAAGCTAACGCTGTTATGAAAAAAATCCTTATTACGTTTCTGCTGTTTTTCGCGTCAGCCCAGGTGATGGCGGCGGACCCGATCACCCCGGATCAGGAGCAACGCGCTCAGAAGCTGGTCTACGATTTTCTGTTTAACGACCCGGATTCGCCGCGTATCGGTGCCAAAAATCCAACGCTGACGCTGGTGGTGTTTACGGACTACAACTGTCCATACTGCAAAAAATTCGATCCGTATCTGGAGAAGATCGTTGAGAAACATCCGCAGGTGGCCGTGGTGTTTAAGTTTTTGCCGTTCCGTTCGGAAAGCTCGCTAACCGCCGCGCGCGACGCGTTAACCGTCTGGCGTTCACACCCTGAGCAGTTTATGAAGTTCAACGAAACCCTGATGGCGAAAAAAGGGTATCACGATGACGCCAGCATTCAGGAGGCGCAAAAGCGCGCGGGCGTGAATGTTGCAACGCCGGATGATACGAGCCTGGTCACGGTAAAACGCAGCCTGATCATCGCCGAAAAACTGGGTATTCAGGGAACACCGGCCACGCTGATTGGCGAAGGGCTGTTACCCGGCTGGGTGCCTTTCGAACAGTTTGATGAAATGGTCACCGATGCACTGAAAAACCGCTAACCTGAAGGGGGCCTCAGGCCCCCGAACAAACCGGAGAGGGACATGAAAAAATTACTGTTACTTTCGCTGCTGACCGCGTCAGGGCTGGCGCAGGCTGCGGATGCTATACCTGATGTCGTGAAGACCTTTAGCGAGCAGCAGGAGATTAAGATCCTCAAGAAGATCGACGTACCCGGTGGCGCACCCGCCTGGCTGGGACAATATCAGGACATGGGAGTGACGCTCTTTCTGACACCTGACGGAAAGCACGTTATTTCGGGTTATCTCTATGACGAGAAGGGTAAAAACCTCAGCGAGGGTATTTTCCAGAAAGAGATCTACGCCCCGATGGGACGCGAAATGTGGAAACAACTTAACGCTGCGCACCCCCTGAAAGAGGGGGCGGATAACGCGCCACGCAAAGTGTTTGTCTTCGCCGACCCGTTCTGCCCGTACTGCAAGGCATTCTGGTCAGAAGCGCAGCCGTGGGTGACGGCGGGTAAGGTGCAGCTCAATACGCTGCTGGTGGCGTTCCTCAACCCAAACAGCGGCCGTAACGCATCTGCGATCCTGAATGCAAAAGATCCGGTTACGGCGTGGAAGGAGTATGAACTGTCCGGCGGTAAAAAACTGCCTAAACCGGAAGGCACCGCCTCGCGTGAAACAGTGGCGATACTGCAAAAACACCAGGCGTTAATGGACAGTCTGGGGGCGAATGCCACACCGGCCATTTATTATCTCAATGACCAGAATGAGCTCCAGCAGGTTGTCGGTATGCCGGACGCGAAGCAGCTTGAGGCGATGTTCGGGCCGAAGCCGTAAAAAAACAGGCAGAAACAGGGCGTTTCTGCCTGACTGTACTTAGCTTCCCCAGCGTCCTTTCAGGTAGTTTACCGCCTGCTGCGTCTGCGGCTGGTTGAGGTAATCTTCGCGGAACAGGATCGTGCCATTCACGTTCGGCAGGGAGTCGTTGAGATCGAGCTGTTTTTTCAGCTCCGGCACGCCGCCCTGAACCGTCCAGTCCGGCTCATTTCTCGACGGCTCGCCCACTTTATAGAACGCAATGCCGATGTACAGACGGGTATGGGTCGGTTTCACCACGTCGGCCCACCATTTGGTCAGCACGTCATAGCGTGCCGCATCGCGGGAGAAAGGCCAGTAGATTTGCGGGGCAATGTAGTCCAGCAGCCCCTGTTGCACCCACTGACGGGTGTCAGCGTAGGATTCATCATACGCCGCCGCGCCACGGGTGTCGGATCCTGCCGGGTCAAAGGAGCGGTTACGCCAGACGCCCGCCGGGCTGACGCCAAATTCAACCTGCGGTTTTGTCTGTTTGATCGCCCGAGAGACCTGCACAATCAGCTGCTGCGTATTGTGGCGACGCCAGTCGGCTTTGGAGCTAAACCCCTGGCCGTATTGTCTGTAGGTCTGCGCATCATTCAGCGTTGAGCGGGGCGATTCGGCATAAAAGTAGTCATCAAACTGCACGCCGTCTATCGGGTAGTTCGCCACCACCTCGGTCACCACCCGGGTTATCCAGTCACGCACCTCCGGGATGCCCGGGTCGAGCACAAACCGATCGCCTGCGATGCGAACCCACTCAGGGTGCTGCACATAGACGCTGGACGGTTGTTGGTATGAGGTGCGGTTCAGCGCGGCGATGGTTGACGGTTTGGTATTGGTTGAAACGCGATAGGGGTTGAACCAGGCATGAACTTTCATCCCACGCTTGTGGGCTTCATCGAGCATAAACTGCAGCGGATCGTAGCCCGGATACTCGCCAATATTGCCGGTAAGCATATCTGACCACGGCAGGATTTTGGACGACCAGAGCGCCGTGCTGTCCGGTTTTACCTGGAAAAACACCGTGTTAATTCCCAGGCGTTTCAGATTGTCGAGTTTGTCGATCAGCGCCTGTTTTTGCATCGCAATACGCTGGTCAGCACTGCGGCCATTCACCGAGGCGACCGGCGGCCAGTCGAGGCGGGAGACAGTCGCCAGCCAGATCCCACGCATCGGCTCGTTTGCCTGCTGCGTCGGTTTGCCTGGGGGCGGGAGCGGTGTGACCAGCGACTTTGGGGGTTTTGAGGAGCAACTAACAAGTAAAAGCGCGCAGCCAAGCAGCGCACCAGTCCGTTTTACATGTCGCATCATTTGCGTATTAGCTCTTGGTTATCCGACTATTGGCCCAGGGGTTAAAGGCGGGCGCCTCGCGTTCAGCGGTCCCGTTATCATTGAGGGAATCAAGATACAGGGCCTCGACCTCCGCGCGTGCCCAGGGGGTACGGCGCAGGAATTTCAGGCTCGACTTCACGCTTGGGTCATTTCTGAAACAGTTAATTTTGATTCGATCGCCCAACTCGCGCCAGCCATATCGCGCCACCAGGGCATTGACCATCATCTCCAGCGTAACGCCATGCAAAGGATCTTTGGAAATATGTGCAGTCATAGGCGTCCGGTGTCTCGATTTTCAGGGGATTGGGGTAAACGCTGAAAGGGTACAAGAAAGCAGGGGAAGCGGCAATTTAAGCTTGCGTTTCTTCACCCGGTGGGGCGAAGAAACGGCGACGACGGTCTATTTTTTATCGCTGAACAGCTCCGGCGCCCACGGTGTGGGATCAACCTCCATGAACGGCGCCCGTTCAAACCGCGCCTTTAGCGCCCACGGCACCGTGCAGTCGAAGATAGTCTTGCAGGAAATGCCGTTTCCACGGATCGAGGTGCTGTAATCCGGTGACTGCGACGGATCCAGCTGGTGGCCGCGGATCCCCGGAAGCGTGGTAATGCTCACATCGCCCTGCATGCGAGTGGTCATTGCCCACAGGATGTCGTCGCTGTCGAAGATATCCACGTCTTCATCCACGAGGATAATGTTTTTCAGCTCGGAATAGGTGGCCAGGGCGATAAGTGCCGCCTGGCCCTGACGTCCTTCGTCTGACGGCTGGCGTTTTTTCACCTGTAAAATGCCGAGAAATTTACCGCCTCCGGCGGTGTGGGCATAGACATTTTGCAAAAAGCCGGGAATGGCCTCTTCGACCGCGTTGCGAATGCTGGCCTCGGTCGGCAAACCGGCAAGCGTGGTGTGCTCTTCGCCCGGGCCCACCAGCGTCTGCAGGATCGCGTGGTTTCGCATCGTCACGGCTTTCACTTTGATCACCGGCAGAGACGGATTCGCCTCGCCGCAGTAGCCCGGGAACTCCGGCATGGCGTGGCCGGTGTTGGTGTGCTGATCTTCTCTTACGCGCACGCCGGGAAGCAGTTCGCCCTCGATGATGATTTCCGCCCGCGCGATCGCTTTCTCTTTTACCGCCACGCCCTGTACCAGCTCCACCGGTTGCTGGCGTAATGCCCCGGCGACGCCAAGCTCGTTGTAACCGAATGGCGTGGTTGGCGCTTCGAAACAGGCCCCAATGTAGATAGCCGGGTCAAGTCCCATATTGATGGTTACCGGCAGCGGTTTGCCCGCCGCTTCGGCCTTCTTGCGAAAGACTTCGATATGGCGACCGGCGGCAAGGAACATAGAGAGTTCATCTCGCTCCTGCACACAGAGACGGTGAATGGTCACATCGGTCAGCGAGGTATCTTCCGGATCGCTTGCCAGTACCAGCCCCAGACAGAAGAACGGGCCTGCATCAATCGGCGTGTTGGTCGGGGCCGGAAGCAGCTTACGCAGGTCAAAGTCCGGATCGTCGGCGTAAAAGACCTGCTCCTGGCACGGTGCCTGCGAGGCCGGAACCACCACCGGTGCAACCGGGTTTTTCACCGCCTGACCAACGTGCTGCGCCAGCTTCGAGGGTTCACAACCCAGCAGAAGCGCCGCTCTTTCCCGGCTGGCGTGCATACCTACCAGGATGCGGGAGCCGGGGTAGCCCTTCACGCTATTGAACATCATGGCCGGGCCCGTGCGAGTGGGGCGTTTTACGGTACCGCCCGCGCCGATATGGCGGTAGACGCCCGCCAGTTCAGCATTGGGATCTACCGGGTGATCGGTTTCGATATAGTGACCTGGATGGCGTTGCAGCAACGCGATGGCGCTTCTGAGATCGTTGATGGGGTTTTGCATGGTTTTCTCCCTTAATGGCTGACCTCCATTGTTGGGCGAACGACAGATAGCATCAATTGCATCATTAATGCTATTTTGATAAGGATTTTGTTATCAAATTTCGCGGGACTTCATCATGCAATTTCGTCTGATGCGTAATTTTCTGGTGGTAGCCGAAGAGCTCCATATGCACCGCGCCGCGGAGCGCCTGAACATGGCGCAACCTGCGCTGAGCCAGCAGATTAAAGCGCTGGAGGCGCGTCTGGGCGTCACACTGTTTAGCCGGGCACATCGTCGCTTAACCCTGACGCCTGCCGGAGACGCGTTTCTGGTCAAAGCCCGGCTGGCAATTGCGATGACCGAGCAGGCCGTGCTGGACGCCAGACAAACCGCCCGTGGCGAACAGGGGGTGTTGAATCTGGGATGTGTATCGAGTGCGATGTTCGACGGTAAGCTGCCTGCAACGCTGCGCCAGCTGCACGAGAACTGGCCCGCGATTGCCATTTCGCTGATGACCGGAAACGTGCAGACGCTTTACGAAGCCGTGCAGACCAACCAACTGGACGTGGCGATTATCCGGGCTCCGTTGCCTGCGTTACCTGACGATCTGCAATCTCGCCCCTTTACCTCAGAGAAAACGGTGCTGGCGCTGCCTCGCCAACACCCCCTGGCCACGTCATCCGCGCTGACGCTTTCATCCGTGAAGGACGAAAAGTGGATCTCGCTGCGTGATCCGCAAGGCATGGGGCTGGAACAATATTTCTATGACGCCTGTAACGGTGCGGGTTTCCAGCCGGAGGTGGTGCAGAATGCCACCGACGTGCCCACCGTCATCAGCCTTGTCGCGGCGGGATTTGGCATTGCGCTCTTGCCCGCCTCAGCAAGGGCGGTGAGCGTCGGGAATGTGGTTTACGTCGACATTATTGATCGGCTCAGGGAGAGCGAACTGACGCTGGTTTGTCACCGAATCATTCGTTCTGAAGTCTTAAAAAAATTCCTCACCACCGTTGCTCAGGGTTGACGCCCGGCGGCCAGCAGCAGTTGTTCGCGCAGCCAGGCGTTCGCCGTGTCCTGACTGTTTTTAGGATGCCAGAACATGCTGATGGCGATCGGCTGGAGTGGCAGCGGGGGCGGGAAAATATCGAGCGTGGTGGCGAACTGCTGCAACATGCGTCCCGGTAAGGTGCAAATCAGGTCAGTCCCCGCCACCAGAGGCGGTGCCATGGCATAGCTTTGCGTGGACATCACCACGTTGCGCTGATATCCCAGCCCGGCCAGCGTCTGGTCGACAAAGCCGGTAAATGGATCGCCCTGGGAGGAGACCACCAGATGAGAGAGGGCGCAATACTGCGCCAGATCCAGCGGCCCCGTACCGCGAGGATGCCCTTTGCGCTGGGCGGTGGCAAACGCGTCTTCAAACAGTTTGCGTCTGACCCAGCCGTCATGCGCGCCCGCACTCACGCCGATGTAAATATCAACGTCGCCGCTTTCCAGCTGCTGGGGCAGGTTCACCCACTCCGGCAGGGCGAAACGCAGGCGGATCCCCGGCGCTTCACGTCTGATGTGATTCAGCAGTTCAGCCCCAAGCATCAGGGCCGGGTTTTCATGCAGGGCAATGACGAACGTGCGATTGCTCTCGCGGGGGTTAAACCCGGTGGGGGCAAGCATCGCGCTGATGCCACGCAGAACGGCCGCGATCTGAGGCCTCAGCGCCTCGGCACGGGGTGTGGGCAACACCCCACGTCCATGTGGGGAAGGGATAAACAACGGCTCGCCAAAAATGGCACGCAGGCGCGAAAGACGGGCTGACAGCGCGGGCTGGCTGACCCCCAGACGTGCGGCGGCGTGCGTGATGTTCCGGTCGGTGAGCAGTGCATCCAACGTCAATATCAGGTCAATATCCAGGTCTGAAAATGGCGTCATGTTGTTTTCCGTTGTTTATTTAGCTGTGCTGGCGTCCCGGTTGGTATAGGTAACGGGAACCCAGGCATAGCCCGCGCGTTCGCCTTTGGTGACATAACCGATACCGGGGAACGGCAGGTGTGGCGCGGCAACCAGATCTCTGTTTTTGACAAAGTCGTCAAAGGCCTGCTTGCGCACACGGGCTGCTCCGTCCTGATCTTCATCGTAGGCGATGGTCACATCAGGCTGCGGGAACTGTACCGCAGCGACGTGGATAATGTCGCCCACGAAGGTAATTTTCTCGCCTTTACTTTCCAGCGTATAGAAGGCCGAGCCCGGCGTATGGCCGGGGTGAACCGTTCCGGTAATACCCGGCAGCAGCGCTGATGTACCGGTAAACGGCACCACTTTGCCGGCATCAAGATACGGTTTTAAGGTCTTCTGTGCCACGTCAAAGTAGTTCTGATCGTAACCGGTTTTTTTCTGATTCTCTTCATTGAAGAAAAAGTCGATATCCGGTTTCCCCACGAACACGCGGGCGTTGGTAAATACCGCCTTACCGTCCTTTATCAGGCCACCGGAATGATCGGAATGCGCGTGCGTCAGTAAGATTTCCGTGATGTCCTGCGGTTTGATCCCCTGCGTTGCCAGGCTCTCGATTAAACGCCCGCCGTTGCCTGGACCAAAAAGCTGGCCGGAACCGGTATCGACCAGAATTTTGTGTCCCGGCAGCGCAATCAGAAAGGCGTTAATGGAGACCTCAACCGGGTTCGCCTGGAAATTTTTCGCCAGTAACGCATCGGTTTTTTGCTCTGTGGTCCGGCGCAATAGCGTGTGCAGATCCTGCGCGACGCTGCCGTCCGTAAACGACGTAACCAGCACGTCGCCCACCTGAACGCTGTAACCGCCCGCCGGTTGTTTCACCACGTGCTGAGGCGTCTCTGCCAGGGAGTGCAGCGCAGGGTAGAAGAGCAGTGAACTGGTGATGAGCGTAGAGAGGGCAAGTTTCTTGACAGTAAGCATGATGATCTCCTTTAGTAAGTCCTCATCTTACTTATGCATCAAAATTTAAGAACCCGCTCAACAGTGATAGGACCTATAAATGGGATGGATAGCTCAGTGGGGTGGCCGGGCAACGGCAATACCGTGCCCGGCGGGCAGATTGTTACGGCTTCCAGCTGTCCGGCGTGGCTTTTGACCATGAGCCATAAGCGGCATTAGGCAGCACAATCCAGTCATTGCCAAAATGCTCTGCGCTTGCCTCAACCAGCTCGCGCTGCTGCTCACTCGGTTTTTTGTTTTTAAACTGCACGGCAAAATCCGGCAGGCTGTCGCCAAACAACATAATGATCTGTTGCTTTTTAAGGATGCTCTGGCGGCGCTCTTCTTTACTCACCGTATCCAGAAGCACGCTGTCGTCCGAGACCTGCGGCAGGCCAAGGGATTTTAACGTGTTGATGGTATCTGCTTTATTTTCCTGCATGCGGTCAGAGACGTAGTAGATACGCACCTTGCTTTGATTCACATGCTCAAGAAACGCCTTCGCGCCGGGGATCAGGCCGGGTTTTCCCTGTTTTTCCCAGTCGCTCCAGGTATCCCATTGGGTGTAGTCATGGCACTGTTCCATGTCGCGCACCAGCAGCGGGGTGTTGTCGAGCACGGTTTCATCCAGATCCATGACCACCGCGTAATTTTCTGGCGTTTTCAGATCTTTCACTTTCTCGTCAAAACGGCCGGTGGCAAAACGGTACGTCTGCAGCTGAAGCGCCATGATTTCAGCTGACTTCTGCTGGTAGCGCAGCGCCATTTCGTAGGCTTTTGGTTCACACAGTTCATTATTTGCCGCGGTAGCGGTTGCGCTCAACATCGGTAATGCCACCAGTAATGCCTTAGCTATTGAATTCATTATTGTTTCCTTAACACCCTTGTCAAAATGACGAAAGCGTAATGAATTTAAGTGACAGAAAAATGACGGTTGCACGTTGGGGCTCTGTTGAAACGTGCTTTCGATCCTGAACTAAGCTTGTACTTCATTCCGCGTAAAATGTGGGTCATTCGAGGACAATGAATGGAATTCAGGACATTTCAAAAGCAGTGGGGTGCTGAGTTTATTTCCGGTGACGTTGTACGTTTTCGCGTCTGGGCTGAGGGACAACAACAACTTACGCTACGTCTGGCAGAACGCGATCTGCCCATGACGGCGGTCGGTAACGGCTGGTTCCAGATTGACGTACCTGGCGTGACGCATGGCACCGAGTATCAGTTCGTTTTACAGGACGGCATGGCGGTACCTGACCCCGCATCGCGGGCGCAGAAAGGGGACGTTAATGGCCCCTCCGTGGTGATTGACCCCGGCCGCTATCAGCCCATCAACCCAGACTGGGCAGGGCGACCGTGGGAAGAGACGGTGATTTACGAACTGCATATTGGCACCTTTACGCCGCAGGGCACCTTCCGGGCGGCTATCGACAAGCTGCCGTATCTGGCTGAACTCGGCATCACCCAGCTTGAAGTCATGCCGGTTTCACAGTTCGGCGGCAGCCGCGGCTGGGGCTATGACGGCGTATTGCTGTATGCCCCGCACTCCGCCTATGGCACGCCGGAGGATTTTCACGCGTTCATCGATGCGGCGCACGGCCTGGGCCTTTCTGTCGTGCTGGATATCGTACTCAACCATTTCGGCCCGGAAGGAAACTACTTACCCTTGCTGTCACCCGCGTTTTTTGATGCGCAGAGAATGACGCCGTGGGGTAACGGTATCGCCTATGAACGGGAGCCGGTCAGACACTACATTCTTGACGCGCCCCTGTTCTGGCTGACCGAATACCGTCTGGATGGCTTACGGTTTGATGCTATCGACCAGATTAAAGATACGGCGTCGAAACATATTCTTCAGCAGATCGCGGAAACGATCCGCGAAGCGCTCCCGGATCGTCATATCCATCTCACCACCGAGGACAGCCGTAACGTGATTTTCCTGCATCCTCGGGATGAGAAGGGAGCCACGCCGCTGTTTACCGCCGAGTGGAATGATGATTTCCACAACGCCGCCCACGTCTTTGCCACCGGCGAAACGCATGCCTACTATCAGGATTTTGCCTTCGAACCGGAAAAAAAATTCGCCAGAGCTCTCGCAGAAGGATTTGTCTATCAGGGTGAGGTCTCTTTGCAGACCGGACACTCACGCGGGGTGGAATGCCACACCCAGCCGCCGACCTTCTTTGTCGATTTTATTCAAAACCACGATCAAACCGGTAACCGCGCCCAGGGCGAACGGCTTATAACCCTTGCGGGCGCGGATAAAACCCGCGTTCTGCTCGCCGCGCTGCTGCTGTCACCCCATATCCCGCTGCTGTTTATGGGCGAAGAGTATGGCGAAACCAACCCGTTCCTGTTCTTTACGGATTTTCATGGCGATCTGGCGAAAGCCGTGCGGGAAGGGCGGGCAAAAGAGTTTACCGGCCACAGCGGACACGATGGCGATGTACCGGATCCGAATGACGAGCAGACTTTTGCCCGCTCAAAACTGGACTGGCACAACGTGACGACTGCGCAGGGTAAATCCTGGCTGCGCTTCACGCGAAGCCTGCTGGTCCTGCGGCATCGCTATCTTGTGCCGTTACTTCGCCCTGGCGGCACCGTTGAGGGCAAAATCGTTAAGACTGCTCCCGGTATAGTGGCGGTGAGCTGGTCTTTCCCGACGGGGACATTGTCGCTGGCGCTGAATATCGGTAATAAGCCCGTTGACGTTCCTGCGCTGGCAGGCGAAACGCTCTTTAGCTGGCCGGAGGCCGCTGAGGTGTTAGCGCCGAACAGCATTGTCGTTCGTTTTGCAGATGGAGACGCATCATGATCCCTTGTGCCACATACCGAATACAGTTCCGCAATGGCATGACCTTTGACCGCGTGGTGGAGCTGGTGCCATACCTTAAAGACCTCGGGATCAGCCATCTCTATGCCTCACCGATATTTACCGCCACCACCGGTTCAACCCACGGTTATGACGTCACCGATCCTAACGAAATCGATCCTGCCATTGGCGGGCGCGCCGGTTTCGACCGCATGACGGCGGCACTCAGGCAGGCGGGAATGGGGCTCATTCTGGACATCGTCCCTAACCACATGTCGACCTCGCTGCAAAACCGCTGGTGGCGGGACGTTATCGCGTTTGGTCAGCAAAGCCGTTACGCGCACTATTTTGATATTGACTGGTCGCGCCCGCTGACGCTGCCGTTCCTTGGCGACACCTTTGAGGCCGAGCTGGAGAAGGGGGCAATTACTCTGAAACGTGACAGTGTCACCGGTGAGGCCGCGCTGGTCTACTATGACACAGCCTATCCGCTTAACCCCGGAACATGGGCTGCGGAGAAAAGCATCGAGGCGATCCACGAGGCGCAGAGCTGGCGGCTGATGTCCTGGCGGGAAGCGCCGAAACAGCTCTCATGGCGGCGCTTTTTTGAAATTACCGGCCTGGTGGGCGTCAGAGTGGAAGACGAGGGGGTGTTTCAGGATACGCATCGCCTGATCCTCGAGCTCGTGCATACCGGCATTGTCGACGGGTTGCGCATTGACCATATCGACGGGCTGGCCGACCCGCTGGGTTACCTGCAGCGGTTACGGCAGGCAACCGGTCCCGACTGTTATATCACGGTGGAAAAAATTCTCGCCAAAGGGGAACAACTGCCTGTGGAATGGCCGGTATCCGGCACCACCGGATATGAGTTTATCGCCTCGCTGGCCGAAGTGCTGGTCGACGATAATAACCTCGGGCGGCTGGAAAAAATCCACGACGAGACGCTGGGCGTGACGGTCGATCGCCATGCGGAACTTCGCAACGCTAAAGGGCTGATGACCGATCGCAATTTTGAGGGTGAATTCACCACGCTGCTTAACATTGCCACCGACCTTGCCCGATGCAACGACATTGACGTGCCGCAGGACGACATACGCTACACGCTGCGCGAACTGCTGATTGCGTTTCCGGTCTACCGCACCTACGGCACCGCCGACGGGTTAACCGCCCCGGATGTCGCGCTGTTGAACCGCGTTGTCGCCAGCGTGGACGCACCGGAACCGGCGTTAAGCCTGTTGGTGAGGATCCTCACCGGCGACCTGGACGCCAGCAGCCGCGATGCGGCCTCGCTGTTCAGAACCCGCTTCCAGCAGCTTACCGGGCCGCTGATGGCGAAATCGGTGGAAGATACGCTCTTTTTCCGCCATAACCTCGAGCTCGCCCTGAACGAAGTGGGGGCCGATCCCACCCCGCGCGCGTTCTCGTTATCCCGCTTTCACCAGGAGATGCGCATCCGTCTGGCCCGTCAGCCCGATGCGCTGCTGGGGACCTCCACGCACGACACCAAGCGCGGGGAAGACGCGCGGGCACGCCTCTACACCCTGACGGAAGCCCCGGAACAGTGGGGTGAAAATCTGGCGCGCTGGCGGCAGATGAACCAGACCCAGGTGCGTTTTCTCAATGACGGTACCGCGCCAAACGCGGCCGATACCTGGATGATCTACCAGGCGCTGGCGGGCGTCTGGCCTGCAACGTTGTCGCCTGACGATAGTGAAGGGCTGAAGTCTCTCGAAGCGCGTTTCCTCGGGTTTATTGAGAAAGCCCTGCGCGAGGCCAAACAGCGTACCGACTGGATCGACAGCAATGAGAGCTATGAGAGCGTGGTGCTGAATTACGTCCGGCACTTGCTGTCCCCTGAGAACACGCTGTTCCTGCATGATTTCTCGTCCTCCCTGCAACCTTTTATCCGCGCCGGGCTGATGAACAGCCTGAGCCAGACGGTGATCAAACTGACGGCGCCGGGCGTACCGGATATATATCAGGGAAGCGAGGCGCTTAATTTTAGCCTGGTCGACCCGGATAACCGGCTGGAGCCGGATTTCGCCACGCTGAGGCAAAACCTGAGCAGCGCCGACGCAAAGCTCTTTGCCGACGAACAGCAGTGGCGAAATGGCAGGGTGAAGCAGTATGTCACCGCCACGCTGTTACGCGTCCGGCAGCACTATTTATCGCTCTTCCAGTACGGCGACTGGCTGCCGCTGAAGGTCAGCGGCGAGCGCGAGGAAAACCTGATTGTCTACGCGCGCGTGAAGGACGGGGAGGCGCTGATTGTTGCCGTACCGCGTCTGGTTTTTGCTACCCCCACAAACGAAACGCTGTGGGCCAACACTTCGGTCGTCATCCCCGAAGAGCTTTCCGGGAAACGCTACCGGGATCTGTTTACCGGTGAACGTCGGGCGCTGCGGGAGACGCTGGATTTAACGTCTGAAACAGGAAGTTTGTTAGTTCTGCTTACCTGCGAATAATCGTGGAGAACGAAAATGGCAAAGGAAAATACGTTTGACATACGGGCCGGTCATGGCCAGCAGCTGGGCGCAAATTATGACGGGAAAGGGGTTAACTTCGCGCTTTTTTCAGCTCACGCCGAGCGGGTGGAGCTCTGTCTGTTTGATCCCTCCGGTAAAACGGAAATCGCCCGTCTGGAGCTGCCGGAATATACCCACGAGATCTGGCACGGCTATGTGCCCGACCTCCAGCCCGGCGCGCTGTATGGCTATCGCGTCTACGGGCCTTATGATCCGGAAAACGGGCATCGCTTTAACCCGCATAAGCTGCTTATCGATCCCTATGCCCGTGAACTGGTGGGCGATATCGACTGGAATGATGCCCATTTTGGCTACGAACTGGGTCATGATGCGCTGGATCTAAGCTTTGACACGCGGGACAGCGCGCCGTTCACTCCAAAATGCAGGGTTATCGATCCGAATGCGTTTGACTGGCAGGACCATCAGCGGCCAGCGATCCCCTGGCCGCATACCGTGGTCTATGAGAGCCATGTGAAAGGCTTTACCCAGCTCAACCCGGCGATACCGCCCGAGCTGCGCGGCACCTTTGAAGGCATGGGGCATAAAGCCTCGGTCGATTACATCAAAAGTCTGGGTATCACCGCCGTCGAGCTGCTGCCGGTTCACTGGTTCCCGGACGATCAGCACCTGCTGGACCGCGGCCTGAAGAATTTCTGGGGCTATAACACGCTGGGCTTTTTTGCGCCCGCGTCACGCTATTACGGCCCGGCGGGGATCCAGGGTTTTCGCGATATGGTCCGCGCCTATCATGACGCGGGTATCGAGGTGATTCTGGATGTGGTCTATAACCACACGGCAGAGGGCAATGAGCTTGGCCCGACGCTCTCGTTCAAGGGTATCGATAACTACAGCTATTACCGCACCTTGCCGGATCAGCATCGCTATTACATCAATGACACCGGCACGGGGAATACGGTGAACACCTCACACCCGCGTGTGCTGCAGATGATCATGGATTCGCTGCGCTACTGGGCGGAATCGATGCATATCGACGGTTTTCGCTTCGATCTGGGCACGATACTGGGGCGCGAGCCAGAAGGGTTCGATCCGCGCGGCGGCTTCTTTGATGCCATGACCCAGGATCCGGTTTTATCAAAACTCAAGCTCATCGGTGAGCCCTGGGATATCGGCCCCGGCGGCTATCAGGTGGGCGGCTTCCCGCCCGGCTGGGGCGAGTGGAACGACAAATATCGCGACACCGTTCGTGAATACTGGCGGGGCGATAACGTCCCCACTGATTTTGCCGCCCGCCTGCTGGGCTCGGGCGATCTCTATGATTTACGCGGGCGTCGCCCGTGGGCCAGCGTCAACTTTATTACCGCGCATGACGGCTTCACGCTGAACGATCTGGTGTCGTACAACGAGAAACACAACGCCGATAATGGTGAAGAGAACAACGACGGGCATAACGATAACCGCGCGTATAACTATGGCGAGGAAGGCCCGACCGAGAACCCCGACATTATTGCCACCCGTGAACGGCAGAAACGGAACTTCCTCACCACGCTGTTGTTCTCCCACGGTACACCGATGCTGCTGGCCGGGGATGAGTTTGGCCGGACGCAAAAAGGGAACAACAACGGCTATTGCCAGGACAGCGAGATCTCCTGGATCAACTGGAAAGGGTTGTCAGAAAACGACGTCGCGCTGCGTGAGTTTACCCGGCACCTGATTGCGCTTCGCGCCAAACAACCGCTGCTGCGCCGGGAGAGCTGGCGAGACGGTCTTGAGATCCGCTGGTTTAACGCCGGAGGAGGACCGCAGCAGTCTGAGCAATGGGAGGAAGGCTCGACAATCGGCGTCTCCATCAGCCGGCCCGATCTTATCCAGGAGGAGGGGATCTGGCACGACGTGCTGATGCTGTTCAACCCGTTCGAAGGCGCCGTGTCGTTCCAGATCCCGCAGTTTGGTGAAGGAGGCTGGGTGCTGGAGCTCTCCACGGCGGGGGAGGTTGCCACGGGCGAGGTCATCACCCGGACCGTGGATTACGAACTGGCGGGGCGCAGTATTACTCTCTTCAGACGCCCGTGATGTCAAAGTGATGCCGCCGCCCGTGCGGCGGTGTCATACAGGGATGAAATGGTGCGCAGCAGCTGGGCGGTGTCACCGATAGCGGCACCCGAAATCCCGCTTTCGGCATGTATGTTGATCAGACACGCTTCGCGCACATCCCGGTATTTCATGCACAGTGCTTTTCCCGCCTCGGTGGTGGAGAAGAAAAGCTCTTTTCCTGCCTTTTCACTGGTGACGTAGCCCGCCTTGACCAGCTTTTTCAACGCGTAGGTCACCACGTGGGTGTCTTCCACGTTGAGCACAAAACAGATATCGGCCAGCTTCTTCTTGCGATTGCGGTGATTCACATGATGCAAAAGCGAGACGTCAAAGGCCCCCATATCCGGCTCACCGGCCGCGGTCATGCAGCGCACCATCCATTTATTGAACGCGTTACTGGTCATGATCAGCGCGTACTCCAGCTCCGATAGCTCCGCGCAGCGCTCGGAAACCAGATGGCGGGAGGAGACGATCCGGCCGTCGTTAATGTCGTCGTGATTCATTGATGCAGCACTTTTCTTCAGGGTCATAACGTTCCTTACGGGAGTGTGGCTGTTGCCCGGAAATGTAAACTCATCGATAAAATAAGAACATTTTATTGATAAATTGTTTACATGTTTTTGCGGTTCAGATATAGCTTTTTAACGCAGGTTTTCGAAGCCTGACGGAAAACACAACATCGCTCGCCGCAAATTAAAAAAATAGCCGTCGGCGCGCAACGCTCACTTTGGATAGGGTAACGTTTATGGACGGTTCTACACTGTTGCCGCTTATCGGGATCCCGGTGGTGGTTATTGGTTTTGCCCTGCGCTTCAACCCGCTACTGGTGGTCGTGGTAGCGGGGCTGACGACGGGTCTGCTGGTTGGGATGGATTTCGGCATGCTGCTGGAAACCTTCGGCGAGAAGTTCGTCAACAGCCGCTCTCTGGCTACATTCATTCTGATCCTGCCGGTTATTGGTCTGCTGGAATATTACGGTCTAAAAGAGCGCGCACAGGCGTGGGTGGCGAAGATCGCCAGCGCCACTTCGGCGCGTATTCTGATGATCTATTTTGTCGCCCGCGAGGGGACGGCCGCGCTGGGGCTGATGTCGCTGGGCGGTCATGCCCAGACGGTGCGTCCGCTGCTGGCACCGATGGCCGAAGGGGCGGCGCTGAACGAATACGGCGAACTGCCCCAGCATATTCGCGACAAAATCAAAGCCCATGCCGCCGCGTGCGACAATATCGCGGTGTTCTTTGGCGAGGATATCTTTATCGCCTTCGGGGCGGTGCTGCTGATCGACGCTTTCCTGAAGGAGAACGGTATTCAGGGTATTGAACCGCTGCATATCGGCCTGTGGGCGATCCCGACGGCGATTGCGGCATTGATTATTCATATGACGCGTCTGCTGAGGCTGGATGCCAGCATCCGCCGTGACGTGATGGCGTGGAAAGCCGGGCAGGGAACGCAGGAGATCGCGCCATGATGACACTGCTCACCATTAATCGCGTGTACTACCTGATTGGCTTCGTCGTGATGTTGCTGGTGGTCATGACCCTGCGCGATCGCGCCAACCCCAAACGTTTTACCACGGCACTGTTCTGGTTTCTGTTCGGTGGGATCTTCCTGTTCGGTGACCTGATGGTGCAGGAGCTGGGCCGCTCGCTGGCGTACCGGATCATTGGCGGCGCCGTGATTGTAATTGCCCTTCTGGCAGGCTTTGGGCTGGTCGGTAAAGGGCAGTACAAGATGGCCAGCGAGCCCGAGCGTATTGCCTCCTCAAACCGGCTGAAAAACTGGCTGTTTTTACCGGCCCTGATGATCCCGGTTGTGACGGTTATCGGCACGCTGTTCCTGAAAGGGGTGTCGATTGGCGGGGTTTACCTGCTCGATCAAAAACAGCTCACGCTGGCGGCGCTGTGCGTGGCCTGTGTGGCGGCCATCCTTACCGGCTGGTGGCTGACAAAAGGTACGCCACTGCATGCCGTCCGTCAGTCTCGCCGCCTGGTGGATACCATTGGCTGGGCGGTGATCCTGCCGCAGATGCTGGCCATGCTGGGCGGGGTTTTTGTGGTGGCCAATACCGGCAACTCCGTGCAGAAGGTAGTCAGCCTGTTTGTGAACCCGGACAGCCGCTTTATGCTGGTGGTGATTTACTGCGTCGGCATGGCGCTGTTCACCATGATCATGGGTAATGCCTTTGCGGCCTTCCCGGTGCTCAGCGCCGGTATCGCCTTGCCGTTCCTGATCCACGTGCATCACGGTAATCCGGCACCGCTGCTGGCGATTGGCATGTACGCTGGCTATTGCGGCACGCTGATGACGCCGATGGCGGCGAACTTCAACATTGTTCCCGCCGCGTTACTGGAGCTGAAAGACAAATATCAGGTCATTAAGATCCAGATCCCGACCGCGTTAACCCTGCTGGTGGTCAACGTGTTCTTAATGTATTTCCTCGTGTTTCGCTAAGCGTGGCAACCTAAGGAGCTGTGATGGAATTAACGCAACACCAGGCTGATGCTTTTGCCAGAATGCCTTTGACCTATCTGCGCCAGGAATACCCGAACCACATTATGCATCTGCTCAATGATGACGGGGACGTCCTGCCGCCGCGCGAACTGCATCCCATTTTTTATGGCTGTTTTGACTGGCACTCGGCGGTACACGGCTACTGGCTGCTGCTGCGCTGCCTGCGCCTCTACCCGGAACTGTCGTGCCGGGATGACATTATCACGCTGTTTGCCGACCATCTCACGCCAGAAAACGTGGCGCAGGAGCTGGCTTATTTCAACGCGCCGTTCCGCGCCTCGTTCGAGCGTCCGTATGGCTACGGCTGGCTACTGGCACTGGCCCAGGAGCTGAAACAGTCATCGCTGCCGCAGGCGGCAGGCTGGTATCAGACGCTTGCGCCGTTAACGCAGGACATTCGCAACCGTCTGGTGGATTACCTCAGTAAGCTGACGTACCCGATCCGGGTTGGCACGCATTACAACACCGCGTTTGCCCTCGCGCTGGGGATCGATTACGCCCGGGCGGTGGAAGATAACGAGCTGGAGAGTGCCATTCTGGAGGCGGCGACGCGGTTTTATCACGCGGATACCCAGTATCCGGCTCACTATGAACCGGGTGGTGATGAGTATGTGTCCGGCGCGCTCACAGAGGCTCTGCTGATGAGCAAGGTCGCGGAGAATTTCCCGGCCTGGTTCGACGCGTTTCTGCCGAATATCGGGGCTGTTTCAGCGCTGATGAACCCGGCAGAAGTGAGCGACCGTACCGACCCCAAAATTGCGCATCTGGACGGATTAAACCTCAGCCGCGCCTGGTGCATGAAGCATATTGCCAGTGCGCTGCCGGAGGATCATCCGGCGCAGCAGGCGCTGCGTGATGCGGTGGCGAAACACCTGAAGGCGAGCGTCGAGCATGTTGTCGGCAGCCACTACAGCGGTGGGCACTGGCTGGCGAGTTTTGCGCTGCTGGCGCTGGAGTAAATATGGGGGCAGCGTCGCAGGACGCTGCCCTGGCAATTATGCCGTAGCCTGTCGCGCGCGACGCAGTCGGCTAACGCTAAATAATACTGACGCAGTTGACGCGATCACCGCGATCCACAGCGCAATATGAACGGCACCGTCATCCAGCATTTGATGATCTGACCCTGCGGTCGCAGCCAGCAAAACTCCCACCACGGCGGCACCGAGACACTGGCCGAACGTTCTGACGATGGACAATACCCCGGATGCATAGCTGGCGTACTCCCGGGCAACGTTAGAGAGCATTTCACGGTTATTGGGGCTCTGGAAACAGCCAAAGCCGATGCCGCACACCAGGCTCCTGAGGCAGATATCCCAGGCAGAAGGGCGGGCAGGCAGCGTCGCCAGCAAAATCAACCCAACGACAAAAATCATCAGTCCAAGCGTGGAGATCAACGGGGCGGAGATCGTGTCTGCCCAACGGCCCGCGTGCGGCGCAATGAGTACGATACCTATCGGCCAGGGGGTGAACAGTAAAGCGGAGATCGCCGGGCTATAGCCGTACACGCTCTGAAACAGAAACGGCAGCGCGATAAAGGTAATGCCCTGACTCACAAACGAGGCCAGCGAGGTTAGCGCGGCGAGGGTAAACCGTCCGTTGCTGAATATCACCGGTGGCAGGATGGGGCTCCGGGCACGGCGGATATGCCAGACAAAAGCGATGAGGCTGACCGTAGCGACAAATGCCCAGCAAACGGTGCTGATGGCGTGCGCTCTATTCTCTACGCTGTTTGCCGCCATGATCATTGACCCCAGCAGGATCACGGACAGCAGGGCACCGGGCACGTCGAACGGGGACGTATCAGAGGCCGTCGCCCGCGGCAGCGCTTTCCAGGCCAGCAGCAGGGCAGCGGTACCGGGAATAATGTTGATCGCGAACAGCCATTGCCAGCTCAGTACGTCGAGTATTGTTCCGCCCAGCACAGGCGCAATGGCGGTGCTGGCGGCGATAAGCAGAGCGTGCAGCCCCAGAATGCGGCCAAGCAGCCGTCCCGGGAATACCGAGCGCAGGATCGCCGGGGCAATACTCAGCGTGGCCGCGCCGCCGATACCCTGCAAAATACGCATCCCGATCAGCATTTCCGGCGTTGTTGCCAGCGCGCAGCCGAGCGAGGTCAGGGTAAACGTAGCCAGTCCTGCCAGAAACACCGGGCGGTAACCCACCCGCGCGGCGAGTGCGGCGAAGATGGCTAACGTCATTGCCGCAGACAGCAGGTAACCGTTGGCGAACCAGACTGCGACATTCGCGGGCACCTGCATCGCGCTGGCCATTGATGGCAGGGCAATGTTGATCATGGTGCCATCGAAGACGCCCATCAACGTGGTGGTCATCACTGCAGCCATCACCCGGGCGCGTTCATGTCCCGGTAACCCTTCGTCGCCGGGTTGGTTTGAAAAGAGCGTCATCGTGTTATCTCCAGGCAAGAATGTTGATGACGACACTATAGTAATGGGTTATACAGGGCGGAAGACGCAGCATTTGCACTTATACGTTGCATCAAACGCCCTGTATGAGGAGGTTTTGTGACCGATCCTGATTTCAACTTGCTTGTCGCACTCGACATCCTGCTGGCTGAAGCCAGCGTGGCGGGGGCGGCGCGGCGTCTTAACCTGAGCACCTCAGCCATGAGCCGCACGCTGAGCAGGCTTCGTGAGGTCACCGGCGATCCGATTCTGGTGCGGGCCGGGCGTCAGATGGTGCTGACTCCGTGGGCCGAAGCCACCCGGGATCGCGCCCGACATGCGCTGCATGAGGCAAGGGCGGTGCTACAGCCTTCAACGGACACCTTCCGGGCAGAAAATCTTGAACGTGTGTTTACCGTCAGAGCCAATGATGGCTTTGTGGTGGCGTTTGGCCCGTTGCTGATTGCGGCCGTTGCGGAAGCAGCGCCGGATGTCTGCATCCGCTTTGCCCCAAAACCGGAGAAAACGTCGCGTTATCTGCGGGAGGGGCTGGTTGACCTGGAAATTGGTGTGCAGAGCAACATGGGGCCCGAAATTCGTCTGCAGCGGCTCTTTGAGGACCGCTTTGTAGGCGCGGTGCGCAAAGGGCATCCGCTGGCGGCGCTGCCAGCAGTCAGCCTTGAGGATTATGTCGCCTGGGGTCATGTGGTGACCGCGCCAAATGGCTCATCACACGGTTTTGTTGATGATGCCCTGGCCGCGCGGGGGATGAAACGCAAAATCGCCAGCGTGGTGCCCGGTTTTCCGACTGCGTTATCCGTGGCGCTGGCGTCCGATCTGATTGCGATGGTCCCGGCGTTGTATCTGCTGAATCAACCGATGAGCGAGAATGTGCACATCTTTGAACTGCCGTTCAACACCCGGACCATTACCGTATCTCAGATGTGGCACCCGCGGATGGAACAGGATCCGGGCCACCGGTGGCTCAGAGAGAAGGTGCTAGCGGTGTGCCATCAGTCGCGGCACCGATAATATAAAACGGGTCGACACAGCATCGGATTCCACACGCACGTTGCCGTGATGCGCGGTGATGATGGATTTCACAATCGCCAGGCCGATCCCGCTGCCTTCGCCTTTTCGCTGTCTGGACGGATCCACCCGGTAAAAGCGGTCGAACAGCCGGGGCAAATGTGCTTCAGGGATCGGCTTGCCGGGGTTGGCAACGATCAGCTTGCACACGTTTTCCTTTTCACTTACCGACACGGTCACCGTTTCTCCGTCCGGCGTATAGCGCAGGGCATTGGAGAGCAGGTTATTGATGGCTCTCCGGAACATCTGCGGATCGCCGTCTATCAGGCAGGGCGTGCCGTTAAAACGCAGCGTGATATGGCGTTCTTCCGCCCAGGCTTCGAAGAAATCAAAGACTTTCATCACCTCTGCGCTCAAATCAAAGGTTACCCGGTCAGGGATCAGCTGATTATTATCCGCCTGGGCCAGGAACAGCATATCGCTGACCATTCGGGTCATCCGGTTGTACTCTTCAAGGCTTGAGTACAGCACATCCTCCAGCTCTTTCGGCGAGCGGTTCTGGCTTAACGCAATTTCCGTTTGCGTTACCAGATTGGTGATCGGGGTTCTGATCTCATGGGCGATATCGGCAGAGAAATTTGCCTGACGGGTAAAGACATCCTCAATTTTTTCAATCATGTGGTTAAACGAGATCACCAGCTGCTCCAGCTCAACCGGCACCCGCGACGGCTCAAGCCTCGCATCCAGATTCTCTGAGGTGATATTTTTTATCGCATTGCTGACGTTACGCAGGGGCAGGTGTCCCTGACGTACCGCGATGCGAATGAGCAGAATAATCAGCAGGCTGATCGCCACCGCGATGGCAATCAGGTTCTTTTTCAGCGCCTCGAGGTAGTGAAGATGAAAATTAATGGAGAGGCCGATCAGCATGACATAGTGTTGTTCTTTTCCCTGCAATGTCGCCGTGCCGGACGAGGCGATAATCCGGTATGTTTCCATCTTCATGTCGGACCCGGCGTGCATCGCCTTGCCAGCATCCTCCACTGACCAAAGAAACACATCCTGCGCGCGGCGATGGGCGCTGAAATCCGCGGTATTCACCGCTGGCCGGATGGCCTCGCCCTGTGAGCTGAAGAGCACATTGCCACGGGGATCGAGCAGCAGGACGGCAACGTTGCGATAGCTGGCCAGCGACTCTTTGATTTTGCTGATTTTCTTTTCATCCGGATCCGCAGGTGACTGCAGTATGCGGTGCATGGCGCGGCTGATTTGTTGCAGATCGCTGATATCCTGCTCAGCAAAGTGCTTTTTAACGGAGTGGAGCATAAACCAGGTAAACGCGAAAAAAGCCAGAATGGTGGAGAGGCTGATAAAGAACGTCAGGCGCAGAGCCAGGGAGAAGGGGCGTCTGGCGGGCTTACTCTGCATCCGGAACCTCCAGCATATAGCCCACGCCGCGCACCGTCTGGATCAGCTTCGGTTCGTAATCGATGTCGATTTTGGCGCGTAACCGCTTCACCGCGACGTCAATCGCGTTGGTGTCGCTGTCGAAATTCATATCCCAGACCTGCGCGGCAATCAGCGAGCGGGGCAGCACTTCACCCTGATGGCGAACAAAAAACTCCAGCAGGCTGAACTCCTTGCTGGTGAGCAGAATGCGGTTTCCGGCGCGGTTTACCTTCCTTGATACGAGGTCGATGCTCAGATCTGCCACCGTAAACTGGCTCTCGGCGATCACCGTATTGCCGCGTCGTAACAGCGTTCTGACCCGGGCGAGCAGCTCAGCAAAGGCAAAGGGCTTAACCAGGTAATCATCCGCCCCCAGTTCCAGGCCTTTCACCCGGTGTTCAATGGTGCCGAGAGCCGACAGCAACAGGACCGGCATTCCCTTTCCGGCAGAGCGGAGCATGCGGATGATATCCCAGCCGTTCACATCAGGAAGCATGATATCCAGAATGAGCAGGTCATAATCGGCGGTCATGGCGAGATGGTAGCCGGTCAGGCCGTTGTCAGCGCGATCCACCACAAACCCCGCTTCCGTAAGCCCTTTGCTGAGGTACTCACCGGTTTTAATTTCGTCTTCAACAATCAATATTTTCATCACGCTTCCCCGACTGGCTGCTCAGCACATTCTATTGCACCCGCGACCGTTAACAATGACTTACGCCATAAATGACAACATTGTCATTATCCTGTCACCCGTCAAACAGGACGCGTTCAGTAGAGTAGCCCTAAAAATACTCTGGAATTCATCTGAACCGCTATGTTCCTGCTAAAACGACTAAGCATCACTACGGTATTTATCCTGACAGGATGCGTCTCGCTGGCCCCTGAATACCAGCGCCCGACGTCACCGGTACCCCAGCAGTTTTCGCTGTCGCGTAACAGCCTGACGCCCGTGGAGGGCATGTATCAGGACACCGGCTGGCGCAACTTCTTCGTCGATCCGCAAATCGCGGGATTGATTACAGAGGCCCTGAAGAACAACCGCGATATAAAAATGGCCGCGCTGAAGGTTGAAGAGGCCCGGGCGCAGTTCAACGTGACGGATGCGGATCGTTATCCTCAGCTGAACGCCTCCTCGGGCGTCACTTACAGCGGGGGGCTAAAGAGTGACAAACCCACCTCACAGCAGTACGACGCGGGACTTGCGCTTAGCTACGAACTCGACTTTTTTGGCAAGCTAAAGAACATGAGCGATGCCGACCGACAAAACTTTTTCGCCAGCGAAGAAGCTCGTCGTGCCGTGCATATTTTGCTTGTCGCTAATGTGTCCCAGAGCTATTTCAACCAGCAGCTGGCCTACAAACAGCTGCGTATCGCGCGGGATACGCTGTCAAATTATCAGCAGTCTTACGCCTTCGTTGAGCAACAGCTGGTGACGGGCAGTACGAACGTGCTGGCGCTGGAACAGGCCCGGGGGCAGATCGAAAGCACCCGGGCAGAAATTGCCAAAAGAGAGGGGGAGCTGGCACAGGCCAATAATGCCCTGCAGCTGGTCCTCGGAACGTATCGCGTGCTACCGGGCGACGGCGGAATGAACGCCAGCGATATTGCGCCGGTAATACTGCCGCCCCATCTTTCATCGGCAATATTGCTGCAGCGCCCGGATATTATGGAGGCGGAGTATCAGCTTAAAGCGGCCGATGCGAATATTGGCGCGGCGCGCGCTGCCTTTTTCCCGTCCATCTCCCTGACCAGCGGGCTTTCAACGGGCAGCACGGAATTATCTGGCCTCTTCACGTCCGGCAGCGGCATGTGGAATTTTATTCCCAAAATAGACATTCCCATTTTTAATGCGGGCAGGAATAAAGCCAACCTGAAGCTGGCCGAAATTCGCCAGCAGCAGTCGGTTGTGAATTACGAACAAAAAATTCAGTCCGCCTTTAAACAGGTCGCCGACGCGCTCGCACTGCGGGACAGCCTCAGCCAGCAACTTGCTGCGCAACAGCGGTATCTTGATTCGCTAAACATCACCCTGCAGCGTGCCAGAGGGTTATATACCCGCGGTGCGGTCAGTTATATCGAAGTATTAGACGCGGAACGCGCGCTGTTTTCCACGCAGCAAAACATTCTCGACCTTATTTATGCCCGACAGGTTAATGAAATTAATCTCTTCACCGCGCTGGGCGGCGGTTGGGTCGAATAACCTCAGTTAACTCAACAGGAAAATAATATGCGTAATTCAATGAAGGCCGTTGTATTCGGTGCGATCTCCATGATGTTTTCTGCCGGCCTGCAGGCCGAGGTTCATCAGCACGCAGAGATGAGTGCTGCCAGCGAAGGGGCCACAGAGCAGGTTGTCTCCGGGACTGGCATCGTGAAGGACATTGATCTCACAAACAAAAAGGTAACGATCGCTCATGAAGCCATCCCGGAAATTGGCTGGCCCGCCATGACCATGCGTTTCACCTTTACTGACGCAGACGAAAGTATTAAGGCCGTAAAAGTCGGCAACCGCGTGAAATTTTCTTTTGTGCAGCAGGGCAATATCTCTTTACTCAAAAGCATTAAATAGCGAGACACGGCATGGCATCGTTAAAGGTTAAATATGCTGCAATGATAATCGGCAGCCTTCTTGCGGGAGGGCTGATTGCAGTGACGGCGTGGCAGTATATTTATGCTGCCGAAAAAACAGAAAATACCCCGCCGGAACGAAAGGTGCTTTTCTGGTATGACCCGATGAAGCCCGACGTTAAATTCGATAAACCCGGTAAATCGCCGTTTATGGATATGGATCTGGTCCCTAAATACGCGGATGAGAATGACGATAAAAACGGTGCCGGTATCCGTATTGATCCGACGCAGGTTCAGAACCTGGGATTAAAAACGCAAAAAGTGACCCGCGGCACGCTGAATTATGCCCAGACCATCCCGGCCAACGTCAGCTATAACGAATATCAGTTTGTGATTGTGCAGGCACGATCCGAAGGCTTTGTGGAGAAAGTGTATCCCCTGACGACAGGCGATCGTGTGAAGAAAGGCACCCCGCTCATCGAGATTACTATTCCGGAGTGGGTGGAAGCGCAGAGTGAGTTCCTCCTGTTGTCCGGCACCGGTGGCACGCCCACGCAGCTGAAAGGGGTGCTTGAACGGCTTCGTCTGGCAGGCATGCCGGAAGCGGATATTCAAAGGTTACGATCGACCCGCACGGTCCAGACCCGGTTTACCATCAAAGCCCCCATTGACGGGGTGATCACCGGCTTTGACCTGCGTACCGGGATGAATATTTCGAAAGATAAGGTTGTGGCACAGATTCAGGGGATGGATCCGGTGTGGATCAGCGCGGCCATACCTGAATCCATCGCGTATCTGCTGAAAGACTCCTCGCAGTTTGACATTTCGGTCCCGGCGTACCCGGATACATCGTTTCACGTTGAAAAATGGAACATTTTGCCAAGCGTCGATCCTGCCACCCGTACGCTGCAGGTTCGCTTGCAGGTTTCCAACAAAGACGAACGGCTTAAGCCGGGCATGAATGCATATCTGAAGCTGAACACCCAAAGCCAGGAGATGCTGTTGATCCCCTCCCAGGCCGTTATCGATACGGGTAAAGAACAGCGGGTCATCACCGTTGACGCGGAAGGGCGGTTTGTGCCGAAGCAGATCCACGTTCTGCACGAATCCCAGCAGCAGTCCGCCGTAGGATCCGGCCTCAACGAAGGAGAGTCGGTGGTGGTTAGCGGTCTGTTCATGATTGATTCCGAAGCCAATATTACCGGTGCGCTGGAGCGTATGCGTCAGCCTGAAAAGAGTCATTCAGGCCATTGAGGAGACGACGATGATTGCATGGATTATCCGGCGCGCTGTCGCCAACCGTTTCCTGGTGATGATGGGGGCGCTGTTTCTTAGCGTCTGGGGAACATGGACCATTATCAATACGCCGGTGGATGCCTTACCCGATCTGTCTGATGTTCAGGTGATTATTAAAACGAGTTACCCCGGCCAGGCACCGCAAATTGTCGAAAACCAGGTGACGTATCCGCTCACCACTACCATGCTGTCGGTGCCGGGTGCGAAGACCGTGCGTGGGTTTTCACAGTTTGGTGATTCCTATGTGTACGTCATTTTTGAAGACGGGACCGATCTCTACTGGGCCCGCTCGCGCGTTCTGGAATATCTCAATCAGGTTCAGGGGAAGCTGCCTGCTGGTGTCAGTACAGAAATTGGGCCAGACGCTACGGGCGTGGGCTGGATCTTTGAATATGCGCTGGTGGATCGCAGCGGAAAACACGACCAGTCCGAACTGCGTTCCTTGCAGGACTGGTTCCTGAAATTTGAGCTGAAAACCATCCCGAACGTGGCGGAAGTGGCCTCGGTCGGCGGGGTGGTAAAGCAGTATCAGATCCAGGTCAATCCGCTGAAACTGGCGCAATACGGCATCAGTCTGGCTGACGTGAAGCAGGCTCTGGGATCCTCTAATCAGGAAGCAGGGGGCTCATCGGTCGAAATGGCGGAAGCAGAGTATATGGTCCGGGCCAGCGGTTATCTTCAGACCATTGATGATTTCAATAACATCGTCCTGAAAACCGGCGAGAACGGAGTACCGGTTTATCTGCGTGATGTTGCTCGCGTACAAACCGGACCTGAAATGCGGCGCGGGATCGCCGAGCTTAACGGCCAGGGAGAGGTCGCGGGCGGCGTGGTGATCCTGCGTTCGGGTAAAAACGCGCGTGAAGTGATTACCGCGGTAAAAGATAAACTGGAGACGCTGAAGGCCAGCCTGCCGGAAGGTGTTGAGATTGTTACCACGTACGATCGCAGCCAGCTGATTGACCGGGCCATTGATAACCTGAGTTATAAACTGCTGGAAGAGTTTATTGTGGTGGCCATCGTCTGCGCGCTGTTTCTCTGGCATGTGCGGTCTGCGCTGGTGGCGATTATCTCTCTGCCGCTAGGCCTGTGTATTGCCTTTATCGTCATGCATTTCCAGGGGCTGAACGCCAATATTATGTCCCTGGGCGGGATCGCCATTGCCGTGGGAGCGATGGTGGATGCCGCCATCGTGATGATTGAAAACGCGCATAAACGGCTTGAGGAGTGGGATCATCAGCACCCTGGCGAGCAGATTGATAACGCGACCCGCTGGAAGGTGATCACTAACGCCTCCGTTGAAGTTGGCCCCGCGCTGTTTATTAGCCTGCTGATCATCACCTTATCGTTCATCCCTATTTTTACCCTCGAAGGTCAGGAAGGGCGTCTGTTTGGTCCACTGGCCTTTACCAAAACGTACGCCATGGCAGGCGCAGCCGCGCTGGCCATTATCGTCATTCCCATTCTGATGGGCTTCTGGATCCGGGGGAAAATTCCTGCCGAGAGCAGTAACCCGCTGAACCGGCTGCTGATTAAAGCCTATCATCCGCTGCTGCTGCGGGTGCTTCACTGGCCAAAAACAACCCTGCTGGTGGCGGCCTTGTCGATCTTCACGGTTATATGGCCGCTGAGTCAGATGGGCGGCGAGTTTCTGCCGAAGATCAACGAAGGCGATCTGCTGTATATGCCATCAACACTGCCGGGCGTTTCTCCGGCTGAAGCGGCTGCGCTGTTGCAGACCACGGACAAGCTCATCAAAACCGTTCCTGAAGTGGCGTCTGTGTTTGGCAAGACCGGTAAGGCAGAGACAGCAACGGACCCCGCACCGCTTGAAATGGTGGAAACCACCATTCAGCTGAAACCCGAGGATCAGTGGCGACCCGGGATGACGATTGACAAGATTATTGAAGAACTCGATAAAACCGTCCGTCTGCCCGGTCTGGCTAACCTCTGGGTGCCGCCGATCCGTAACCGCATCGACATGCTTTCTACCGGGATTAAAAGCCCAATCGGTATCAAGGTGTCAGGCACCGTTCTGTCGGATATCGACGCCACGGCGCAGAGCATTGAAGCGGTCGCCAAAACCGTACCCGGCGTGGTGTCTGCTCTTGCAGAGCGGCTGGAAGGCGGGCGTTACATTGATGTGGATATTAATCGTGAAAAAGCGTCCCGCTTCGGTATGACGGTGGGGGATGTGCAGCTGTTCGTCTCCTCCGCCATTGGTGGCGAGACAGTAGGGGAAACGGTTGAGGGCGTGGCTCGGTACCCGATCAATATCCGTTATCCTCAGGACTACCGGAACAGCCCACAGGCTCTGAAAGAGATGCCGATCCTGACCCCGATGAAGCAGCAAATCACGCTGGGGGATGTGGCGGACATACGTGTCGTTTCCGGCCCGACGATGCTTAAAACGGAAAATGCCCGACCAACCAGCTGGATCTATATTGATGCCCGCGGCAGGGATATGGTGTCGGTGGTCAATGACCTTAAGACGGCCATCAGCCAGAACGTGAAGCTGAGACCGGGAACCAGCGTGTCGTTCTCCGGTCAGTTTGAGCTGCTGGAACATGCCAATAAGAAACTGAAGCTGATGGTGCCGATGACGGTGATGATTATTTTCATTCTGCTGTATCTGGCATTCCGCCGCGTTGATGAAGCCTTGCTGATCCTGATGAGTTTGCCGTTCGCCCTTGTCGGGGGGATCTGGTTCCTGTACTGGCAGGGCTTCCATATGTCTGTCGCCACCGGCACCGGGTTTATTGCCCTGGCCGGGGTGGCCGCCGAGTTTGGCGTGGTGATGCAGATGTATCTGCGCCATGCCATCGAAGCGAACCCGGCCTTATCCCGACGGGAGACATTCACCGCACAAGCGTTGGATGAAGCCCTGTACCATGGTGCGGTTCTGCGTGTCCGACCTAAGGCGATGACGGTGGCGGTTATTATTGCGGGTCTGCTGCCCATACTCTGGGGAACCGGCACGGGGTCAGAAGTTATGAGTCGGATCGCCGCGCCGATGATTGGCGGGATGATAACAGCGCCGCTGCTGTCGCTGTTTATCATTCCGGCGGCGTATAAGCTTATCTGGCTGCGCAGGTATAAAAAGCAATAAACAGACCCCGCCAGAGATGGCGGGGTTTTACGTTTTACGAGTCTGGTGCAAAAGTTTACGCCAGGCACGATTGTGCAGGGTAAAGAGCAGCATCTTATAGAAAGAAGTAGAGTGGATGCAGTAACCGCTGAGCAGCAGCATAGAGATGCTTATCAGCGCCGCGATGAGACTGACGCCCGGAACACTCGCACCGCTTAGCGCAGTCAGCAGATAGACTGACGTTAACACAAGGCTCATAACCGCCAGCGTAAGATGCACCTGCACGGCACGCATGAGGCCTTTGCCAATCAGAAACATCGTCATGCCATTGATGCCTGAGAACAGCAGGGCGATCAAAACCACCCATATAAATACGCTTTCTTCAGGTTGCCCGAGGGCGGCGCTGACGTTGTAACCCAACCACAGCTGCGGTATCCCAAAACTGACGATCACCCCAAGGGTACTGAGAACAGCTGGAATGCCCATGGTATAGCATCCCGTGGGTGTCCCGATCAGTTCGGCCAGTTCCGCTTTTAACTGTTGCAGTTGTGCAGTATTGGCCTTGCTGATTCTTACCGCCAGGTCGTTACAGTGGTTTAGTCGACGATATAGTGCTTTAATCATTTGAATATAATGACATAAACGTCATCAGCCCGTCATGCGAAAGAGGTTCAGCCATATGAGCTGCGAGCACTGCCGTGAACTCTGTGTTAAGTACGTTATCCGGACGCCCGATCAGTTACGAAAAGCAATTCGTATTGCCAGAAATGCAATCAACGAAGGGATGTTGTCAGAAGTTCTGACAAAGGACGACTGGAATCAGTACAGCTTCAGTGAGTGCGCTGAAAAGATGATATGGGGCGACATCGTCGATTACCACTTTGCATGCAACTTTTGCGGTACCCAGTTCGTCCTGGGGGCAGAAACGTACCATGGAAGTGGAGGGTACTGGTCGCCAGAGTTTGAAAAGCCTTCCGACATCATTGACTGATTATGATGTGAGAGCAGAGGCTGAGGCACAGGATATGATTTATGGATTTATCGCATTTAACATAATATACATTATGCGCACCAACATTGAATCTGGGAGAATTGAGCTTTTCATGGCCGTCATTAGCCGTCATTTCCTCTGCCTATTCATAGTTGTTGTAAGATCATTTACGCGTTTCCTACAGATCACTATCCACTTGGCTAAATGGTTGATAGTATTCATTACGAGAAGAGATTACCGCTCAGGGAGAAAACATGGCGATAACCGAAGAAAAACTTCTGGCTTCTGGATTTACATCCTCGGACCTGCAGAAGCTGCGTAAGTACATAATAAAAGATGCCCTTTCTCTGGATATGGTGATATCCGACTTGTCCAGACGTTTTAACGCAGCATTGTTGTTGACCATATTGCTTGCTGCTGTTTACCTCATAGTACTTACCATAGCGTCCAGAGAAAATGTTATATCCACAGGTGTTGCTATGTTGATCGCTTTGTTCATCATTTGGTTTTTCCAGCCACCGCTTCTTTCCTATAAGGCATGGAAATTTAAAAAGAAAATCCGCTAAGAGTTCGTCTCAGTTGCTAACAGATCAAAAATGATTTTTGCTTTGAGTCCATACCCTACAATTTTCATCGTCAACATTGGGCGACTCATTGAACTGACTTTTCTGTAATAATCTTGTGGTACATAGTGAAAAAGTCGCCATGCATCTGGTTTTCTCATTAGCCCAAACACACCATAGATGTTCGCGGCCAGACTGACACCATTATATAAAGCTAACCCTGTATTCCCGCGAAATCCTAAAAACTGAGCCGCCGCGATCGCACCATCAGCAAAAACACCCTTAGAATTTTCCTTTTCTAAAAGCTGATTGTTTATTTCCCTGGAAATCCCGTTCAGACCGTCCATAACTAACGTAGCTCCGGCGAGCATCCCTACAGGTGTCATAGTGCCAAAAAGAGCCACTCCGCCAACGATTTCAAAACCTGATAACACTACACTAACAGCGCTGATTACATATCCGACAATTTCATTATTCTCCTTCACAAATTCAATCTTTGCGTAAATTTGTGCGGCCCTGGTGCGTATTAATCTGTCCTGTTCCAGTAAGTTTGCCGTCTCTGTACGTAATATCTCTGTTGAGTGCGTATAAGATTCAATCGTTTTAAGTCTACGAGCTGCTGCCAACTGCTGAGAGATAAGATCGCGGATTTCTTTCACAAATCTGAGGCGCGTCAGGCCATCCTTGAGGTGTGTTGATGAGATTATATTGGCGATATTCACTAATCTGCGGGCTTCGCGATCAAGCGCCATTTCTGACCACGCTACACTTTTTTGTCCAGGGGGGACGGCGATATACATGGATAATCCTTATCGATGAGCAATTTTTTGTACCGTATCGAACCTGATATCGATATACAAGGGGTGAGTTTGTGAAACGTACAATATGCAACATATATCGAATTTGCTGATTCAGCCATCATCACTCATCTTTCATAAATATGGCATATGCTTAGCGGATCCTTCTCTCAGCAGAATTCAAAACAGGTTCAGAAACTCATGAACAGCAATCTGCCTCCGGTCGACGACGAACCGGGCGTTCCACCTCCGCATGTCAGTTTCCGTGAAGCCTTTTTATTCTGGCTGAAGCTGGGATTCATCAGCTTTGGCGGGCCGGCTGGTCAAATTTCGATAATGCATCAGGAGCTGGTTGAAAACCGACGCTGGATATCCGAACAGCGCTTTTTGCATGCACTGAATTACTGTATGGTGCTTCCGGGCCCGGAGGCGCAACAACTGGCGACCTATATTGGCTGGCTGATGCACCGCACCTGGGGCGGCGTGGTTGCCGGGACACTGTTTGTGCTCCCTTCCCTTTTTATCCTTATTGTCCTGTCGTGGATTTACGTGGCGTATGGCCATTTGTCTGTCGTGGCCGGTCTCTTTTACGGCATAAAACCGGCAATTACGGCGATTGTTGTGCAGGCTGCACACCGTATCGGTTCGCGGGCGCTGCGTAACCGCACGCAGTGGGCAATCGCTGCCGCCGCGTTTGTCGCCATTTTCGCCCTCAATGTCCCTTTTCCCGTTATTGTCCTGTCAGCCGCAATGATGGGTTATGTAGGTGGGCGCCTTTTCCCCGACCATTTTGGTCAGGGTAACGCCCATGATGCCAGCCGAAAATCCTACGGTGCTGCCATTATTGATGACCATACGCCAGCGGCTCCGCATACGGTTTTCAAATGGTCACGCTTGACCCTGATTATCATTGCCGGTGTTTTTTTATGGGCAACGCCAATGGCGATGCTCTATCTGAGCCTTGGCTGGATGCACCCGTTTACCCAGATGGGCTGGTTCTTTACCAAGGCGGCGCTGCTGACCTTTGGGGGTGCCTATGCGGTACTGCCTTATATCTACCAGGGCGCGGTTGGTCATTATCAGTGGCTCACGCCAACGCAGATGATTGATGGTCTGGCTCTGGGCGAAACCACGCCGGGGCCGCTTATCATGATTGTGGCATTTGTGGGATTTGTTGGTGGCTATGTGAATATGGCATATGGCCCGGATCAGCTTTTCCTGGCAGGTGCTGTAGCGGCCGTGCTGGCGACCTGGTTTACGTTTCTGCCATCGTTTCTGTTTATTCTGGCCGGTGGGCCTTTTATTGAAACGACGCACAACAATATTAATTTTACCGCGCCACTCACCGCAATTACCGCAGCGGTGGTTGGCGTGATCCTGAATCTGGCACTCTTTTTTGGCTACCACGTGCTCTGGCCACAGGGTTTTGATGGCAAAATGGACTGGATAGCAGCGGTCATTGCACTTGCTGCCGCTATCGCACTTTTCCGGTTCAAATATAAAGTCACACATGTAATTGCCGCATGTGCGGTAATCGGGTTGATTTTACATCTTTTCCTCAGAACATAGAGCAAGGCCCCGAATAACCGGGGCCTGACAGCCATTCTAACCTTCACGTTTAAAGAAAGTTGAAGCACGTCTGATATACTTCAGTTTTTTTAAAAAGCCGTACTAAGTAAATGGAAATTGAACTGGATAAAAGTTTTAAAGAACGCGTTTTGCATGCGGTTCTTTTCGAAGTGACGGCCAATGTCATCATTGCGCTGTCACTTGCGTGGCTGATGAACGTGTCGGTGCTTCAGTCGGGTTCGTTGTCCGTGATATCTGCACTTGCCGCCACGGCATGGAATTTTGTGTTTAATAAATTCTTTGACGCCTTGCAGAAAAAATATGCGTTTCAACGAACATTTCTCGTGCGTGCAATCCATGCTGTCTGCTTTGAAACAGGACTTATCATTACATTAATTCCTGTCGCGATGGTAATGCTGAATTTAACAGTCACGGAGGCATTTTTTGTCGAGATCGGTCTGGTACTGTTTTTTCTGCCATACACGATGCTCTTTAACTGGCTTTATGACTACCTGCGTTGGACATTTGTTGGGCGGAAACGGTCCGCCATTTAGCGGCTCTGTATTTTAACAGGAGGAAGGAAAAATGCGTTGTAACTTAATTAAAGCAGTATGTCTTACTTTAGCGGTTTCTGCAGCCGGAACTGCCCTGGCAGCTCAGAAAGCGTCTCAGGGCGGTATTACTCTTTTTGCTGAAAGGCAATCCCAGGGAAGTCAATGGGATAGCACAACTGGCGAAGCGCAGTACATGGTCAGCTACAAGGTGACACTGAATAACGCGTCTGATAAAAGTATTGAGCCGGGCAAAGACAATAAAATGTGTTTCTTCCTGTTTGATAAAAACGGCAAATCATTTATGAGTACCGGTATCGAACTGGAGATGCTGAAAAAATACAAGCCGATGGATAACCGTACGGGAATGGTGTATTTCAGCAGTTCGAACCCTGACGTTTTGAATATGCCATTTGTCCGTTTCGGCATTGGACAGGATTGCACAAAAGGATGATGGCCGCCTGACGGCCATAATATCGAGGCGGTCTGTCATGCACCGGACTGATTCATGATGGCTTTTGTGCGGGTTTCTCTGCCGGTGCTGCGAACCAGTTTTCTTCCGCGACGACGACCGCACCTTCCGGCTGCATCACGAAGTTTGGCGACATAATCTGCACGTTGAACTCGTTGAAAACGTCCTGAATGTTACTGTGGAGTTCATTGCGGGCCTCAGCAAGCGACTGTCCGGGCTGCAATTTTACCTGCAGCTCATAGGCAATGTACCAGTCCATCAGCCCCAGCTGACGCACCAGGGGCTGCTGCGAAGGGTCAACACATTTAGACCGTCTGGCCGCCATCTCCAGCATGGCATGAACCTGTCGCCACGGTGTGTCATAGCCAATCGTCACGCCAATCGTCAGGTTCACGCCGCCGTCAGGATTCTGTACGCTCAGATTGGTGATTTTTCCGCTCACCACCACCGCATTGGGTACGGTCACAACATAGTTCTCGCGGGTGATGATCTTGGTCGCCAGCATGCCTATCTCCGTGACCAGCCCTTCGTTATCCGCCACCCGTATAACGTCTCCTTTCCTCAACGCTCGTGAGTAGATCAGTACCAGTCCGCTCATCGCATGGTTCATCACGCCTGCCGAACCCAGGGTAAGCATCAGGCCAAAGAAGACGCTAATGCCTTTAAACGCCAGCGAATTCGCTCTCGGTAAAAACGGATAGGCCGCAGAGAGGGCAAATAACCACACCACGACAGAAATCAGTTTACGCGTAGCTCCCACGGTTTCAGGGTGAATGCCCGGCAGCTGCAGGCGCCCTGCTTCCACCTGATTTAACAACACCTTCAGGAGCTTCAGAATAAAGGCGGTAATCACAAAGATGATCAGGACAATCATTATTCCCGGCATGGCCGAGACAATCGACAGCGCAATATCCCGCAGCACGCGCATGGTCCAGTCGCCTAACGATGCACCCCAGACGCGTGTCCAGGGGAACAAGCTGAACGCCCAACTCAGCCAGAGATACAATCCGAGAATGCCCAGTAAAATCATCAGCAAAGCATACAAACGAGCCTCAATTGCGCCGACAAACTTACGCCAGCTCTGCGGGATGACGCTGCGGTTTTCAAGAATGCGGCGACGGCAGACATTGCGAACCCAGCGCCACGACCGCCACGCCCCGTACCAGAAAAGAGACAGAACCAGCAGCCCGACGACCGTTTTCCCGGCGGAGAGCGCCAGCCAGCCGGTGTCATATTGATCGCGAAGCGCCGTACGTTGCGCCTCCATCCGCGCCAGCACGCGCTGAGCGGCCTGGTCGAGAGTCAAATCGTCCCCCTCATCCAGGTCCGCCTGCGTAAGCAATAAAACAGGCTTATTGTTCATGACAATCAGCCTTCCCTGCTGGTTGTAACGGGTGACGGGAACAATTTTCAGCGGCTCACGTACGTCCTGCTGCGTGAAATTGCGCAGGGTATGGCGAATACGTAACACGCGTTCTTCAGGCGTCGTGAGACCAAATTTGGCCTGCAACATCACAATCGGTTGATGAAAAATATAAACGGTTCGGGCCCGCTCCTGCTCAGTAGGCTCCTGGCGTGGCTCGGCGGCGACGCCAGTAAATGAGATGACCGAGAGCACGCAGGATAATAATGCGAGCAGGACCTTATTCATTTCCACCCCCTGAAACGCAACTTATTGTTATTTTTCAATTGCCCCAGAGAATGGCGAGTCTCTGCATGTTGAGCATAGACCAGCGTCGCGCTTATGCAACATCACCATTATGCATGATACTGCTTGTATTTGCACGATGGTGCCTATTAAGATACATTTCAGAGCTGAAAACCGATACTTCAATTATTAACGTGCAAATTCATGCACCATCACGCAACGAGGTATGTATGACACAACAGTTGATTTTAATAGCGGGCCCCTGGCGCAGCGGGACTGATGGCGACCAGGCCAAAATGGATGAAAACCTTGCCCGTCTGGAAAACGCAGCATTAGCCGTATATCAGCGTGGCCACGTTCCGGTGATTGGTGAATGGCTTGCGCTACCGCTGGCAAAGGCCGCTGGTTCATCGTCCATTGGGGATGAAATCAGTGAAGCGATGCTCTATCCCGTTGCACACCGGCTCATTGGGAAATGCGACGCGATTTATCGTATTGCCGGTGCGTCTAAGGGAGCTGATATGGATATCGAGGTTGCCCGTAAGCTCGGGCTGAACGTTTACACCTCGTTAGAAAGCATCCCTCTGGCCTGAGGACGCGCCTGAACCTGCCTGCTGATCACAGGCAGGTTCAAGGGTTATTCTGGATCTGAGGTCGTCACCACGGAGACACCCTTCTCCTTCACCGCGCTAATCCAGGCGCGATCGGTATCATCTTCCACGACAATCGTATTGGCCAGCGATAGTTCGCCAATCACAAACGATGACGCGGTGTTAATTTTTTCTGGCGATGCCAGGACCACTGTCTCGGCGGCCCTGCAGGAAAATGCACGTTTGATGCACGCCTCTTCGAAGTCGCCGGTGGTAAGCCCCGCTTCTGGATGGATGCCGGTAACCCCCATGAAGAACAGATCCGCATGGATATTGTCGATGCCTTCAATGGCCGCTGCGCCTACCGTCACGATGGAGTGTTTGTACAGACGTCCTCCGATCAGGATCACTTCAATCGAAGGATGCTCGACGAGCCCAAGGGCGATGCTCGGGCTGTGTGTGACCACGGTAATGCGTAAATCCGCCGGTAAATACGCGATCAGTTCCGACGTAGTTGTGCCGCCGTCGACAATAACCACCTGCCCAGGGGAAATGAGCTTTGCGCCTTTGCGGGCCACATTTTTTTTCGCGTCCATCTTCACCGATTTACGCTCGGCAAACGGCACAGTGGCCGACGAGGCCGGCAGCGCACCGCCATGGACACGCTGCAAACGCCCTTCCGCCGCCAGTTCGCGGAGATCACGACGAATGGTGTCTTCTGACACCGCGAAATGTGCGCTGAGCGCTTTAGACTGGACCTGGCCTTCAGCGGCAAGCTTCTCGAGGATTAATTGTTTTCGCTGACTGGTGAGCATTGTGGATTCCTGATATTGCACGTTTTATCTTGAATGTGCATGATAATGCTGTTTATGACGATCACTCTACGTAAGGAGCAGCAAACGTGCAATCGAAACGTGCAGATGTGCGCATCATTGAAAATGAAACCCTGTCGGATAACTGGTACATCCTGAAAAAGTACACCTTTGAGCTGCAGCGACGCGACGGCGAATGGCAGCGGCAAAGCCGCGAAGTGTATGACCGGGGAAACGGGGCCACGATACTGCTCTATAACCGTGATAAAAGAACGGTGATCCTGACGCGCCAGTTCCGCTTTCCGGTCTTTATCAATGGCCATGAGGACGACCTTATCGAGGCCGCTGCCGGACTGCTGGATAACATGGATCCCGAAAGCCGCATCAAGGCGGAAGCGGAAGAAGAGACCGGATATCGTGTCTCCCGTGTTGAGAAAGTCTTTGAAGCCTACATGAGCCCAGGCTCCGTCACGGAAAAACTCTATTTTTATATCGCAGAGTATCACCCGCAGGATCGGGCCAGCGCGGGCGGCGGCATCAAGTCAGAGGGAGAAGATATCGACGTGCTGGAAATGCCGCTGGATGAGGCCTTGCGCGGTATTGATACCGGCAGGATTGTCGACGGCAAAACGATCATGCTGCTTTACCATATCGCGCTGAAAGGCGTTCTGTAGTCACTGCGTCGGTCGAGACCTGCCCCAGTGCGGGTCTCTGCCTGTGCTATTCTTGCTGATGAATTCAACACGGAGAGGCAAAAATGGCCGACTGGAACCCTTCGCTTTATCTGCAATACGGTGCCGAACGCACGCGCCCTGCTGCTGAACTGCTCGCCAGAATTCCACTGGATGAGGTGTCCACCATCGTTGATTTAGGCTGCGGACCGGGAAACAGCACCGCGCTGTTGAAGCATCGCTGGCCTTCTGCCCACATCACCGGTGTTGATAACTCACCGGCGATGCTCGAAGAGGCGCGCCAGGCGTTGCCCGATTGCCACTTTGTTGAGGCCGATATTCGCCAGTACAAGCCAGGCCAACCGCTGAGCCTGCTTTATGCGAATGCCTCGCTACAGTGGATCCCTGACCATTACGAGCTCCTGCCGCATCTGGTTTCGCTGCTGAAGCTAAACGGCGTGCTGGCGATCCAGATGCCTGATAACTGGCTTGAACCGACACACGTCTCGATGCGCGAAGTGGCTGTTGAACAAGGTTATCCGAATCGAGGCCGTGAACCTCTGCCCGGTGTCCATGCGTATTACGATATTCTGACGGAGGCAGGCTGCGACGTGGATATCTGGCGCACGACCTACTTCCATAAAATGGGATCGCATCAGGCGATTATTGACTGGGTCAGCGCCACGGGGCTGCGTCCGTGGTTACAGGAGTTGAATGAAAGCGAGCAGAAGCAGTTCCTGCAACGCTACCATGAACTACTGGAAGAGCAGTATCCGCTTCAGGAAAACGGGCAGATACTGCTGGCATTTCCACGCTTGTTTATCGTTGCTCAACGTCAGCCATAAGTCGGCTCAGGAGCGAGCCTCTTTCAGCAACTGCTGAATGACTTTTTCCTGCTGTTCGTAATTGCCCTCGCCAAAGGAGGTGTAGCGCAGCTGCCCTTTGGCATCGAAATAGTAGTGTGCGGGCCAGTACTGATTCCCGAAGGCGTTCCAGATCTTATAGTTATTATCCGTGACCACCCGATACGGGAGCTGCCATTTCGTCACCGCTTTTTGTACCGAGGCGAGCGGTTTTTCCCACGGGTATTCCGGCGTATGCACACCTATTACCACCAGACCCTGCGCCTCGTACTTTTTGGCCCAGTCGCGAACGTGCGGGAGCGTATGCTGACAGTTGATGCAGTCCCATGTCCAGAAATCAATCAATACTACCTTCCCCCGCAGAGAGTCAGACGTGACAGGGTCACCATTTACCCATCCTGTTCCGCCGCTTAAGGAGGGTAACTGGCTGCTGGGTTCGGTCATCACCACCGGCTGAAGCTTCACCGGTGCCGTTGCGGGTTTCGCCAGCGTCAGGAGCGAATTCTCCAGACGGTCTGCGACCCCGTTGGCGCCTTTCAGAACGGACGTCATCCCGGTGGCGTTAAACGCAACGGTCGCTAACATGACCACGCCCGCCCCCTTGCGTAACCTTTCCATCAATGCCGATCTGGCACGCAGGGGTGCCATTAGCGCGCGACCACCGATAACCAGCAGCCCCAGCATCAGCGCGCATCCGCTGCCGTAAGCGGCCAGCAGTGCCCCCGTGGCAATGGCGGAGTGACCGGCAATATTCAGGCTGAAGATGGCACCCAGAATCGGTCCGGCGCACGGCGACCAGAGCAACCCAACGGCCAGCCCGCCCAGAAACGCGGAGAGAGTACCGCGCGTCTGTCCGCTGCGTGTGTTGAGTAGATTACCTGCGCTGACGGCCGGTCCGGCAATACGCTGGGCGAATGTCGGGAAAATAAGAGCCAGCGCGGCTATTGCCAGTACAACCAGTGCGACCCAGCGCCCTGCTATCGTCGCCTGGGCGATCCAGTTGCTGGCGGCGGTAGCCACCAGTGCCACGAGGGTGAACATTACAATCATCCCCGCGAGCAACGCCAGAATATGCCGTCGTTGCCCCTGGAACCCGGCAAACAACAGTGGAATAACCGGGAGTGTGCATGGGCTGAGCAGGCTTATCATCCCGCCCAGAAAAGCGATTATCAGAAACATAGTGACCTCACATTAGAGATGCCCTGCGAAGCTGCAGTGAGGTTATTTCACCGTGTTGATATGTTCAGTATGTGTGCAAATCAGCGCGAATTGTCTGTGCGCGTATCATGAAGGCTGTCCGATACAAAACCGTACAATTACCCGCGCGGCAGCGTAATCGAAACGTCCAGCCCACCCTCGGCGTGGTTCGCCAGATGCAATTTCCCGCCTAACTGCGCAGTCAACTGGGCGGCGATGGCCAGCCCTAATCCGGTGCCCCCGGTGTCGCGGTTTCGTGAGGTTTCCACCCGATAAAACGGCTGCAATACTGCCTCCAGTTCGGCGTCCGGTATCCCCGGTCCGCCATCGTGAATGGCGATCGTGACATGACGGGCATCTGAATGAATCGTAATGACGGCATAGTCGCCAAATTTCAGCGCATTATCCAGCAGATTGGTCATCACCCGGCGTAGCGCCTGCGGACGCGTGACCACGGGCAGACGGGCATCGGTTGCCTGAAGCTGCACGTTTTTCCCGATGTCCTGGTAATCACTGGCGATGCTGTTTATCCAGGCATTCAACTCCAGCTTGAGCGAGGTCTCTTCCAGAGATTCTGATGACCGGGCATACGCTATTCCTTCCCGCACCAGGCGCGTCATATTATCCAGGTCGTTGAGCAACTTGTCCCGTAGCTCCGGCTGGTCCGCCATTTCGACGCGCAACTTCATGCGCGTTATCGGGGTCTGAAGGTCGTGCGATACGGAGGCCAGGATCTGCGCGCGCTCGCGCAGGTAAGACTGGATACGCGCCTGCATCGCATTAAAGGCGTGCGCGGCCCGTTGCACCTCGACCGGCCCTGCCTCGGTCATTGGCGAGCTTGCTGCCGGGTCGAGGGAATCCACCGCCCGGGTAAACTGAGAAAAGGGTCGAATAACCTGACGCACGGCAATCCATGAGCAGAACGCCAGAAGCAGTAGCTGCAACACAAGCACTACAGGCAGCCAGCTGGCGACCGGAGGCATTCGGGGGATAAGGTCAATGGTTAGCGGCGAACCATCGCTCAGCGTAAGGTGGGCCTGAATATGGGAAACCGGCCCCGGTACGGCAGTAAACGTCAGTGGCCAGGTTGCCGACAGCGCCTCTGTCAGGGTGCGGATGGCATCCTGCGAGCGTTTGTCATGCGGTGCGGGCCCCGGTTCACCGGTGCCCAGAATGTAGCGATAGTTCCCCCGCGCCAGTCGTTCCAGCCAGGCTGGACGCTCCCTTGCGGGAAGCCGGTCGAGGATGGCCACACTGGTGGAAACGTCATATTCCAGGTTGCCGAGCATCACCGTGCGGGCGCTGCGCATCCGCTCAAGCATGACCAGCGTGAGGCTGAGCGCGTTGGCCAGCAGGAGCCCCAGCATCACGATGATCAGCAGTCGCGTCAGTAACGAGCGTGGCCAGAGCCTCATTCATTGGCCTCTTTGATGATCACCGGCATGGTAAAAACGTACCCTTCGCTGCGAACGGTCTTGATGTAGGCCGGCGTGCGGGCATCTTCATTCAGTCGCTGACGAACCCGACTGACCAGAAGATCAATCGAGCGCTCAAAGAGTTCAGCATCTCGCCCCTGGGTCAGGTTAAGCAACTGATCGCGGCTCAGCACACGCTGAGGATGGTCAAGGAACACGCGCAGAAGTCGGTATTCCGCCCCGCTGAGTGCCACAATCATCCCCTCGCTGTCGATCAGGTGACGAGCAACGGTGTCCAGTTGCCAGTCGCCGAACATCACCAGGCGCCCGGCCTCGGTCACCTGCAGATTGGGTGGCATGGTACGAAAACGGCGCAAAATGGCTTTGATACGCGCCAGCAGTTCGCGCGCAACAAAGGGCTTCACGACATAGTCATCGGCCCCCATTTCCAGCCCCAGGATCCGGTCTGTCTCTTCGTTGCGCGCGGTCAGCATTAGGATCGGCAGATCTTTATGTTTACCGCTGCGCAGTCCCCGGCAGAGCGTTAATCCGTCATCGCCTGGCATCATCACGTCCAGCACCACCAGATCGACATGCTGTTTATCTAGCACGGCCCGCATCTCTTTGCCGTTTGCCGCGCCAGACGCGCGATAGCCCGACTTGACGAGATAGTCGACAATCAATTCACGAATATCCCTGTCGTCATCGACGACAAGGATATGATCAATATGCTCCACCGGGATCTCCTGACTGAGGGGTAACGTATTGAAAATAGCACATATCACAGCTTATCCGCGTCGATAACCGCCTTGACGAAATCCTGCGGATCTTCCTGCGGCGGGTTGTGCCCCACGGTGGCCCCAAAGGTGCGGTGTTCATATTTACCGGTGAATTTACCGGCATAGGCTTGAGGCGCAGGATGTGGCGCCCCATTGTTGCCGCCTTCGATGGTGATTGTCGGAACGGTGATATTTGGCAATGTCGCCAGCTTTTGTTCGTAGCTGTCGTATTTACGCTCGCCTTTTTCGAGGCCTAAACGCCAGCGATAGTTGCTGAGCGTAACCGCGACGTGATCGGGGTTATCCAGGGATTTTGCGCTGGCGTTAAAGGTCGCATCGGAAAACTTCCAGTCTGGTGAGGCCTGAGACCAGATCAGACGGGCGAAGTCATGGGTATTCTTGGCATAGCCTTCGGCACCGCGTTCTGTTGCGAAATAGAATTGATACCACCACTGCTGCTCTGCTTTTGGCGGCAGCGGCTGTTTACCAATCTGCTGGCTGCTGATGAGATAGCCACTTACCGAAACAAGGGATTTGACGCGTTCAGGCCACAGCGCCGCGACAATGTCCGCCGTACGGGCGCCCCAGTCGTATCCCGCAAAAACAGCCTGCTTAATGTTGAGGGCATCCATCAGGTTAACGATATCTTTCGCCATGGCCGAAGGCTGGCCGTTACGCGGCGTGCTTGCTGACAGGAAGCGCGTGGTGCCGTAGCCGCGCAGCGAAGGCACAATGACCCGGTAGCCTTTTGCCGCCAGCGCGGGTGCGACTTCGGCATAGCTGTGAATATCATAGGGCCAGCCGTGTAACAGAATCACCGGCTGTCCCTCTTTTGGTCCGATATCGACATAGCCGATATTCAGATCGCCAGCGTTAATTTGCTGAGGGTGATCGAAGGCTGCGGCAACATCTTTGCCGGTGACTTCGGCCTGACAGGACATGACGGTGCCAAGAGAAACGGTTAACGCCAGGGTTGAATACGCGAGTTTGCTGAACATGTTGGTATCTCCGGTTAAGAACAGTTGACGGGGATATAACAACACGCGTTTGTATAGCGGATAAGTGCGAAAGGGGGTTTATTGCAATCCTGTGTATGTATCCGGTACGCAGATACAGTGTGATACAAACACAGGTGATTCAGGCTTACAGCGAGAGGCGGTAGCGTACGTAATCGTCAGCTTCGCCGTATTTGTCATAGAGTTTACGCGCCGGGTTGTTCTCCCGGGTGACCCAATACAGTTTCGACCACCCTTCGCGCTTGCCTTCGGCTATCAGGGCATCAATGAGCGCCTTCCCGGCCCCCGCACCGCGTTCGGTGGCATCGACAAACAGATCTTCCAGGTAGCAAACGGGGGCCGTTGACCATGTGCCTTCGTGGAGAATGCACATCGCGAAACCAATGATCTTTTCGTCTTTCTCTACTACGCGGCAGAACATCGGTGAATGCGCTGAGAGCGCCCTTTCCCATGTCGATGCGGTAACCGATTCATCGAGAAAACAATCATAAAAATGGGTATACCCGTCCCATAGCGGTCGCCACTGGGCGTAATCGTCTGCGCTTAAAGGTCTTACCGTGACAGCCATGCGTTCCTCACATTACAAGTTGATCGCCATTTCAAAACAGCGTAAATCAGCGCCCGCCATGCGCGAGTGATGATACTTTTCGCTCAGCGTGACAAACCCCAGCTTCTGGTAAAACGACCGGGCGTTAGGCGTTGCATCGAGCGTCAGGCGGGTTAACCCCCGGCTATGGGCCTCCTGTTTGAGCGCCTCGATAATCCGGGTCGCCATGCCTTTTCCGGATGCCGCCGGCAAGGTGAATATCGCCTCCAGACAGTGGGTATCCAGATCAAGATAGCCAGTTGCCGCAATGTCGCCCTTTTCATCTTCCACCACGTAAAAAGGGTATTCAATGACCATTTGCCGGTAATGCTCCGGCATGTCGTCGGGCGTCCAGCGCGCAATAACGTCCGCGTCGTAACTGGTTTTGCAGCCGTGACGAATCGCCTGATTGCGAATATTCCAGAGTATTTCAGCTTCCTGCGGATGCGCTTTTCGTAACGTCATATCACCTCTTTAATGGCTTTTTAACCGGATTTCACGTGCAACTCTGGCAAGACGCTGAGTGCGACAATAGAGGGTAAACAGCACAAAGCCGCTGCTATTCATTACCATCCGACAAAGTATCAGCGCGAAGGATGCGGTGACCAGTGGCCAAAGGTTTCCGCTATGAGAAAACAGAAGATGCAGAACCTGAACGAGAGTTATGACCAGCAGAATGATGAACACTGCCATAAACCCCAACAATCCTGACGTTACCCCTCGGGCCAGAAGCACGCTGATTACAATGAGCGCGCCTGTCATTATTAATGATGGTACGAAAAAACACAGTGCATGGTGTAAAGGTGACAAACCCTGCAACGCGTTGAGAAAAGGCAGAAGGTTTAACGCAAACGCCACTAAAAAAAGAGGTAACAGCGCCGCTACCGGGTAAGGATTTTGACGCGGAAGCTCGCTGAGGGGGCGAGAAAAATACCCTTCCAGCTCGGGGGTGGAATGATTCAAAACACGGGTATCACGACGAGCAATGGCCTCCTCTATCTCTTTGCCATGCTGCAGGAGATCCTGGAAAACACGTCCGGTTAAAAGAGACCACAAGCGCATTAAAATTTCGCCATTGAAGAAATGATGCCTATTTTTGGTAGGGTATAAACTCAGCACGCCTCAACTGAATGTGATAGAGATGAAAATACCAGAACGCAAACAAAATCATAACGCTTAAATATGGAGATCTGCGGATGACGATACCGACGCTCACGACAGAACGCTTGCTGCTAAAACCGCTGGTTGCCGAAGATGCCGTTCAGATACAAAAGCGCTATCCGCGCTGGGAGATCGTCCGCTATCTGGTCTCTTCCGTGCCCTGGCCCTACCCGGATAACGGCGCGGAAAACTATGTCAACAACGTGGCGCTGCCGGATATGGCGAAAGGGATTGCCTGGTTCTGGAGCATCCGCCGTCGTGAAGCGCCGGACGAACTGATGGGGGTTATCTGCCTGTACGATGTGGAAGATAACAACCGCGGGTTTTGGCTGGCGCCGGAGTTTCAGGGAAAGGGATATATGCGCGAAGCCAGCATTGCGGCAACGGATTACTGGTTTAACACGCTGAACAAACCCGTATTGCGCGCGCCGAAGGCGGCCACCAATAGCCGCTCCCGTCGTATTTCAGACAGTAGCGGCATGCGGCTTATCAGAACGGAAAAAAAAGCGTACGTCAGCGGTATGCTCGATTCTGAGCTGTGGGAAATCACCCGGGACGAGTGGAACGCCCGTCAGGTCAGCTGATAATACTTATCCGGCATCAGCCTTTCCGGAATGTTCTCTTCATCGTTCATCTGCAGCAGATCGCGTTCCATCATGTTGCAGATGGCGTCCAACGGCAGGTCGTTGTCTTCGGTACCAAACAGATCTTCCAGCTCTTCTGCCAGCGTATCCAGCGAAATGAAGGTATACGAAATCAGCGCAGAGACAAACGGCGTCATGTAGTGCAGGTCAACAACCAGCGCGAACGGCAGCATGATGCAGAACAGATAGACCGTACGGTGCAGGATAAGCGTATAAGCAAACGGCACGGGCGTGGTGGCGATGCGCTCGCAGCCTGACAGGACAATCGACATATCGTTGAGACGGTTGTTCAGGCTGTGGAACAGAATATCGGAGAGGTCTCCGTTACGGCGTCTAACGGCCAGCCATTCACCCATGATCAGCAGAATACGGTTCGCCGGGGAATTGGCGGCCATGACGTTGCGTAAATCCTCCGCCGCCAGATAGCGCGCCAGTTGCCCTTCCCCCTTTTCACGACGCAGGGTCATGCGCAGACAATGGGCAAAGGCGATCTGCAGGCGGACGAACTCACCCAGATGTTTATCATCCGGCAAGGTGTTTTTAACCTCGCGAAATAACGAGCGTGCCGCTATCATCAGTTGCCCCCACAGCTGGCGAGCCTCAACGTAGCGCGAATAGCAGGCGTTGTTTCTGAACCCCAGAAAGATAGCGATGGCCACCCCCAGGATGCTGAACGGCGCAACGGTAAATTTAATGCCCAGCGAGGTATACCACGGCAGCATCAGAATAACGGCGATGGATAGCAGGAAGTTAAGTAACAACCGGGTATAGATTTTAGGAAGTACCGAACCGTGCCAGACGAAAATCAGTTGTAGCCAGTGCTGTTTGGGACGAACAATCATAGTCAGCTTCAGGAAAGGAAAGAGCCGCGTTATTAAACGTGATCCCTGTCACGGTTGCAAGCTTGTTAATAACAGATTGCATTTTATCACCTGATAAGCAATAAACCGCACGGTGCTACAGCCTGCTTTACATAAACGAGCCCATAGTATGTTGTAACTAATGAGATATAAAATACCCGGCCGAAGCCGGGCATGGGTTAACAAAGCGGTTTTACTGCGGCCCGCATCCCCTGTTGCAGAATCGCGTCGAGATCGCGCGAAACCTGACCGACAAGACCCTCTACCTGAGTTAAATCCTGCTCCCAGTGCTCAGTAACGCTTAAAACGGAGGCGACCAGCTCGCGGGTGGTGATCTGTTTATCGTGATGCTGCGCCCACAGCTGTTGGTAACGAGCAAGCCAGTGCGCATCATCCTGCACCGGATAGTTCTCCCCGTTACGCTCTGCACGGTAGAACGCGATCAGTGCGGCCAGCGCGAACGTCAGGCGAGCGGGCAACGTGCCAGATGCCCTCACCCCCGCCAACAGCTGCGGCAGAATGCGCGTGCGATACTTGGTCATGCCGTTAAGGGCAATCGACAGCAGCTGATGCTTGATATACGGATTGCGGAAACGACCCGTAACGGCGCTGGCGAAAGAGGCCAGTTCATCACGCGGCAAATCCAGGACCGGAATGATTTCCTCATAGATCGCTTTTTCGATGAATGCGCATATGTCGGCATCATTCATCGCCTCGCCCACCGTATCCAGCCCCGCCTGGAACGCCACCGGCACCAGCGCTGTGTGCGCGCCGTTGAGAATCGCCACTTTGCGCTCCTTGTACGGCTTAATGTCATCCACAATCCGCACGTTTAACGGGAATTTGTCCAGACGCAGTTCGCTGGCCAGGGATTCAGGCCCCTGAATAACAAACAGATAGAAATGTTCAGCGGTATCCAGGAACGCATCGTGATAGCCAAGCCCGGCTTCCAGCGTCGCCGCTTCGTCGCGCGGATACCCCGTTACAATGCGGTCAACTAACGTGGAGCAGAAGCTGTTATGCGCATTCAGCCACTGAATAAATTCCGCTGGCAGTGCCCATGCCTGTGCATAGCGCAGCACCAGTTCGCGCAGCGCTTCGCCGTTATAGTCTATTAGCTCGCACGGAATGATGATCCAGCCTTTGTCCGCTGCGCCGTTAAAATGGCTGAAGCGCTCAAACAGCAGCCGCGTCAGCTTCGCTGGATAGCTCACCGCTGGCGCATCTTCGAAACGATCGCCCGCGTGCCAGCTAATCCCCGCCTCGGTGGTGTTGGAGAAGACAAAACGCATCTCCGGATTGTGCGCCAGTTTCAGAAATTCATCGTACTGGCTGTAGACGCTAATCTCCCGATTCACCGAGCGGATAAGACGCGCTTCGCTGACCGCCTCGCCCTGCTCATTCAGACCCCGAATGATCGTGGTATACAGGCCATCCTGAGTGCTTAATGACGGCGGGAAGTCGCTTTGAATTGGGCGTACGACCACGACGCCGGCATTGAGATCGGTATGTTCGTTTAACAGGTCGATTTGCCAGTCGACAAACGCACGCAGGAAATTGCCCTCGCCAAACTGAATGATTCGTTCGGGGTGGAGAGCACCGGGGAAATCACGACGGTTAAGTGTGTTCACAATGGGGTCCTTTTATGATTAGTCGTACAACCTGATTAAATTGGTATGATAACTTACCAAAGGTTTTCGACCAGAACCCCGCTTTTGATCAATTCATCACGTCATTGAGGGAAATAATCACAAGAACTTATAGAAGACCGATGTGGCGGTCATCGCGCCATCCGGCATTAGCGCATAACGCGGGATCTCCCCCACTTTTTGCCAGCCAGCGCGCTGGTAGAAGGTCTCCGCTCCGCTGCCGGTTGAGGTATCCAGCACCAGCACCGAGATGTCTCTTGCTCTGGCCTGCACTTCCAGTTCCTCCATTAGCGCCATCGCGGCACCTTTACGACGCGCTTTTTCATGCACCAGCAGCTTTGCCACATCGGCACGATGCGGCTGGTTTTCCGGCTGATCTGTAATGAGCTGCACGGTGCCAATCACGCCATCCTGAGAATCGATGCAGGCCAGCACAACGCGTTCGTTACGCCCTACGCTCCCGGCAATATCCTGCCAGAAAGCACGAGCTTTATCGGTACTGAATGGCAACATAAAACTGACGGAAGCGCCGCCCCTGACACAGTTTTCAAGGATATCGGCCAGCGCATCGAGGTGGGTGAGAATATCGTCCCGGGTGAGGGTTTTGATCTGCAGTGAGGTATTCATGGGTTTTCCTTACGTTGAATACGCTCACTGTGCATTTAACATCTTTGTAACGCAATCACCTCAGACATAGGCTTTTGTTATGTCATGTTGCGCGCTTGCGCTGCTGCTTCATGGCATACATTTTTTCATCCGCGTCTTTCATCCACTGCTGCTGATCGTTGCCGTTATGATCGAACTCGCTCAGCCCCCAGGAAAAATGGAGTGACCAGGGATGCAGCCTGCGCGCATTGTACTGTTCAACCTGCTCGGCCAGATACTGCATGGCAATCCAGGCCCCCTGCTCGTCGGTATCGGCAAACAGCACGGCAAACTCATCGCCGCCAAAGCGAACCAGCAAATCCGCTTCACGGAAAGAGGTGCGCATCAGTTCCGCCATCACTTTCAGCGCGTTGTCGCCCTCTTCATGTCCGTAGCGATCGTTAATCTCTTTGAAGCGATCCAGATCCAGCCAGCCCAGAGTTAACGGCTCCGCCCGACGTCTGGCTACGGAGAGCGTGAAGCGGAGCAGCTGGTTAAAGCCCCGACGGTTAAACAGACCGGTTAATTCATCGGTTGTCGCCGCGCTGACGGCAGCAAACTCGTCTTCCGCCAGTGCGCTCAGATCGCCCAGCACGGCAAGATCGGCTGCGGAAAATTCACGAGGAGAATAATCAATCAGGCACAGCGATCCCACGCTCGCCCCGTCACGTAAACGCAGTGGAAAACCGGCATAGAACCTTACGCCGGGCTCACCGGCCACCAGCGGGTTATCGGCAAATCGATCGTCCTGACGCATATCGGCAACCACCAGCGGCGCTTCGCTGAGGATCGTATGGCCGCAAAACGAGATATTACGCGGAACGGTGTCAGGCGCCTGACCATCGGCCGACTTCACAATCAGCGAGTGTTCATCAATAAGATTGACCATCGCCAGGGGAACCTGGAAGAAGCGTTTTGCCAGACGTGTCAGTCGGTCAAACGCCGGGGAACTGTCGATCTCAAGCAGGCCTGACTCGCGCAGCGAGTTCAGACGTTCCATTTCATTTGCTGGGGTTGCAGGTGTTTTCATAACGTCTCCTGACGCAAAGCGTTACTCAAAGCGTAGCCTAAACAGAGACATTGTCAGTGCGCGAATATTCTGTTCTTACCGTCCCGCTTGGCGCGGTACAGGGCGTTGTCCGCGGCCTGTAGCCAGTCGGTTACGCTTATCATTTCTCGCGTGGCACAGGCGATACCGATGCTGAGCGTGCAATGCACCGTCTCCTGAGCCACCTCCTTTTTCATTGCAGCCGCATCCATAATGCGTCTGGCGACAACTTGCGCCTCTTCAAGGGTGGTATCCGGCAGCAACACCACAAATTCGTCACCGCCAAGGCGTGCGGGGGTATCGTTCGGGCGTGTCGACAAATGCAGTATTTGCGAGACGGCCGCCAGCAATGCATCCCCAACCTTATGACCAAAACGATCGTTAACGTCTTTAAAATTGTCGATATCGATGAACATCAGGGCCGATTCCCGGCACGTCTGGCGCAGTTTATTCAGTTCGTGGTCAATCCGCTTTTCGAGCAGCCGTCGGTTCGCGATATCCAGTAGCGGATCCATCATCGCGATCCGCTCAAGCTCCCGGCTCTTGATCCGCAGGCGCAGCGCAATGCTGTCCGTTAATATGCTCAGCGCCAGCAGATAAATTGCAATCAGCGGCAGCGTGGCAAACATGGTGCGCTGCGAAACGTACATATCCACCGCCATTCCCTGCGTCAGCCAGGTCACCAGAAAAACGCCCACCATGGTGATGGCCGCCTTTCTCATCAGCGTAACGCCCCCTGCCGAGAGCCGGTCGGTCAGCATGATGGTGGCAATGACCACCGACGGCAGCGGATTGACCGCCATCATGGCGATCCAGAATCCCCCCGCCCCGGCGTCCAGCACCAGATTCTGATGCTCAGTCACCAGCGGCATGGCCGAATTTCGCGCCCGATACCAGGCAAACGTAGGCCAGATAAACGCGTTCAACGCCAGCAAACACATCAGCCAGATTGAACGATTCTGTTCAATCAGTACGGAGAGGATGGGAACAAAACAGAGAAACGTGCCGAGAATACGCATCAGAAACATACGTTTGACAAACCGGCTTCCTGGTACACGAGGGGGTCTACTGAGTTTGTCAGTTGCATTCATTCTGCGAATTTTCCGATAGCTTTCTTGCGGTATCTTATTGACGTTAAAAATACCTAGCAAGCAATTTATCTGTTATTCGCTATGATTCATCCCCGGCAGAATGCAGGCTGCGCTCAGGTTTCACTCTCCGGGGTCGGGGTAATGGGATCGTCTGACACACGCGCACTGGTGCGATTTCTCCCCGCTTTTTTGGAACGATAGAGATGATCGTCTGCTTCGGCCATCAGCCTGTTGAAGACTTCGGTCAACTGCCACGACGCCGCCTTCCCGCTCCCGAGACCAATACTCACGGTAAGATAGAGCGTTTGCTGGCGCCAGGTAAACGGATGAGCGGCAATGGTGAGTCTGATACGTTCCGCCAGCGCAAAGCCGTGCTGCGCGTCACCGGTGTTCACCACAACCGCGAACTCTTCTCCGCCCATACGCGCCACCATACCGTCGTCTCCGACAACCTGCTGAACCTCGCGGGCAAACGCGGCCAGCACGCGGTCGCCACACTCATGCCCATAGTTATCATTGATGCTTTTGAAGTAATCGATATCCAGCAGCATCACGGTCAGAAAACGTGTCTGCCGCTGCGCCTCTTCCCGCTTTAACGCCTCATAGAGCCCGGAGCGTGAATAAACGTGGGTCAGAAAATCATAATCCGCGCGCAACGACACCTGACGGATGAGCGAATTAATGGCCGCCATACTGACGGAGACCATAACCGGACAGATCGCCATGGTAGCAATCCCCAGCCGTGCGGAGAACATCATCGGGGTAGAGAGCGGCGTGCCCACGGCGATATTGATAATGGAGTTAGCGACCAGAACGATCTCCAGACCGCCGGTCAGAAACGTCAGCAGACAGGTCGCGGGCAAGGAGTAGCGGACCGCACACCAGATCAGCGCCGGCAGCGGAAAGGCAAGGCTTCCCGCCCCGCCAATCACCACCGATGCCATCACCGAGACAATCAGCGCAATGACCGGTAAAAGTTGCTCCAGACGCAGCCTGAATGCCCGCGTCGGCATACTGACCGTGAGCATGCAGGGTAAAATGAGCACGCCGGTTGAGAACTGCTCGCTGAACCAGTCGGCAAACAGCGGCCAGAAGGTATGGCTGTCGATCCCCACCGACCCGGTCGCGCCGAGCAGCGCACATAATAAGGCGGCGATCAGACAATAATTGAACAGCCGCAGCGCATTAATGGGATCGGGGGTTTTCTTCATCAACCGTTTATCACGCACCACCAGCAATGCGACAACGACGATAAAGACCATATTCGACAGGTTGATGACCACCGAGGCCATTCCCCAGTTGGTGGTGACCGCGTCGTACATCAGCATGGCGACATACGACACCGCGTAGTTATGCAGGCGATTGAGATAGGTATAACGGGCAAAGACGCCCGCCATCACGCCATTCAGCGGCCAGAACAGCGACAAGGCTTCGACCAGACGTAATTCCGCACCGATAAAGTAGAATAAGGTGGTGAGAATAAAGATACCCGCCGCATTACGCAGTGGGGATTCAGGGCGAAAAAGCGTGAAGGCAGCGGGGTCTGAACGCATTAAATATCATTCCATATAATAACTTATGGCAACTAACTGTCCCGTCACCACGCGGGGGATCTCATAGCGTGCATCTATAACACAATTACAACAGGATCAGCACCCATCAACATCAGGCGTTCATCTGCAACACCAGCCAGTGGTGGATCACGCCGACGATATAGTGCTGTTGCTGCGCGGTGAGCTGAACACCTTGCGGAATGTTGTGCCATTTCGCCAGACAGCCGCGACAGCAGGTGGCGGTCGCGTGCTGGGCAATAAACACCGGATGGCCGCGCATGGGGGTCTGTTTACCGTCGTTGACGGGGTGCGCGGGGGCAAGACGCTTCGCAATAAAGTCGGCAGCATGCTGGTCAATGGTATCGGCACCTTTGTCCCAGCAGTACTGTCGTTCTTTTGTGCCTAAGCGAAAGCGCGACCGAAAGGTCGATCGCGCCAGACGAGAAAAAAGAGGATCCAGGTCAGACATCAGTAAACGGAACGTCCCAGGCGTTGGGTCAGTTTCTCCAGAACCGCCACACCGGCCAGTGAATTACCCGTCTCATCCAGCTCCGGGCTCCAGACAGCAATGGCCATCTCATGCGGTACAATGGCAACCACCCCACCCCCGACGCCCGACTTGGCCGGAAGACCGACGCGCCAGGCAAATTCGCCCGCGTTCTGATACATCCCGCTAGTCGCCATCAGGGCATTGACCTGACGCGCCTGCATAGGTGAGACTACCTCCTGATCGAGATGCGGTGCGTGCCCCTGGTGAGCAAGGAACAGGAAGGTCTGCGCCAGCTCCACGCAGCTCATTTTCAGCGCGCAGTAGTGGAAATAGTTTTGCAGTACGGTCGCCACATCATTATGGAAATTGCCGAACGATTTCATCAACCAGGCAATGGCGGCGTTACGCGCAGAGTGCTCGAACTCTGAACGGGCGACCACTGAATCATAAGCAATATCGTCAACGCCTGAGAGCTGGCGAACAATTTCAAGCATGCGCTGGCGTGGCGCGCTGAGACGACTTTGCAGCATATCGCAGACCACCAGCGCCCCGGCATTGATAAAGGGGTTACGCGGTTTACCCTGTTCAATCTCAAGCTGAAGCAGAGAGTTAAACGGCTGCCCGGAGGGATCTTTACCCACCCGTTGCCAGATCTCCTCTTCCTCGTACTGTCGCATGGCCGCAACCAGACTCAGCACTTTCGAAATAGACTGGATGGAAAAACGTTCCGTGGCGTCACCGGCCTGGTAACGCTGACCGTCTATCGTACAAATTGCAATTCCCAGCTTATTCCCGCTGACCGAGGCAAGGGCCGGAATATAGTCGGCAACCTTTCCTTTTCCAAGTAACGGACGAACCTGCGCCAGAATCTCGTCCAGCATCTCATTATGGATGACCGCAGCCACTCTCTTTGCTCCTTGCCCTCAGGCTAAAACGGGCTGCGAGTATAACAGACGCTTATGTGTTGCGTCAGGCACTGAGACGAAAACGCGAAACCGCCTGCAATAAAAGATCCGACTGTTTGTGCAGGCGCTCAGAGGCATCGGACGCGTCAGAGACAAGGCTGTCGGTCTGCCGCGACACCTGATTGAGCGCCTGAAGCTGGCGCGTCATCTGATGAATACTCTCCCCCTGACTCAGCGTGGCCGCGGAGATCTCATTCAGCAAACTGCTTAATGTTCCCACCAGCCCCGTCACCTGCTGTAGGTTATCTTCCAGACGGTTAACGGCCCGTGACCCGTCTTCGATCCCCTGAAGGGAACGGTTGATAAGCTCCTGAATGGTTTGCGTCGAATGGCTGCTCTTCCTCGCCAGCAGCCCCACTTCACGAGCGACAACGGCAAACCCGCGCCCCTGGTTTCCCGCGTGAGCCGCTTCAATTGCCGCATTCAGTGCCAGAATGTTGGTCTGAAACGCGACGCTGTCGATCATGGCCACGATCCCCCGCATCTCTGAGGATCGGTCGACGATCGCCTGCATCGACGCATTGACGGTCGACATCATCTGATCCCCTCCCGCCGCGGCCTGGCGCGCCTCATCCGCCCGCGAGCTGGCAAGCTTCGCATAGCCCGTGTTGCCTTCCACGTGGGTTTCCAGGGTCGCGATATGCGCCGTCACGTCTTCCAGCTCTTTGGCCTGACGCGCCGACTGGTGATACAGCTTTTGATTGCCCTGCGCCAGTGCGCCAATGTTTTCCACCATGGCGGTGGTCGCATCGCTGACCTGGGTCACCAGCTGCTGTAGCCCGTTCTGCATGGTGGCAATACTGTCGCTGAGCTGTGCAATTTCACGGTTAAAACGCATCACGCCAGGAGGGGTCCCGGAGAGATCGCCCGCGGCCAGCCGGTTGATATGCGCAATCAAGCGCCGCAACGGGGTAATCACCCACCGGGACATCCCGAACCAGACGGCAACCGCAATAGCGAGCAACAGAACAGGCGCAAGCAGAAACAGCGTTTGCAGACCGGAGAGCTGCGCAATCAACGACTGACGCCCTTTAAGCGCCTGCTTCTCGCTTGCTTGCTGATAGCGGGCATAGTTGTCATTAAAGTCGGTCTGAAACGCCTGCGCCGGCACGGCAAAAAACGCATCGATGGTGTTGGTTTTCACCAGCCCTTCCGCCTGCTCTTTTATCGCGCCGTAAAAAAGCTGATAGCTGTTCACCAGGGCGTCATCTTTTGGCGGATTAAGCGCCAGCCAGGCATTCCACGCCTGCTGCGAAACGGCCAGCGCCTTTTGCGCGTCGTCCATCAGGCTGTGCCAGCTGCCCTCGGAGCCGGTCTCTTGATCCTGCATAAACCAGACGCCGGAGCGGTTAAGCAGATCGCTTGCGGCCAGCAGGGAAACGCGAGCCAGATCCAGCTTGCTCTGCTGCTGGTACGCCAGCAGGTTTTGCTGCTCGTTGCGTTGCGCTTCCTTAAGGGAGGCATTGAGCAGGAACGACGAGGAGAGTTGCAGGGCGGAAAAGAGGCCGATAATACAAAAGATACCGGTCAGCAGGCCAAACTGGCGGGGAATAATGCGCTGCGCAATACGACGATAAATTTGCGTTAGGTTCATAATTTTCTTCAGTAACAAGACGTTAGACGCGTGCGAGTCTACGAAACGAAAATGACAGAACCATTGCAGAGAAATGACAGAGGCCCTCGTCGTCAGGGCCTCTGTAAGGATGGCGGTTACACTCTGTTCTTCCACACCGTCTGCACGTTACAAAACTCGTGCAAACCAAAGTGGGAAAGCTCACGGCCAAAACCACTTTTCTTCACGCCGCCAAAGGCCACGCGCGCGTCACTGGCGCTAAAGCCATTGATAAACACCCCGCCGCACTCCAGCTCGCGGGCGAATTTTCCGGCCAGCGCTTCGTTGGCGGTAAACACCGTGGCAGAGAGACCAAAGTCGCTGTCGTTGGCAAGCTGCAGGGCATGTTCCGCATCCTTCGCCACCGTAATCGCCGCAACCGGACCAAACAGCTCCTGACGGAAGGCGGTCATTGTCGGGGTGACATGGCTCAGCACGGTTGGCGCGTAATAGTTGCCCTCCCCGCTGATTTTCTCGCCGCCCAGCAGCAGCGTGGCCCCTTCCGCGAGCGTGGCCTGCACCTGCTGATGCAGTTCGTCACGCAGATCGAAACGCGCCATCGGGCCAATATCATTCTCTTCCCGATCCGGTGCTCCCATCTTCAGCGCCGTAACCGCCGCAACAAAACGCCGGGTAAAGTCATCGGCAATACCCTCTTCGATAATAAAGCGCTTTGCCGCCGCGCAAACCTGCCCGGTGTTCTGATAACGTCCCGTGACGGCCGCGCGAACGGCCAGATCCAGATCGGCATCATTCAGCACGATAAACGGATCGGAGCCGCCCAGCTCCAGAACGCATTTTTTCAGCGCCGCTCCCGCCTGAGCCCCTATCGCCGCACCTGCACGCACGCTACCGGTGACGGTTACAGCTGCGATACGACGATCGTTGATCGCCTGGCTCACGCCATCATTGGTGGCATTCACCCAGCCAAAGACGCCTTGCGCAATACCGGCGTCAGCAAAGATTTGCCCAATCAGCGCAGCAGAACCAAGGACGTTCGGTGCGTGTTTGAGCAGATAGCTGTTACCTGCCAGCAGGATCGGCACCGCACCGCGCAGTACCTGCCAGAGCGGGAAGTTCCACGGCATCACCGCAAGAATCGGCCCCAGCGGACGGTATTCAATGACCGCGTTTTTGTTTTCCACCAGCGTGGGCTCCGCACGCAGCATCGCCGGGCCATGTTCCGCATACCAGTCGCACAGACCCGCAGATTTGGCCACTTCCGCCCGCGCCTGCACAATCGGCTTGCCCATTTCCCGGGAGATCATTTGCGCCATCTCTTCCCCACGCTGGCGCAGTGCTGCCCCCAGGTCGCGCAGCTTTTGTGCCCGGTGAGAGACGCTTTCTCCTCGCCACTGGCGAAAACCGGCATCAGCCAGGGTGATTGCCTGTTCGACCTCTTCGGATGTGGCCCAGGGATAGGCGGCCAGCGTCTCGCCTGTCGCCGGGTTAACAGAGAGGGCATGCGTAGCAGATGAATAAGTCATGATGTTCTCCACGTAATATCGGTTGATTGATTGTGGCCCACTCTGCTATTTCTTAAAAATGAATAATACTAACCACCTTATTCACAAATCGAGAATGCTATGGATTTAACTCAGCTTGAAATGTTTAACGCCGTTGCCCTGACCGGCAGCATTACCCAGGCGGCGCAGAAAGTGCATCGCGTTCCGTCTAACCTCACCACCCGCATCCGCCAGCTTGAGGCCGATCTCGGCGTTGAGTTGTTTATCCGGGAGAGCCAGCGTTTGCGCTTATCTCCCGCCGGGCACAACTTTCTGCGCTACAGCAAGCAGATCCTGGCGCTGGTTGACGAGGCGCGCATGGTCGTCGCCGGTGATGAGCCGCAGGGGTTATTTGCCCTTGGCGCCCTGGAGAGCACTGCCGCCGTGCGGATCCCGGAAAGTCTGGCGGCGTTTAACCAGCGCTATCCGCGCATTCAGTTCGCGCTCTCTACCGGCCCGTCCGGAACGATGATTGACGGCGTTCTGGAAGGCACCTTAAGCGCGGCGTTTGTCGACGGGCCACTTTCACACCCGGAGCTGGAAGGCATGCCGGTCTATCGGGAAGAGATGATGCTGGTCACCCCCGCCGGACATGCGGAGGTGACGCGCGCCGCGCAGGTAAGCGGCAGCGACGTCTACGCGTTTCGCGCAAACTGTTCGTATCGACGTCATCTGGAAAGCTGGTTTCACGCAGACCGCGCCACGCCCGGGCGGATCCATGAGATGGAGTCGTATCACGGTATGCTCGCCTGCGTGATTGCAGGGGCGGGTATTGCGCTAATGCCCCGCTCCATGCTGGAGAGCATGCCGGGGCATCATCAGGTAGAGGCGTGGCCGCTGGCGGAGAACTGGCGCTGGCTGACCACCTGGCTGGTGTGGCGTCGTGGGGCGATGACCCGCCAGCTCGAAGCGTTTATAGCGCTGCTAAACGAACGTCGACAACCAGAGCCTTCTCCATAAACAGGCTCAGCGGATCGTCGACATACGGCGCAAACGCCGGACGGCGTTCATATCCGCACTGTTCATACAGGCGAATGGCGGCGTGTTGCTTGATCCCTGTCTCCAGGCGCACGGTGTGGCAGTGACGACTCAGGGCTTCATCCTCAAGGGCAGCAAGCAGCTTCTCGCCCAGATGTTGCCCGCGATGGGTCGGATCGATATAGACCCGTTTCATCTCCCCGGTACCGTCGCCATTAAGCACCACGGCGCCACATCCAACGGCCTGCAGTTGCGGGTCGCGAATGATCATCAGGATAAGCGAGGCTTCAGGCAGCGCAGCCAGATCGAGCAGATGATTGCTTTCAGCGGGATAGAGTTCGCTCTGATAACGGTCAAGCGCCGCGATCAGCTTGAGGATGTCCGGATGACGGGCAGATTCAGAGGTAATGGAATACATGGCAGGCTCCTTGCTTTTTTTGTGAGGCCAGGCTTCAACATAGCGTCTGCCATCTGTTCGGACTTCATAGTTTTAACTTATGTCATGACGCCAGCGTCAGGCGGGTCTCAAGCTGTTCCAGCTGGGTCCGGGCCGCTTCATCCAGCCTGCTGTCGGTGACGATATCCGTCAGGGTGTTCAGGTGCGCCACATTAAACAGCGACCAGGCACCGTATTTAGAGCTGTCTGCCAGCAGCACCCGGCGTTTTGCATTGGCTATTAAATCCCGCTTCAGCGCGGCCTTCTCTTCCGTAGGCGACGTGATACCGCGGGTAATATCCCAGCCATTACAGCTGACGAACGCCACATCAGGCCAGACATTCTGCAACAGCCGACGCCCGTGCTCACCAATACAGGACTGGCTCGAATCATCGATACGGCCGCCAATGATCGTCACTTCAATCTGTTTAAACTCAGAGAGAAACAGCGCAATGTGCAGATCGCTGGTGATGACGCGAAGCGGCAAATGCGTGAGCTGACGCGCGAGTTCAATCATTGTGGTACCGGCGTCCAGCACAATGGCATCCCCCGCTTTCACAAAGCTCGCGGCCGCGCTGGCGATGGCATGTTTTTCTGCCAGGCTGCGCTGCATTTTTTCGGACGTGGTCGGCTGGGAAGGAATAAACCGGTTAAGAGTAACGCCACCGTGGGTTCGGCTGATGACGCCCTCCTGGTCAAGCTTAATCAGGTCGCGGCGGATCGTCGCCGGCGAGGCATCGGTGATCGCCACCAGCTGATCCACCGTGACCAGGTTGTGCCCTTTGAGGTAATCCATTATCTGCTCTAACCGGTTATATCCCTTCATATTATTCCCGTGTAATTTGCATAGCCAACTGAATAGACACCGTCATGCTCTCCGACCTGGCTTTACCGGTCCATGCAATATCGAACGCGGTTCCGTGGTCTGCAGAGGTGCGGATAAACGGCAATCCGGCGGTGATATTCACCCCGTCGTAAAAGCCGAGCAATTTTAGCGGAATATGCCCCTGATCGTGATACATCGCAACGACCATGTCATACATTCCTTCGTGGCATTGCATAAATACCGTATCCGGCGGGCACGGTCCGGTGACGTTGACCCCCTGCGCCTTCATCGCTGCAACGGCCGGGCCAACAATCGTGATCTCTTCATCGCCAAACAGGCCATTTTCTCCCGCATGCGGGTTCACGCCCGCGACCGCAATACGAGGTGCGCTAAAGCCCACCCGTTTCAGGAAGGTATCCGCAATGCCGATGACGGTTTTTACCCGATCCTGATTGAGCGTATCAAGGAATTTACGCAGCGCAATATGGGTCGTGATATGAATGACCTTCAGCCGATCGGTGTACAGCACCATAGCGTAGTCTTTGCTGTGCGTCAGATGGGCCAGCAGCTCGGTATGCCCGGGGTAGTGATGTCCGGCCAGATGCAGCGCTTCTTTATTCAGTGGCGCCGTGGCAACCGCTTTTACGTCCCCCGCCATCGCCAGTTCCGTCGCGCGCTTCACGCAGCGATAGGCTAAATCCCCCGCCTGAGCCTGGACTACGCCGGGCTTCAGGGCATCAGGCTCGGCCAGCGGTTCGTCCAGCACGTTAATCACGTTGGGGGCGAAACGGGCCTCGCTGACCTGCCTGATGATATGGATGTCAGCCTGCCCCACAATCCCATCATCCAGCACCCGCCTGAGCGTGCGGGCACAGCCCACCACGACAACCGGGGCTCCCGTTAATTCGCTCCCGGTGAGGGATTTGATAATGATCTCCGGGCCAATGCCCGCCGGGTCACCCATGGTTACAGCAATAATGTTAGTCACTCAGTCTCTCCTCGATAAAATGCAACACCTCAAGCAGCGTCTCTTCTTTTCCGAAGCCCCCTGCTTTGGTCATTACCGGCTGGTGCCAGGCACAACCCAGAAATTTGCCGTAAGGGACGCATCCTGCGACGCGCCCTGTAATTTCAAATCCTTGCGCATCAAGCGCACTGGCGACGGCCATTGCCACATCGCCGCCTGAGACATACAACGCATCCGGCGGACATGCCGTCAGTGCCTCTCGGGTAATCTCTCCCAGGAAGGCGCAGATCGTTTCACCCAGTTCGGTCCGGGTCATTTGATACTGCGCGCAAAGCCGTTCAACCTGATGTCGCGCCTCATGGTCCGGGCAGGTATGAACGATGCAGTGACGGCCCGCCTTCAGGGCCTGCGTGATACGCATGAGTGCGTTCGCCGTCTCCCCCTTCAGCACATCATTAACATCAATAAATACCGACGAAACCGCAGGCTCTGCAGCGGCCAGCGCAATCTGGCGCTGAGCGATCTCACTCATTGATCCCACCACCGCCAGCAACTGCTGACGCGTCATGGGGGCGAGATGGCGTGCCAGCGCATCACATAACCCGGCCGACCCGACCAGCAGCGGTGTCTGCGGGCAGGTCAGCGCGGCGGCAATAATGGCGTCCAGATCCTCGTCACACTGGGCATCGACGATGAGCCACTCCGTTCCCTGCGCCAGTTCGGCTGCCAGCGTGTTTACCGTTACGGATTGACAACTCACGTCGGTAAACAGGTCAGCAATCGTGGCAGACGGGACGGGCGTTTTCGGATCGCTGGCGAATTCGGTTTCATCCACCGGAATGCCGTTCACCAGACACCTGCCGTGACGTGTGATCCGCCCTGCCGCGGGATACGCTGGCGCCACAATCACCTGCCGTTTGCCGCTTACTGCCTTAAGGACGCCTGTTTCTGCCCCTACATTGCCGCGCAGCGTGGAATCAATCTTTTTGATGAGCCAGTGCGCATCCGCAAGATCCGCCCCCAGTACGGCCACTTTTTCGGCCGCCTCTGCTGCCCGCAGTGCACGGGAATCGGTATTAATGACCAGTGCATCCACCGGCTGGGTAAAGGGGGTGTGGAATGCCACGCTGACCTTCTTACCGCTCAGCGCCAGGCTGACACCCGCATCGTTTGCCCCGGTAAAGTCATCTGCAACGACAACGACGTCTCTGAACAGGTTGTTTTCTTTCATTCCCACTCCGGGCTCGCTTTTCCTGTTAATGATTATATTCAATCATGATTGATTATATGTGAGCAAGATCAAGTTAATCAGTTTGCGAATAAATTATAAATTTAGCCACACGATGACCATGAAGCGTCTTAATTGAGCGAATTTAATCATGGACACAAAGACAGGAGAAAAGCGTGGTAACTCTCAACAGCACCATTATTAGCGGCGCAAATGCGCTCGCCGCCATCAGGCCATTACTCACCGATAACGCGCAGCTCTTGCTGGTTACGGACGGCAACATTGCGCGTCTGGAGGCGGCAAAACAGATCCGTTCAATTCTTGAAGAGGGCAACCGCCGCGTCACGGTGATTGACACGGTGCCGCCTGAACCCTCCCACCACGATGTCAGCCAGTTGCTCGCGGGGTTAAACAGCGGATCGTTTGATGTCGTGGTCGGGATCGGCGGCGGCAGCGTACTGGATGTGGCGAAACTGCTCTCCGTGCTTTGTCACCCGCTGTCACCGGGGCTGGACAGCCTGCTGGCAGGGGTAAAACCGGTGGCACGCATTTCCTCACTTCTGATCCCCGCCACCGCCGGAACCGGGTCAGAAGCCACGCCGAACGCTATCCTGGCGATACCGGAGCAAAACACGAAGGTCGGTATTATCTCTCCGGTCCTGCTGCCCGATTACGTCGCCCTGCTGCCGGAACTGACCACCAGCATGCCCGCGCATATTGCCTCCTCCACCGGAATCGATGCCCTGTGCCATCTTATTGAGTGCTTCACCGCCACGGTCGCCAACCCGGTCAGCGATAACGCGGCGTTGACCGGGCTCGCTAAGCTGCTGAAGAACATCGAAACGGCCTGCGCTGAGCCGGGCAACCTGCTGGCAAAGCTGGAAATGCTGTGGGCCTCTTATTACGGCGGGGTCGCGATTGCGCATGCCGGCACACACCTGGTTCACGCCCTGTCTTATCCGCTTGGCGGGAAATATCACCTGCCGCACGGCGTGGCCAACGCCATTCTTCTGGCGCCCTGCATGAGGGTGGTTCGTCCCCACTGCGTGACAAAATTTGCGCAGGTGTGGGATCTCGTGCCAGGCACGGACAGCAGCCTGTCCGATGACGAAAAATCTCACGCGCTGGTGGAGTACTTTGCCGCGCTGGTTCGTCGGCTCAACCTGCCGGACAACCTTGAGTCCCTGGGCGTGCCGCGCGAAGACATCGCTTCCCTGAGCGATGCCGCCCTGAACGTTAAACGGTTAATGAACAATGCCCCCTGTCAGGTGAATCACGACGAGGTGCAGGCGATTTACCGGACACTGTTTCCTGAACATGCATAGTCAAGGAGTAAGAAATGCGTAACAACATCAAGGGCGTGCTGACGGCCATCGTCACCCCCTTTGACGCGGCAGGCGAACTCAACCTTCCCGGCTTAACGCGGCAGGTCGCCCGGCAGCTGGACGCCGGAAACGGCATTTTTTGCGGCGGAACCAACGGCGAGTTCTTTGTCCTGAACGAAGCGGAAAAAATCGCGGTCACCCGGACCTGTGTGGAAACCGTCGCCGGACGCGCGCCCGTCGTGGCGCATATTGGCGAAATCTCCACCCGCGACACCATCCGGCTGGGAAAACAGATCGCCGCGCTGGGTGTGGATGCGGTTTCCGTCATCACCCCTTACTTCGTGCCGCTGAAACAGTCTGAGCTCATCGCACACTACACCGCCGTCGCTGACGCGCTAACCGTACCGGTCTTTCTGTACAACATTCCGGCGCGGACCGGCAACACCCTTGAGCCCGCCACGGTACGGGCGCTGGCCGAACACCCCAACATTTCAGGTATTAAAGACAGTGCCGGGAGCTATGAAAGCCTGCGCGGTTTCCTCAACGCGGTAAGCGACATTGACGGGTTCGACGTGCTGAACGGACCAGATTCACTGATCCATCAGGGCTTCGTCGAGGGATGTTCAGCCTGTATTTCCGGGCTGGCAAACGTGGCGCCAGCGGCGATCAACGCCATCTGGTCACGCTTTAACGCGGGTGATGTTGAAGGTTCCCGGCAGGCGCAGGAGCGCGTTACCCGGCTCCGCACCGAGCTGTACAGCGTGGCGTTTTCCCCTGCCGCTGTTAAAAAGGCCCTGCAAATCATGGGCGAGGATGTCGGAGAGAGTCGCTATGCCGTGGCGTTTAGCGAGCAGCAGTGCCAACAGATTCGCCAGATAGTGACAACGTCACTTAGCTAAACGGCGTTGGTTTCGTCAATAAGAATACCGGGTACCTGAGGTGCCCAGGATTCACTCGCCCTGAAGAGAGGCAAAGATGAATAATTTTACCGCTGAAGATACCCTGATCATTGTGGGCATAGTCATTGCCTACATCCTGTTCACCACCTGGCTGACCTTCCGGATCCGCAGTAAAAACTCCGGAGACTTTATGGAAGGCTCCCGCGCGATGCCGGCGTTTATTGTCGGGATCCTGCTGATGTCTGAGTATATCGGCGCTAAATCCACCATCGGCACCGCGCAGGCGGCGTTCGAGGACGGGTTTGCTGCGTCATGGTCCGTCATCGGGGCCGCAATTGGTTTCCCGCTTTTTGGCCTGTTGCTGGTAAAACGCATATACAACACCGGGAAAATCACCATCTCGGGTGCGATTGCTGAAAAGTACGGTAACAGCACCAAAAACATTATCTCCCTCATCATGATCTACGCCCTGCTGCTGGTTAATGTGGGGAATTACGTCAGCGGCGCAGCAGCCATTTCTACCGTACTGAAAGTCAATCTGCCCGTTGCCGCTTTCATTACGGCTATCGTCAGTACCTTCTATTTCGCCTTCGGCGGCATGAAAGGCGTGGCGTGGGTAACTGTGCTGCACAGTGCGCTGAAATACTTCGGCATTCTGGCCATCATGGGTTTTGCGTTATCCAAAACCGGCGGTTTCACGCCGATGATCGAAAACATGCCGGACTTCTACTGGACCTGGGATGGCAACATCGGCGCGTCGACCATTTTCGCGTGGCTTATCGGCACCATTGGCTCCATCTTCTGCACCCAGTTTGTGATCCAGGCCATCTCCTCCACTAAAGATGTTAAATCGGCCAAACGCTCCACCTGGGTCGCGTTCTTCTTCTGCCTGCCGATCGCGCTGGCCATTGCGGTGATTGGCGTGGCGGCAAAATACCTGCATCCGGAGATCGACAGCCTGTATGCGATGCCGATTTTCCTGCAGGATATGAACCCGTGGCTGGCCGGTCTGGTCACCACCTCTCTGGTGGCGTCCATCTTCGTCAGCGTCAGTACCGTGGCGCTCGCCATTGCCTCCCTGGTGGTCAAAGATTTCTACGTGCCGATGCGCAACCCGACCCCCGAGCAGGAGTTTAAAGCTACCCGCTGGATCTCCCTGCTGATTGGTTTCCTGCCGCTGATTTTTGTTCTGCTGGTGCCTGAAGTGCTAAAGCTGTCGTTCTTTACCCGCGCCATTCGTCTGTCGATTTCCGTCGTGGCGGTCATCGCGTTCTACGCCCCGTTCTTCCGCAGTACTCGCGGAGCCAATGCTGGGCTGATCGGCGCCTGCGTCGTGACCTCTGTCTGGTATCTGCTGGGCGATCCGTTTGGCATTAACAATATGTACATCGCCCTGCTGACCCCTGCGGTCATCATGGTCATCGACCGTCTCATTCCGGGAAAGGCACAGGGTAAAGCGCCAACCCCCGTTGAAAACAATGGAGTCTGATATGTCTGTAACCGTAACCCGCGACGGGATTATTCGCCCACAACAGGATACGCGCGTGGAGGCGGCCATGCTGCCTTCCGCCTGCCCACAAAACCACGCGGCAAATCTGCTGCCGCTGCCGGATGGTTCGCTGATGTGCGTCTGGTTTGGCGGTACCCAGGAGGGTATTGCGGATATCTCTGTGTGGGGTTCGCGCCTGTCACCGGGAAGCCAGCAGTGGAGTGAGGCAGAAAAACTGTCGGATGATGCCACGCGCTCCGAACAGAACCCGGTTCTGTTCCTGGCACCCGATAACGTGCTGTGGCTGCTGTGGACCGCGCAAATTTCCGGCAACCAGGACACCGCTATTGTGCGCTATCGCCAGTCCCGGGATCTGGGTAAAACCTGGGGGGACATCGCGACCCTGCTCGATAAACCCGGCACCTTTATTCGTCAGCCGATTGTCGTGCTGGAGAACGGGAACTGGCTGCTGCCGGTGTTTTACTGCCGCACCCGGCCGGGTGAGAAATGGGTCGGTAACGATGACATCAGCGCGGTGAAAATCTCCGAAGACGGGGGCAAAACCTGGCGTGATGTCGAGGTGCCGGACAGCCTGGGCTGCGTCCATATGAATATCACCCCGCTGCGCAATGGCACCCTGGTTGCCCTGTTCCGCAGCCGCTGGGCGGATAACATTTATTACAGCCAGTCAACGGACAACGGCGAAAGCTGGTCCGTGCCGGAACCCACGGTATTACCTAACAACAACTCCTCTATCCAGGTGACAACGCTTGCCAGTGGCGAGCTGGCGCTGGTGTTTAACCTCATGAGCGCCGCCGGGGCGCAGGAGCGTCGCGCCTCTCTGTACGATGAAATTGACGATGGCGATGGCCGTAAAGAGCCGGTTGTGACCCACGGTCGAACCGCCTTCTGGGGTGCCCCGCGTGCGCCGATGACCGTCGCCATTTCGCCGGACGGAGGCAAAAGCTGGCCGTGGCAACGGCATCTGGACGAGGGAGACGGCTACTGCATGACTAACAACTCTCTGGAGAAACTGAACCGTGAGTTTTCCTATCCGAGCATTAAGCAGAGCCCGGATGGCAGCCTGCATATCGCCTACACCTACTTTCGTCAGGCCATAAAATACGTGCGGGTGACGCCCGAGTGGGTCAAGGAGTCAGCATGATTATTGGACATCTCGACGCCCTGCCGCTGGCAGGGTTACCGCCGGTGTTGTATGCCCTGCTGTCCCGCCCGGACTGCACGCTGCAGGCGCTTAGCGAACGCGATGACGGCCGCTGGCAGCCGGACAATGCCCCCTGGTTTTGCCAGATTGGTCCGGCGCAGACGCAGCCGCGCGCGGAGCGGCATACAGAGTACCATCATCAGTGGGCGGATATTCAGGTTGTGCTGGCGGGAGAAGAACTCATCTATGCCGGCGCGCGCCCTGTTGGCAAGCCGGATGACGAAGAGCGTAAAGCGGACCTGTTCATTGCCAGCTCATCGGCACACAGTGTCCGGATCCGCCTTGGCGCGGGTGACTTTGTGGTCTTTTCTCCCGGAGAACCACACCAGGCGCTGTGCGCCAGCGGCGCGCCGATGACCGTGCGCAAAGCGGTGTTTAAAGTTCCTCGTTCAATGCTGGAGGTCTGACATGCGTCACGCCGTCGTGACCGGAGCCAGCTCCGGAATTGGTGAGGCCATCGTTAAGCGTTTACTGGCGGAAGGCTGGCAGGTCACCGGACTCAGCCGCCGCGCCGTGATGCCGGATACCCCTGGCTTTACGGGGTTACGCGTGGATATCACCGACCCTGATGCACTGAACAGCGCCCTGCACGCCATCGCGACACCGCAGGCGGTGATCCACGCCGCCGGGATGATGGCCGCCGCCCCACTGGGGCAACTGGAAAGCAGGGTTAGCGCGTCACTGTGGCAACTGCACGTCCAGGCCTGCGAAGCCCTGTTTAACCATTTCGCGCCCGCTATGACCGCCGGTGGACGATTTGTGGCGATTGGCAGCAGAACCTCCCGCGGGGCGGCAGGTCGCTCGCAGTATGTTGCCACCAAGGCGGCGATGACAGGGATGGTCAGAAGCTGGGCGGCGGAACTGGCCCCGCGTGGGATCACCGCAAACGTGGTCGCGCCGGGCGCCACCCAAACGCCGATGCTCAACGCACCGGGGCGAGAAAGCTCACCGCCTACCTGTCCGCCCATCGGCCGTCTTATCACGCCAGAAGAGGTCGCGGGACTGGTGAATTTCTTGCTCAGCGATGAAGCGGCCGCCATCACGGGCCAGGAGATGGTGATATGCGGCGGCGCCTCGCTCAGCTAGCGCAGGAAGATACGCCCTTTCAGATAGAGCGTCGCCTGGCCGCCAATCAGCACACGGTCGCCCTTCAGTTCGCAGCGCAGATCCCCGCCACGGTATGAAACCTGGCGGGCGTTCATCGACGTTTTGCCCAGCTTCTCGCTCCAGTACGGTATCAGCATGCTGTGCGCGGATCCGGTGACCGGGTCTTCCGGTACCCCTTCGCCCGGGCAGAAGAAGCGGCTGACGAAGTCATACTCCTCTCCCGGTGCCGTCACGCAGACCATTTTCCCGAGCGGCGCCATCGCTGCAATATCCGGGGTTAAGGCCTCTACCTGTTGCTGGCTCTCCAGTACCACCATGTAATCCCGTCCGACGCGGACCTCTTTAGCCTGGGCTATCCCCAGCGCGCTGAACAGGCCCGGCGGGGGATTGTCGACCACCTCGGTCGACCAGGCAGGGAAATTGAGCGTCAGCCAGTCGCCGTTGCGTTTCACCGTCAACTCACCCACGAAGCGCGTGGTGAAGGTGATTTCGGTATGCGGATAATCGAGGTATTCGAAAATCACGTGGGAGGCTGCCAGCGTCGCGTGGCCGCAGAGGTTGATTTCATGCAGCGTGGTAAACCAGCGCAGCTCGAACCCGGTGTCGGTGCGTACGAAAAACGCCGTCTCAGACTGGTTATGCTGTTGCGCCATTTTGAGCAGCGTCTCATCCGAAAGCCACTCCTCCAGCGGGCATACCGCCGCTGCATTGCCGCCAAACGCCCTGTCGCTGAAGGCATCCACCAGATAAAAATCAATTTCCTGCATTGTCTTTTCCTCTGTTGTTATAGGTATCTAGCGCAGAAAAACTGTGCCTTTCAAATAGCATGACGCCTGTCCGCTCATCAGCACGCGCGAGCCTTTTAGCTCGCACCGCACGTCGCCGCCCCGCGCGGAAACCTGACGGGCAAACATCGTCGTTTTACCCAATTTTTCGCTCCAGTAAGGAATGAGCATGGTATGTGCAGAGCCGGTCACCGGATCTTCCCAGACGGCAACGCCGGGGGAGAAAAAGCGGCTGACGAAATCGTAATCCCCGTCGCCCCGCGCCGTAACGGCAACCTTATGTTCGCCAGGCGTCATGGCTGAAATTGTCGGTGCGAGTGCTTCAACCTGCTGGCGATCTTCCAGCACCACCACCCATGCGCGGCCTTTGCAGGCTTCAACGTAGCGGCGGATACCGAGCGCCGCGAGCATCTCCGGCGGGGGCGTCTCTTCATGCGTTGGACATGCCGGGAAATCCAGCGTCAGCCACTCCCCCTCCCTGCTCACCGTCAGGCGGCCAGAGGCCGTTTCGAAGTGGATCCGCGAGTCAGGATAGTCCAGCTCATTGAACAGAACGTACGCCGCAGCAAGCGTGGCGTGACCGCAAAGATTAACTTCGGCCAGCGTGGTAAACCAGCGTAGCTCAATGCCCCCTTTCGTACAGACGAAAAATGCGGTTTCCGACTGATTATGCTGTTGCGCCATTTTCAGTAACGTTTCGTCCGGCAGCCACGCCTTGAGCGGGCAAACGGCAGCCGGATTTCCGCCAAATGACACATTGCTAAACGCATCGACCAGATAAAAATCAATCTCCTGCACTGTCTTACCGCCTGTTTTTGTTGGAGTGTTCTTTTATATTCAATGAAAACCCTGCCTCCGGCTACCGCTTTCATAAGGTAAATATTGAGATCTGCATCACATAATGGTTGAGTTTTCGCCGTGCAAGGCTTTAAGATCGTCTCCTCTTCTTTTGCAACGAATCTCCGACATCCCTATGACAACGAACACAGTTTCCCGCAGGGTTGCGTGGCTACGCGTGGTCACGCTGGCTATTGCCGCGTTTATTTTCAACACCACAGAATTTGTTCCGGTTGGGCTGTTGTCTGACATCGCAGAGAGTTTCCAGATGGAAACGGCGCAGGTGGGCATTATGTTGACCATTTACGCCTGGGTGGTGGCGTTGATGTCGCTGCCGTTTATGCTGCTGACCAGCCAGATGGAGCGGCGTAAGCTACTGATCGGGCTGTTTGCGTTGTTTATCGCCAGCCACGTGCTGTCGTTCCTGGCGTGGAATTTTACGGTGCTGGTGTTAAGCCGCGTCGGGATCGCCTTTGCGCATGCCGTTTTCTGGTCGATTACCGCGTCGCTGGCTATCCGGCTGGCACCGGCGGGTAAACGCGCCCAGGCGCTGAGCCTGATTGCCACCGGGACCGCGCTGGCGATGGTGCTGGGCCTGCCGATTGGCCGTATCGTGGGCCAGTACTTCGGCTGGCGTACCACGTTCTTCGCCATTGGCATGGGAGCGCTGGTTACCCTGGTGTGTCTGGTAAAACTGCTGCCGAAGCTGCCAAGCGAACATTCCGGCTCACTGAAAAGCCTGCCGCTGTTGATGCGTCGCCCGGCGCTGCTGAGCATTTATCTGCTTACCGTTATTGTGGTCACCGCCCACTATACGGCTTACAGCTATATCGAGCCGTTCGTTCAGGTGGTGGCCGGCTTTAGCGGCAATTTTGCCACCCTTCTCCTGCTGCTCCTTGGCGGGGCGGGCATTATTGGCAGTATTCTTTTCGGCAAGCTTGGCAATCAGCACGCTTCAGCGCTGGTGAGCAGCGCCATCGGTTTGCTGCTGGCGTGTCTGCTGCTGCTGATGCCCGCCGCGGGCAGTGAAAGCCAGCTGGCGATCCTCAGCCTGTTCTGGGGTGTGGCGATCATGATTATCGGTCTCGGGATGCAGGTGAAAGTGCTGGCCCTCGCGCCGGATGCCACAGACGTGGCGATGTCGCTGTTCTCGGGCATTTTTAACCTGGGAATTGGCGCGGGTGCGCTGGTGGGCAATCAGGTGATTCTGCACGTATCTATGTCGGCGATTGGCTATCTGGGGGCCATTCCGGCGCTGGTGGCGCTTATCTGGTCGGTGTTGATCTTCCGTAAATGGCCGGTGGCGCTGGAGGAACAGGGGCAGCACGGGTGACGTCTGTTTGTGCCGGGTGGCGCTGCGCTTACCCGGCCTACAAACCCGTAATAACGTCAGCCCCGCCACCCGGCAATGACCTCAGTGGTAAGTCTTAATAATCTCCAGCACGCCGTTAATAATAAACTGCACGCCCATACATACCAGCAAGAACCCCATCAGACGGGAAATCGCCTCGATACCGCCTTTGCCGACCCAGCGCATAATTGCCCCGGAACTGCGCAATGATGCCCACACAATAATGCCGATCAGTGCAAATATCAGCGGTGGCGCTACGGTCACGACCCAGTCCGGAAACGTAGTGCCGTCACGTACCGTTGAGGCAGAACTGATGATCATCGCAATGGTACCTGGCCCTGCCGTGCTCGGCATGGCTAGCGGTACAAAGGCGATATTCGCACTCGGTTCGGTCTCCAGCTCTTCGGATTTGCTCTTCGCTTCAGGCGATTCATGCGCTTTTTGCGCCGGAAACAGCATGCGGAAACCGATAAAGGCCACAATCAGCCCCCCGGCGATACGCAGGCCCGGGATGGAGATCCCGAAGGTATTCATCACCAGCTGACCGGCGTAGTAAGCCACCATCATGATGGCGAACACATACACTGAGGCCATCATCGACTGATGATTTCGCTCTGCGCTGTTCATATTCCCTGCCAGCCCGAGGAAAAGCGCTACCGTCGTTAACGGGTTGGCCAACGGCAGTAATACCACCAGCCCAAGACCAATTGCTTTTATCAAATCCAACATAGTGCGTCGTTGTCCTTATCCATGTTTATCACCGCAATTATAGGGTGAAAGTGTGACATTGAGCCATTCACGCAACGTAACGATTATTTTCATAAAGGAACGATAACCCTGCGTTATCTGTATGATTTGAAAGACCTCAACAAAAGTTCATGAAACGTTTTAGCAATTCGTGGCATCCGCAGATCCATTCAGTTGACTTATACTTGCCTGAGCAATAATATCTGCCGTGATTAAACTACTTGCCAGGGCAACCATTGTGAAAAGCACCAGTGATATCTTCAACGACGTTGTTCCGCTGGGTCGTCTTATTCATCTGGTTAATCAGAAAAAAGACCGCCTGCTGAATGACTATCTGTCGCCGCTGGATATCACCGCAACGCAGTTTAAAGTGCTGTGCTCCATTCGCTGCCAGGTGTGTATCACCCCGGTTGAGTTAAAAAAGGTGCTCTCTGTCGATCTGGGCGCGCTGACCCGCATGCTGGATCGTCTCGTCTGTAAAGGATGGATAGAACGAAGCCCTAACCCGAATGACAAGCGCGGCGTCCTGGTGACACTCACCAGCGACGGTGCGGATATGTGTGAACAATGTCATCAATTAGTAGGACAAACACTGCATCAGGAACTAACAAAAAACTTAACGGCAGAGGAAGTGGCAACGCTTGAGCTTTTGCTTAAGAAAATACTGCCGTAAACAGAAAAAGAGGTATGACGATGTCCAGACGCAATACTGACGCTATCACTATTCATAGCATTTTGGACTGGATCGAAGATAACCTGGAATCGCCGCTCTCCCTTGAAAAAGTGTCAGAGCGTTCAGGTTACTCCAAATGGCACCTGCAACGGATGTTTAAAAAAGAGACCGGTCATTCATTAGGTCAATATATTCGCAGCCGCAAGCTGACGGAAATTGCCCAAAAACTGAAAGAAAGCAATGAACCGATCCTTTATCTGGCGGAGCGATACGGGTTTGAATCGCAACAGACCCTGACGCGTACGTTTAAGAACTACTTCGACGTGCCGCCTCATAAGTATCGTATCACCAGCGTGCCGGGTGAATCCCGATACCTTTATCCGCTAAAACATTGTAGTTAATCATCGCCTGTAAAGACGTAACCGAGGAAATCATGAACGTTACCGCCTCCGCCGCCCTCGCCTTGCTGGTGCTCTTTTCCAGCCAGACCTTCGCGGAGCAACCCCCTCGTGCAACGCAGCAAAATAATCATGACACGATGATTTTGCCGTCAGCACATAGCCAGTCCCCTTATGATTTCAACCACATGGGGTCTGGTAGCGACAAATCCGACGAATTAGGCGTGCCTTATTATAATCAGCACGGCTTCTGATTCGTTTTGCCCCGCCGATGCGGGGCTTTTTTCTGCCCTAATTCCGCACTCGCGCCGCCCGACGCACGCGTAAGCCAAACACGTTGATATACAGCCCGGCCATGATCAGCACCGCGCCGAGCAGCTGTAATGCACTCAGCTTTTCGTCCAGCAAAATCGCAGCGCTCGCCAGCCCGACAACCGGCACCAGCAGCGATAACGGCGCCACGCGCCAGGTTTCGTAGCGCCCCAGCAGAGAACCCCAGATCCCGTACCCGATAATGGTGGCGACAAACGCCAGGTAGACCAGTGACAGTATGGTGGTGAGATCGATTTCAACCAGACTCGTCAGCATCACCGCCGGGCCATCAAAAATCAGCGAGGCCACCATAAACGGCACAATCGGGATCAGCGCGCTCCAGACCACCAGCGACATGACCTGCGGGCGTGTTTCATGCTGCATGATCAGCTTGTTGAAAATATTGCCGCAGGCCCAGCTCAGCCCCGCCGCCAGCGTCAGCATAAAGCCCAGTAACGCCACGTGCTGGCCGTTCAGGCTGGCCTCAATCAGCACCAGCACGCCAAACACGGCCAGAGTGATCCCCGCCAGCTGTTTGCCCTGTAAACGCTCGCCAAAAACAAACGCACCAAGAATGATGGTGAAGAACGCCTGCGCCTGCAGCACCAGCGAGGCAAGACCGGCAGGCATACCGAACTTAATGGCGCAGAACAGAAATGCAAACTGGCCAAAGCTGATGGTCAGGCCATAACCCAGCAGCAGCGTTAGCGGGATTTTCGGGCGGGCAACAAAAAACAGTGCCGGGAAGGCGACCAGCATAAAGCGCAAACCGGCCAACATCAGCGGGGGCATGTTATGCAACCCCACTTTGATGACCACAAAATTAAGTCCCCATACGATGACCACCAGCAGTGCCAGCAATCCGTCTTTACGCGTCATACCCTGCCCCTGATTTATTAATAATTTGTTAACACTTCAAGGTAACAGAAAAAAGTGCGTCGCGAGAAGATCATTAATTCTGGCAGGCAGTTGAAGCACTTACGGATAAATTGGGCGCTATACAAGCCTCTTATGTCGTGATACTCCTTTTAGGACACACTATAAAAAAGCATAAGCATTTGTCGGGCAGGAATATGAAACCATCTCTCAGGCGTTCAACCGCAGCGCTGCTGGCATCGTCATTGTTATTAACCATCGGTCGTGGCGCTACGCTGCCGTTTATGACTATTTATCTCACGCGCGTGTTTAACATGAGCGTCGAGAATATTGGTTATGCCCTGACCATTGCCTTGACCATCGGCGTGGTATTCAGCCTGGGGTTTGGCATTCTGGCCGATAAGTTCGATAAAAAGCGCTACATGCTGATCGCGATTGTGGCGTTTATCGCCGGTTTTGTGGCGATCCCGCTGGTCAATAACGTCACGCTGGTGGTGCTGTTCTTTTCGTTAATCAACTGTGCCTATTCTGTTTTCTCGACGGTGCTGAAAGCCTGGTTCTCCGACGTGCTGACCTCCAGTGAAAAAGCCCGCGTTTTTTCGCTGAACTACAGTTTTTTGAACATCGGCTGGACGATCGGGCCGCCTCTTGGCACGTTTCTGGTGATGTACAGCCTGCAGCTGCCGTTCTGGCTGGCCGCGTTCTGTGCCGCCCTGCCGCTGGGGTTTATCCACTTCTTTGTGCAAAAAAGCATTGCGTTAGATACCGCGGAGCAGAAGGCAACGTGGCAGCCGTCGGTTTTGCTGAAAGACCGCGCGCTGTTCTGGTATACGCTCTCTGGCCTGCTCGCGTCATACGTCGGCGGGTCGTTCGCGAGCTGTATTTCGCAGTATGTCCTGGCCGCGCATGCAGACAGTGATTTCGCCGAAAAGGTGGTCGCCGTGGTTCTGCCCGTCAACGCCGCCGTGGTGGTAACGCTGCAGTACGCACTCGGACGCAAAATCTCTGCCAGCAATATTCGCCCGTTGATGACGGCCGCCACCCTGTTTTTTATCGTGGGGTTGGGTGGCTTTATGCTCTCCGGAGAAAACCTGATTTACTGGGGCATCGCCGCCGCCATCTTTACGCTGGGTGAGATTATTTATGCACCGGGTGAATATATGCTGATCGACAACATCGCCCCGCCGGGTATGAAAGCAAGCTACTTCTCCGCTCAGGCGCTGGGCTGGCTCGGCGCGGCGGCCAACCCGATGATCACCGGCATCATCCTGACCCATTTGCCGCACTGGTCGCTGTTTATGATTATGATGGCGGCTATCATCATTGCCTGGCTGATGATCCTGCGTGGAATGAGCGTGAAGCGTGAAGATTGCGTGTCGGGTAGCGCTGCGCTTACCCGACCTACAAAACCCTGATCGCAGGCCGGGTAAGGCGTAGCCGCCACCCGGCAACAGCAACAGCCTAGTGGTGCAGCATCTCCTCCACCACCTGTTCTTTGTACATCTCGTTTGGATAATAGGTCGGCCAGTTATCCATCTCTTTCAGCAGTGCCTCGTGGGAGGTATTGCCCATAAAGATGTGGAAGTGGGATGAGGCTTTTGGCGCAATGGTGTGGTCGCTGAACTGAACAAACTTCGGTGCCTTGCTGCCCGCGTCCTTACACTCAAACAGATAGCGAACACCTTTTTTGCCTGACGCGTAGGTCAGAATTTTGTAGCCGCTGTAATCATACTGACAGCGGCTGACCTCTTTACCTTTGTGGAATTCCATGACGTTATTTTCGATGCCGATAGCCTCCACATCGGTGGCGTACCCCGTGCGGTAATAGGCTTTGATCTCGTCGAACGTTTTATTGTCCTTCTGCGCCTTCTTTCTGAAAACCGGATCCAGCGAGCCATCCAGCAGGAAGGGATAAACGGACTGCCAGGTGCCGTCCCAGTCGGACAGTTTCCGGTCCTTAACATCTTTGTCCGCAAACACGCCGTTTGCCGCCTTTTGCTCCGCTTCGGTCATCTGGTGACCGTGTGAGTGGGCAAACAGCTGGCCGCTGACCAGCAGCGCCCCCAGAGTCATCGCAAATTTTCCAATATGTGCAGCCACAACAGTATCCTCACTCCGTTTTTATAAGAATGAGGATGTTATATTATAACATTTCAGATCGCAACCTGTCCGCGAACGCCCTCCTGCTCCATGTTTTCTCCCCGTCCTCGCTGGATAATGGTGCCGCGAGACATGAGCAGATAGCTATCTGCCAGCGCTGCCGCAAAGTCATAAAACTGCTCCACAAGCAGGATCGCCATGTCCCCCCGGTCTGCAAGCTGGCGGATCACGTGGCCAATCTCTTTGATTACCGAGGGCTGAATGCCTTCGGTAGGTTCATCGAGGATCAGCAGCCGCGGACGGCTCGCCAGGGCGCGACCTATCGCCAGCTGCTGCTGTTGTCCGCCAGAGAGATCGCCTCCGCGTCGATGCTTCATCTCTTTTAATACCGGGAAAAGCTGCCAGATTTCCTCCGGGACATGTTTTGCTTCGCGGGCTGAGAAGCGCGAGAGCCCCATGAGCAGATTCTCTTCCACGGTTAAGCGCGGGAAAATCTCACGTCCCTGCGGTACATACGCCACGCCAGACTGCACCCGCTGGTGCGGCTTGCTGTGGGTGATCTTTTTCCCCTGCCAGATAACCTCACCCGTTTTCGCCGGGATCAGCCCCATCAGACACTTCAGCAGCGTGGTTTTACCCACGCCATTGCGCCCCAGCAGGCAGGTCACTTCGCCGGTGATAGCCTCAAAGCTCACGCCGCGCAGAATATGGCTTCCACCGTAGTATTGATTCAGTTCGTTAACCTGTAACATCAAAGCTCCTTAGCGTCCCAGATAGACTTCAATTACCTGCTCGTTGGCCTGCACCTCGCGAAGCGAGCCTTCTGCCAGCACCTGTCCCTGATGCAGTACGGTCACGCGATCGGCAATGGTTTCAACAAACCCCATGTCATGCTCAACCACCATCAACGAGTGCTTGCCTGCCAGGGTCCGGAAAAGCTCGGCGGTGTACTCGGTCTCCGCGTCCGTCATCCCGGCGGCGGGTTCGTCCAGCAACAGCAGATGCGGATCCTGGACCAGCAGCATTCCGATCTCGAGGAACTGTTTTTGTCCGTGCGAAAGCAGTCCGGCGCGGCGGTCGCGTTCACCGGCGAGCCGCAGCAGGACCAGCATCTCATCAATACGATCGCGCTGTTCGCCGTTGAGTTTGGCCCGCAGGCTTGCCCAGACGGACTTGTCGGTTTTCATGGCAATCTCAAGGTTTTCCCATACCGTCAGCGCCCCAAATACCGTCGGTTTCTGAAACTTGCGGCCAATCCCCTGGCGCGCAATGGCGGCTGGCTCAAGCTGGGTCAGATCTACCGACTGGTCATAAACGGCTTTACCGCTTTTTGGCCGCGTTTTGCCGGTGATCACGTCCATCAGCGTGGTTTTTCCCGCGCCGTTTGGCCCAATCACGCAGCGCAATTCTCCCACGCCGATGTTCAGCGTGAGATCCGTCAGCGCCTGAAACCCATCGAAGTTGACGTTGATCTTATCCAGCTGCAGCACCGGGTCCGTCTGCTCGCGATAGCGATCCCCGGGCAGCTGGCGAGTGAATAATCCTTCTGCTGGCTGCATTATTTCTCTCCCTTACGAAACAGGCCATAGACGCCGCGCGGTAAAAACAGCGTAACCGCAATAAAAATCAGCCCGAGAAACAGCTGCCAGTATTCCGGCATTGCGACGGTGAAGAAACTCTTCGCGCCGTTCACCAGCGCCGCGCCAATGACCGGGCCAACCAGCGTGCCGCGGCCGCCCAGCGCCACCCAGATGGCGGCTTCAATGGAGTTGGTCGGCGACATTTCACCGGGGTTAATAATCCCGACCTGCGGCACATAGAGCGCTCCCGCCAGGCCACACAGCACGGCGGAAAGCGTCCATACCAGCAGTTTAAATCCCTTCGGATCGTAGCCGCAAAACGTCAGGCGGTTTTCAGCGTCGCGCACGGCGGTGAGAATACGGCCAAACTTGCTTCTGGCGAGGGCAAAGCCGATGCCAAGCGTGAGGAGCAGCAACATGACGGTCGCCAGAAACAGCGCGATACGGGTCGTGGTCGCGGTGATGGAGAACCCCAGCAACGTGGTAAAACCGGTAAAACCGTTATTGCCACCAAACCCGGTTTCGTTGCGAAAGAACAGCAACATTCCCGCGTACGTCAGGGCCTGCGTCATGATCGAGAAATAAACCCCTTTGATTTTTGAGCGAAAGGCAAACCAGCCAAACACCAGCGCCAGCAGCCCCGGCACCATCACAATCAGTACCAGCGCCCAGGCAAAGTGCTGGGTTCCCCACCAGAACCACGGCAGTTCGCTCCAGGAGAGAAACGACATAAATGCGGGCAGCCCATCACCCGCGGCCTCGCGCATCAGGTACATCCCCATGGCGTATCCGCCCAGGGCGAAGAAGATCCCGTGGCCCAGCGAGAGCATACCGGCATATCCCCATACCAGATCGAGCGCCACCGCAACGATGGCGTAGCACAGGATTTTGCCGAGCAGCGTCAGCATCCAGGTCGACAGCGCCAGCGGATGGGTGGCGGGCAACATCGCAAAGAACGGCAATATAAGCAAACACGCCACCAGCAGGCTGCCTGCAATCTGCGTTGTGCGTGGCGCTTTTCGCGCCAGTTTTAAGGTAAGTGGCTGGCTCATCAGTCAGTGACCCTCCCTTTCAGCGCAAACAATCCCTGCGGACGTTTCTGAATAAACAGAATAATGGCCACCAGAATGACGATTTTGCCCAGCACGGCCCCCATCTGCGGCTCAAGAATTTTGTTGAAGATCCCAAGGCCAAACGCCGCCGCCACGCTCCCTGCCAATTGTCCAACGCCACCAAGAACCACCACCAGGAAGGAGTCGATAATGTAACCCTGGCCCAGTTCCGGCCCGACGTTGCCCAGCTGGGAGAGCGCCACGCCGCCTAAACCGGCAATGCCGGAGCCCAGACCAAACGCCAGCATATCGACACGTCCGGTCGGCACCCCGCAGCAGGCCGCCATGCTGCGGTTTTGCGTTACCGCACGCACGTTCAGGCCGAGACGGGTTTTATTCAGGACCAGCCAGGTGAAGAACAGCACCATCAGCACAAAGCCCAATACCACAATGCGGTTCCACGGTAGCGTCAGGTTGGCAAACACCTGCACCCCGCCTGACAGCCAGGCCGGGTTTGCCACCTCCAGGTTTTGTGCGCCAAACGTCATGCGTACCAGCTGAATCAGCATCAGGCTGATACCCCAGGTGGCGAGTAATGTCTCCAGCGGACGACCGTAGAGATGGCGGATCACGGTGCGTTCAAGGATCATCCCGATGCCTGCGGTCAGGCAGAAGGCAACAGGCAGCGCGACGACCGGATACAGCGCCAGCCACTGAGGCGTGACGCTGGCCATGATCTGCTGAACCATCCACGTGGCGTACGCCCCAAGCATCAGCATCTCGCCGTGCGCCATGTTGATGACACCCAGCAGCCCATAGGTGATCGCCAGCCCCAGCGCCGCCAGCAGCAGGACCGAGCCCAGCGACAGCCCCATAAACGCCTGCCCGAGGAGATCGCCCCACATCAGACGGTGCTGAATTTGGCTCAGGCTCTCCCCGGCGGCGGCACGCACGCGGGCATCCGGTTCGGTTTGCGTCTGGGTATATGGCATGAGTCGGGATGGCACGTCCGGGTCGTCAGATTGCCCGAGCCGTTCAATAGCCTGAAGACGCACGTCAGCCTGTGGGCTGGCGAGCTGGAGATTAGCCAGCGCCAGCAGCAGCGACTGGCGCGCCACATCGTCCGTTTCACTGCTTACCCGCGTTTGCAGGAGGCCGATCATTTCCGGCTGCGCATCCCGCTGTAACTGGCGCGCGGCGGCACGCCGCTGCGTGACGTTGTCACTGATAAGCTGATGCGTAGCGTTGGCCGTGGCGGCCAGCACCCGCAGACGGTTGGTCAGGCGTACTGCTTTGGTTTGCCCTTCTGCAGCAGGGAAATCTCCCAGCGCCACCATCTCGCCATTGCGTCGCGCAAAGGCATGTTTCTGGCTGTCGGCAAACAGATTTTCGTTTTGCAGCGCCTGCAGTAACGGCAATCTTGCGGCATCCGGCGCGAGAGCCCAGCGGGTCAGCATATCCGCCTGCTGGCTGCGGCTGGCGGCAACAAATTGATCGGCATCCGATGCCTGCGCCATCCCTGGCAGCAGTCCGGTAAGCCATACAATAGCGATCATCATGCGCATGGCGTTCATGACTTTTCTCCCTGCAGTAATGGCTTAGTTGCTGGCGGTCTTCATCGGCTGATCGGGCTTTTTATCATTCCCGGCGATGAACGGGCTCCACGGCTGGGCGCGTACCGGCTCTTCCGTCTGCCAGACCACGTTAAACTGACCGTTACCTTCGATTTCACCGATCATGACCGGCTTATGCAGGTGATGGTTGGTGGCATCCATGGTGAGCGTAAAGCCGGAGGGTGCCTTAAAGGACTGTCCGGCCATGGCCGCGCGCACTTTATCCACGTCGGTGGTGCCTGCTTTCTCTACCGCCTGCGCCCACATGTGGATCCCAACATAGGTGGCTTCCATCGGGTCGTTGGTGACTACGGTATCGGCGTTAGGCAGCTTATGGGCTTTGGCATAGGCTTTATAGTCCGCCACGAAGGCCTGGTTGGTCGGGTTATCAACGGACTCGAAGTAGTTCCACGCGGCCAGGTTGCCGACCAGCGGTTTGGTGTCAATCCCGCGCAGCTCCTCTTCGCCAACGGAGAACGCCACCACCGGGACATCGGTTGCTTTCAGCCCCTGGTTAGCCAGTTCTTTGTAGAACGGGACGTTAGAATCGCCGTTGATGGTGGAGACCACCGCGGTTTTACCGCCTGCGGAGAATTTCTTGATGTTGGCGACGATGGTCTGGTAGTCACTGTGTCCGAACGGGGTGTAGACCTCTTCGATATCTTTGTCTTCCACGCCTTTGGAGTGCAGGAAGGCGCGCAGGATCTTGTTGGTGGTTCGCGGGTAGACATAATCCGTGCCCAACAGGAAGAAGCGTTTAGCGCTACCGCCGTCTTCGCTCATCAGGTACTCCACCGCCGGAATGGCCTGCTGGTTTGGCGCCGCACCGGTATAGAAGACGTTCGGCGACATCTCTTCGCCTTCGTATTGCACCGGATAGAACAGCAGACCGTTCAGTTCCTCAAATACCGGCAGTACGGATTTACGTGACACCGAGGTCCAGCAGCCAAACACCACGGCCACTTTATCCTGGCTCAGCAGCTGACGCGCTTTTTCGGCAAACAGCGGCCAGTTAGAGGCCGGGTCAACCACCACTGGCTCCAGTTTTTTACCCAGCACCCCGCCTTTGGCGTTGATCTCGTCAATCGTCATCAGGGCGACATCTTTCAGCGGCGTTTCTGAGATCGCCATCGTGCCGGAGAGCGAATGCATAATCCCCACTTTGATGGTATCGGCCGCCTGTGCGCCAAAACTCATCCCCATAGCAACGACTGACGCAGACAACGCGAAGGCTTTTAATAATGTACGACGGTGCATATTTTCACTCCTGAAAAAGAACGCTGTGCGAAGACGTCCGTTACGGCATGGACGCGGAAAAATGTCTCAGCGAAACAGGAGCAAAAAGGATGCCAGGATGAATAACGTGCTATTGCAGGATGTGTAACGCGGGATGTAAAGAGAACGACTCAGAATGGTACAGCGCTGCACTTTTATAATGCAGCGCTGTCACAACGGAATTACCAGACTTCGCTGGCGATCTGTGTGACCAGACGCACTTTGTCCCACTGCTGGGCTTCACTCAGGGTGTTGCCCTCTTCGGTGGAGGCAAAACCGCACTGCGGGCTGAGGCAGATCTGCTCTTTTGCCACGTATCTGGCCGCCTCCTCCAGGCGCGCCTTCACCCCTTCAGGGTTTTCCAGCTCACCATTTTTGGTGGTGATCAGCCCAAGTACCACCTGCTGCTTGCCCGGGCGGACAAAGCGCAGCGGTGCGAAATCACCGCTACGGTCATTGTCGTACTCCAGGAAGAAGGCATCGACGTTCACCGTGCCGAACAGCACCTGGGCCACCGGCTCATAGCCGCCTTCGGAAATCCAGGTGGAGCGGAAGTTACCGCGACAGACATGCAGACCGATGGTCAAATCGTCTGGTTTTCCTTCCAGCGCCTTGTTCAGCACGCGTGCATAGGTACGCGCCAGCTCATCGGCATCTTCCCCGCGCTCGCGGATCTGACGACGCTGGTCATCCGAACAGAGGTAGGCCCAGACGGTATCATCCAGTTGCAGATAGCGACAGCCTGCATCATAAAATGCCCGGATGGCGTCGCGCCAGGTGGTGGCCAGATCGTCAAAATAGTCATTCAGATCAGGATAGACCGTCGCATCGATGTCTTTGCGACCGCCACGGAAGTGCAGCACGCTCGGGCTGGGAATGGTCATTTTTGGCTGCGCGTTGCCGCTGATGCTTTTCAGATAGCGGAAGTCTTCCAGCATCGGATGATCGCCAAAGCCCAGCTTGCCGGTGACGCGCACGCCGTGCGCTTTGGTCTGCACGCCGTTGAACTGAATGCCCTGCTGTGAATCGTAACGCTCAACCCCCTGCAGACCATCGAAGAAATCGAAGTGCCACCAGGCGCGACGGAACTCACCGTCGGTGACCACGTGCAGGCCGCAGGCGCACTGCTGTTCGACCACCTGGCGGATCGCGTCATCTTCCACCGCGCGAAGCTGCCCGGCATCAATCTCACCGCGGGCAAACTGCTGGCGAGCCAGTTTGATGGCATCCGGGCGTAAAAAACTGCCGACTACATCGGCGCGGTATGGGGCGTGCTGTCGCTGCATGGAAATCTCCTCTGTCTGCCGGCGATAATTGCCAGCAGTGATAATTCATCTCTTGAATCTTTAGACTTCTGGATGTCTAAATGTCCAAAAAAGATGACATACCTGCTGTATCCCGGCAAACGAGAAAATTTCACGACAGTTGAAATTTATTCATGTTCACAGCACGGCAGCGGTTTCGCTACTGGCGAACGCGTACTGTTCGTCCTTCCAGCCGGTGATGCCGCCAATCATGATTTTCACCGGCAATCCGAGACGCGCCAGCTTCAGCGCGGCTCTGTCCGCGCCGTTACAGTGCGGCCCCGCGCAATACACCACGAACAGCGTATCGGCCGGCCACTGCGCCATGCGCGCCTCGGTGATCTGGCTCCAGGGCATATGTATCGCGCCGGGCACATGACGACGGGCAAACTGCTCAGGTTTCCCGACAACATGCAGCAACACAAAGTCCTGCTCGTTATTCGTCAGCGCATGGTGCACATCGGCACAGTCCGTTTCGACGCTCAGGCGACGCAGAAAATGGGTAACGGCTTCCTGCGGCTCGGCAGCCGGAAATTCAGTAACATAACTCATGATCCTTCCTCATCTTTGGCGTTTGTGTTAACACTACTCTATCCAGAAATTGATCACGTGAATGCGTCCGCTTATGCCAGAAAACAGCAAAAAGATGACAAACTTAAGACAGGTTTCCCGCCCGCTGGTGGTGGTACTGGCCTATGACGGTTTGTGTACCTTTGAATTTGGCGTGGCGGTGGAAATCTTCGGTTTGCCACGTCCCGAGCTGGGCGACGAATGGTATCGTTTTGCGGTGGCGGGCATTGATGACGGTGAGCTTCGGGCAACCGGTGGGATCCGCATCCTGACCGACGGGGGGCTTGATCTGCTGGAATCGGCAGACCTGATCGTTGTGCCGGGCTGGCGAGGGATGGATGCGCCTGTTCCCGCGGCGCTCTGCGAGGCCTTACGCCGGGCCAATGCACGCGGTTGCCAGCTGCTTTCTATCTGTTCCGGGGTGTTTGTTCTGGCCGCGTCGGGTCTGCTGAACGGGCATAAAGCCACCACCCACTGGCGCTATATTGAGGCGCTGAAAGCCCGTTATCCGGCGATCGGCGTGGTCGAGGATGTGTTGTATCAGGATGAAGGCGATATTCTGACCTCTGCAGGAAGCGCGGCAGGCATCGATCTCTGTTTGCACGTGGTGCGACGGGATTACGGTATGGAAACCGCCAACAGCGTCGCGCGCCGTCTGGTGATCCCTCCCCACCGGGATGGCTCCCAGCCGCAGCAGTTGAGTCGCCCGGTGGCACAGCTGCGGGAGAGCCAGCGTCTGGGACAGTTGTTCGACTTCCTGCACAATCACCTGAGCATTTCTCACAGCGTGGATTCGCTGGCGCGTCGCGTCGGCATGAGCCAGCGCACCTTTCTGCGCCGCTTTCAGGCTGCCACAGGCACCACGCCTGCGCGCTGGCTGCTTAATGAACGACTGTTACGGGCGAAAGATTATCTTGAGAGCAGCCGTCTCAGCATCGACAGCATTGCTGAACAAACCGGATTTGGACAGGCAGCGACCCTGCGTCACCATTTCCGCCAGCAGTTCGCGCTTTCCCCTGCCCAGTACCGTAAACAGTTTGCCCGCCCGCCACGCTGATGGCCGGTTCGCAGGCAAAAAAAAACCGCCATAATCTGGCGGTAAATGCTTGCATGGATAGATTTGTATTTTCATGTCTACGTCCCGACACTCCATGCCGGGCAGCGGATCAATAACAACCTAACATGCCTGAACTCAACAAAAGCTAAACAGAGCCATTAACCCGCTTTGGTATTAATTTGCAGGTAGCGCATCAGGCCCTGTTCCGCGCTCTGTTTTGCATCATCGTTAATCGCTTCCAGATAGAATGGACGCGAGACGCCATACGGTGCTTTATCTGCTGAGAAAACAGCAAACTGGAATGTTTTACTTTTCGACGAATTGGTACACCCTAATTCCCAACGCTCGTCATCAATTTGCTTGCTATTACACGCCACGCGTCCGTAGTCGCTGGTTAAATAAGAACCGACCCGAGCTTCCGCTGACTGAATATAATCCGGTTCGCCACTCCAGTTAACGTTCATACCTACAACAGCCCCAACGGCAACCACCAGAAGCGCTATTGACATGACTTTTTTCATTGAATCAGATCCATTCCTTTGTCAGAGAAATCTTATTATATAAGATTAATCCTTAAACCTCTGCCATATTTTGATACCAAATTTTAGGGTATGACAAAGATAATTCTTTTTTAGGAAAAATCTCACTACGCGCAAAATATATCCTGTTCGCGCAACATGACATATTCTTTGCGCTAATTTGAAAATGCCAATAATAACCCTACGAAACTACGTTCATGCTAGCGTGGCATTTTTATTGAAGGGGAAGTCCATGTTCAAAAAGGGGTTAACGCTTATGATGCTGGTCTGCGCCCTGTTTTCCGGCCAGCTGATGGCGGGACACAAAGGCCATGAATATTTGTGGGTTAAGAATGTTGATCATCAACTCCGGCACGAGGCAGACAGTGATGAATTACGCAGCGCAGCGGAGGAATCAGCAGAGGGTTTGCGCGAACATCACCTGTGGCAAAAATCGCGCAAACCGGGTACTCACTTTCGTTAATTAATTACCCTTACGTTTCGGCAGGGTTTTCATCAGTTCGTCGGGGCTCACGGAGGCAACAATACTGCCCGGTGGCGGCATTTTGAAAATATGGTTTTTCATTTTGCCAATAACGTGCATTTCACACGGACGACAATCAAATTTGAGGGTCAGCACCTCGTCGCCATTCACCAGCTGCATTGGCGTAGCTTTCCAGCTCTTAATATTGCCTTTCGCCTGTTTCGGGCAAAGATTAAAGGCAAAACGCAGACAATGTTTGGTGATCATCACCGGCACATCACCCTTCTCTTCGTGCGCCTCATAGGCAGCATCAATTAACTGCACGCCGTGGCGATGATAAAACTCGCGCGCTTTATGGTTATACACGTTCGCCAGGAACGATAAATGCGACTCGGGGTAAACGGGCGCTGGCACGGTTTCCGCCTTACGGCTGCCGCGGGGATAATTCGCCAGTCGCGCGTCATCCAGCATCTCTGCCGTTTCCCGGCGGAACTGGTTCAGCAGACTATTTGGCACGAACAGCGCATCCGGCAGATTTACCGCAACGTTGCGCGCATAGTAAATGGTCTGTCCCAGCTTCGCCACGCCATCCTTCAGGCTGTTGAGGGCTTTTTCTGCATTGTTCGCCACCTCAAACAGACCGTCGAGAGTATGCGTGACGCTGATGCCGTCTTCACAGGTCATGGTCAGGATCAGCTGCTCTTCCCAGCCACCTAACTCGATATCCACCGCAATGCGACGCTCGCTGGAGGTTTTCAGCAGCGCCTGCTGCCAGTTGTGGTCAAGGTTACGGTTCAGCGCGGCGTTAGGTCGTGCTTTATAGAGATCGGCAGGCATCTCGTTTGGCCAGACGCGATAGCGGTTTTCACCGGTCTTTTCCACCGTATTAGCACGGAAGCCCACGACTTCTCGTTTGATCATCACGTTCAGACCATCCCCGTTCGCCAGCGGTTCGGTCACCGACACGTCGAGATAATCTTTGGCGACCTTCAGCACCTCACCCACCGGTAAACCGATAAACTTCGGTGAATCAAACGCGCCAATATCGCCTTTACGGGCATTGACGAAGTAGTCCGTGCTGCCGCGGTGGAAGGTTTTATCCGTCGACGGAATAAAGAAATGCTCGGTGCGACCGGCAGACGCGCGCGCCAGGTCACCGCGATCTTCAATAATGGCGTCCAGCATCTGACGATAATGGGCGGTAATGTTCTTCACGTAGCTCATGTCTTTGTAGCGACCTTCAATCTTGAAGGAACGTACACCGGCATCAATCAGCGCGCCCAGGTTGGCGGTTTGATCGTTGTCCTTCATGGACAGCAGGTGTTTTTCGAAGGCGACCACGCGGCCCTGATCGTCTTTCAGGGTATACGGCAGACGGCAGGCCTGAGAGCAGTCACCGCGGTTGGCGCTGCGGCCAGTCTGCGCGTGGGAGATATTGCACTGCCCGGAATACGCCACGCACAGCGCACCGTGGATAAAGAACTCAATGGTGGCATCCGTCGCCTGGTGAATATCGCGGATTTGATTCAGGTTCAGCTCGCGCGCCAGCACGATCTGGGAAAAGCCCGCATCGGAGAGAAACTTCGCCTTCTCCACGGTGCGAATATCGCACTGGGTACTGGCGTGCAGTTCAATTGGCGGAATATCCAGCTCCAGTACGCCCATGTCCTGAACAATCAGGGCATCCACGCCGGTCTGGTAGAGATCGGTGATCAGACGTTGCGCAGGCTCCAGTTCATCATCATGCAGAATGGTGTTCAGGGTCACGAACACTTTCGCCCCAAAACGGTGGGCGAACGGCACCAGCTCGGCAATATCGCTCAGGCTGTTGCTGGCGTTATGGCGGGCACCGAAGCCAGGACCGCCAATGTAGACGGCATCAGCCCCATGAAGGATCGCTTCACGGGCGATGGCGGCATCGCGGGCCGGGCTTAAAAGTTCAAGATGATGGGATTGCAGGCGCATACTTCGTCGTTATCCGTTATGGTCAAAATGGCGGCTATTGTAGTCAGAAGTATGCATCAGCGAAACAGTTTTGCGAGCCTTTAGCGGGGATAATGAATCAGGGAGTGAAAATGCACCGGTCGGCTGCTGCTGTTGCGGTAGGCATGCGGTTTATCCCCGGCAAAACGCACGCCCTGGTCGGGGTAAAGGGTTCGCCATTCGCCGTCAATTTTCATCTCCAGTTCACCGCTTATCACCACCACGTGTTCAATCACCCCCGCCTCGTGCGGCGTGGATTCACTCAGGGCGCCGGGCGCCAGGGTGATGGAGAAATGATCGAACTTCAGCGTCTCATCCCACGGGAACAGCGGCTTCACCACCATCGCCTGCTGCTGCGGGTCGAACACCGCCTGCCGGTCTGCCTCCGGCGTGATAAACGCCGAGAACGGGATGTTTAGCCCCGTGGCAATTTTCCACAGCGTCGACACCGTTGGGCTGGATTCATTACGCTCGATCTGTCCCAGCATGGCTTTTGACACCCCCGTCTCTTCTGCCAGCTTTGACAGGCTCCAGCCGCGCGCCTGGCGCTGCGTCTTGAGTGTTGTAGCAAGATGTTGTGTGATTTCCATGTTTCCTCCCGAGGGGGTAAGCATACCACTTGTACGCTATAACGCACAGTGCTACCTTATTGCGGACGTTATAACGCACAACGGAGATATTATGCGCCAGTCAGCCCCTCTTTTTCCCGCCATTCTTGCCGGATTTGTTGCCGTTCTGGTCGGTTATGCCAGCTCGGCCGCCATCATCTGGCAGGCTGCTGCCGCGGCAGGCGCCAGCCCACAGCAGATCGCCGGCTGGATGACCGCACTGGGGTTCGGCATGGGGATCAGTACGCTCGCCCTGTCATGGTGGTATAAAGCCCCGGTGCTAACCGCCTGGTCAACCCCCGGCGCGGCGCTACTGGCTACCAGTCTGCACGGGATAACGCTTGCAGAAACCATCGGTATTTTCATTTTCGCCAATGGGCTGATCTTACTGTGCGGCCTGACCGGACTCTTCGCCCGCCTGATGAAACTCATTCCCCATTCGCTTGCCGCCGCGATGCTGGCAGGCGTATTGCTGCGCTTTGGCCTGCAGACGTTCAGTCACCTTGACGGCCATTTTCTGCTGTGCGGCAGCATGATTGCGGCATGGCTGGTCGCCAAAGCGCTGGCGCCACGCTACGCCATTGTGGCGACTCTGATAACAGGGAGCGTGGTGGCCTGGGCGGGCGGTGACGTTGTCACAAATCGACTCACCCTTTCCCTCGTCATGCCACAGTTTATTGCACCGGCGTTTAGCCTCACCAGTCTGGTCAGTATCGGCTTGCCCTTTTTCCTCGTGACCATGGCGTCGCAAAATGCGCCCGGTGTCGCCACGATGAAAGCGTCGGGCTATCCGCTGGCGGTATCTCCGCTGATGATCGCGACCGGCGGGCTGGCGCTGCTGCTTTCGCCTTTCGGCGTCTACTCCATCTGCATTGCAGCCATTACCGCAGCCATTTGCCAGAGCCCGGATGCGCATCCGGATGCCAGTAAACGCTGGCTGGCAGCGATGGCGGCAGGCGGTTTTTACCTGCTGGCGGGCGTATTCGGGGGATCCCTTACCGGGCTGATGGCGGCTCTGCCGCCGAGCTGGATCCAGACGCTGGCAGGCCTGGCGCTGCTGGGCACCATCAGCGGGAGTTTGTATCAGGCATTGCATAACGAAACGGAGCGTGACGCGGCGATTGTCACGTTTCTGATGACCGCCAGCGGCGTGACGCTGCTCGGGATTGGCTCTGCATTCTGGGGGCTGGTGCTGGGAGGCGTGTGCTTCGCCGTTTTATCACGCCTTCGCCGCGCGTAGCTGTGAAGGCGTCATCCCCATCACGCTGCGAAAGCGGTTGCTGAAGTGGCTGGCGGAGTTAAATCCACAGGCGAGTGCAATATCCGTCAGCGGCGTCGCCGTATGCTGCACCAGCGTTTTGGCTTTCTCCATGCGGCGCTGCATCACGTACTGGTGCGGTGCCAGCCCCGTCGACTGACGGAACATGCGGGCAAAATGGTACTCACTGAGCGCGGCCTGCGCCGCCAGTTCAGCCAGCGTGAGCGGCTGAGCAAGGTTCTCTTCGATAAAGGCCAGCACGTTGCGCAGCACAAACGGCGATAGCCCGCCGGTGACCACCGGCAGTTTCCACTGCACATTCGAATAGTTCTGCAGCAGATGGGTCAGCAGCAGCGTCGAGGCCGTGCTGAGCGTCAGCTGGTTGGCTTTTTGCTGCCAGTCACAGCCGAGCAAAAACTGACGATAGAGCGCAGTGATTTTTGCATCGCTGCCAAAGATTTTTTCATCCAGCGTCAACGACAGCGGGCGTTTGTCCCAGATTTTTTCACCCACATCGCGCAGATGGTCATCGGTGCAGTAGAGGTGGACAAACGACAGGTCATCGCGAATATCCCACGTCGATTCACTCTCTTTCGGCATCAGACAAAAACGATCCGGCCCGCCGCCGTTTTTCCAGCCGCCCGGCGTTTTTTGATAGCTCTCATAACCGTCCGCCACGTACAGGCTCAGGGTGTGATGATTGCTTTTTACGGTGATCGTGTCGCGCTTGTTGTACCACGCCGCCAGCTGGATACCGGAATTGAGCGCAACGGTTTCCCGCAGCACGGCGTTCTGTTGGCGGAGCGTTTCAAAGGTATCGTAAGCGTGTGACATAACCGTTAGCGCGTCTGTGAATCAGAATGTCAGTCTAAGAATTGTTGCTTCACGTTGCCAGACCCCGGAACAGAAAAAAGCGCAAGATTTTGCAAGTCCGCCGCAGGACGGTGAAAGCCTGTCAACGCCCTCGTCGCCATACTGTGGGTTTCCGTGGTTTGAGAAGAGAGACAACATGAACGCATTGTTATACGGACTGGTGGTGGTTATCTGGGGAACCACCTGGATTGCAATTTTCCTGCAGCAGGGTCCTGTGGCGGCCCCGGTGTCCATTTTCTGGCGTTTTGCGCTGGCCAGCGCCACGATGATGGTGGTGCTCCTGGCGCTTGGCCGCCTGCGTAAACTGGCGCTGCGGGATCATCTGTTCTGCGTGCTGCAAGGATGCTGCGTGTTTTGCTTCAACTTCTGGTGCTTTTACACGGCAGCGGCGCATATCAATACCGGCCTGGAGTCAGTGATATTTTCCATGGCGGTGCTCTATAACGCCATCAACAGTTTTATTTTCTTCGGACAGCGTCCACCCGCGCGTTTCTGGACAGCGGCCGCCCTGGGTCTGGTGGGGATCATCACCCTCTTCTGGGACGATCTGCTGGCCAGCGGCTGGAGCGTATCGCTGCTGACTGGCATTGGCCTTTCCGCACTCGGGACCTACGGCTTCTCGCTGGGCAACATGATCAGCATGCGGCATCAGCGCAGAGGGCTAGAGACGATGACCACCAACGCGTGGGCGATGCTCTACGGCACGCTGGTGATGGGCTGCATCGCGCTGTTCAGAGGCGACAGCTTCGCGCCGCAATGGACGATGAGCTACATGGGGGCGCTGGTCTATCTGGCCCTGTTTGGCTCGGTGATTGCCTTTGGCGCCTACTTCACCCTGGTCGGACGCATTGGTCCGGGCAAAGCGGCCTACAGTACGCTGCTCTTCCCGCTGGTGGCGCTGTCCATCTCCACGGTGTATGAAGGCTACGTCTGGCACATTAACGGCATTATCGGGTTACTGCTGATTCTGGGCGGGAATATGGTGATGTTTACCAGACCGGAAACCTGGTTCAGACGCCTGCGTACGGCATAAAAAAACGGCCTGCACTTGCAGGCCGTATATGATTATTTCGCTGTTTTATGCACATCAAACATGGTGGCGTCCGTCGCCATGTCATCAACAACCTGCTTCAGCGTCGCGAAGGTCATTGGTGAATTTTCGTTGTTCAGCTCTTTACCTTCACCTTTACGAACAACCTTGATTACCGGTTTGTTCGTCGCCGCATCAATCAACTCACCCTCGAAAAAGAGATGGGTATCCATGGTGCGATGGCCGGTTGCCATCTGCGTACCTGCCACCACCAGCGCAACAGGCACCACTTCATAGAACTGCAGACCTTCTTTCTGCGAGCTCACCCCGGTGATCGCCCCGCGGAAAATCAGGCTGTGTTTGCCCGGCGTCGTCACAATTGGCTTACGTTGGCCAATCGCGGTTTTCATTTTGTTATTGGTGTAATTTAACAGCTCATCAAGCGTACGTTGACCAATCTGGGTGGTCGGTTTAGGTGCCGGATAATAGGTAATCGGCGTCCAGATGATACTGTCGTAATTTGCTTCGTTATAAGAAGGATCGACCCAACGCAGGGTTGGTTTACCCGTTGCGGATGTCGTTTGCTGCAAGCCTGAGTAATCTTTCAAAAAGCCGGAGTATTGTTCAGGCGCGGCGACCTTGGATGAACACCCCGCCAGCGCCAACAGACCAGAAAGCACTGCAACTTTAAAAAAAGTGTGAGTACGCATGATGGTTTTCCATGTTATCTGCAAGTATGCATTTGAAGTTATAGCAAAAGTCAGGCGGGTTTGTTGTGACAAAAAATGATGCCGGGAGCACAATTTGCGAAAAGTCTGCCCGCCATGCGACGGGCAGTGAAAAATCATGGTTTTATATCAACCTGCCAGAAGATATGTTTGCCAAACGGGTCGATTTCGTACCCCGTGACTTCCTTACGAACCGGTTCAAAAATCGTGGAATGGGCGATCATCACCGCGGGCATCTGATCGTGCATCATCTGCTGAGCCTGCTTATACAGCGCCACGCGTTTGTCATGATCGGTTATCGATTTTGCCTCGGCGATGATGTCATCAAACGGCTTGTAGCACCATTTGGCCGAGTTTGAACCGCCGTTCGCCGAGGTGCAGGTAAAGAGCGGACCAAAGAAATTGTCCGGATCGCCGGTCGCCGTAGTCCAGCCCATCAACGCGGCCTGATGCTCGCCGCCCTTCACCCGCTTCAGGTACTCGCCCCATTCGTAGGTGACGATTTTGGTCTGTACTCCCACCTTCGCCCAGTCCGCCTGAATCATCTCCGCCATGCGTTTCGCATTCGGGTTATAGGGGCGCTGCACCGGCATCGCCCATAAATCGATGCTGATACCGTTGGCAAAACCGGCCTCTTTTAACAGCGCTTTGGCTTTTTCGGGATCGTATTCGTAATCCTTCAGCTCGCTGTCGGCCCCCCATACCCCCGGCGGCAGCAGGTTCTTCGCCGCCGTGCCAGTGCCGTGGAACACGGCGTCAATAATGGCTGGTTTGTTGATGGCCATCGCCAGGGCCTGGCGCACTTTCACATTATCCAGCGGAGGCTTCTGGGTATTGAACGCCAGGAAACCGGTATTCAGCCCCGCCTTGCTCATGAGATTGATATCCTTGTTCGCCTTCATTCGCGGCAGATCGGCCGGGTTCGGGAACGGCATCACCTGACATTCGTTTTTCTCGATTTTGGCAAAACGGACCGACGCATCCGGCGTAATGGTAAACACCAGCCGATCCAGCTTCGATTTCCCCTGCCAGTAGTCCGGGAAGGCGGTGAACAGGATGCGGGAGTCTTTCTGATATTGCGCCAGCTTAAAGGGGCCGGTGCCGATGGGCTCCATGTCCACCTTCTCCGGCGTGCCCGCCTTGAGCATCGCGTCGGCATATTCCGCCGAAAGAATGGAGGCAAAATACCACGCCAGATCGGCGACAAATGGCGCTTCCGGGTGCGCCAGGGTAAAGCGCACGGTATGGTCATCCACTTTATCAATCGCGGTGATTAAACTGCCAAACTCCAGACTTTCAAAGTTGGAATAGCTGCCGTTAGAGACGTTATGGTAAGGGTGATTCGCATCCTTCTGGCGCATAAACGAGAAAATCACATCATCGGCATTAAAGTCGCGCGTTGGCGTAAAGGACTTATTACTCTGGAATTTCACCCCTTTGCGCAGATGGAAGGTATAGACCTTGCCGTCTTCGCTCACCTCCCAGCGCTCCGCGAGGCTCGGCACCAGCTCCGTGGTGCCAGGTTTGAAATCGACCAGCCGGTTATAGACCGGCACCGCGCTGGCGTCCACGCTGGTACCCGAGGTATATAACTGAGGATTAAAATTTTCCGGAGACCCTTCGGAGCAATACACCAGCGTTTTCGCGGCTACGGTGGAACTGACCGTGAGCGCGGCGAGTGCCAGGGTTAACGTTGTGAGTTTGCTTTTCATCATTTATTCCTGTCTTTTAATTCGACGGCTAATTAATTCTTTTGCCATTTCATAAATAACATTAAAGTGAGGGAGCAAACACCCGAAAAATAAATAAGGAAGAAAACACTATGGGCTCGCCGCTTTCCAGACAATTAACGCAACGCTTTTTCCGTTATCTCGCCATCACCAGCCAGAGCGATGCAAAAGTCAGCACTCTCCCTTCCACTCCGGGCCAGCATGAGATGGCGCGGGAACTGGCGAAAGAGCTGACACAGCTGGGCTTAGACGACATTGTCATCGACGAATTTGCCACGGTCACCGCGGTAAAAAAAGGCAATGTGCCCGGCGCGCCGCGGATTGGATTTATTACCCATATTGATACCGTTGACGTGGGATTATCACCGGATATTCATCCACAAATATTAACCTTCACTGGTGAAGACCTCTGTCTGAATAAAGAGAAAGAGATCTGGCTTCGCGTCAACGAGCACCCGGAAATTCTGGCCTATCCCGGCGAAGAGATTATTTTCAGCGATGGAACCAGCGTATTAGGCGCAGATAATAAAGCCGCCGTGACCGTGGTGATGACCCTGCTGGAAAACCTGACGTCGGCGCATCAGCATGGGGATATCGTGGTTGCGTTTGTGCCGGATGAGGAGATTGGCCTGAAGGGGGCAAAAGCGCTGGATCTGAAACGCTTCGACGTTGATTTTGCCTGGACGATTGACTGCTGCGAGCTGGGCGAAATTGTCTATGAAAACTTTAACGCGGCGGCGGCAGAAATCCGTTTTACCGGCGTCACCGCGCACCCCATGTCAGCCAAAGGCGTGCTGGTGAACCCGCTACTGATGGCGACGGATTTCATTAACCATTTTGACCGCCAGCAAACCCCGGAGTGCACCGAGGGGCGTGAGGGCTATATCTGGTTCAACGGCATTCAGGCCGGGCAAAACGAGGCCGTACTTAGAGCGAATATCCGCGACTTCGATCAGGCAAGCTTTGCCGCCCGTAAGCAGCAGATTGCCGACGTCGCGGCGCTGATTGCCGCCCGACACCCCACCGCAAAGGTGGAGTACCAGATTGAGGATACCTACAGCAATATCAGCAATGCGATTGGGGAAGATCGCCGGGCCATTGACCTGATGTTTGCGGCAATGGAATCCCTTGGGATCACCCCCAAACCCACCCCGATGCGCGGCGGAACAGACGGCGCGGCGCTTTCAGCCAAAGGGTTGTTAACCCCGAACTTCTTCACCGGCGCGCACAATTTCCACTCACGGTTTGAGTTTCTGCCGCTGTCGTCGTTCGAGGCCTCTTACCACACTGCCCTGCAACTCTGTCTGCTGGCCGCCCGTTAAGCGGGTTTACGTGCCAGCAGGGTCGCGAAGCGCAATTTGATGCGGTTGCCGTTCTCGTCGGTGCGGTGCAGTTCGCCGGGATCTTCGTTGTACTTAAGCAGATCCCAGCCTTCGTAATAGTGGCTCAGTTCGCCGGTTTTGAATGCAAACGGGAAGCCGACGGTACAAGGATAATCCGCAGTATCCATGGCGGCCACAATCAGGTTGTAACCGCCCGGTTTCGTGCAGCGCTGCATATTGGCGATCAAACCAGGGATGGTTTTCGCTTCAAGGAACATCAGCACCACGGTGGAGAGAATGAAATCGTATTCCCCGTCAAAGCTCAGGCTGTTCAGGTCTTTGATCGCCGTCTGCAGATTCGCTATGCCTTCCGCCGCTTTAATGCGTTCGATGTTATCGATGCTCATGGGGTTTTTATCCCACGCCGTCACATCGTAACCGTTAGCGGCCAGATAGAGGCTGTTGCGGCCATTGCCGCAGCCGAGATCGAGCGTTTTACCGGGCTTAACGATCTCTGCGCTGTACAGCACCTCTGAATGGGTACGGGTGAGTCCATATTTCTCGGTGAAGTAGTTTTCGTCGACAGCCATTATTGTTCCTCAGATTGCATAAGCCGTGCTTTCTCAGTGCGCACCAGAAGTTTGCCCTGTATCAGCAGGATGAATGTACGAACCAACAGCATCCCAATGATGAAGTTAGTGAAGATAAAGAGCGGCACGGCAATGGCGTGGAAAAAGCCTGACGCGCTGCTGTACCCCAGATGCAGACCGGTGGTTGCCAGTGCCGACACGCCAAACGAGAAGCTCCAGAACGATGCGTTAAACGGCTGAGACATATACCACGGCAACAGACGCAACATAAACAGCAGTTGCAACAGGCCATAACCGAACAGCATTTTGGCAAAGGTATCGGCTTCCCCGCCGTTGACGCTAATCCAGGCGCTGCAGGCCACCAGCGCCGGGGCCAGTTGAATACCCAGCGACGTACGCAGTGCGGTGGGCAGTTCACCCGCGCTGCGAAGGCGCTGGAGAATAACCGGTTCCAGGCTGAGCCAGGAAAAGACACCTGCGCCGAGGAAGACTAACCCTGCATCGTTAAACCCCAGCGCACCACACGCCATCGCGCTGATAAAATTGTTTGCCACCGTAGGCAGATATAACCCCGGCGTTGTCGCCTCCTGAGGATGGTTACCGCGCCATAGCCCGGCGCTTTGCCAGGCGGAATAGGCAAGCTGCACCACCACGCCCACGGCAAATAACACCAGCGAAACCGGGCGGTACCAGGGGACAAACCCAATGGCAACCAGCATCGTGGTGGCCGGAAAAAGGCTGACAAAGCTGCTCATCACCGGGTGTCGCATTTCCGCCAGCACGCTACGCGGGAAACGCACCGCGCGCGTAATAAACGCCACCGTCAGTAAAAACCAACATACCACCGCAAGGGCAACCAACCCCTCACCCGGCCAGCGCGTAACCGGCCAGAGGGTGCTGGCGTATCGCCAGGCGAACCCCATGCCGATGATGCCAAGGACCATGCCAAAATAACTTGCGGGCAGGTTAAGTACCTGCCGGGTTTCGTCATTTTTATTCATTAATTTTAAAATTTAAAATGTATTTGAAATGCCATTTTAAGGTGTTTCCGCCTCGGATGCCAGCACAACGCAAAGCTGAAAGTTTGCTACGTTTAGTGAAGACGCTTACCAGGGATAACACGATGAAAAAGTATCGGCTCAGCGATGAAACCCGGCTCTGGCACTGGAAAAACGGCGAAACGCCCCACTCGGCTACGTTAAAACAGATTATCGCCACGACAGATTTTAATGACGTCGCCGCCGGGACGAAAGGCGGCTGGATTGAAGATGAACGCGCCTTGTCTCAGGAGGGGAACTGCTGGATCTACGACGAAAACAGCGTGGTCTTCGCCGGTGCGACCGTCTCCGGTAATGCCCGTCTGACCCTGCCGTGCGTCGTCAGCGACCATGCCCATATTAGCGGCAACAGCTGGCTGGACGGGGCAAACGTGAGCCATGGGGCGCGAATAAGTGACAACGTCACCATCCAGAACTCCACCGTACGGGGGGAATGCCATATTTTTGGTGATGCCCGGGTGCTGCATAACAGCATGATTATCGCCGCCAAAGGCTTAACCCCAGACCAGGAGCAGATCCTTAAAATCTACGACAACGCGACCGTCAGCCAGTCGCGCGTGGTGCATCAGGCGCAAATCTACGGCGAGGCCATCGTCAATTATGCGTTTATCGAGCACCGTGCCGAGGTGTTCGACAAGGCCATTCTTGAAGGGAACGATATCAATAACGTCTGGGTCTGCGACTGCGCAAAAGTGTACGGCAACGCGCGCCTGATTGCCGGATTCGACGACGATGCCATCCCTACCGTGCGCTACAGCTCTCAGGTGGCTGAGAATGCGGTGGTGGAAGGCAACTGCGTAATTAAGCACCACGTGCTGATTGGCGGTCAGGCGTGGCTACGCGGGGGGCCGATCATGATTGATGATAAGGTCGTGATTCAGGGGCGGGCGCGGATCAGCGGCGACGTACTGATTGAGCACCACGTTGAAATCACCGACGATGCCGTCATTGAGGCTTTCGACGGCGACAGCATTCATCTGCGCGGCGAAAAAGTAGTTAACGGCGAGAGTCGAATCACCCGCACGCCTCTGCTGGGCGCGCTATAGGGGGAAGATACCGGGATAATTTCGGATTTTGCTGCGGTTATTGCCCCTCACCCCAGCCCTCTCCCAAAGGGCTGAGGGATCCCCAGTAATATGGTCATGTCACCATG
>NZ_JAYJLI010000011.1:0-144009 GCF_051948675.1 Enterobacter sp. Lyrl_3
AGCCAGAACGGTAGTGATTGCAGCAGTCAGGGTAGTTTTACCATGGTCAACGTGGCCGATAGTACCAACGTTGACGTGCGGTTTTGTACGTTCAAATTTTTCTTTAGACACGGCTATATTCCTTACTATAGTGCTCTCCCCTCAGGAGAGAGCACGGGACTTAGGTTTTAATCCTGTGGATTACTTACCACGGGCTTCAATAACGGCCTGAGCAACGTTGTTAGGCGCATCATCATACTTCAGGAATTCCATGGTGTATGATGCACGACCTTTGGTCAGAGAACGCAGCTGAGTTGCATATCCGAACATTTCAGACAGCGGAACTTCAGCGTGGATCTTAACGCCAGTTACTTCGGATTCCTGACCGCGCAGCATACCGCGACGACGGCTCAAGTCACCGATAACGTCACCGGTGTTCTCTTCAGGAGTTTCTACTTCAACCTTCATGATTGGCTCAAGCAGAACTGGTTTTGCTTTCTTAAAGCCTTCTTTAAAGGCAATAGACGCAGCCAGTTTAAACGCCAGTTCAGAGGAGTCAACGTCGTGGTAAGAACCGAAGTGCAGACGGATACCCATGTCAACAACCGGATAGCCAGCCAGAGGGCCCGCTTTCAGCTGTTCCTGGATGCCTTTATCAACGGCAGGGATGTATTCGCCAGGAATTACACCACCTTTGATGTCGTTGATGAACTCGTAACCTTTCGGGTTAGAGCCCGGCTCCAGTGGGTACATGTCGATCACAACGTGACCGTACTGACCGCGACCACCAGACTGCTTAGCGTGTTTACCTTCGATATCGGTAACTTTCGCGCGAATCGCTTCGCGGTAAGCAACCTGAGGTTTACCCACGTTCGCTTCAACGTTGAACTCGCGCTTCATACGGTCAACGATGATGTCCAGGTGCAGTTCACCCATACCTGCGATGATGGTCTGGTTAGATTCTTCATCAGTCCATACGCGGAATGATGGGTCTTCTTTCGCCAGACGGCCCAGAGCCAGACCCATTTTTTCCTGGTCAGCTTTGGTTTTTGGTTCAACCGCGATGGAGATTACCGGCTCAGGGAATTCCATACGCTCCAGAATGATCGGGTGATCCGGGTCACACAGGGTGTCACCGGTGGTCACGTCTTTCAGACCGATAGCTGCAGCGATGTCGCCCGCACGAACTTCTTTGATCTCTTCACGTTTGTTAGCGTGCATCTGTACGATACGGCCAAAACGTTCACGCGCCGCTTTCACGGAGTTCAGGATGGTGTCACCGGAGTTAACCACACCAGAGTAAACGCGGAAGAAGGTCAGGTTACCCACGAATGGGTCGGTAGCAATTTTGAACGCCAGTGCAGAGAACGGCTCGTCGTCGCTTGCGTGACGCTCAGCCGGAGTATCTTTACCGTCGTCCAGGATGCCGTTGATCGCAGGAACGTCAACCGGGGATGGCAGGTAGTCAACTACCGCATCCAGCATCGCCTGAACACCTTTGTTCTTGAACGCAGAACCACAGGTTACCAGGATGATTTCGTTGTTCAGAACACGCTGACGCAGAGCTTTTTTGATCTCTTCTTCAGACAGTTCTTCACCACCCAGGTATTTCTCCATCAGCTCTTCAGAAGCTTCAGCAGCGGATTCGATCAGGTTCTGGTGCCATTCGTCAGCCAGGTCCTGCATCTCAGCCGGGATATCTTCGTATTCGAAGGTAACGCCCTGGTCTGCATCGTTCCAGTTGATGGCTTTCATTTTCACCAGGTCGATAACGCCGGTGAAGCCTTCTTCAGCACCAATTGCCAGCTGCAGCGGAACAGGGTTCGCGCCCAGACGGGTTTTGATCTGACCAACAACTTTCAGGAAGTTAGCACCCATACGGTCCATTTTGTTAACGAACGCGATGCGTGGAACTTTATATTTGTTCGCCTGACGCCATACGGTTTCAGACTGTGGCTGAACACCACCAACTGCGCAATAAACCATTACCGCGCCGTCAAGAACACGCATGGAACGTTCTACTTCGATGGTGAAGTCAACGTGCCCTGGGGTGTCGATGATGTTTACGCGATGCGGTTCGTACTGCTTAGCCATACCTGACCAGAATGCAGTAGTCGCTGCGGAGGTGATAGTAATACCACGCTCCTGCTCCTGTTCCATCCAGTCCATGGTGGCTGCGCCGTCATGAACTTCACCGATTTTATGGTTTACACCGGTGTAGAACAGAATACGTTCGGTAGTAGTGGTCTTACCGGCGTCGATGTGCGCACTGATACCGATGTTACGGTAGCGTGCGATGGGTGTTGTACGAGCCATTTGATTCCTCGTTTGTTTCTTTAGGCGTTCAGTTAAGTAACCCAGAGCGGGCAGCTTCTCTGAAGCGCCCGCCTGGTGACTAATACTCCGAAGGGATTACCAACGGTAGTGTGCGAACGCCTTGTTGGCTTCTGCCATACGGTGAACGTCTTCACGTTTCTTAACTGCAGTACCTTTGTTTTCTGCAGCATCAGAAAGTTCGTTCGCCAGACGCAGAGCCATGGATTTATCACCGCGTTTACGAGCAGCTTCAACGATCCAACGCATTGCCAGGGCATTACGACGAACCGGACGAACTTCAACTGGAACCTGATAAGTAGAACCACCAACGCGGCGGGACTTAACTTCTACAGTTGGGCGAACGTTGTCGAGAGCGACTTCGAAAGCTTCCAGTTCATTTTTACCAGAACGCTGAGCCAGGGTCTCCAGCGCGCTGTATACGATTGCTTCTGCAGTAGATTTTTTACCATCTACCATCAGGATATTTACAAATTTTGCCAGCAGTTCTGATCCGAATTTCGGATCTGGAAGAATTTTACGCTGACCAATGACGCGACGACGTGGCATGGGAATACTCCGTTGTTAATTCAGGATTGTCCAAAACTCTACGAGTTTAGTTTGACATTAAGATAAATCAGTTTGGCCTTACTTAACGGAGAACCATTAAGCCTTAGGACGCTTCACGCCGTACTTGGAGCGAGCCTGCTTACGGTCTTTAACACCTGAGCAGTCCAGCGCACCACGAACGGTGTGGTAACGAACACCCGGAAGGTCTTTAACACGACCGCCACGGATCAGGATCACGGAGTGCTCCTGCAGGTTGTGACCTTCACCACCGATGTAGGAAGTCACTTCGAAACCGTTAGTCAAACGCACACGGCATACTTTACGCAGTGCGGAGTTTGGTTTTTTAGGAGTGGTGGTATACACACGAGTACATACACCACGTTTCTGCGGGCATGCTTCCAGCGCAGGCACGTTGCTCTTTGCAACTTTGCGTGCACGTGGTTTGCGTACCAGCTGGTTAACTGTTGCCATTAAATAGCTCCTGGTTTTAGCTTTTGCTTCGTAAACACGTAATAAAACGACCTCATACAATATGAGGACGCGAAATTTTAGGGCTACGTCGAAAAGGTGTCAAGAAATATACAGCGATCTCAAATCACCAGTTCATTTGACTGGCGTGCGTCACAGTAAGATTGACGAAATCAGTATAGCCAACCACGTCAATTTTGGCTGAAATTTGACCAGAAAGACCCCGCGCATCCAGATCGTCCTTTAGCGCAGAGACAGTTATGGGGGCATTTGTAAGGATTTCAACGAAACGGCTGCCTTCCAGCGCAGCAAGTACGCCATCCTGAATCAGCAGCAGGTCATCACCTTCGCGCAGCATGCTCAGTAGCGTGTCGATATCACATTGCCACGGTGAGCGGCTCAGGGTATGGAGCATGGCAGCCTCAGAAAGTCAGAACAGTGTCATAGTGAGAGAGTTGTTCGCGCAGCGCAGCAGAAGACAGGCACGTGACATCCAGAACAAAAGGCGTCTTCTCATCTAATCCGCGAGCGGCCAGCGAGTCGGCACACACATAGAAGGTTTCAATGTCGTACAGCGGCAACACTTTAAAGGTGGCGATATAATCCCGCATCAAAATCGCCTGCGGTTGCTGGCCCGCCAGAAGCTGAAACACCCCGTCCCCTAAAAAGAAGACGCCGATCTCCTCGGTCAATGCAGATGTCGCGAGCAGCGCATCCAGCCCTTCTCGGCCCGATGCGCTACCGTGCGGGGCAGTGGTAAAAACAAACGCGATGCGTTTCATCAGAATTGCACCACTCGGTCACAGGTGAGCGCAGCCTGCGCCAGCGCGCCCAGACCACTTAGTGAAAATCCGGGATGCAGGTTGGAACCGGCTAAACCAAGACGCGCGGCTTCGGTTGTATCAGCCACACCGCGACGCAGGGCCGCTGCCACGCAGATATGCAATTCAACACCCTGCGTCTCATTTAACGCCTGCCAGGCGCGCACCAGATCAAACTCATCGCTGGCCGGCGACGTAAACTGGTTCGCGTTATAGATCCCTTCCCGATAGAAGAAGACGCTCACCAGTTCATGTCCGGCTTTTAGCAGCGCCTGGGCAAATTGCAGTGCGCTGCTGGCCTGCTGAGTGCCATACGCCGGGCCTGTCACCATTAACGCAAAACGCATTACTTATCTTGCCCCAGGAAATCACCGCTTTTGAACTGGCGAATATAGAGGTAGACCGTATGTTTGGAAATGTTCAGGCGGTCAGCCACCTGATTGATGGCGTCTTTGATATCAAAAATGCCTTTTTCATAGAGATTCAGCACGATCTGACGGTTCTTGGCGTTGTTCGATACGTTGCGATCGGCATTCACCTCTTCAATCGTGAACTCCAGCGTCTGCGTGACGAGATCCTCAACTGAAGAGGCAAAGTTAACAGAAGAGCCCACGTCTGGCGTTTCAGGCGGAATAAAGGTGCTCATGATTTGCGAGAATGGCACATCAAGGTTCATGTTGATGCACAGCAGTCCGATCACACGATGCTCGCGATTTCGAATAGCAATGGTTTCTGATTTCATCAGCACGCCGCTTTTGGCGCGAGTGAAATAGCATTTGGAGACGCTGCTGTCCGCGCCGGTCATGTCATGCAGCATACGCAATGCAAGGTCGGTAATTGGCGAACCAATTTTACGGCCAGTATGCTCACCATTAGCAATGCGGATGGCGGAACACTTCAGATCTTGCAGGGAGTGCAATACGATTTCGCAGTGGGACCCAATGAGCATCGCTAACCCGTCCACCACCGCTTCGTAGGATTTCAGAATATCGAAGTCGGTCTGGTCGAAAGGACGTTGATCCAGCAAATCAAGTTCACTGGTTTCGTTGGTTAAAAGCGACCTGGACATGAAAAAAACACTCCTTTTCAGGAGCCTGTCGTTAGGTTTTCAGGGCAGGCTCATTATCTACACGGACAACTAAATTAATACAGCGTACCTGGCACTTTCCAGTGTTAATTATATCTGCCCCACAATAAAAAAAACCGCCGCCTTAAAGGCGGCGGTTTTCATTACATTACTTCTTCGCGTCTGCGGCAGCTTTTTGATCTGCCTGCGCTTCTGGTTTCGCATCGGCTTTCGGTGCCGGTTTGATATCCAGCAGCTCTACGTCAAACACCAGCGTAGAGTTGGCAGGGATACCCGGAACGCCGGTTTTGCCATAGGCCAGATCCGGTGGGATAACCAGCTTGATCTTACCGCCTTTCTTGATGTTTTTCAGACCTTCGGTCCAGCCTGGGATCACACCATCCAGACGGAAGGAGAGCGGCTCACCGCGGGTGTAGGAGTTATCGAACTCTTTACCGTCGATCAACGTACCTTTGTAGTTCACCACGACAGTATCGCTGTCTTTCGGTGCATCACCGGTACCTTCTTTCTCAACTTTGTATACCAGACCGGTAGAAGAGGTTTTTACGCCCTTCTCTTTAGCAAAGGTATCGCGGTAGGCTTTGCCTTTCGCTTCGTTGTCTTTCGCGTCCGCTTCCATCTTCGTCTGAGCGGCACCTTTCACACGCGCTTCGAACGCCTGCAGAGTCTGTTCAATTTCCTGGTCAGACAGTTTGCTCTTATCAGCAAACGCATCCTGAACACCCGCGATCAGCTGAGCTTTGTCCAGTTTGATGCCCAGTTTCTCTTGTTCTTTCAGAGAATTTTCCATGTAACGACCCAGAGATGCGCCCAGTGCGTAGGCAGATTTCTGGTCGTCATTTTTGAACGCCGCTTTGCTGTCTGCAGTTGCAGCAGGCTTCGCAGCAGTATCAGCAGCGAAGGACAGCGGCGCGTTCAGCGCAACAGCCATCGTCGTCGCCAGCAGCGTTACTTTAAACAGTGATTTCATCCATATCTCCAGGGCCTGGGGACTCTCACCCCAGCATTAAACGTAAATGAGCTACGTACTATAAAACGTTGTGGAAGAAATCTACAGACAGACTCTCCCGATTCTCGCCACTTTTAAGACTATTTTTGTTTAAATAAGTTTCTTGCCAAAGGGATGGATACTGCACTAAGGAACAAACTCAGTTAAACTTCGCCGCCGCTGGCCCATTATGGCGAATCAGAAACAGACGAGGTGAATGATGAAGGACACAACGATTGAAGCGAGACTGGCTGAACTGGAAAGCCGCCTGGCTTTTCAGGACATCACCATCGAAGAGCTTAACCAGACCGTGACCGCGCATGAACTCGAAATGGCGAAACTGCGGGATCATATGCGCCTGCTGACGGAAAAGCTGAAGGCTACGCAGCCGTCAAACATCGCCTCACAGTCTGAAGAGACGCCACCACCTCACTATTGAGGCGAAAAAAAGCGGGATAATCCCGCTTTTTTATTTTCCGTTATACGGAATTAGTGGCAGCCACAGCCGCCGTTACCGCAACCACCTTTACCGTGGTCGTGACCATGGTCGTGGCCGTGGCCACCGCAGCAGCCGTCATGGCCGTGATCGTGGTCATGGTCGTGACCGTGCGCACCGTGAACGTGGCCATGAGCCAGCTCTTCTTCGGTTGCTTCACGGATAGCGACAACTTCTACGTTGAACTTCAGGTTCTGGCCAGCCAGCATGTGGTTGCCATCAACCACAACGTGGTCGTCTTCAACTTCAGTAATTTCAACCGGAACCGGGCCCTGGTCAGTTTCCGCCAGGAAGCGCATGCCAACCTGCAGTTCGTCAACGCCCATGAACACGTCTTTAGGAACGCGCTGAACCAGGTTGTCGTCATACTGGCCGTATGCGTCGTTCGCGCCTACAGCAACGTCAAATTTATCGCCAACTTCATGACCTTCCAGCGCGTTTTCCAGGCCGGAAATCAGGGAACCGTGACCATGCAGGTAGTCCAGCGGCGCACTCACCGGAGACTCATCAACCAACACACCGTCTTCTGTACGTACCTGATAGGCCAGGCTGACCACCAGGTCTTTTGCTACTTTCATGATATCTCCTGAGCGTGGGAAAATTGCTGGCGCAGATTGTAGCGGAAATCTGCACCCGTGTACCCTTTAGCTTAAAAAAACTCAGGGCATATCGCTAGTCCGGATGAAAAATGCCGATCACTTGCTCTTCTTTGCGTACATGATCGCGCGCTTCTTTGTCGGCCTCACGCATCTGGTGGCCGCACTTAACACACTCAACAACATCAATATTATTTTCACGCCACATTGCCAGAGTATCTTGCGCCTGGCAGGAGGGGCACTTTGCGCCCGCAATAAAGCGTTTACGTACAGCCATATTTGGTTACCCTTTATTCAAATTCGTCCCAGCCGTCCAGCTGGCGTCGTTCCTGCTGCATCTCGCGCTGGAAAATCTCCTCCAGCTCGCGACGCGCTTCCCGCACGCGGGAAATCTGCGCCGTATCCGTGTGTACGGGCATCAGCTCGCGCAGCATTCGCATATCCAGCCGTCGGAAGTGCATCTGGGCCCGCTGCGCCTGATGCGGGTGCATACCCAGCGAAATCAACGCTTTGCGCCCCAGCTCCAGCGCACTGGAAAACGTCTCACGCGAGAAGTGTTTCACACCCGCCTGCAACAGTTCGTGCGCTTCAACACGACCCCGCGCACGCGCCAGAATATGCAGATGCGGGAAATGCTGCTGGCAGAGTTCGACCAGCTTCATCGTATCTTCCGGATCGTTACAGGTTATGACGATCGACTCCGCCGCCTCCGCACCTGCGGATCGCAGCAGTTCGAGCTGCGTCGCATCGCCGTAGTAAACCTTATAACCATATTTGCGCATCAGGTTGACCGCGCTGATATCCCGCTCGAGCACCGTGATGCGCATTTTGTTCGCCATCAGCAGACGACCAATCACCTGCCCGAAGCGGCCAAACCCCACCACAATCACTTGCGGCTTATCGTCTTCCACCCACGGGGCTTCGTCTTCATCATCAGCCGGGTTTAAGCGGCGCGACAGCAGTTTATCCACCAGCTTCATCAGCAGCGGCGTGGTCATCATCGACAGCGTGACCGTCACCAGCAGAAGCGCCATCTGATCGTCTTTGAACAGTTTCTGGGACGATGCCGTAGAGAACAGCACAAACGCGAACTCTCCCCCCTGGCTTAGCACGCTGGCAAACTGCATACGTTCCGAACTGCGCAGCCCGGATATACGCGCCAGGACATACAGCACCAGCGTTTTCACCGCCACCAGCACAGCCACGCTCACAATAACCCACAGCAGATGGGTATAGAGCACACCGAGATTGAGCGCCATGCCCACCGAAATAAAGAACAGCCCTAACAGCAGCCCTTTAAAGGGTTCGATCGCAATTTCCAGTTCGTGGCGGTATTCGCTCTCGGCGAGCAGCACCCCGGCGATAAACGTACCCAGCGCCATCGACAGCCCCAGCGCGTCCATAAACAGCGCAGAGCCTAATACCAGCAGCAGCGTTGCAGCGGTAAACACCTCGCGCACGCCTGACGCGGCGATAAAGCGGAACACCGGCCGCAGCAGAAAACGTCCCCCAATTAGCATGCCCGCAAAAGCCAGCACCTTCATGGAGACTTTTGCCCAGTCAAAGTGATCGTCACCCGGCCCGGCCAACAGCGGCACCAGCGCTAACGCCGGGATCACCGCTAAATCCTGAAATAGCAGCACCGAAAAGCCCAGTTGCCCCGACTCACTGCGGTTCATGCCCTTATCCCGCATCAGCTGCAATGCCATCGCCGTTGAGGACATGGCAAGGCCAATACCGCCGATGGTCGCCGCCTGCCACGAAAAGTCAGTGAGCATCAGCAATCCGGCCAGAATGGCCGCGCTGAACAGCACCTGCGCCGCGCCAACGCCAAAGATAGAGCGCCGGAGTTGCCACAGCTTTGACGGATTAAGCTCCAGGCCAATGATGAACATCAGGAAGACCACACCCAGCTCGGAGAAATGGAGAATTTCATCGACATCGCTGATGAATCCCAGCCCCCAGGGGCCAATCGCGATCCCCGCCAGCAGATACCCGAGTACCGCGCCAATACCGAGCCGTGCGGCCAACGGTACAGCCACCACCGCGGCAAACAAAAACAGCACCCCGGCGAGGAGTAAATTCGATCCTTCCATTAACGCCCTCCTGCCGGAATCGGTGATGCCAGCCATTCTCCGTACGCTCTGGCGTGGCTCGCCAGCGCCTTCGGATCCTGACGCCGTGCCCAGTAGACAATAATCGGGCTCATCCAGTGCATACGGCACATCGCCGCCGTCAGTTCAAACGGTCGCAGGATATCGCTCATCGGATAACGGTTAAGGCCATCGTAGCGGTAGGCGCTCTCCGGCTCACCGGTGGTAATCACACTACGCCAGTACTTTCCCGCCAGTTGGTTGCCCCCCACCCCGCTGGAAAACCCCCGGCTCAGCACCCGATCCAGCCACTCTTTCAGCAGGGCCGGACAGCTATAGGTATAGAGCGGATGCTGGAACACAATCACATCATGCTGACGCAGCAATTCCTGCTCGTACGGAATATCGATAAAGAAATCAGGGTAGTGCGCGTAGAGATCGTGCACCGTCACGTTACTGAGCTGAGTAGCCGGCTTAAGCAGGACGCGGTTTGCCACCGAGTCCTGAGATTCCGGATGGGCATACAGCAGCAGCACTTTTGCTGTCTGAGACATCACTCCCCTCCCGGTTCTGTTTCTGTTTTTGTGTATCGTCGTTGTTTTGGGCTACCATGGCGGCCCGGTGCGGAAAATGGCCCACACCTTACATTATCATAATGACAAATTAACATAGTCGGAACATACGGCGCTTCTATGATTGTTTTCTCCTCGTTACAAATTCGCCGCGGCGTGCGCGTCCTGCTGGATAACGCCACCGCCACCATTAATCCAGGTCAAAAAGTGGGTCTGGTCGGCAAAAATGGCTGCGGTAAATCCACCCTGCTGGCGCTGCTGAAAAACGAGATTAGCGCGGATGGCGGTAACTTTACTTATCCGGGAAACTGGCAGCTCGCCTGGGTAAACCAGGAGACGCCCGCCCTGAGTGAGCCGGCGCTCGACTATGTTATTGATGGCGATCGTGAATACCGTAAGCTGGAAGCGGAACTGAACGCCGCCAACGAGCGCAACGATGGCCACGCCATCGCCACCGTCCACGGCAAGCTGGACGCCATCGACGCGTGGACCATTCGCTCCCGCGCCTCCAGCCTGCTCCACGGCCTGGGGTTCAGCAACGAACAGCTTGAACGTCCCGTCAGCGACTTCTCCGGTGGCTGGCGTATGCGTCTTAACCTGGCGCAGGCGCTGATCTGCCGCTCCGATTTGCTGTTGCTCGATGAACCGACCAACCACCTCGATCTCGATGCGGTCATTTGGCTGGAGAAGTGGCTCAAGAGCTATCAGGGCACTCTGATTCTGATCTCCCACGACCGCGACTTCCTCGATCCGGTGGTGGATAAAATCATTCATATCGAACAGCAAAATATGTTCGAGTACACCGGTAACTACAGCTCTTTCGAACGCCAGCGGGCGACGCGCCTCGCTCAACAGCAGGCGATGTACGAAAGCCAGCAGCAGCGCGTGGCGCATCTGCAGAGTTTTGTTGACCGCTTCAAGGCCAAAGCCTCGAAGGCAAAGCAGGCCCAGAGCCGCATCAAGATGCTGGAACGCATGGAGATGATTGCCCCGGCGCATGTGGATAACCCGTTCCACTTCAGCTTCCGCGAACCGGAGAGCCTGCCAAACCCGCTGCTGAAGATGGAAAAAGTGAGCGCCGGATACGGCGATCGCATCATCCTCGACTCCATCAAACTCAACCTGGTGCCGGGTTCGCGCATTGGTCTTCTGGGGCGTAACGGTGCCGGTAAGTCAACGCTCATCAAACTGCTGGCGGGCGAGCTTAACCCGGTAAGCGGCGAAATCGGTCTGGCGAAAGGCATCAAGCTTGGCTACTTCGCTCAGCATCAGCTGGAATTTTTACGCGCGGATGAGTCCCCTATCCAGCATCTGGCGCGCCTGGCGCCGCAGGAGATGGAGCAGAAGCTGCGCGACTACCTCGGCGGCTTTGGCTTCCAGGGTGATAAGGTCACTGAAAACACAGAGCGTTTCTCCGGCGGCGAAAAAGCGCGTCTGGTGCTGGCGCTGATCGTCTGGCAGCGCCCGAACCTGCTGCTGCTCGATGAACCGACCAACCACCTAGACCTTGACATGCGTCAGGCGTTGACCGAAGCGCTGATTGAGTTTGAGGGCGCGCTGGTTGTGGTCTCGCACGATCGTCACCTGATCCGCTCCACCACGGACGATCTCTATCTGGTGCACGACGGTAAAGTCGAGCCGTTTGACGGCGACCTGGAAGACTATCAGCAGTGGCTGACGGACGTGCAGAAGCAAGAGAACCAGCCGGAAGAGTCGGCGAAAGAGAACGCCAACAGCGCGCAGGCGCGTAAAGATCAGAAGCGTCGTGAAGCTGAACTGCGTACTCAGACTCAACCACTGCGTAAAGAGATTGCCCGTCTCGAAAAAGAGATGGAAAAGCTCAACGCCACGCTTGCCGCCGTTGAAGAGAAGCTGGGCGACAGCGAACTGTATGACCAGAGCCGTAAAGCGGAGCTGACCGACTGTCTGCAAACCCAGGCGAAGACCAAATCCAGCCTCGAAGAGTGCGAAATGGCATGGCTGGATGCCCAGGAACAGCTGGAAGCGATGCTGCAGGCTGACTGACACGCCGGGAGGGTTATGGGTTTCGATATCACGAGCGACATTACATTCCGTAAGCTCAGCATCTTCATGACGTTTATGGAGAAGGGCAATATCGCGCGTACTGCCGAAACGCTGGGTCTGAGCGGCGTCAGCGTGCATCGTGCACTGCATACTCTGGAAGAGAACGTCCGCTGTCCGCTCTTTACCCATAAGGGACGTAACCTGATTGCCCTTCCGTCCGCCTGGACGCTGCTGGAGTATTGTCAGGAGGTTATGCAGGTGATGGAGCGCGGGCTGGAAGAGTCCCGTAAAGTCGCCGGTATTGGTCAGGGACGGTTGCGCGTCGGCACGCTCTACTCGCTGACGCTGGAAACCGTGCCGCGCCTGATCATGGGCATGAAGCTGCGTCGCCCGGATCTGGAGATGGATCTGACGATGGGCTCTAACGATACGTTGCTGCATATGCTTGACGACGGTACGCTGGACGCGATCCTCATCTCGATTTCCGAAAGCAATATCGACCGCAACAGCCTTGAAGTCCTGCCCCTGTTTCATGATGACATTTTCCTGGCCGCGCCTGCCTCTGCCACGCTGAATACCAGCGGGCTGGCGGATTTACGCGATTACAAAGATCAGAAATTTGTCTCGCTGGCAGAAGGGTTTGCCACCTATGCGGGGTTCCAGGAAGCATTTCATATCGCCGGATTTGAACCGGAAATCGTCACCCGCGTGAATGACATTTTCTCAATGCTCAGCCTGGTTCAGGCGGGCGTCGGCTTTACGCTGATGCCGGGCAGGATGAAGAAGGTCTACGAAAATTCGGTGCAGTTACTGAAGCTGGCAGAACCGTACCAGATGCAGCAGCTTATCGCGATTGTGTTCGCCCGCAACCGCGAGCAGGACCCGAGCCTGCGGGCATTAGCCGCCGAAGGGCGGATGTATGCGCGCAGCCTGCAGGAAAGTGTGTGATACAAAACAAGGCAACCGAACCCGTAGGCCCGGTAAGGCGTAGCCGCCACCGGGCTAAAAATTCACGCACGAAGCCTTCCTGCCAGATGCACCGCCACATCCACACCGCTGCGCTCGAGTGATATGGTCTCCCCTTCCCACGCCGCCTGACGTGTCAGACAGGTCAGTACCCCGCCGGGCGGCATCTCGATCGCCAGCCGGGCTTCACGTTCATTCGCGGCAATCACCGCCTCCTGCCAGCGCACGGTGCGCGCCATGTTCATGGCAAGATCGTCCGCGATTTTCTCCGGCTGCCAGAGCACGCGTCCGGTGCTGCCGCTCAGGTACGCACAGCGTGGACGAGCCAGCGTGACGGACTCAAACGCCGCCGCCAGCTTTTGTGCCGGCTCCGCCAGCAGTTCACAATGGGATGGCACGCTGACTGCCAGCCTTTGCACTTTGCTCGCCCCCTTTTCCAGGGCGCGTTTTGCCACCTGCGCCATCCCTTCATCGGATCCGGCAATGACGATCTGCGTTTCGGCATTCAGGTTAGCAATATACGTTCCGCTACCCTCGATAAGCTGTTCCACCTGCGGCAGGGTTAAGCCCATGATGGCCGTCAGGCCGTAGCCGTGGGGCCAGGCCTGTTCCATCAGATCGCCACGCAGCGCCACCAGCTTAAGGGCGTCCGTAAATTCCAGCGCCCCTGCCACTACTGCCGCGGGATAAGCGCCAATCGATAAACCGCTGACGATGTCAGGCGACACGTCACGTCGCTCCAGCTCGCGCGCCCAGGACACGCCAGCAATCAGCAGAGAAAGCTGAACCGCACGGGTATGGGTTAACGAGGCGGCACTGTCCAGCGTATCAACTTCGGCACCCAGCACCTCACGCGCCTGAGCCAGTTCCGTTCCCGGCAGGTTTTGCAGCATACCTTCATGCTGCGTACCCTGCCCCGGAAAGGTAAACAGTATTTTCATCACTCCTCCCTGCGCCATGGGTCTGCCACCAGGCGTGGCCCACGGCGGGTTTTCAGCAGCGTTTTGCCATCGCGCAGCCACTCCGCCAGCGCGAATCCGCCCTCTGGCGTATCTACCTGGGTATCAGCCCGGCACAGCGCACCACTCAACTGCGACTGCCAGGCGGTAAACGCGTCGGGTGATATCGGCTGCGGGGCGCGGATCAGCAGATCAAGATCGCTGTCGGCATGGATCACCGGAATGCCGGTCGCCAGCGCATAGCCGGTGCTGCCGGTTATGCCCCATGTCCAAGGCCACGACTGCTGCGCAAGCTGTAACGCCACCTGAACCGGTGGCTGGGTGACAAACGGCGAACGCAGCAGATCGGCGGTGACGCACAGCTCTTCAGGTGACACCACGCGTAACACATTCCCGGGCTTCACCCATCCAGCCGCCCGCTGGTCGCGGCGCAGTCCGCGCACGCCAACGGGGATTCGGCCATCGTTATCAACATCACGCCGCACCACCACCGGCAGGCCGGTATGCCAGGCGGCATCCACCCAGGTTTCAGTAATACCTTCCAGCGCGTCGCGCGAGGTAAGCCAGATGAGGTCGTGGGGGCGTAATGTTGTGGTCATGATTACATTCCTGAAGTCAGCGAGATAAACAGCGGCAGCGACAGGATACACAGGACTGAGCTTAACAGCAGTACCGCTTCTGCATCCGGTGACTGCACGCCAAAGCGGTTACCAAACACGACCCCGAAGAAGCCCGCAGACAGTGCAATCATCAGAATGGCGGTGATCGCCACGGAGCCGTGCAGACCGAAGATTAAAACGATACCCCAGGCAATGGCTGGCTGGATCAGCAGCTTAGCGATGGTGGAAGTGATCACCATGGTGTTGATCTGCAGCTTACGGGCAGAGAGGATCACCCCGGTCAGGAACAGCGCCGCAGCGGTGGCGGACAGCCCCAACGGTTTAATTGCAGAGAGGACCAGTTCCGGCATTTTGATGCCGATGGCGGATAAAATCACACCCAGCAGAGGCCCCATCACGATCGGTTTTTTAATGGATCGCCACATCAGCACCGGCAGCATAGAGAGGGTTGAGCCGGAGGTATTGCCCTCAGCGCGCGCTTTTTCCCGCTCCAGGATCAGCAGACAGAACGGCGTCATCAGCACGGACCCGCAGGCAATAGAGACCGCCACAGACAGAGACGTGGTAGATCCTTCACCCAGCACGCTGCCCAGAATCGGCAGACCAAGCGCCGCATAGTTTGGCAGCGCGACGGTGAGCGTCAGCACGGCCGCATCCTGAGGGGATTTTTTAAAGACCTTCGTGGCAAGGAAATAGATGGCTGCGTAGGTGATCCACATCGCCAGAGTCAGTACCAGGATCAGCGGCGACTGCGCCACGATACCGGTCCACGGGGTTTGCACGGTCGCGCTGAACAGCGCGGCAGGCAGCGCAAAATCCATGACGAAGATATTGAGCAGGGAAACATTTTTGTTATCGACCATCTTTGCCTTACCGGCCCAGAATCCCAGCAGCATGATGACGAAAATCGGTGCGAGAGCATGAACAATTACGTAAGTCATAAATCACCTGTGATTAAAAAGAAGTAGCACTGGCGCGATGATTATTATTTTCAGGATGCAGTTTCCCGCACGGGCGTAACGGATACGCCCGTGAGGTTGTGCATCTGGCAGGTCTCTTTTTACTTACCAGCTGGCGCGCATACGTTCGCGTACGAGCGCCGAGCTGCGGCGATTGTCAGCACCCAGACGGCTTTTCAGCGTCGGATCCTGACGAGCGTCACTGATGGCCTGTTGCAGGGTGGTTTTCACCAGCGTCAGGTCGCTATCGGATGGGGCATCCGGGTTGCTGATATCCAGCAAGCTGGAGAGCAGCCCCAGCGTGGCGTAGTTGCTGATGTCATACGCCATAGGTGGAATAGTGGCGGCCAGTTTTTCCAGCGCCTCCACGCTGCGCAGGGTGATCCGCGCGGCAGACGCTTTCCCCATGGCATGGATGAGCACGCCTTTATCGTTAAAAGCAATCAGTCGGTTGGCCTGGTAACCATGCGCCAGAAACGCGCCGGACATGGCTTTACCCACAATCAGGCCAATCACCGCATGACCCGCCAGGCGCGCGTTGGCGTAGGCGGCCGCAGCGCCTGCCAGCGCCTGGTGGATACCAAACGCCTCTTCGCGACGGCCATAAGCCTGGCTTGGGACGTCGATCACCGCCACAATCGGGCGCTTAACGGCTTTATCAGCATCTGCCGCGACGGTTTTGCTGACCACTTTCGCCAGCGTCCAGCCTTCAAGCAGGCCGACTTCCCCTTTCGCCGCGCGCGGGAAGTGGTTGTTGGCATCCGGCATTACGGCGATAAAACGCACCGTTTCACCGTTCAGCTCGCCGTCTGCCGCCTGCACGGACGGGCACAGCCCCTCAATACGTTTGGCGTTCGGGGCGAGGGTTTCCAGCCAGCGTTCGCCACGGCTCATTGCGTTACTCATCATTTCACCTCCCGGGCAAAAAGCGCGTTAATCTGTTCGGCATCGGCCTGTTTGCGGGTGTCGAAATTGGTCAGGCGGTACAGGTAATCGTCGTAGTTATCGGTGCGATGTTTTGCCGGTACGCCTTTGGCGATGGCCTCGTTCATCGCGGCTTTCACCGCATTCACGCCATCGCCGACCAGCGCGTCCACCAGCCCGCTCTGATAGCGCACCTCGCCGCCGGTCATGCTCCAGATAAACGGACGGTCACGGGAGTCGTACTCTTCAATGCCCGCTTCCTGCTCAATAACCTGCGGGCCGTTTAACCCCAGACGTGCTTCGCGGGTCACAATCAGGTAGCTGCAAAGCGCCGCCGCGATGGACATGCCGCCGAAGCAGCCCACGGTCCCGGCCACAATCCCGATAACGGGCGTGTAGCGACGCAGGTCAACAATCGCCGCGTGGATATCAGCAATCGCCGCCAGGCCGAGGTTGGCTTCCTGCAGGCGTACGCCGCCGGTTTCGAGGCACAGCACCGCCTGAGTCGGAATGCCGTTACGGTTATCTTCCGCCGCCAGCTCCAGAGCTGCTGCCATTTTCGCGCCGGAGACCTCGCCCATGCTGCCGCCCTGGAACGCGCCTTCAATCGCCACGACGACCGCAGGCTGGCCGTTGATAGTCCCTTTCGCGACCACCATGCCATCATCGGCCTGCGGCACAATGCCCTGTGGCCCAAGCCACGGAGAGATAATGCCTGCAAACGGATCCAGCAGTTCGCGGTAGCTGCCCTCGTCGAGCAACGCCTGCGCACGCTGGCGCGCTTTTAATTCGATAAAGCTGCTGTCATCACGCATGGCTCACCCCTTCAAAAACCTGTTCGATACGAATGCGCGCCACGCCCGGCGTCGCGCCAAAGTCGTGGATGGTCAGTTTGCCTGCGGGCAGACTGCTGACGGTCTCCAGGCGGCTGAATAACGCCTCCCAGCGTCCCCGGCTGTTGTCGACGGAGGTGGTGATATCAATGGTTAAGGTCTGGCCCGGTTCGGCGGTGAACAGCACCTCCATATCCCCGGATCCAACTACCCCTGCCAGCGCCCGGCCGCTTAACGTGCGGCTGGCTGGCATGGTCAATGTGATTTTTTCCATAACATCCTCTTAATGCTTTGAATAGGGCGTTTCGACACGGTCAAGAAACAGCGTGGCGGCAAGCAGGTCGGCGGCACCGCCCGGTGAGGCATTGAGCGTCAGCATCTGGCGATCTAACCGCGCCAGCGCCTGCTGCCCCGCGAGCGTTGCGCATCCTCCGGCGTTCAATACCGCCCGGGCGCCGTTCTGCATGGCGTCCAGCCCCTCCATTCCAGCGCGCGACAGCACGCAGGTATCGGTGAGCGAGGTCATGATTGCCATCAACGCGTCGAGTCTGGCGTTTGTTTCGCTGCTGCCGTTGAGGCGGCTCAGGCGAAGCTGCGGCAGCGCGCGCTGCATGATGTGCGGAAACGCCTGCTGAGCCTCTTCACGCGCGCCCGGTACGCGGTAGCGGTGCGTGGCGCGTAACCCCTTACTGAACACCTTCGGTGCCGCGTCGTCCGGGAGTTTCGCCAGCTGTGCGGCGGTGTTAGCGACGGTTTGCGCGCGGGCATCGCCGCCCAGCATCGCCACCGCGCTCACCAGCAGTCCCAGCGCCCAGATTGCGCCACGGTGCGTATTCACGCCGTCGGTGGCGATCATCATCTGCCGTTCGCCTTCACGGCCAAGGCGGCCAACGGTTTGCCGTAGGGCAATATCCGCCGGACGCTGCCAGCTCTGCTGCGCCAGCGCCTGAAACGTGGAGGTCAGGCTGTGCGCAGAGCGCTCCATCAGCGCAAGCGATAAATCGTGGTGCGCGCCGTTCCCCCGACTGTCCACCAGACCGGGTTTCGGGCTTAAGCGTGCTTCGTCAATCAGACACTGCGTGGCGGTTCGCGCCAGCCATTCGGCACCGCCTTCAACCTGAATCTGGGGCAGAAGTGTCATTACCAGCTCCGGAATTTCGCAGGTGGGTTGTAGAGACCGCCGGACCACTCAACGAGGTCAGCCACGCTGCCCGCCGCCAGCAGAGAGCGGGTGGCATCGGTACGGCGAATCCCCATGTCTTCCGGGTACACGACCTTGCCGCTCTGGCGCAGTTCCGCCACGCGTCTTGCATCCACGCCCAGACCGATATCGGTGATACCGGCCACGGCCGCGACCATGGCGCGACGCTCTTCCAGATCTTTTGCCCGGTAGAGGTAGGCAATCCCCTCTTCCGTCAGCACGTGGGTGACGTCATCGCCGTAAATCATCACCGGTGCCAGCGGCATGCCGGAGGCTTTCGCCACGTCAACGGCGTCCAGTTTTTCCACGAAGGTGGGCTTCACGCCCGCCTGGAAGGTTTCCACCATCTGCACGACCAGTTTTTTACCGCGTTGCATCGGGTCGGGTTCGGTGATCATGTTCAGCCAGGCCGGAGTGGCGTGGCGACGGCCGTGTGGATCATGGCCCATGTTCGGCGCGCCGCCGAAGCCGGAGAGACGCCCGCGGGTCACCGTTGAGGAGTTGGCGTAACCATCCACCTGCAGGGTTGAGCCGATAAACATATCCACCGCGTACTGGCCCGCCAGCTGGCAGAAGGCGCGGTTGGAGCGCATGGAGCCGTCAGCACCGGTGAAGAACACGTCCGGACGGGCGCGGATGTACTCTTCCATCCCCAGTTCGCCGCCGAAGCAGTGCACGCTCTCCACCCAGCCGCTTTCAATTGCCGGGATCAGCGTCGGATGCGGGTTCAGCGTCCAGTGTTTACAGATTTTGCCCTTCAGGCCGAGCTGTTCACCGTAAGTGGGCAGCAGCAGCTCAATTGCCGCGGTGTTAAAACCGATCCCGTGGTTCAGAGACTGCACCTGATGTTCAGCGTAGATGCCTTTGATGGCCATCATCGCCATCAGGATATGTTCCTGTTTGATCAGGCGCGGGTCGCGGGTAAACAGCGGTTCGATAAAGAATGGCTTGTCGGCCACCACTACGTAGTCAATCCAGGAGCCTGGGATATCAACGCGCGGCAGGTCGCATTCGTCGTCCACCAGCTCGTTAACCTGTGCGATGACGATGCCATCGTGGAACGCGGCGGCCTCCACCAGCGCCGGGGTATCTTCGGTACTTGCCCCGGTGTAGAGATTGCCTTTGCGGTCTGCTTTAAACCCGGCGATCAGCGCCACGTTTGGTGAAAGGTCGACGTAAAGACGCGAATACAGTTCGATATAGGTATGAATAGCACCGATTTCGAGTTGACCATCCTCCAGCAGCTGGGAGATGCGCAGGCTCTGTGTGCCGGAGAAGGAGAAGTCCAGCTTACGGGCAATGCCCTTCTCAAAGATATCCAGATGTTCACTGCGGCCAACGCTTGGCATGATCATGTGCAGGTCATGCACAATTTGCGGGTTTACTTCGGCCAGCGAGCGGGAAAGAAAATCCGCCTGCTTCTGGTTGTTGCCTTCCAGAACGACCTTATCGCCTGGCGCGATCAGCTTTTCCAGCATGGCGACAAGGTCGCCGGTTGGCAGAACCTTGCCCTGCACCGGTACGGAGGCCAGACGACGCGCTTTTTCGCTGCGTCGGGTGTTCCATTGCCGGGTGGGTATTTGCCCAGATAACATTATTAACCTCCTGATTCAGCACATCATTTTGATTTGCTTAACGCTGAGTAAAGTCTGCACCCTGGCGGAAAAGGCATCAATTAAGCGTAGAGTGGAATCATTAGCCTGAGAGTAATAATCAAGGTAAATATTTGTGATCGGGATCAGTTCATGCTTCGGAAAACCAGGCTAAACGGGGTACAATTCGGAAGGTATAGTAAATTTCTGACAAGAATCAGCATCGCCCTTATGACCCAAATCATTCCCTCAGACTTCGACCTCACCGCCGAAGACAGCACTGATTTCGTGCCCATGCGCGGCGTGGCCAACTGCCACCTGCAGACCATGCTGCCGCGCCTGATCCGGCGCAAGGTGCAGTTCACTCCGCACTGGCAGCGGCTGGATTTGCCGGACGGTGATTTTCTGGATCTCGCCTGGAGCGAAGATCCCGAACAGGCGCGCCATAAACCCCGCCTGGTGGTGTTTCACGGTCTGGAAGGCAGCCTGCACAGCCCGTATGCCCATGGGTTAATCCAGGCGGCAAAAGCGCGCGGCTGGCTGGGCGTGGTGATGCATTTTCGGGGATGCAGCGGCGAGCCGAATCGTCAGAAACGCATCTATCACTCCGGCGAAACCGAAGATGGCACCTGGTTTTTGCACTGGCTGCGGAATAATTTCGGCACCGTGCCGACGGCGGCGGTGGGCTATTCGCTCGGCGGAAATATGCTGGCCTGTCTGCTGGCCAAAGAGGGAGACGCGGTACCGCTGAATGCCGCGGTGATTGTCTCTGCCCCCTTCATGCTGGAACAGTGCAGTTACCACATGGAGAAAGGCTTTTCCCGGGTCTATCAGCGCTATCTGCTCAACCTGCTAAAAGCCAATGCAGCGCGCAAGCTGAAGGCCTATCCGGATACCCTGCCAGTAAGCCTGCGACAGTTGAAAAAGGTCCGCCGCATTCGTGAGTTCGACGACCTGATCACCGCCAAAATTCATGGGTTCGCCGATGCCATTGACTACTATCGTCAGTGCAGCGCCATGCCGCTGCTCAGCAAGATCACTCAGCCGACGCTGATCATTCACGCGAAAGATGACCCGTTTATGGATCATCACTCCATCCCTGCACAGGAATTTCTGCCCGACAACGTCCACTATCAGCTGACCGAGCACGGCGGTCATGTGGGGTTTGTCGGCGGAACGCTGCGTCGCCCGAAAATGTGGCTGGAGACGCGCATTCCTGACTGGTTAACCCCTTACCTGGACGGTGCAACATGATTATCCCCTGGCAGGATCTGGCGCCCGAAACGCTCGATAATCTGATTGAAAGCTTTGTCTTGCGTGAAGGCACCGATTATGGTGAACATGAACGCTCGCTTGAGCAAAAGGTCAACGATGTTAAACGCCAGCTTAAAAGCGGCGACGTGGTGCTGGTGTGGTCTGAACTGCATGAGACGGTCAATATCATGCCCCGCAACGCGTTTCACGGCTGATCTTTCAACCTTTCCAGTCAGGGAGTTGCTATGTCTGCCAGACATCCGGTTATTGCCGTTACGGGGTCGAGTGGTGCGGGAACCACCACCACCAGCCTCGCGTTTCGCAAGATTTTCGCCCAGTTGAATCTCCGCGCGGCGGAGGTCGAAGGCGACAGCTTTCACCGCTATACGCGCCCGGAGATGGACATGGCCATCCGCAAAGCGCGTGATTTGGGCAAACACATCAGCTACTTCGGCCCGGAGGCCAATGACTTCGGCCTGCTGGAGCAAACGTTTCAGGAGTACGGCCTAAGCGGCAAAGGGCAGTCCCGCAAATATTTGCATACCTACGACGAAGCCGTTCCCTGGAATCAGGTCCCGGGCACCTTTACCCCCTGGCAGCCGCTGCCGGAACCTACCGACGTGCTGTTTTACGAAGGATTGCACGGCGGCGTGGTGACGCCGCATCACGACGTGGCGCGACATGTGGATCTGCTGGTCGGCGTGGTGCCAATCGTTAACCTGGAGTGGATCCAGAAGCTGACGCGAGACATCAGCGAGCGCGGCCATTCACGCGAGGCGGTGATGGATTCGGTCGTGCGCTCAATGGAAGATTACATCAATTATCTGACACCACAGTTTTCCCGCACCCACATCAACTTCCAGCGTGTGCCGACGGTGGACACCTCCAACCCGTTCGCGGCCAAAAGTATCCCGTCGCTGGATGAGAGCTTTGTGGTGATCCATTTCCGCAATCTCGACGGCATCGATTACCCCTGGCTGCTGGCGATGCTGCAGGGCTCGTTTATTTCTCACATGAATACGTTAGTGGTGCCCGGCGGAAAAATGGGGCTTGCGATGGAGCTGATCATGACGCCGCTGGTGCAGCGGTTGATGGAAGGGAAACAGATCGCATAATCATATTCCCTCTCCCGGTGGGAGAGGGTTAGGGTGAGGGCATCAACACGCGCGATGCCCCATCAATCACGCCTCGATCACTTCATACGAATGGGTAATTTTTACCGCTTTCTCCAGCATTAATGCCACAGAGCAGTATTTTTCCGCAGACAGATCCACCGCGCGTGAGACGGCAGCATCTTTCAGCGCTTTCCCGGTGACAACAAAATGCAGGTTAATGTGCGTGAACAGGCGTGGCGCCTCTTCGCGACGTTCTGATGTGAGCTTGACTTCACAGTCGGTCACATCATGACGGCCCTTTTGCAGAATCGACACCACGTCAATCGCGCTGCATCCCCCTGCCGCCATCAGCACCATTTCCATTGGGCTGGGTGCTTTATCGCCGGAGTTACCGTCCATCAAAATCTGGTGTCCCGACGAGGACTCGCCCAGGAACGTTAAACCTTCTACCCATTTCACGCGCGCTTGCATATTCATTAGCTCCAACGTTGCATTTTTGGTGACAGATTACGCGTGCGTTACATTTCTCGCAATGGAAGGCGACCTGCGTCATGCTGAAGCGAGACACCAGGAGACACGCGGCGAAAGCTATGCTAAAACACTCTGGATGCTACAGTAATACATTGACGTTACACATGTATGCAGAGGACATCAAACTTTACTGGCTGCGAAACGTTACGACAGCCGACTTCCCAGGTATGGGTAAGAATTCGATTGCAACCCCAGAGTCCGGATGCATCTTATGACTCTGGTGACAGCTTATAACAGAGGATAACAGCGCATGGTGCTTGGCAAACCGCAAACAGACCCGACTCTCGAATGGTTCTTGTCTCATTGCCACATTCATAAGTACCCATCGAAGAGCACGCTGATTCACCAGGGTGAAAAAGCGGAAACGTTGTATTACATAGTCAAAGGCTCGGTGGCAGTGCTGATCAAAGATGAAGAAGGGAAAGAGATGATCCTTTCTTATCTGAACCAGGGCGATTTTATCGGTGAACTGGGCCTGTTTGAAGAAGGCCAGGAACGTAGCGCCTGGGTTCGTGCAAAGACAGCATGTGAAGTGGCTGAAATTTCCTACAAGAAATTCCGTCAGTTGATTCAGGTTAACCCTGACATCCTGATGCGTCTTTCTTCGCAGATGGCTCGCCGTCTGCAGGTGACATCAGAGAAAGTGGGTAACCTCGCCTTCCTGGACGTGACCGGCCGTATCGCGCAGACCCTGCTGAACCTGGCGAAACAGCCAGACGCTATGACCCACCCTGACGGCATGCAAATTAAAATTACCCGCCAGGAAATTGGTCAGATCGTCGGTTGCTCCCGTGAAACAGTGGGCCGTATCCTGAAAATGCTGGAAGATCAGAACCTGATCTCCGCCCACGGTAAAACCATCGTGGTTTACGGAACCCGTTAATCCCGATAAAACGGCGTGCCATCGCAAGGTGTCACGCCGTTTTTGTCTCTACTCCCCATGTGGCGCAGGCTGATTTATCACCCGGAAGTTAACTACGCACTGCGACAAACGCTGGTGTTGTGCCTTCCTGTGGCCGTGGGCCTGATCCTTGGGCATCTTCAGCAGGGGCTGCTGTTTTCACTGGTTCCCGCCTGCTGCAACATTGCCGGTCTCGACACCCCGCATAAGCGTTTTTTCAAACGTCTGATTATCGGCGGTTCGCTGTTTGCCGGGTGTAGCCTGGCCGTGCAGCTTTTGCTGGCCCGCGATATTCCGCTGCCGCTGATCCTGAGCGTGCTGGCGATGACGCTGGGGGTGACCGCCGAAATCAGTTCGCTGCACGCGCGGTTACTGCCCGCCTCACTCATCGCGGCCATCTTTACCCTGAGTCTCGCAGGTAATATGCCAGTGTGGGAGCCGCTGCTGATCTACGCCCTCGGTACGCTATGGTATGGCCTGTTTAACTGGTTCTGGTTCTGGCTGTGGCGGGAACAGCCGCTGCGTGAATCCCTGAGCCTGCTCTATGTCCAGCTTGCGGAGTACTGCGAAGCCAAATACACACTGCTGACCCAGCATACCGACCCGGAAAAATCGCTGCCGCCGCTGCTGACGCGCCAGCAGAAGGTGGTGGATCTGATAAGCCAGTGCTACCAGCAGCTGCATATGCTGGCCGCCAACAAGAACCACGAATATAAACGGCTGCTGCGCACCTTTCAGGTGGGGCTGGATCTGCAGGAGCATATCTCCGTGAGCCTGCACCACCCGAAGGAGGTGCAAAAGCTGGTGGAGCGCAGCCATGCCGAAGCGGTGATCCGCTGGAACGCGCAGACCGTGTCCGCACGCCTGCGGGTACTGGCCGACGACATTCTTTATCACCGCTACCCCACCCGCTTTAATATGGACAAGCAGCTCGGCGCACTGGAGAAAATCGCCCGCCAGCACGAGGATAACCCGGTAGGCCAGTTTGCCGCCTGGCACTTCAGCCGTATTGCCCGCGTCCTGCGTACCCAGCGCCCGCTCTATCCCCGCGATCTGATGGCGGATAAGCAAAAGCGCCTGCCGCTGCTGCCTGCGCTTAAAAGCTATCTCTCGTTTAAATCTTCCGCCCTGCGCAACGCCGCCCGGATTAGCGTGATGCTGAGCATCGCCAGCCTGATGGGCATGGCGCTGCATCTGCCCAAACCCTACTGGATATTAATGACGGTACTGTTTGTTACCCAGAACGGCTACGGCGCCACGCGAGTGCGTATTCTGCACCGGGCGGGCGGAACCATGGCGGGGTTGATTATCGCGGGCGTAACGCTGCACTTCCACGTGCCGGAAGGCTATACGCTGGCAGGCATGCTATTGATTACCCTGGTGAGCTACCTGATCATCCGCAAAAACTACGGCTGGGCGATGGTGGGCTTTACGGTCACGGCGGTATACACCCTGCAATTGCTTACGCTCAATGGCGAACAGTTTATTGTCGCCAGGCTTATCGATACCCTGATTGGCTGTCTGATTGCCTTTGGTGGTATGGTCTGGCTGTGGCCACAATGGCAAAGCGGCCTGCTCAGGCAGAACGCCCACGACGCGCTGGAGGCCGACCAGCAGGCTATCCGCCTGATCCTGAGCGACGATCCGCAGCCCTCCCCGCTGGCGTATCAGCGGATGAAGGTCAACCAGGCGCATAACGCTCTGTTCAACTCGCTGAATCAGGCGATGCAGGAGCCCGGCTTTAACTCGCACTATCTGGCGGATATGAAGCTCTGGGTAACGCACAGCCAGTTCATCGTCGAACATATCAACGCGATGACCACGCTGGCGCGTGAACATACCATGCTGACGCCGGACCTGGCGCAGCGCTATTTGCAGTCGTGTGAGATTGCCCTGCAACGGTGTCAGCAGCGTCTGGAGTATGACGCGCCGGGTGAATCGGGGGATTCGAACATTCTGGAAGCGCCGGAAACGCTCACCCACGGGCCAATGAGCACCCTGGAGCAGCATCTACAGCGCATTCTGGGGCATCTGAACATCATGCACACCATTTCGTCGGTGGCATGGCGTCAGCGTCCGCATCACGGCATCTGGTTAACGCGGCGGTTAAAACGAACCGAGTATTAGCCTTTAACGATCTTCGCGACCGCCGCGGCAAAGCGGGTCAATCCATCTTCAATATCGTTCTCTTCGACCACCAGCGACGGCGCAAAGCGCATCACGTCCGGGCCGGCGTTGAGCACCATCACCCCTTCGTGAGCAGCGGCGTGCAGGAAATCGCGTGCGCGGCCTTTGTACTGCGGCTTCAGCTCTGCGCCAATCAGCAGTCCCATGCCACGGATCTCGCTGAAGACGTCGTACGTTTCGTCGATCTGCTGCAGATGTTTCACGAACAGCTCGCGCTTCGCCTGAACGCCGCTTAATACCTCCGGCGTATTGATGATATCAAACGCCGCACCGGCGATGGCGCAGGCCAGCGGGTTTCCGCCGTAGGTGGAGCCGTGAGAGCCAACGTGAAACGCGGAGGCGATCTCCTGGGTGGTGAGCATCGCGCTGACCGGGAAGCCGCCGCCGAGCGCTTTGGCGCTGGTCAGAATATCCGGCGTCACGCCGTAGTGCATATAGGCGAACAGGGAGCCGGTACGCCCCATCCCGCTCTGGACTTCATCAAACACCAGCAGCGCCTGATGCTGATCGCACAGCGCGCGCAGCCCTTTGAGGAATTCCGGCGTTGCCGCCGTCACGCCGCCTTCACCCTGAATCGGCTCAACCACGACCGCGCAGGTATGGTCATCCATCACCGCTTTCACCGCATGCAGATCGTTAAACGGCACATGAATGATATCGGCGGGTTTCGGACCAAAGCCGTCGGAATACTTCGGCTGGCCGCCAACGGAAACGGTAAACAGTGAACGACCGTGGAAAGCGTTATGGAAAGCGATGATTTTGGTTTTGTACGGGCTGTGGCGTGTGGAAGCATAGTAGCGCGCCAGCTTGAAGGCGGTTTCGTTGGCTTCGGTCCCGGAGTTCATAAACAGCACGCGCTCGGCGAAAGTCGCGTCAATGATCTTGCGCCCCAGGCGCAACGCCGGTTCGTTGGTAAAGACGTTGCTGGTGTGCCACAGGGTTTCGCCCTGGGTTTTCAGTGCCTCGACCAGTGCAGGATGGCAATGCCCCAGCGCCGTCACCGCAATCCCCCCGGCGAAATCCACGTACTCTTTCCCCTGCTGATCCCAGACGCGGCTGCCTTTTCCCTTTACCGGGATAAACTCGGCCGGTGCATAAATCGGCAGAATGACTTCATCGAATGTCGCGCGGGTAATTGCAGATTGTTCAGTTGCCATGTCATGACCATCCATTTTATGTCACATTGATTGTGAAAATATAATCACAAAATATGCATAAAAAATCACAGCAAGGCAACAGATATTCAGCGATTGAGGAAATTAGCCAGCAGCTGGTGCCCCTGTTCGCTGAGAATACTCTCCGGGTGGAACTGCACCCCTTCGAGATCCCATTCACGATGGCGAATGCCCATGATCTCCTGCGTCTCGCTCCAGGCGGTCACCTCAAAGCAGTCGGGCAGCGTCGGCGGGTCAATCACCAGAGAATGGTAGCGCGTGACGGTTAACGGGTTATTTAACCCACTAAACACGCCCGTGCCGGTGTGGGTAACCGGTGAGGTTTTACCGTGCATCACCCTGGCAGCGCGGACGATGGTGGCGCCAAACACCTGCCCGATGGCCTGATGGCCAAGGCAGACGCCAAGAATCGGCAGCCTGCCAGCGTAGTGGCGGATCACATCCAGAGAGATTCCCGATTCCGATGGGGTACACGGCCCCGGCGAGATAACGATTTTCTTTGGGGCCAGCGCGTCAATCTCGGTCAGGCTGATGTCGTCGTTACGGCGGACAACCACCTCTGCACCCAGTTCACAAAAATACTGGTAAAGGTTCCAGGTGAAGGAATCGTAGTTATCAATCAGCAGAATCATGGCGGCTCCCGAAAAAAATGCCGCCCTATTCTACTCAGATTCCCGCGCTTCGCTCACTACTTTGGCAAAGATAGCGTTCAGGGCGGACAAATCTCCCGTTGCGCCGCTCTGGTTAGCCGCGACCCACTGCTCAGGATCGATATCGCGCCAGTCCAGCAGGTAACCCGCATGGATCGCCAGCTGTTCAAAGAAAACACGCTGCGCAATGCCATTACCGCTCGCAAAAGGATGCAGCATATTGATTTCACAATAGTAATGGCTTATCCGCTCGATAAACTCCTCTTTCTGAAGACCCACCAGGTACCGGTCGCTTTCCAGTGCCGACATCAATTCATTGCCCATCTTCTCAATGTATTCGAAATGGCAAAAAGGAATGTCCCCTTTGAAAATATCGTCCGTACGGTATTCACCTGCCCGTTTCATCTCTCTGCGATACAGATGGCGGTGAATAAGGCACAGATGGGGCAACCCAGGCGCTGAAGGCCCAAGTTCCAGCGTCTCAATCTGGGGATCTGAAGGACCATGACCCTTTTCAAGGAGACAACTGGCCTGAAAATTGACGTTACGCTGCTGCTCCCAGAGACGGGATTTTTGCTTATCGGTGAGTTTTTTCACTTAACGCCTCCCTGAATATGTCCGTTTGCCAAAGTATAAGCAGCAAAACGCGCTTTCGCAGGGAGGGCTAACAACACGGGCGAGACGCGCCCGTGTCAAAGAGGATTACGGCAGTACTTTTGCAGAGAGGATCACGACCGGTTTGGATGGTACATTCTGGTATGGCCCAACGTCGTGGGTCTGTACCTGAGAAATCTTGTCCGCCACGTCCATCCCTTTTACCACTTTACCAAACACCGCATAGCCGAAGTCACGCTGGCCGTGGTCGAGGAAGGCGTTATCCGCCACGTTGATAAAGAACTGGCTGGTAGCGCTGTCCTTATCCGCCGTACGCGCCATGGCGATGGTGCCACGGGTGTTCAGCAGGCCGTTGTCCGCTTCGTTTTTGATCGGTGGATTCGGCTGTTTCTGCTGCATCTGCTCGTTGAAACCGCCGCCCTGCACCATAAAGCCTGGGATCACGCGGTGGAAGGTGGTGTTGTTGTAAAAGCCGCTGTTTACGTAGTCGAGGAAGTTTTTCACAGAAACCGGGGCTTTCTGGCTATTCAGTTCCAGCTCAATATTCCCTGCGGAGGTGGTCAGCAGAACATGAGGGTCCCCTTTTGCTGCCAGCGCAGCCGGGGAAACGGCAGAAAGAGCAAACACAGCTGCGACAGCCGCCAGTGTTGATTTGAGCATGAGAATTCCTTAACAAAGCGCAGTATAAAAAGCGAATGGCTTGATTCTAAAGAGCAGTATGAACGGAGACCAGCCTTTTACCTAATTTTACGAAATTGAAACAGTTGTTACCGCGCAAACGATTGGTTATGACGCAATTTTATGTGATCGCGATCACATAAAAACCTGCAATGAAGCTCATATTTTCTTTAAAAGATATGAATGGATCACTTTCACGACTAAAATCTGCCCGCTCTCAGCGCCTATCCGGCGCTTTTCTTTTCCTGAACAGGCCAGACATGACTAACAGCAATCGTATCAAGCTCACATGGATCAGCTTCTTCTCCTACGCCCTGACCGGCGCGTTGGTGATCGTCACCGGGATGGTGATGGGAAATATCGCAGACTACTTCCAGCTGCCCGTTTCCAGCATGAGTAACACCTTCACCTTCCTCAACGCGGGGATCCTGATCTCCATTTTCCTGAATGCCTGGCTGATGGAAATTGTTCCGCTGAAAACGCAGCTGCGTTTTGGTTTTGTGCTGATGGTCGCCGCCGTGGCGGGTCTGATGCTGAGCCACAGCATCGCCCTGTTCTCCGCCGCCATGTTCGTGCTCGGTCTGGTCAGCGGGATCACCATGTCGATTGGTACCTTCCTGATTACCCATATGTATGAAGGCCGTCAGCGCGGCGCGCGCCTGCTGTTTACCGACTCCTTCTTCAGCATGGCCGGGATGATTTTCCCGATGGTCGCGGCCGTTCTGCTGGCGCGCAGCATTGAGTGGTACTGGGTCTACGCCTGTATCGGCCTGGTTTACGTGGCCATCTTCATCCTGACCTTCGGCTGCGAATTCCCGGTTCTGGGTAAAAAAGCACAGACCACGGCAGAGCCTGTGGCGAAAGAGAAATGGGGTATCGGCGTACTGTTCCTCTCCATTGCCGCACTGTGCTACATCCTGGGTCAACTGGGCTTTATCTCCTGGGTGCCGGAATACGCCAAAGGTCTGGGCATGAGCCTGAACGACGCGGGTAAACTGGTGAGCGATTTCTGGATGTCTTACATGTTTGGCATGTGGGCGTTTAGCTTCATCCTGCGCTTCTTCGATCTGCAGCGCATCCTGACCGTGCTGGCAGGCCTGGCTACCGTGCTGATGTATCTGTTCATCAACGGTTCCCCGGACCACATGCCGTGGTTCATTCTGACCCTGGGCTTCTTCTCCAGCGCCATTTATACGTCGATCATCACCCTGGGCTCCCTGCAGACCAAAGTGGCCTCGCCGAAGCTGGTGAACTTCGTCCTGACCTGCGGCACCATCGGCACCATGCTGACCTTTGTGGTGACGGGCCCGATCGTCGCCCACAGCGGTCCGCTGGCGGCGCTGCACACCGCTAACGGCCTGTACGCCGTGGTGTTCATCATGTGCTTCATCCTGGGCTTTGTAACTCGCCACCGCCAGCATAACGCTGCAGCGGCGTCGCACTAATCCCTGCGCCCCTCTGCGCTACGCAGAGGGGCTGTTTCTGGCAAAACTTATCTCTTCTCCCCCGCTATCCATCTGGATCCAGGTCTGCGCCAGCTGCGTGGTGGCAATAATCCGCCCCTGCCGAATGGACCAGCGCACCGGCACCTGACAGCGTACCGCCTCAAACCCACTCTCTGCAGGCAAAATCACCAGGTTCGCCGGGTTACCCGTCTCAATACCGTAATCGCTCAGGCCAAAGGTGCGGGCGCTGTTATGGGTGATCAGGTTCAGGCCGCTGTCAATTTGCGGGTAGCCCATCATCTGACAAACATGTAGCCCCATATGCAGCACCTGCAGCATATTGCCGGTACCGAGCGGATACCATGGATCAAACACATCATCATGACCAAAGCAGACGTTAATGCCCGCCGCCTGTAGCTCCTTCACGCGGGTAATGCCCCGACGCTTCGGATAGTCGTCAAAGCGCCCCTGCAGGTGGATATTCACCAGCGGATTCGCCACGAAGTTAATACCCGACATCTTCAGCAGGCGGAACAGCCGCGAGGTGTACGCGCCGTTGTAAGAGTGCATGGCGGTGGTGTGGCTGGCCGTGACCCGCGCGCCAATGCCAGCTTCATAGGCCAGCGTGGCGACCGTCTCCACAAAGCGGGACTGCTCATCGTCGATTTCATCGCAATGAATATCCAGCGGACGGTCGTATTTCTTCGCCAGGTCAAAGGCGATATGCAAGGACTGCACGCCGTATTCCCGGGTGAATTCGAAGTGCGGGATGGCACCCACCACATCCGCGCCCAGCGTTAATGCCTCTTCCAGCAGCGCCGCGCCGTTCGGGTAAGAGAGAATGCCTTCCTGCGGGAATGCCACGATTTGCAGCGTCACCCACGGGGCGACCTCCTGTTTAACCTCCAGCATCGCCTTCAGGGCGGTAAGCGTCGGGTCGGAGACATCCACGTGGGTGCGGACAAACTGGATCCCGTTGGCAATTTGCCACTTCAGCGTTTTCCATGCGCGCGCTTTGACATCTTCATGGCTGAGCAGCGCCTTACGCTCCGCCCAGCGTTCAATCCCTTCAAACAGCGTGCCGGACTGGTTCCAGTGTGGCTCGCCCGCCGTCTGCGTGGTATCCAGGTGAATATGCGGCTCAATAAACGGTGGAATGGCAAGTCCGCCGCGGGCATTCAAGACCTCATAGCTTTCGCTGTGAGTCTCGTCCATGGGCGTGATAGCACCAAACCGACCGTTCTCGATGGCGATCTGCCACAGCCCTTCGCGATCCGGTAAACGAACATTCTGCACAAGCCAAAGCGGTGTTGTAGACATACCTTTCCCCTGAAAAACGCGGCTGAAATTAAGGAGTACCTGTTTTTCCCAAAATAGCCACTCTTTTTGTACATAAAATCGACGACAACGAAAAGCCAGCGATTTCCATAACTTAGAAAAATCCTGACAATTCATACATCTACCACCTAGGGAGTAGGCGAAGGCGTATTTGATTTGCATCAATAAGTGCCCCTGCTGAATCGTTAAGGTAGGCAGTAATAGAAAAGAAATCGAGGCAAAAATGAGCAAAGTCAGACTCGCTATCATCGGTAACGGCATGGTCGGCCACCGCTTTATTGAGGATCTTCTCGATAAAGCCAGCGCTGAGCAGTTCGATATTACCGTGTTCTGTGAAGAACCCCGCAAGGCGTACGACCGTGTGCACTTGTCTTCCTACTTCTCCCATCATACCGCCGAAGAGCTCTCTCTGGTGCGTGAAGGTTTCTATGAGAAGCATGGCGTAAAAGTGCTGGTGGGCGAACGCGCTATCACCATCAACCGTCAGGAGAAAGTGATCCACTCCAGCGCTGGCCGTACGGTTTTTTACGACAAGCTGATCATGGCGACTGGCTCATATCCGTGGATCCCGCCTATCAAAGGTTCGGAAACACAGGATTGCTTCGTTTACCGTACCATTGAAGATCTCAACGCCATCGAATCCTGCGCACGTCGCAGTAAACGCGGCGCAGTGGTCGGGGGCGGCCTGCTGGGTCTGGAAGCAGCCGGAGCGTTGAAAAACCTCGGCGTTGAAACGCACGTCATCGAATTTGCCCCGATGCTGATGGCCGAACAGCTGGACCACATGGGTGGCGATCAGCTGCGCCGTAAGATTGAAAGCATGGGCGTGAAAGTCCACACCAGCAAAAACACCAAAGAGATTGTGCAGGAAGGCACCGAAGCGCGTAAAACCATGCGCTTTGCCGACGGCAGCGAGCTCGAAGTTGACTTTATCGTCTTCTCCACCGGTATTCGCCCACGCGACAAGCTGGCCACCCAGTGCGGTCTGGCGGTTGCCCAGCGCGGCGGGATCATGGTGAACGATACCTGCCAGACCTCCGACCCGGATATCTATGCTATCGGCGAATGTGCCAGCTGGAATAACCGCGTGTACGGTCTTGTGGCGCCGGGCTACAAAATGGCGCAGGTCGCCGTTGACCATATCCTCGGAAACGAAAACGCCTTCGAAGGCGCGGACTTGAGCGCCAAGCTGAAGCTGCTGGGCGTGGACGTGGGCGGCATCGGCGATGCGCATGGCCGCACGCCGGGCGCGCGCAGCTACGTTTATCTCGACGAGAGCAAAGAGATCTATAAACGCCTGATCGTCAGCCAGGACAACAAAACCCTGCTCGGTGCGGTGCTGGTGGGCGACACCAGCGACTACGGCAACCTGCTGCAACTGGTGCTGAACGCCATCGAACTGCCGGAGAATCCGGACGCGCTGATCCTCCCGGCGCACGCTTCCAGCGGCAAGCCGTCTATCGGCGTCGATAAACTGCCGGACAGCGCGCAGATCTGCTCCTGCTTCGACGTCACCAAAGGCATGTTGATCTCCGCCATCAACAAAGGCTGTCACACCGTTGCGGCGCTGAAAGCGGAAACCAAAGCCGGAACCGGCTGCGGCGGCTGTATTCCTCTGGTCACACAGGTGCTTAACGCCGAACTGGCGAAACAGGGCATCGAAGTGAACAACAACCTGTGCGAGCACTTCGCGTACTCTCGCCAGGAGCTGTATCACCTGATCCGCGTGGAAGGCATTAAATCCTTCGACGAACTGCTGGCCAAGCACGGCCAGGGCTATGGCTGCGAAGTGTGTAAACCGACCGTCGGCTCCCTGCTGGCCTCTTGCTGGAATGAGTACATCCTCAAACCAGAATATACGCCGCTGCAGGACACCAACGACAACTTCCTGGCAAATATCCAGAAAGACGGGACTTACTCCGTTATCCCACGCTCTGCGGGCGGTGAAATCACCCCGGAAGGGCTGGTGGCCGTGGGCCGTATCGCGCGTGAATTTAACCTCTACACCAAAATCACCGGTTCCCAGCGTATCGGCCTGTTTGGTGCACAGAAAGATGACCTGCCGGAGATCTGGCGTCAGCTGATTGAGGCGGGCTTCGAAACCGGTCACGCGTATGCCAAAGCGCTGCGCATGGCGAAAACCTGCGTGGGCAGCACCTGGTGCCGCTACGGCGTGGGCGACAGCGTGGGCTTCGGCGTCGAGCTGGAAAACCGCTACAAAGGCATTCGTACCCCGCACAAAATGAAGTTCGGCGTCTCCGGCTGTACCCGTGAATGTGCCGAAGCGCAGGGGAAAGACGTGGGGATCATCGCCACCGAGAAAGGCTGGAACCTGTACGTCTGCGGTAACGGCGGGATGAAACCACGCCACGCTGACCTGCTGGCGGCCGATCTTGATCACGACACGCTGATTCAGTATCTCGACCGCTTCATGATGTTCTACATCCGTACCGCCGACAAACTGACCCGTACCGCTTCCTGGCTGGATAATCTGGAGGGTGGCATCGACTACCTGAAGTCGGTCATCATCGACGATAAGCTGGGCCTGAACGAACATCTGGAAGCGGAGATGGCGCGCCTGCGCGCGGCGGTGATTTGCGAGTGGACGGAAACCGTCAACACGCCAGCGGCACAGACACGCTTCAAACACTTCATCAACAGCACCCAGCGCGACCCGAACGTGCAGGTAGTAGCAGAGCGCGAACAGCATCGTCCGGCGACACCTTATGAACGTATTCCGGTGACGCTGGTGGAGGAAAACGCATGAGCCAGTGGGTAAACATCTGCAACATTAACGACATTCTGCCGGCAACCGGCGTCTGTGCGCTGCTGGGAAACGAGCAGGTCGCGATTTTCCGCCCTCGCCACGACGAACAGGTTTTTGCCATCAGCAATATCGACCCGTTTTTTGAGGCCAGCGTCCTCTCCCGCGGGCTGATTGCCGAGCATCAGGGTGAACTGTGGGTCGCCAGTCCGCTGAAAAAACAGCGTTTCCGTTTAAGCGACGGACTGTGCATGGAAGATGAAAGCTACTCGGTGAAGCACTACGACGTTCGCGTGAAGGACGGCCAGGTGCAGTTAAAATCCTAACCCCCCGCCTTTCCTATAGGAAAGGCTTATGACCCCTTATGGGTAACGGCAGGAAAAACCGTATGTTTCCGGCGATTCCTGCTGTTATTCTGACGTCAATTCTTACCCCCTCCATGAATGCTGTGAGGTAATGTCGTGGACCACCTGCCGATTTTCTGTCAATTACGCCATCGCGACTGCCTGCTTGTGGGTGGCGGCGATGTGGCTGAACGCAAAGCCCGCTTGCTGTTAGAGGCAGGTGCCCATCTTACGGTTAACGCCCTCGCCTTCGCACCACAGTTTGAAGCCTGGGCGAAGGAAGGGATGCTCACGCTGAATCAGGGGGAGTTTAACGAGTCCCTGCTGGATACCTGCTGGCTGACTATTGCCGCGACGGATGACGATGAAGTGAATCAGCGCGTCAGCGATGCCTGCGAAGCGCGCCGTATCTTCTGCAACGTGGTGGATGCGCCGAAAGAAGCCAGCTTTATCATGCCGTCGATAATCGACCGTTCACCGCTGATGATTGCGGTGTCGTCAGGTGGCCGCTCGCCGGTTCTCGCCCGCCTGCTGCGGGAAAAACTGGAAGCACTGCTGCCGCAACATCTTGGACAAATTGCCCACTATGCAGGGCAACTGCGTTCCCGGGTGAAGCAAACCTTCGCGACCGTGGGCGAGCGCCGTCGCTTCTGGGAAAAATTCTTCGTCAATGACCGACTGGCCCAGTCGCTGGCCAATCAGGACGTGAAGGCGGTTGAAGAGACGACCGAGCAGTTACTCTCTGAACCGCTGGATCATCGTGGCGAGGTGGTGCTGGTAGGCGCAGGCCCCGGCGATGCGGGATTACTGACGCTGAAAGGACTCCAGCAGATCCAGCAGGCCGATACCGTTGTGTATGACCGTCTGGTCTCCGATGAGATCATGAATCTGGTACGTCGCGATGCGGACCGGGTGTTTGTGGGTAAACGTGCGGGTTATCACTGCGTGCCGCAGGAAGAGATTAATCAGATCCTGCTGCGGGAAGCGCAAAAAGGAAAACGTGTGGTGCGCCTGAAGGGCGGGGATCCGTTTATCTTTGGTCGCGGCGGCGAGGAACTGGAAACCCTGTGCAACGCAGGCATTCCGTTCTCTGTGGTGCCTGGCATTACGGCGGCATCCGGCTGTTCGGCGTACTCCGGTATTCCATTGACCCATCGTGATTACGCGCAGAGCGTGCGTCTGGTAACGGGGCACCTGAAAACCGGCAGCGAACTGGACTGGCACAACCTGGCCGCCGAAAAGCAGACGCTGGTCTTCTATATGGGGCTGAATCAGGCCGCTACGATCCAGGCGAAATTACTGGAACACGGCATGGAAGCGGATATGCCCGTCGCGCTGGTGGAAAACGGCACCTCCATTAAGCAGCGCGTGGTAAATGGCGTGCTGACACAGCTGGGTGAGCTGGCGCAGCAGGTTGAAAGCCCGGCGCTGATTATTGTCGGCCGCGTGGTCGAGCTGCGCGATAAACTCAACTGGTTCTCAAATCACTAGCGCATATTCTCCCCTCTTCGAGTAGTCCTTAACCGGACTACTCCCCTGTTACTGCTGTCGATAACATACCTCCCGCGAAATGGAACTTTTCCATTTATTCCCTCGTGTTACATCCAATTTAGTTTTTTTAAGACAAGGAATGCGTATGTTCAAACTGGCTAAAGCTGCCGTTCTGGTAGGCCTGTTATCGACTCTGACGGCCTGCACTGGCCACGTGCAAAACACCAAAAACAACTGCAGCTACGATTACCTGCTGCACCCGGCGATCTCCATTTCGAAGATCATCGGGGGTTGTGGCCCGGCGGCACAGCAGTAAGCTGTTTTACAGGTGTAAAAAAACCGGGGATTCCCCGGTTTTTTTGTTTAGAAAAGTGCGGCGTGATGCCCTCACCCTGGCCCTATCCCACAGGGAGAGGGTACAAACCCTAAAACGGTAACGCCGTTACCGTTTTGCTTTTACCTACGGCTTACCCACAAACCCAATCGCTTCGTACACCGCTTTCAGGGTTTCTGACGCGCGCGCGCTGGCTTTTTCAGCGCCCTCTTTCATCACCTTCTGCAGGAAGGCTTCATCGTTACGGTAGCGGTGATAACGCTCCTGCAGCTCGGTCAGCATACCGGAAACGGCATCCGCCACTTCGCCTTTCAGGTGGCCGTACATCTTGCCTTCAAAGTGCTGCTCCAGCTCAGGAATGCTCTGGCCGGTCACACCGGAGAGGATATCCAGCAGGTTGGAAACCCCCGCTTTGTTCTGTACATCGTAGCGCACAACAGGCGGCTCGTCGGAGTCGGTCACGGCACGCTTGAGCTTTTTAACCACCGATTTCGGATCTTCCAGCAGGCCAATAACGTTGTTGCGGTTATCGTCAGACTTGGACATCTTTTTGGTCGGCTCCAGCAGCGACATCACGCGTGCACCAGATTTTGGAATAAATGGCTCTGGCACTTTGAACACTTCGCCATACAGGGCGTTAAAACGCTGGGCGATATCACGGCTCAGCTCCAGGTGTTGCTTCTGGTCTTCACCCACCGGCACCTGGTTAGTCTGATACAGCAGAATGTCAGCCGCCATCAGCACCGGATAGTCAAACAGACCGGCGTTAATGTTCTCGGAATAGCGCGCGGATTTATCCTTAAACTGCGTCATACGGCTCAGTTCACCAAAGTAGGTGTAGCAGTTCAGCGCCCAGCCAAGCTGTGCATGTTCCGGCACGTGAGACTGAACGAAGATGGTGCTCTTTTCAGGATCGATCCCGCAGGCCAGATAGAGCGCCAGGGTGTCCAGCGTGGCTTTACGCAGCTTCTCAGGATCCTGACGGGCGGTAATAGCATGCAGATCCACAATGCAGTAAATGCAATGGTAGTCATCCTGCATGCTAACCCACTGACGTAACGCACCCATGTAGTTACCAATGGTCAATTCACCTGACGGCTGGGCGCCACTAAAAACGATGGGCTTAGTCATTTTTCAATTCCTGATGTTCACTGTATGAAAGCCCGAGTGCGGGCAACAAATCTTTGAAGCGATCGAACACGACGTCCGGCTCACTCAGGGTAATGGCCTCACCGTAGTTGTAGCCATAGGTTAACCCCACGGAGGGACAACCCGCCGCTCTGGCAGCCAGAATATCATTGCGTGAATCACCGACAAAGAGCAGCTCAGCAGGTGTTAAGGATAATTTTCCTGCCACCAGCAACAGCGGTTCCGGGTGCGGCTTTTTATTCTGTACGTCATCACCGCCCACAATCACGGTGAAGTATTTCGCGATATCCAGCGCGTCCAGCAATGGCGCAACAAACGGCGTCGGCTTGTTGGTAACCAGCCCCAGCGGAATGCCTTTCGCATGCAGCGCGCTCAGCGTTTCCTTCACGTCCGGGAACAGGAAGCTGCCTTCTTCAACGGTTTCTGCGTAGAAACGGTCAAACAGTTTGCGCAGAATACGCAGCTGTTCTTCCTGCGGGATATCCGCGTGATCAACGCTCGGTTTACCCTGTGCGGAACGTTGTGACGCACGCTCCTGGCGAGCCCACGTCAGGGCGCGCTCCATCAGGACATCTGCGCCATTACCAATCCACGTCACAACGCGATCTTCGCCCGCGACGGGCAGTTCAAGGGCATACAGCGCCTGGTCGACGGCGCTCGTTAAGCCCGGCGCGCTGTCAACCAGCGTGCCATCGAGGTCAAATGCAATACCCCGGGTTGCCTGCAATTTATCCATGACTTACCTTCGCCAGCTCGCGGCGCATTTCATCTATAACTTTTTTGTAATCCGGTTGGTCGAAAATTGCCGAACCGGCAACGAACATATCCGCGCCCGCAGCCGCAATTTCACCAATGTTATTCACCTTCACGCCACCATCCACTTCCAGACGGATGTCATAACCTGACTCATCAATACGACGGCGCACTTCACGCAGTTTATCAAGCGTGTGAGGAATGAATGACTGCCCGCCAAAGCCCGGGTTAACGGACATCAGCAAGATAACGTCCAGCTTATCCATCACATAGTCGAGATAGCTCAGCGGCGTTGCCGGGTTAAAGACCAGGCCCGCTTTACAGCCGTTTTCTTTAATCAGCTGCAGCGTGCGGTCAACGTGTTCAGACGCTTCCGGGTGGAAGGTAATGATACTGGCGCCCGCCGCGGCAAAATCAGGCACGATGCGGTCAACCGGTTTCACCATCAGATGGACGTCAATGGGCGCGGTAATACCGTAGTTACGCAGCGCCTTGAGCACCATGGGGCCAATGGTCAGATTAGGAACGTAGTGGTTATCCATAACGTCGAAATGGACGACATCCGCACCCGCGGCGAGCGCGTTAGCAGTGTCCTCACCCAGGCGGGCAAAATCGGCCGACAGAATTGAGGGAGCAATCAAAAACTGTTTCATCCGCATCTCCTTGAAATGTGTTTACCGGCGGGCAAAACGGCTCAGGGGCGATAAAGAGCCAGGAGTTCGTCCACCTTTTTACGTGTGCCGCCGTTGCTGCTAATGCTACGCCGCACTTTGACCTGAAAATGCTTCGCGGCTTTGTACCATTCGCGCGTATCAGGGGTATCGTGATTCGAAATTAACACCGGAATTCTTTTGCTGACCAGCTTTTCCGCCATCTCCGCCAGACGGGCCTGCTCGGCCGGACTGAAGCTGTTGGTATGATAGGCGGTAAAATTCGCCGTCGCAGAAAGCGGGGCGTACGGCGGATCGCAGTAAACCACCGAGTCTACGCCCGCCAGTTCCATACACTCTTCATATGAGAGGCAGTGGAATTCTGCATTCTGCGCTTTTTCAGCAAAGTGATACAGCTCGTCCTGCGGGAAGTAAGGGCGCTTATAGCGGCCAAACGGCACGTTGAATTCCCCACGCAGATTATACCGGCACAGGCCGTTGTAACCATGGCGGTTGAGATAGAGGAACAACAGTGCCCGACGGAACGGATCCTGGCTCTGGTTAAACTCAGTGCGCAGCTGGTAGTAAACTTCCGGATGATTGTTCTCGGGCGTAAACAGCTTGCGCGCCTCTTCCACATACTCATCGGTACGCAGTTTGACGATGTTATAGAGGCTGATGAGATCGCTGTTGATATCCGCCAGGATATAACGAGAAAAATCGGTGTTCAGGAACACCGATCCTGCGCCCACAAAGGGCTCAATAAGACACTCGCCTTTAGGCAGGTGCTTTTTAATATCATCAAGCAGGGGGTATTTCCCCCCTGCCCATTTCAGAAAAGCGCGATTTTTTTTCATGCTGACTAACTGATTACACCTTCTCCGGCTGTGGAGAAAGCTCCGACAGCATCCTGCGCTTTAAACATTACTTAAGATCGGCCTGAACCTGATGAATGGGCTTCGCCCACGGGTTTTTCGCCTGAACGTCTGCTGGCAGTGTCGCCACGGCACGTTTCGCTTCATCTTTAGAAGCATACACACCGCTCACCAGCACATACCACGGCTGCCCGTTACGGGTCGTCTGATAAACCACGTAGTTTTTCAGATTCGATTTCTTCGCCCAACCGTTGAGGTTGTCATAGTTGGACGAACTGCTCAGCTGCAGCGTGTAGTTACTGGATGGCGCAGATTTCAGTGAACCGACGTTACCCGTCGTTTTACCGGTTGTGCCAGCCGATGCAGTGGCGGTTGCAGCTGGAGCCGTTGTCGCCGCAGGCGCCGTGGTGGTGGCCGTGGCTTTCGGTGTAGTCTGCGTCACTGGCGCTTTTGCGGGCTCGCTTGCCGCAGCGGTTTCAGTCCGTTTCGTCTGCGCCGGGGTTGCTTTGACTTCTGGTGCTTTTACCACAGCCTGAGGTTTTGTTTCACGCTTAGGTTCAATGACCGCCTGCTTACGTTCCTGACGTGGTGCAGTCTGAGTCTGACGCGGCTTGCTTTCGGTTGCTGCGGTTTGTGGCTGAGCGTTGCCACCGCGAACAGGCGCAACGGTTGCAGGTTCAGTTGGCAGCGTAGAGTTCACCACGACGTTATCCACCTGCTGCTGGTTTTGCGGCTGCATCAGCGCGTTGTTCAGATCGCCCTGAACTTCTACACGCTGCTGGCCTTCTGGCGTGGCAGGTGCCTGATTCTGAGCGGGGGTAGAAGAGACTGGCGGCAGGGAAACATCCTGCGCCGTCGTTGTGTTACTGGCGGTCTGCTCTGCGGAGGTGGTCCCCGGCGCTGGCTGTGCACCATTTGCCTGATCTGCCGCATCGTTACCGGAGAGGTTGATGCTCTTCTCAGTGGAAGCCGTTTGCTCGCCAGAATTCGTGGAAGGCGCTTTCAGCGCGGAGCCAATGCCGACAATCAGCAGCACAAGCACCAGAACGCCCAGTCCCATCATGATGTACTGGCGGGAGGCCGGTTTCTGCGCGGCCGCTTTTTTACGTTTACGCGGGCGACGCTCTACTGGCTCTTCGTCCATTGAATCTTCTTCGGACTCATAATCCTCTTCTTCTCGCTCATCACGCGCATTGCGGCTACGTGAAGGGCGACGATCGTCTGCATCCAGATCAACATCGTCAAAGTTGATCTGCGGCTCGTTATCACGTTCTGAAGATTGACGAGAACGACCAGTACGACGATCGCTGGGATCGGGTTTCAGCTCGTCTTCTGGTTTGAATTCATCCATTTAACACCCCACTCAAAGGCTTATGCCTACGACTTTGCATTTCGCCTGAAGCTAAACGACCACCGGTAACAGTGGCCTGACCTTTCTAGTTGTTACGCCTGCTGACAATCAGCGATAGCGCCAAGAACGACATCGTGCGGCACTCCGCCGCGCACTTCACTCTTCCCTATTGCAAGCGGGAGTACAAGACGCATCTCACCTGCCAATACTTTTTTATCGCGCATCATGTGGGGTAAATACGCTTGCGCCGACATCTCCTGCGGCCCGGTTACCGGCAAGCCAGCACGTTCCAGCAGTGCGATGATACGTGCCGTCTCTTCCGGTTTGAACTGACCCAGACGTTCGGAGGTACGGGCAGCCATCACCATGCCAGCAGCGACAGCTTCACCGTGGAGCCAGTTTCCGTAACCCATTTCGGCTTCAATCGCGTGGCCAAACGTATGCCCAAGATTCAGTAAAGCACGTAAGCCCGTTTCACGCTCGTCTGCTGCAACAACTTCTGCTTTCAGCTCACAACAACGGCGAATGCAGTATGCCAGTTTAGCCTCATCCAGGCGCAGCAGCGCATCCATATTCTCTTCCAGCCAGTTAAAGAACTCGCCGTCGAGAATAATGCCGTATTTGATCACTTCAGCCAGGCCAGAGGCCAGTTCGCGTGCTGGCAGGGTTTTCAGACAGTCGAGATCCACCACCACCGAAGCAGGCTGGTAGAACGCGCCAATCATGTTTTTGCCGAGCGGATGGTTGACCGCGGTTTTGCCGCCAACGGAAGAGTCGACCTGAGACAGTAAGGTGGTCGGAATCTGAATAAAACGGACACCACGTTGATAGCTTGCTGCCGCAAAGCCCGTCAGATCGCCCACAACACCGCCGCCAAGAGCAAGCAGTGTCGTATCGCGACCATGGGGTTTTTGCAGCAATGCGGTAAAGACGGTATCCAGTACCGTCAGGCTTTTATACTGCTCGCCATCGGGCAGAATTACACTGTCGACCTTCACGCCTGCCTGCTCAAGCAGGTGGCGAACGCGGTCAAGATAAAGCGGAGCCAGCGTCTCATTGGTGACCAGCATCGCCTGATCACCCGCTTTCAGTGGTAAAAAGGAAGCTGGGTCGTTAAACAAACCAGCCGCGATGGTGATAGGGTAACTACGTTCCCCGAGAGTAACTGTAATCCTCTCCATGACGCGACATCCACCTTTAATGCTTTTACCCGCAGGCGAGTGTATATAAAGCCAGAATCAGTTGCTTTCCAGCATATGAATAATCTGGTTTGCAACCACTTTAGCGCTCTGATCATCAGTACGAATGGTCACATCAGCAATCTCTTCGTACAGAGGATTGCGTTCATCGGCCAACGCTTCCAGAACTTCGCGTGGTGGCGTTTCAACCTGCAGCAGCGGGCGCTTTTTATCGCGCTGCGTACGTGCCAGCTGTTTTTCAATGGTCGTCTCAAGATAGACCACTACGCCACGGGCGGAGAGACGGTTGCGGGTTTCGCGAGATTTTACAGAACCGCCGCCGGTCGCCAGCACGATGCCCTGTTTTTCCGTGAGTTCGTTGATCACTTTTTCTTCTCGGTCACGGAAACCTTCTTCGCCTTCTACATCGAAGACCCAGCCCACATCAGCTCCGGTTCGTTTCTCAATCTCTTGATCAGAATCGTAAAATTCCATATTGAGTTGTTGAGCTAACTGACGCCCAATAGTGCTTTTGCCGGCACCCATAGGCCCAACCAGAAAGATATTGCGTTTCTCTGCCATTTTTTCGGTACTACTAAGACTATTCGTTAATGGTAATCCCCGCTTCGCAGACACCCGGCGTAGCAGGACATGAACTGAAACCTCATATGCAATAGAGCGAGAGTCAGACTAAAAATTATCTCAATACTCCGGCTTGTTTGGCAACTGATTAAATCACCGCACCAGACGCATAAGACAACAAGACGTCAGTCCAACTCAAATCGGTACACCTTGTATGCTAATTCATGCCCCACGTCAAACATCTGCAACAAACTGAATGCAAAATCATTGCGGGGATCGTTACCCGTCAGTGAATAGCCACCAGACGTGGTGTTATAAACACCACTAATTCACGCCGTTCGTTGTCTTTACCGTCATGACGAAAAAGCTGCCCAAGCCAGGGGATTTTACCGAGCCCGGGTACGCTATCACTCCCGGTTTTATTCTTTTGCGAGAAAATACCGCCCAGCGCCAGCGTTTCTCCACTTTTTACCTCCACCTGAGTCTCTATTTCTTGTTTGTCGATAGCCAGCGTTTCGCCATCAGCCTGTTGCAACACCTGCCCCGGCATATTTTCACTGATATGTAATTTCAGGCGCACGCGCCCGCCCGGTAGCACCACTGGGGTGACCTCCATGCCTAATACCGCCTCTTTGAACTCCACAGAGGTGGCCCCACTCTCCCCGCTGGAGACCTGGTATGGGATCTCACTGCCCTGTTTGATACTGGCTGGCTGCATGTGTGAGGCCAGCAGTCGTGGGCTGGCAATGATATCGACCTGCTGTTTTTGCTCCAGTGCTGACAGCTCCAGATCCAGCAGCCTGCCGTTAATACGCCCGATGTTAAACCCCACATGGCTGGTGGCGCTGGCCACGGACAAATCACTGCCAAGGGTTGTCATTTGCCCAATCTTGCCCGCTTCGCTGGCCTCGGCAAGATTCCATTTCACCCCCAGCTCCCGCAGACTTTTTTCGTTGATGGTGACGATATGCGCCGCCAGTTCGACCTGCTCGACGGGAATATCCATCTGTGTTGCCCAGCGCTGTAGCGTCTCCAGTACGGCTTTATTATCCCTGACCAGCAGCCGGTTGGTGCGTTTATCAAGAGACAGACTGCCCTTAGGACTGAGCAGTTTTTCCGCTGCGTTTTGCAGCTCCCCGGCATCTGCGTATGAAAACGAAATGCTTTGCGAGAGCAGCGGAGCCTCAAGCTGCCTGCGGGCCCGGTCCTGTGCGTTACGCTCCTGCTGTTCGCGCTGCCAGGCCGCCGTATTGACATAGAAAATGCCGCCCTCCTCGCGCATAACCAGCCCTGCGCTGGCGATCACCGTCTGTAATGCCTGTCGCCACGGAACATGCGTCAGACTGAGCGATAATGTGCCGCTTACGTCGGGTGACACCACCAGATTACGATTCTCCTGCGCCACCAGCGCCTGCAGGACCTGAACCACAGGAACGTCATCCACCACCAGCGTGACCGGCTTCGGTGCGGCGGCCAGCGGAGTGACGATCGTCAGTAACAGCAGCGTTATCCTTAAATTCATATTTTTTCGTTCCTTCTCGTTGCCATGTCCATTGCGCTGGCTCACAGGTTTCACCCACGTTTATGACGAGTTGCGTCTCATTCATTGCGCTGACCCGCCAGCCCGCCGGTAAACGTTCCTCTAAGTGCAGGCGATACCAGCGCTGTTTCCCGTCCTGCAACAGGCCAACCCCGCCGACCATGCCGCGATAGTGCCACTGCGTCAGCTCGCCAACGGCACAGGGATCGTCGGGCGGATGAAACGGATCGCGCATCCCGGTGAGTAACAGCACTGAGCAAACCAGCAGGTAGCGCAGGCTATTTCGCATGGTCTAGCTCCAGTTGCACTCGCAGACGTAACGCCGCGCCCTGGGGCGCAAGCGTAAAGGCGGCAATCCGGACATCTTGCTGTGCCAGCCGGGCGAAAGCCGTCAGGATTGCTGGCCACTCGGCATCCAGCGCCAGCTCTCCACCGCCCGGAAAGGGTTTCCAGTGAACCAGCGTTGCGCCATCAGCCTGAAAATCCAGAGGGGAAAAGCGCACCACCGGGCGTGCGTCAGGCTCAGGTGTCCGGCGCGGCGCGTTGCTGGCGACAGGCCAGTGCGTCGCATGGCGCTGTATGGCGTCGGCCATTTGCTTCTGAAGCGCAGCAAGCTGTGAATTAAGCGGCCTCAGGAACAGGCCCCATGCGGTTCCCCACATCAAGGCAACGCCCAACCCACCGCACAGGAGCCGGTACCGGCGACGGCTCTCACACCAGCGTTCAAATATTCTGTTCACACGTTACCCCTGGCCTGTGAGCTGAAAAGTGAACATCCAGCGCCCGTGATTATCCTGCCGTATCTCCCCTGCTGACCCTGGGGTAAAACCGGCTATTTGTCGCAGAGCATCACCCATTACCGACAGGGCGGGCAGTGCTGAGGCATAGCCGTTAATCATCAAAGAGGGCGGTTGGTAACGAAGCTCAGTGAACCAGGCCTGCGCCGGAATGGCATCGGAGAGTGACGCCAGTACCGGGTGCCACGCCATACGCTGTGGCTGGCGCGTGGGAGCGGGTGTGGCAAGAGGTAGACGAGAAGACAGCGCGCGCTGCACGGTCTGCATGCCCGCCAGTTCAGCCTGCAGGGCGTGCAGTTTCAGGTGGGCGTGCATGCTCAGACTGAAGACCGTTGCCAGCGTCAGAATACAGGTGGCCGCAGACAGCCCTCCCCAGAATCGCACGCGGCGCGCGCGTCGTTGCTGTCGCCACGGAAGAAGATTGGTCATGCTCATTCAGGCACCTCGCTCATGGCCAGCGCCAGCGCGACGGCATAATCGGCACCGCACTCCGGCAGCGGGGGCTGACAGCGAGAGACGATCTCCCACGGGTCGCGCTGGCTATCAAACAGCGCGATATCGTCCGGCGCGAGAGCCAGCAGTGCCGCCAGTTCAGCCACGCTTTTGGCCTCGGTAGCGAAGCGGCGCCCCCACTGGTGGCGCATTGCCCACAACCACTGATGTTCGTCTCGCCACGCGACACACCGCGCTGGTGCCACCGCAGGAAGAAAATTTGCCAGCGCGCTGGCATCCGGGGTAATCGTCACCAGCCGTAAATGCAGCGTTTTCGCGAGCGTCAGGAGTGTTTCAACCTCTTTGTTTTGCGCAGCGGTGACATGAAATGTGTTGCTGAACGTGTCCTGTGCGTAATCGAAGCACAGCGCATCAGGGGACATCTCCAGCTCACGCGAGAGCGCAGCCCCTAGCCAGGAGAGCTGTTCGCTGTCGCGCAGGGCGATAGCCGGGCGGGGCAACGATCTTTGCAGGGTACGCGCCGCCGGAAATGAGAGAAACACCCGGTGCTGATGCGGCAACGTACGCCGCCAGCCGCGTAATGCGTCAAGCAATTGTTCTGGCTGACAAATTTTCCCGTCGAGGATGATGCCTTCCGTCAGCGGTATCGCCCACCAGCGGCGCAGACACCAGCTGAGACGCTCACGAACCAGCGCGACAATCAGCACCCTATCTTGTTGAATATGAACGCCCGTTTGCCATGTTTTGAAAGCCATGCTTCACGATCTCCTTATCGCCCGTCGCCGTGACGGCTATATCAATGAATCAGGCTTGCCTTTATACTACCGCGCGATTGTTTAGAAACTGCCCAAGTGAAACCAGATGGGAAATCTCCGGTGAAGTTCGTAAAGTATTTATTAATCCTTGCAGTGTGTTGCATTCTGCTGGGAGCAGGCTCGATTTATGGTTTGTACAAATATATTGAGCCGCAGCTACCTGATGTCGCTACGCTTCGTGATGTGCGGCTCCAGATCCCAATGCAGGTCTACAGCGCCGACGGCGAGCTGATGGCGCAGTACGGTGAAAAACGCCGTATCCCGCTGACCTTAAACCAAATTCCCCCTGTGATGGTGAAGGCCTTCATCGCCACAGAGGACAGCCGTTTTTACGAGCACCACGGCGTTGACCCGGTGGGGATTTTCCGTGCCGCAAGCGTTGCGCTGTTCTCCGGGCATGCCTCTCAGGGGGCAAGTACCATTACGCAGCAGCTGGCGCGTAACTTTTTCCTCAGCCCTGAAAAGACGCTGATCCGTAAGATAAAAGAGGTGTTCCTCGCGATCCGCATTGAGCAGTTGCTGAGTAAAGACGAAATCCTTGAGCTTTACCTCAACAAGATCTATCTCGGTTATCGCGCCTATGGCGTGGGTGCTGCGGCACAGGTGTACTTCGGCAAGCCCGTGGAGCAACTGACCTTAAGCGAAATGGCGACCATTGCCGGCCTGCCTAAAGCCCCGTCCACGTTTAACCCGCTCTACTCGCTCGATCGCGCCACCGCACGTCGCAATGTCGTTCTGTCACGTATGCTGAGCGAAGGCTACATCAGCCAGAGTGAATATGAGCAGGCACGCAACGATGTCATCGACGCTAACTACCATGCGCCGGAAATCGCCTTCTCTGCCCCGTATCTGACCGAAATGGTTCGCCAGGAAATGGTCAGCCGTTATGGGGATAAGGCCTATGAAGATGGTTATCGCGTATACACCACGGTTACCCGTAAAGGGCAGCAGGCAGCACAGGATGCGGTGAGAAATAACGTGATGGACTACGATATGCGTCACGGCTATCGCGGCCCGTCCAACGTGCTGTGGAAGGTGGGCGAAAGCGCCTGGGACAGTAAAAAAATCACCAGTACGCTGAAAGCGCTGCCTACCTACGGCCCGCTGCTGCCTGCGGTGGTGACGCAGGCCACGCCTCAGGAAGCCGTTGCAACGCTTGCGGATGGCACCTCAGTCTCCTTGCGCATGGACGGGATCCGCTGGGCGCGTCCGTACCGCTCTGACACCTTACAGGGACCAACGCCACGCAAAGTGACCGATGTCGTACAAACCGGACAACAAATCTGGGTGCGTCAGGTGGGCGATGCCTGGTGGCTGGCGCAGGTGCCAGACGTCAACTCCGCGCTGGTCTCCATTAACCCGCAAAACGGTGCCGTGCTGGCGCTGGTGGGTGGGTTTGATTTCAACCAGAGCAAATTCAACCGCGCGACGCAGGCGCTGCGTCAGGTCGGTTCGAATATCAAACCGTTCCTCTACACGGCGGCGATGGATAAAGGCTTAACGCTTGCCAGTATCCTCAATGACGTGCCGATCTCTCGCTGGGATGCCGGTGCCGGTTCCGACTGGCAGCCGAAGAACTCGCCGGCGGAATACGCAGGTCCTATTCGCCTTCGTCAGGGGCTGGGTCAGTCGAAAAACGTGGTGATGGTGCGTGCAATGCGTGCAATGGGCGTCGATTACGCGGCAGAATATCTGCAACGTTTTGGCTTCCCGGCACAGAACATCGTGCGCACCGAATCGCTGGCGTTAGGCTCGGCATCGTTCACGCCGCTGCAGGTGGCGCGGGGGTATTCGGTCATGGCCAACGGCGGCTTCCTGATCGACCCGTACTTCATCAGTAAAATCGAAAACGACCAGGGTGGTGTGCTGTTCGAAGCGAAACCGAAAATTGCCTGTGCGGAGTGCGATATTCCGGTGATTTACGGCAATACGCCGAAGTCTGACGTGCTTGAAAACAAGGACATGGAAGATGTCGCCGTGTCGCAGGAGCAGCCGAACGGCGTGGTGCCGCAGCCACAGCTGGAACAGGCAAACCAGGCGCTGGTGGCGCAGAGCGGTGCGCAGGAGTATGCCCCGCATGTGATCAACACCCCGCTGTCATTCCTGATCAAGAGCGCGTTGAATACCAACATCTTCGGTGAACCGGGCTGGCAGGGTACCGGCTGGCGTGCCGGGCGTGATTTACAGCGCCACGATATCGGCGGTAAAACCGGGACCACCAACAGCTCGAAAGATGCCTGGTTCTCCGGCTACGGTCCGGGCGTGGTGACTTCGGTCTGGATCGGCTTTGACGATCACCGCCGCGATTTAGGCCGCACCACGGCGTCTGGCGCGATCAAAGATCAGATTTCCGGCTACGAAGGTGGGGCCAAAAGTGCGCAACCGGCCTGGGATGCCTATATGAAATCCGTTCTTGAGGGCGTGCCGGAGCAGCCGCTGACGCCACCGCCGGGCGTGGTCACGGTCAATATCGACCGCAGCACCGGGCAGTTAGCCAACGGTGGCAATAGCCGTGAGGAGTATTTCATCGAAGGTACGCAGCCAACCACGCAGGCGGTACATGAGGTGGGTACAGAGATTATTGATAACGGCGAGACGCACGAGCTGTTCTGACACCAAAGCAAAACGGCAACCTCGGGTTGCCGTTTTTGTGTTTGCTCCCTCTCCCGTGGAAGAGGGTTGGGGCATTAGGCCACTACAGCCGCCCCTGCCCCTTCAGCCATTCCCGCACCAGGAACAGCGCGCTCACGTTACGCGCCTCATTGAAGTCAGGATCTTCCAGCAAATCCATCAGGTGCGCCAGTGGCCAGCGAACCTGGGGCAGCGGCTCCGGCTCGTCACCTTCCAGCGATTCAGGGTAAAGATCTTCAGCCACCACAATATTCATTTTGCTGGAAAAATAGGAGGGAGCCATGCTCAGCTTTTTCAGGAACGATAGCTCTTTCGCGCCAAACCCAACCTCTTCTTTCAGCTCGCGGTTTGCTGCTTCAAAGACCGTTTCACCCGGATCAATAAGCCCTTTCGAGAAACCCAGTTCATAAGATTCCGTGCCCACTGCATACTCGCGGATCAAAATCAGATGGTCATCAACAATGGGGATGATCATCACCGCTTCACGCGATGAGGGGCGCATACGTTCATAAACGCGACGCACGCCGTTGCTGAACTCCAGGTCCACACTTTCGACATTAAACAGCCGGGATTTCGCGACAGTTTCAACACTCAGAATGGTGGGTTTTTGTAGTGGTTTGCTCATCTTGACGGGTCTTTGAAGTGTGAACTGACTTTATTGTGCGATACGCCGCACGGTTTCGGCAATGTCAATTGTTCTTTATTTACATTTGTGCAACCTGACAGGAATCAATCCTCAAATCAAAACAAATGTCAAGAGGTTGAAATGTTTCCAGGAATTTGCTGATATCGCGCCATGACAGGCTTTGCTATCATCATCGGTCACTGGGATGCGCTGCAGAATGCTCAAGTTCGACTCCATGCTTGCCGATAGCCAACCACAGACTCTCATTCATTGTTAAAGGTGCACTGACTACACCTGTAAGAAGATAAAGTAAGATGGGGAAAGCATGAGCACCATTTTGATCGTTCTCGCTGCTATGCTGGCCGGCGCTTTAGTTGCAGGGTGGGTATACAGGCGTCGCGTACAGCGTCGTTTCAGGCTGCCCTTTTTAACGGCCTTTGCCGGTGCCACAACGCGTAAACTCACGCAAGAAGAGCGCGATGCTGTTGAGAACTATCTCGAAACCCTCAACCGTTCCCAGTTAACGCCCGGGCCAACGGGGGCTACGGCTGCGCCGGTCACCCTCAATCTGAACGCACAAAGCGACACCGTGCTCTGCGTGACGCGCTCCATCACCCGTTATGGCATCACGACTGACGATCCCAATAAATGGCGTTACTACCTCGACTCCGTTGAAGTGCATCTGCCTCCCTCCTGGGAGCAGTACATTAATGACGAAAACAGCGTTGAGCTTATCCATACCGATTCGCTGCCGCTGGTCATCTCCCTGAACGGCCATACGCTGAATGAATATATTCATGAAGCACCGCGCTTTGCGCTGGAACGCGCGAGTTCAAAGCAGGCCTCCATTCGCGGTGAAGAGACCGAGCAAATTGAACTGCTGAACATTCGTCAGGAGACTCATGAAGAGCATGCCCTGAGTCGTCCGGATGGCATTCGCGAGGCGGTCCTGATTGTGGCCGCCTTCCTGCTCTTTTTCTTCTGTCTGCTGACGCCGGATGTGTTTGTCCCGTGGCTCGCGGGCGGTGCGCTGCTGCTGTTGGCCGCCGGGCTGTGGGGGCTGTTTGCGCCTCCAGCCAAAACCTCTTTGCGTGAAATTCACTGCCTGCGCGGCACCCCTAAGCGCTGGGGCCTGTTCGGTGAGAACGATCAGGAACATATCAACAATATCTCCCTCGGGATTATTGACCTTATCTATCCGCGCCACTGGCAGCCATGGATTGCACAGGATTTGGGGCATAAAACCGATATTGATATCTACCTTGACCGCCATGTTGTGCGTCAGGGGCGCTTCCTCTCCCTGCACGATGAAGTGAAAAACTTCCCGCTTCAGCACTGGCTACGCAGTACGGTTATCGCCGGGGGCGCGGCGCTGGTCTTTGCTCTGTTGCTGCTGTTCGTGCCGCTGGATATGCCCATCAAATTCACCCTGTCGTGGATCAAAGGGGCACAAACCGTAGAGGCCACCAGCGTTAAGCAGCTGGATGACGCTGGCGTGCGGGTGGGTGATACGCTCCGTCTGAAGGGTACCGGGATGTGTAACATCCACACCCCAGGGGCCTGGAATACCCGTCAGAACTCGCCGTTCATGCCGTTCGACTGCTCGCAAATCGTCTGGAACGATGCGCCGCCGTTGCCGCTGCCGGAATCGGATGTCGTCAATAAAGCCACTGCGCTCACCCAGACGCTCAACCGCCAGCTGCACCCGAAAACCGATGATGATTCACGCGTCAGCCCTGCCCTGCGTTCTGCCATTCAGAAATCCGGAATGGTACTGCTGGATGACTTTGGCGAAATCGTATTGAAAACGCAGGATTTATGTTCCGCACAGGATGAGTGCGTTCGCCTTAAAAATGCGCTCGTGAACCTGGGTAACAGCAAAGACTGGGACTCGCTGGTGAAGCGCGCCGAAGCGGGTCGTCTGGACGGGGTGAACGTGCTGCTGCGCCCGGTGAGTGCCGAATCGCTGGATAACCTGGTGGCGACCTCTACCGCGCCGTTTGTGATGCGTGAAACCACCCGTGCGGCCCAGGCGCTGAATAGCCCGGCGCCTGGCGGCTTTGTGATTGTCAGCGATGAAGGCAGCGACCTGGTCGATCAGCCTTATCCGCAGATTGCCCTGTACGACTACCCGGCTCAGGAACAATGGGGGCAGTTCCAGCGTCTGGCGCAGATGCTGATGCAAACGCCATTCAGTGCCGAAGGGATTGTGACCAGTATCTTTACCGATGCCAACGGTACGCGCCATATCGGCCTGCACCGGATGCCTGACAGCGCGGGTTTATGGCGTTATATCGGTACATCACTGCTGATGATCGCCATGCTGGTGTCTATTTTCTGGAACGGCATTATGGCCCTGCGCCGTTACCAGCGTTCGCGCACCCGGCTTGCTGAGATCCAGCAATACTACGAAAATTGCCTTAACCCTAAGCTGGTCCCCTCCTCTGAGAGCCTGATCGGATAACATCGCTGCGCGACAAGTTGTGCTACCCTGTCGCGCACGTTTCTTCTGGCTGGAGTTCCCCTATGCATCTTGATATCGCCTGGCAGGAGGTTGATACCGTCCTGCTGGATATGGACGGCACGCTGCTCGATCTCGCCTTCGATAATTACTTCTGGCAAAAGCTGGTCCCGGAGACCTATGGCGAACAGCAGGGTATCTCCCCGGCAGAAGCGCAGGAATTCATTCGTTCGCAATATAGCGCGGTGCAACATACGCTAAACTGGTACTGTCTGGACTACTGGAGCGAACGACTCGGTTTGGATATTTGTGCCATGACCACCGCCCAGGGCCCGCGCGCCGTACTGCGTGAGGACACTGTGCCCTTCCTGGATGCGCTGAAAGCAAGCGGCAAGCGCCGTATTTTGCTGACCAACGCCCATCCGCATAATCTGGCCGTGAAGCTGGAACATACGGGTCTTGCGTCACACCTTGATTTATTACTTTCCACCCACACATTTGGTTATCCGAAAGAGGATCAGCGGTTGTGGCATGCGGTGAAAGAAGAGACCGGTTTACAGCCGGAACGCACGCTGTTCATTGATGACAGCGAGCCCATTCTGGATTCCGCCGCGGCGTTTGGCATTCGCTACTGCCTGGGCGTGACCAATCCTGACTCCGGTCTGGCGGACAAAAGCTATCTGCGGCATCCGGGGCTGGGTGACTATCGTCAGATGATCCCCTCACTGACCGTGAAGGAGACGCCATGAAAGAAAAACCCTCAGATGGGGTAAGACTGGATAAATGGCTGTGGGCAGCCCGTTTTTATAAAACGCGCGCCCTTGCCCGCGAGATGATTGACGGCGGAAAGGTGCATTACAACGGCCAGCGTAGCAAGCCGAGTAAGCTGGTTGAACTGAATGCCACCTTAACGCTGCGTCAGGGCAACGATGAACGAATGGTGGTGATTAAAGCCATTACCGAACAACGACGGCCCGCATCTGAAGCCGTACAGCTTTATGAAGAGACGGCTGAGAGCATTGAAAAGCGCGAGAAGACCGCGCTGGCGCGAAAAATGAATGCGCTGACCATGCCCCACCCGGACCGGCGACCGGATAAAAAAGAGCGCCGCGATCTGATGAAATTTAAACACGGTGAGACCGAGTAACCCTCACCTGCACGAGAGACTATTATGGCCCAACACGACCAATTACACCGCTATCTGTTTGAACAATTCGCCGTGCGTGGCGAGCTGGTCACCGTATCCGAAACCTGGAAACAGATTCTGGAAAACCACAACTACCCGCTGCCGGTGAAAACCCTGTTGGGCGAACTGCTGGTTGCCACCAGCCTGCTGACCGCCACGCTGAAGTTTGCCGGTGATATCACCGTGCAGCTGCAGGGTGATGGCCCGATGTCGCTGGCCGTGATCAACGGTAACAATCAGCAGCAGATGCGCGGCGTCGCGCGCGTTCAGGGCGACGTTCCTGAAAATGCCGACCTGAAAACGCTGGTGGGCAATGGCTACCTGGTGATCACCATCTCCCCGGAAGAAGGTGAACGCTATCAGGGCGTGGTCGGTCTGGAAGGCGATACCCTGGCCGCCTGCCTGGAAGATTACTTCATGCGTTCAGAACAGCTGCCAACTCGCCTGTTCATCCGTACCGGTGAAGTAGACGGGCAACCCGCTGCAGGCGGTATGCTGCTGCAGGTTCTGCCCGCACAGGATGCGCAGACCAATGATTTTGAGCACCTGGCGACGCTGACCGAAACCATCAAGGCGGAAGAGCTGTTCAACCTGTCGGCGACCGATGTGCTGTGGCGTCTGTATCATGAAGAAGAGGTGACGGTTTACGATCCACAAGCCGTGGAGTTTAAGTGCACCTGTTCACGTGAACGCTGCGCTGGCGCACTGAAAACCCTGCCGGATGAAGAGATCGACAGCATTATGGCTGAAGACGGTGAAATCGATATGCACTGTGACTACTGCGGTACGCACTATGTGTTCAACTCGATGGATATCGCTGAGATCCGCAACAACGCCTCTCCGGCGGATCCGCAGGTTCACTGATCATAAAGCAACGGCTCCACAAGGAGCCGTTTTGTTAACGCACCAGTGCATTATCGTAGTTTATCTCTACGCGTTCACCGAAGATCTCAATATCTGCCCACGGCTTCACAACGGGTTTCACCTTCCCCTGCTGCACTGCGCGTTCCAGCTCTTCCCGTGATAAACCATCAGGCATTTTCCAGGTATCGCCTGCCAGCTTCCAGCCGGTACCGGTTTGCGTGTACACCACAATCGTGCGGTCGCTAAACTGATAAATCACCGCTTCAGGCTTGCCGTCGCCGTTCAGATCCAGTGACATCAGTAAACAGGTTTTCCGCTCGCGGCTGCAGGAATCAAATCGGTACTGGTTATTCAGCATCGCCTGCCATAACCCCTTGTCGGGGCGAGACGTACCCGGTGCGAGTGTGAACTGCTTCTCAAGCATCCCGGCTGTCATCTTCCCTGCTCCGTCCCGGTTTCCGCTGAGAAGGCCGTACAGCTCACGCTGGCGCTTTGGCTCAGCCATAAACTGCCGATCGTATTGCAGCGTCTGCATGGCTTCGCGTCCCTTACGCCCGCTGTTGCTGAGCATATACAGGCTGACCTGATCCGCGTTGATGCGTCCGTCGTGGTAGCGCGCCATATGGCTTTCAACGCTGATACGCCACGGATCAAGCACCGGCGTATGAATCAGGATCAGGAGAATAAGCGCAAGTAACCCCGTTAGCGGAATAACAGACGCCTGCAGCTTTTGTGCCTGGCGGCGACAGAAGACAACGCTTATGCAAAATCCTACCGCCCAGACCAGCGCTACCAGCGTAATGAGCACGCCATACAGACGCTCCGGCGACCAGCCATATTGCGAAATGCGCAGCCATAACGCCCACCCTGCTAACACCGGATAGGCGGGAACGATAGCGATGGCGAGACGAACCATCCCGTTGAGAAGCGCATAGTAAGGTAGCGTCTGACGCTGCGGATGCCAGACAATCGTCACCAGAAAAAGGAGCAGTAGCGCTAAGGCGGTCAGCAGGCCCGCCGCGGATATCCGTGCGGAAATGGCCTCAAAGCCCATCACGGGCAATGCACCAATAAACAGCAGGGCTAAGGCCGCCATCAGAGGCAACAGGCCGGTGGCGATCAGGGTAAGCAGGTTCTGTAATGCGCGCATCAAGCGCACCTGCATACGCGCCAGCACGGCGACACTGGCAGAAACCACGCCAATCGCCACTGAAATAAACCAGTCAGACTGGAAGAAAAGGCGATCAAAAAACTGAATGCCAATGAGTTTGAAGAGTTCAGCCCAGAGGAAAAGCACCAGCCAGAAGAGGCCGTTGGAGATAAAAATAGTGAGTATAGTCAGCGCGTTGTGCCAGTGCTTATCGTAAAAATCACTGTAGAACGAGGCCGTCGTCGCAGGCGACAGACGCCTTTGCAGCCATGGCAACATCAATAGCATCATCAACAGAAGATGAAAGCCCCAGACGAGCACGGCCTCTTTAATTTGCCAGTGTTCAAGCCCGGACACGCTCCACTTAAGCCAGGCCCCCATACCGGCGACAACAACGCCAACGATCACGAGCGCCAGCCAGAGTAACGGTTTTCTGAATGACGTCACGGAAAGCGCGACAGTGGCGGTCATCGCCACCGTTGCAGGCATCACGCACAAAGACCACACCGTATCGGATGGCAATTTCGCATACGCGATGTACTCGCTGATCCCGTAGCAAATCAGCCCCTGTAAAGCGCCCACCAGCACGATGGCCAGGCGCGTTGAAGGGGATAACGTTTCACTGTTTTCCATCTCTCATCCCTTTTCCAGAAAAGCGTATTGTTTCATCAATCCGCGGACGACATGAATCGTTTTCATACTGTAACCCTTACGTAATTTTCTTACGTGTATGCGATTACATTCACATTCTTTCCGATAAAATCACCAGCCATTAACCTTTTCGGAACATTTTCCCCACCAAAAAAGCGATTCCTGCGATAATCCGCCTGCCCTGTGACTGGAGTCGCAGCGTTTTCCGTTAGTAAGGGTTTTGACCAGATACGTAAATCTATGAGCCCCGTCGCGGTTAACAACCTCAGAAAAACCCTACAATTTCAGGCAGTACATATTGGCTAAGGAGCAGTGATATGCGTGTTACTGGTTTAACCCCGCAAGATCTCAAGGCTTATGGTATTCACGACGTCCAGGAAATCGTCTACAACCCCGATTACGATACGCTGTATCAGGAAGAGCTCAATCCAGCACTGGAAGGATACGAGCGAGGTGTGTTGACTAACCTTGGTGCTATCGCCGTCGATACCGGTATCTTTACCGGTCGTTCGCCGAAAGATAAGTATATCGTCCGAGACGAAACCACCCGCGATACGCTGTGGTGGGCTGACAAAGGCAAAGGGAAGAACGATAACAAACCGCTCTCCCCGGAAACCTGGCAGCATCTGAAAGGGCTCGTCACCCAGCAACTTTCCGGCAAGCGTCTGTTCATTGTCGACGCTTTCTGCGGCGCTAACGCCGACACCCGTCTTTCCGTGCGTTTTATCACCGAAGTGGCCTGGCAGGCGCATTTCGTGAAAAACATGTTTATTCGTCCAACCGACGAAGAGCTGCAGACGTTCAAACCCGATTTCATCGTGATGAACGGTGCCAAATGCACCAACCCACAGTGGCAAGAGCAGGGCCTGAACTCCGAGAACTTTATCGCCTTTAACCTGACCGAGCGTATCCAGCTGATTGGCGGTACCTGGTACGGCGGCGAGATGAAGAAAGGCATGTTCTCGGTCATGAACTACCTGCTGCCGCTGCGCGGTATCGCCTCTATGCACTGCTCAGCGAACGTCGGTGAAAAAGGGGATGTGGCGGTGTTCTTCGGCCTGTCCGGCACCGGTAAAACCACCCTGTCTACCGATCCAAAACGTCGGCTGATTGGGGATGACGAGCACGGCTGGGATGACGACGGCGTGTTTAACTTCGAAGGCGGTTGCTACGCGAAGACCATTCGTCTGTCTGAAGAAGCTGAGCCGGATATCTTCCATGCCATCCGCCGCGATGCGCTGCTGGAAAACGTCACCGTACGTGCCGACGGCTCTATCGACTTCGACGACGCATCCAAAACCGAAAACACCCGCGTTTCCTACCCGATCTACCACATCGACAACATTGTGAAGCCGGTGTCGAAAGCGGGTCATGCGACGAAGGTGATTTTCCTGACGGCGGATGCGTTCGGCGTGCTGCCGCCGGTTTCCCGCCTGACCGCCAGCCAGACGCAGTATCATTTCCTCTCCGGTTTTACCGCCAAACTGGCGGGCACCGAGCGGGGCGTGACGGAGCCAACCCCAACGTTCTCTGCCTGCTTCGGCGCGGCCTTCCTGTCGCTGCACCCGACGCAGTACGCAGAAGTGCTGGTAAAACGCATGCAGGCCTCCGGGGCGCAGGCGTACCTGGTTAACACCGGCTGGAACGGTACCGGCAAGCGTATCTCCATCAAAGATACCCGCGCCATTATCGACGCCATTCTGGATGGTTCTCTGGATAACGCTGAAACCTTCACTCTGCCGATGTTTGATCTGGCTATTCCAACGGCGCTGCCGGGCGTGGATACGCATATCCTTGACCCGCGTAACACCTACGGATCCCCGGAACAGTGGCGTGAGAAAGCAGAAACGCTGGCGAAGCTGTTTATTGAGAACTTCGAGAAGTATACCGATACCCCGGCGGGTGAAGCGCTGGTGAGTGCGGGACCGAAGCTGTAGGTAAAAGCAAAAAGGCAACGAAAGTTGCCTTTTTTAATGGTTTCTCCCTCTCCCCGTGGGAGAGGGCCGGGGTGAGGGCATCAGGCCGCACCCCGATTACCCCTCTTTCACCTGCCCCCGCGTCACCGGCACCGGCAACCAGGCGCGAATGCTCAACCCACCCCGCTCGCTGGTACCAATCTCCAGCAACCCGTTATGGTTATCAACAATACGCTGCACAATCGCCAGGCCTAAACCGGTTCCGCTGGTGCTGCGCGCGCTGTCGCCGCGCACAAACGGCTGGAACAGATGCTTACGCTGCTCGGGCTTGATACCCGGACCGTCATCTTCCACCTGGAACCAGGCGCGGTTGAGTTCCGATCCGCTGCTGACTTTAATCCAGCCATTACCGTAGCGGGCCGCATTCACCACCATATTTGCCACCGCGCGCTTGATGGAGAGCGGATGCATGCGAACCTGAATTTCACCGGCCTGAAGGTCGGTATCAATCTCACGCTCGTAGCCGCTTTCAGCCGCCACCACTTCGCCCAGCACCGCGTTCAGGTCAGCCATCTCCATCGGCATCTCCTGCCCGGTACGCAGGTAGTCAATGAACTGCTCAATGATGGCATTACACTCTTCGATATCCTTGTTGATGGACTCGGCGAGATAACCGTCCTCTTCGCCCATCATCTCCGTCGCCAGTCGGATACGCGTGAGTGGCGTACGCAGATCATGGCTGACGCCCGCCATCAGCAGCGTACGGTCATCCGCCAGCTGTTTGACGCCAGCCGCCATATGATTAAACGCGCGCGTCACCGAACGCACTTCCGATGCGCCATATTCACGCAGCGGCGGCGGAATAATCCCTTTACCGACCTGGAGCGCAGCGTGTTCCAGGTCGACCAGCGGTCGGTTCTGTATGCGGATAAACAGCCACGCGCCGCCTATCGCTAACAGCATGATGGCAAGGGTGTAGCGGAACAGCGGCGAGAAGTCGCCCTGGTGGATTTCGGTCAGCGGAACGCGCACCCAGATATTGGGCGACAGCCAGGTTTTCAGCCAGACAACCGGCGAGCTTTTGTTGACCTCAACACGCACCTCCGTCGGGCCCCCCAGCTGCTGCGCCATCTGCTGGCTGAGGAATTCATAGTGCTGTGCCCAGCGCAGACCCGCGTCTTCCGCCGCTTCATTCGAATAGAGCGAAATGCCCAGTTCACGGTAGATTTCACGGCGAAACGCCGGAGGAACCACTAACTGCGTGCCGTCCTCCAGCTGCAGTTTATCGGTCATCAGCATACGTACTTCGTACGCCAGGACCTTATTAAACTGCTGAAGGCTCGGCAGGATCGCAAAGTTCAGCACCACCAGGTAGGTTGTCACCAGGCTGACAAACAGCAGGGTGACAATCAAAAGCAGGGTACGGGCAAACGAGCTTCGCGGTGAGAAGCGCATTCGCCTCATGCTTTAGCGCCGTCCGGGACGAACACGTAGCCCAGACCCCATACGGTCTGAATATAACGAGGATGCGCCGGATCTTCTTCCACCATGCGGCGCAGACGAGAGATCTGCACGTCGATGGAACGTTCCATTGCCGAGTATTCACGGCCGCGCGCCAGGTTCATCAGCTTGTCACGGGAGAGCGGCTCACGCGGGTGGCTGACCAGCGCTTTCAGTACCGCGAACTCACCGCTGGTGAGCGGCATTGGCTCGTCTTCACGGAACATCTCACGCGTACCGAGGTTCAGCTTGAACTTCCCGAACGCAATCACCGCTTCTTCCTGCGACGGTGCGCCTGGCAGCTCGTTCGCCTGACGGCGCAGCACGGCCCGAATACGCGCCAGCAGTTCACGCGGGTTAAACGGTTTAGGAATGTAGTCGTCAGCGCCAATTTCGAGGCCCACGATACGGTCAACCTCTTCCCCTTTCGCCGTCACCATAATGATTGGCATGGGGTTGCTCTGGCTGCGCAGGCGGCGGCAGATAGAGAGCCCGTCTTCGCCCGGCAGCATCAGGTCGAGGACCATCAGATGGAAGGATTCACGGGTCAGCAGGCGGTCCATCTGCTCAGCGTTCGCGACGCTACGAACCTGGAAGCCCTGCTCGGTCAGATAACGTTCCAGCAGCGCACGCAGGCGCATGTCGTCATCCACGACCAGAATTTTGTAGTTCTCTTGCATTGTGTGTACTCCCAAAGGTTCGGATAGTCTAATAACAGCGTATTCTAAAAAAGTGCACGGGTTCGACCAGCGAATTCTGGTATAAATTCTAGTCGAAATTGTTACAAAGCATATTTAACAGCAGCTTATCTGCACAATTCATCACATAAATGATTATTAACGCTGTCTGATAGACTACGTGATACGTAATGTGCGCAATGTTTGCAATGAAGTCGAGTCTGAAGGTCACAGTATGAAAACGCCCCTGATCACCCGCGAAGGGTACGAAAAACTCAAAAAAGAGATGGATTACCTGTGGCGCGAAGAGCGTCCGGAAGTGACCAAAAAAGTTACCTGGGCGGCAAGCCTGGGCGACCGCAGCGAAAATGCTGACTACCAGTACAACAAGAAGCGGCTGCGTGAGATCGACCGTCGGGTACGCTATCTGACCAAATGTCTCGAGAATCTTAAAATTGTCGATTATTCACCGCAGCAGGAGGGCAAAGTCTTCTTCGGCGCGTGGGTAGAGATCGAGAATGATGATGGCAATACCCTGCGCTTTCGCATTGTCGGGTACGACGAAATTTTTGGCCGTAAGGATTATATCTCCATCGACTCGCCGATGGCCCGCGCGCTGCTGAAAAAGGAGGTGGGTGATTTAGCCGTCGTCCAGACGCCTGCCGGAGAAGCGAGCTGGTACGTCAATGAGATCACCTACGTAAAATAGTCCGAGAGCGCCCTCCACGGCTGGCATTTTACCGTGTCAGCCCGTATAACTATCCCCTGATTTTTGACCCACAAGATGATAAAGCCATGATGAAAGATTCGCTCTGCCGCATTATTGCGGGTGAACTTCAGGCCAGAGCCGAACAGGTAGAAGCTGCCGTTCGCCTGCTTGATGAAGGGAACACCGTGCCGTTTATTGCACGTTATCGTAAGGAAGTCACCGGCGGTCTGGATGACACGCAGCTGCGTAACCTGGAGACCCGTCTGGGCTACCTCCGTGAACTGGAAGACCGCCGTCAGGCAATCCTCAAATCCATCGGCGAACAGGGCAAACTGACCAGCGATCTGGAAAAGGCCATTAACGGCACCCTGAGCAAAACTGAACTCGAAGACCTCTATCTGCCCTACAAACCGAAGCGCCGTACGCGCGGGCAGATTGCAATTGAAGCAGGTCTGGAGCCGCTGGCCGAGCTGCTGTGGAACGAACCGTCACACGACCCGGAAACCGAAGCGGCCAAATTTATCGACGCTGACAAAGGCGTGGCAGACGCCAAAGCGGCCCTTGATGGCGCACGCTACATTCTGATGGAGCGCTTCTCCGAGGATGCCGCCCTGCTCTCCCGCGTGCGTGATTATCTGTGGAAGAACGCCCACATCGTCTCTACCGTGGTGGCAGGCAAAGAAGAGGAAGGCGCGAAATTCCGCGACTACTTCGATCACCACGAACCGATTTCAACCGTGCCTTCTCACCGTGCGCTGGCCATGTTCCGCGGCCGTAATGAAGGCGTGCTGCAGCTCTCTCTCAACGCCGACCCACAGTTTGATGAGCCGCCAAAAGAGAGCCACTGCGAGCAGATCATCACCGATCACCTCTGCCTGCGCCTGAATAACGCCCCGGCGGACAGCTGGCGTAAAGGCGTGGTGAGCTGGACGTGGCGCATTAAGGTGCTGATGCACCTCGAAACCGAACTGATGGGCACCGTGCGCGAGCGTGCGGAAGACGAAGCAATTAACGTTTTTGCCCGCAACCTGCATGATCTGCTGATGGCCGCACCTGCTGGCCTGCGTGCGACCATGGGTCTCGATCCGGGTCTGCGTACCGGCGTAAAAGTGGCGGTGGTTGACGGCACCGGCAAGCTGGTGGCAACCGACACCATTTATCCGCATACCGGTCAGGCGGCGAAGGCCGCTGTAGTGGTGGCCGCACTATGCGAGAAATATAACGTTGAGCTGGTGGCTATCGGCAACGGTACGGCCTCCCGCGAAACCGAACGTTTCTACCTCGACGTGCAGAAACAGTTCCCGAAAGTGACGGCGCAGAAAGTGATCGTCAGCGAGGCCGGGGCGTCCGTCTATTCTGCGTCAGAGCTGGCGGCCCAGGAGTTCCCGGACCTGGACGTCTCCCTGCGCGGTGCGGTCTCTATCGCCCGTCGTCTGCAGGATCCGCTGGCGGAACTGGTGAAGATCGACCCGAAATCCATCGGTGTGGGCCAGTATCAGCACGACGTGAGCCAGACGCAGCTGGCGCGTAAGCTGGATGCGGTGGTGGAAGATTGCGTAAACGCCGTGGGCGTGGACCTGAACACCGCCTCCGTTCCTCTGCTGACCCGCGTGGCAGGCTTAACCCGCATGATGGCGCAGAACATCGTTGCCTGGCGTGATGAGAACGGTCAGTTCCAGAACCGCCAGCAGTTGCTGAAGGTAAGCCGTCTGGGGCCAAAAGCGTTTGAGCAGTGTGCGGGCTTCCTGCGCATCAACCACGGCGATAACCCGCTGGATGCCTCAACCGTTCACCCGGAAGCCTACCCGGTGGTTGAGCGCATTCTGGCAGCGACTCAGCAGGCACTCAAAGACCTGATGGGCGACAGCAACGCGCTGCGCAACCTGAAAGCGGTCGATTTCACCGACGAGCAGTTCGGCGTGCCGACCGTGACCGACATCATCAAAGAGCTGGAAAAACCGGGCCGCGATCCGCGTCCTGAGTTCAAAACCGCGACCTTTGCCGACGGCATCGAGACCATGAACGACCTGCTGCCGGGCATGGTGCTGGAAGGCGCCGTCACCAACGTCACTAACTTTGGCGCTTTTGTCGATATCGGCGTGCATCAGGATGGCCTGGTGCATATCTCATCGCTCGCCGATAAGTTCGTTGAAGATCCGCATACGGTGGTCAAAGCGGGCGATATCGTGAAGGTGAAAGTGCTGGAAGTGGACCTGCAGCGCAAGCGAATCGCCCTGACCATGCGTCTGGACGAGCAGCCAGGTGAAACCAACGCGCGCCGCGGCAGTAACGGCGGTGGCCGTGAGCAGCAACGCCCTGCCGCTAAAGGCGCGAAGCCGCGCGGGCGTGATGCGCAGCCAGCGGGTAACAGCGCAATGATGGATGCGCTGGCGGCCGCGATGGGTAAGAAACGCTAAGGTTGTAAATGCCCCTCACCCTAACCCTCTCCCCAATGGGGAGAGGGAACTTGAACACCCTCTCCCCAAGGGAGAGGGCCGGGGTGAGGGGACAAATTATATCGCAAGAGATGAAACCGATTGCATATCCATATTTAAACCACCATTTATCACCCCGTTAACAAATAATCCCCTTTTCGTTTTCCCGTCATTTCAGCAAATATTGAGCAAGGTCAAACAGGCCGTAAATTAATACGCTTAACAACATTCCGTCACAGTTTTCATATTGCTGATAAAAACTATTCTCATTATCATCCCATAGTAGATAATTTAACCTTCCGTGGAATCAGGCATTATGCAATTCACTCCAGACAGTGCATGGAAAATTACCGGTTTTACCCGCGAAATTAGCCCGGCCTATCGGCAAAAGCTGCTGTCGCTGGGCATGCTCCCCGGCTCGTCATTCCAGGTAGTGCGCGTGGCCCCGTTAGGTGATCCCGTTCATATCGAAACCCGGCGCGTGAATCTGGTACTGCGTAAAAAAGACCTCGCATTAATTGAAGTCGAAGCCTTATCCCAATAACAAGCCAGCGGTTTCAGTGAGTCGAAAACAATGAAAAAATTAACTATTGGCTTAATTGGCAATCCTAATTCCGGCAAGACAACGTTATTTAACCAGCTCACCGGTGCACGCCAGCGTGTGGGTAACTGGGCGGGCGTAACGGTTGAACGTAAAGAAGGCCAGTTCACCACGACAGACAATCAGGTCACCCTGGTGGATCTGCCCGGCACCTACTCCTTAACCACCATTTCGTCACAAACCTCGCTCGATGAGCAGATTGCCTGTCACTATATTCTGAGTGGCGATGCGGACCTGTTAATCAACGTGGTCGATGCATCTAACCTGGAGCGTAACCTCTATCTGACGCTGCAGTTGCTTGAGCTGGGGATCCCCTGCATTGTGGCGCTCAACATGCTCGACATCGCAGAGAAACAAAAGCTGCGTATCGACGTCGACGCCCTCTCCGCGCGTCTGGGCTGCCCGGTAGTGCCGCTGGTTTCTACCCGTGCCCGCGGAATTGACGCACTGAAGCTGGCCATTGACCGCCACGCGGGCAACGCCGACGTTGAGCTGGTGCACTATGCGCAACCGCTTCTGCGCGAAGCCGGTCTGCTGGCGCAGGAGATGGACAACAGCATGCCCGCCAGACAGCGCCTGTGGCTCGGCCTGCAGATGCTGGAAGGCGATATTTACAGCCGCGCCTATGCGGGCCATGCCGCAGACAAACTGGACGTGGCGCTGGCGCGTCTGAGCGATGAGCTCGATGACCCGGCCCTGCACATCGCCGACGCGCGCTATCAGGCCATCGCCGCCATTTGCGACGTGGTCAGTAATGCCCTGACGGCCGAGCCAAGCCGCTTTACGGCCGCCGTGGACAAGATTGTGCTTAACCGCTTCCTCGGTTTGCCGATCTTTTTACTGGTCATGTACCTGATGTTCCTCCTCGCCATTAACATCGGTGGCGCGCTACAGCCTATTTTCGATGCTGGTTCTGTGGCGATATTTGTCCACGGTATTCAGTGGCTGGGCTACACCCTGCACTTCCCGGAATGGCTGACCATTTTCCTCGCCCAGGGGATCGGTGGTGGTATCAACACCGTTCTGCCGCTGGTACCGCAAATCGGCATGATGTACCTGTTCCTCTCGTTCCTTGAGGACTCCGGTTACATGGCGCGTGCGGCTTTCGTGATGGATCGTCTGATGCAGGCCCTGGGTCTGCCGGGTAAATCCTTCGTCCCGCTGATTGTCGGCTTCGGCTGTAACGTCCCGTCGGTAATGGGTGCGCGCACGCTTGATGCACCCCGCGAACGTCTGATGACCATCATGATGGCGCCATTTATGTCCTGCGGGGCGCGACTGGCTATCTTTGCGGTCTTTGCCGCGGCCTTCTTTGGTCAGGAAGGGGCACTGGCGGTCTTCTCGCTGTATGTGCTGGGCATCGTGATGGCGATCCTGACCGGGCTCATGCTTAAACACACCATCATGCGCGGGGAAGCGTCGCCGTTTGTGATGGAACTGCCGGTGTATCACGTGCCGCATCTGAAAAGCCTGGCGATCCAGACTTGGCAGCGCCTGAAAGGTTTTGTGCTGCGCGCCGGTAAAGTGATTGTCATCGTCAGCATCTTCCTGAGCGCGCTGAACAGTTTCACCCTGAGCGGGCAGGCGGCGGATAACATCAACGACTCCGCCCTCGCCTCCGTGAGCCGCATCATTACCCCGGTGTTTAAACCGATTGGCGTGCATGAAGACAACTGGCAGGCGACCGTTGGCCTGTTCACCGGCGCGATGGCAAAAGAGGTGGTGGTCGGCACCCTGAACACGCTTTACACCGCTGAGAATATCCAGGAAGAAGAGTTTAACCCGGCGGCGTTCCACCTCGGTGATGAACTGCTCGGCGCGGTGGAAGAGACCTGGCAGAGCCTGAAAGACACCTTCAGCCTGAGCGTACTGGCGAACCCGATTGAAGCCAGCAAAGGCGACGGCGAAATGGCCACCGGTGCCATGGGCGTGATGAGCGAGAAATTTGGCAGCGCGTCAGCGGCCTACAGCTACCTCATCTTTGTCCTGCTCTATATTCCGTGCATCTCGGTGATGGGGGCGATAGCCCGTGAGTCCAGCCGCGGCTGGATGGGGTTCTCCATCCTGTGGGGCTTAAACATCGCCTACTCGCTGGCGACGCTCTTTTACCAGACCGTTAACTTCAGCCAGCATCCGCGCTACAGCCTGGTCTGCATCCTGGCGGTTGTGCTGTTTAACGTGCTCGTTCTCGGTCTGCTACGCCGGGCACGCAGCCGCGTCGATATCAACCTGCTGGCAAACCGTAAAACCGCCGCGACCTGCTGCAACAGCCCGGCGGGCGATTGTCACTAGGGGGAGCCATGGCATCGTTGATTCAGGTTCGTGATTTACTGGCGTTGCAGGGGCGTATGGAGGCAAAACAGCTGAGCCTCAGCCTGCATACGCCGCAGCCGATGATCGATGCCATGCTGGAAAGACTGGAAGCGATGGGGAAAGCCATACGTATTCAGGAAGAGCCGGACGGTTGTCTGTCCGGCAGTTGTAAACATTGCCCGGAAGGGAAAGCCTGTCTCAGGGAGTGGTGGGCACTTCGTGACTGAAGGCGATCAACGCTGAACAAAACTCGGCAGGATGCGAGATAAACGGCGCATGGGCCGCTTTGGCGATTGTCAGCGATTGACTCTCTGGCCACAGTTCATCCAGCAGTGGCACCACTTTGCGTGGAACCAGCCCATCCAGATAACCATAAATGCGCAGGTGCGGCACCGCCAGCGCGGTCATCGGCTCACGCAGGTCGACCGTTTTCAGTAATTCGAGTCCCCCGTTCAGCACCTCCACATCCGGCATCGGCAGCGACAGCACGGTTTGCTTCAGCAGACGGGCATCCTTACGGGCGCTCTCTGTCCCCATCGTCTGCAGGGCCAGGAAGCGTTCTACCGTTCGCTGGTAATCTTCGCTCAACTGCCGCTGGAAGTTGCTCAGTACGTCCGGCTTAATACCCGGCCACTCCTCCTGCGCACTGAAGTTCGGCGACGAGGCCACCGTTACCAGCGCCTGCACGCGTTCAGGGTTCGTTAATGCAACCTCACTTGCCACCAGCCCGCCCAGACTCCAGCCGAGCCAGATGGCCTGTTGCGGTGCGGCGGCCAGAACCTGCTGCGCCATTTCGTCAAGCGACATCGCCCCATAGCCCCGGCTGCGGCCAAAACCGGGTAAATCCACCAGATGCAGCGTGAAATGCGAGGCAAGTTCCTCATTTACGCAATGCCATACTTCCGCATTCAGTCCCCATCCGTGCAGCAGCACAAGATGGCGATTTCCCGTCCCTACGGTCTGCCACCACAGCGTCTTCATCAGTTACTGTTCTCTTTTTTACATGGAGGTTGTCTATGCTAACAGTGCCCGGCTTGTGCTGGCTATGTCGAATGCCACTTGCGCTGAGCGCGTGGGGAGTCTGTTCCGTCTGCACGCGTTCGCTGGCAAGCCGCATCACGACCTGCCCGCAGTGCGGTTTACCGGCGTACAGTCCACAGTTTCCCTGCGGTCGCTGCCTGAAAAAGCCACCACCGTGGAGCGCCCTGGTGGCGATCGATGATTACGTTCCACCGTTAAGCAGGCTTATCCACGCGCTGAAGTTTTCCGGCCAGATTGCGCTGGCTCGCCCTCTCGCCCGCCTGTTATTGCTGGCGGTGTTGCAGGCACGGCGCACGCGCGCGCTGCCGAAAGTGGATATGGTGCTGAATGTGCCCTTATACCGGCGCCGTCACTGGCGACGCGGCTACAACCAGAGCGACCTGCTCTGTCGCCCGCTCGCCCGGTGGCTCGGCTGTCAGTACCCAGCCGCTGCGCTGACGCGCCGCCATGCCACTGCCATTCAGCATCAGCTGAGCGCCCGGCTTCGCAAAAGGAACCTCAAAAACGCCTTTCGCCTTGAATTCGCCGTCAAAGGGCTCCATATCGCGATTGTGGATGATGTCGTCACCACAGGCAGTACCGTTGCTGAACTTTCCCGACTGCTTTTGCAAAGCGGCGCCGCGTCGGTTCAGGTATGGTGTCTGTGCCGTACCTTGTAGCCCTTCTCCAATGGGCGTATGATTATACCCAGGTAATTTAGTCAACTATTAGGCCAAAGCTATGATCCGTATTTCCGATTCTGCACAAGCGCACTTTGCCAAACTGCTGGCAAATCAGGAAGAAGGGACGCAGATCCGCGTGTTTGTGATCAATCCAGGCACTCCGAATGCAGAATGTGGTGTCTCCTATTGTCCGCCAGACGCGGTGGAAGCAACTGACACTGCCCTTAAATTTGACCAGCTCACGGCATATGTTGATGAGCTGAGCGCGCCGTATCTTGAAGATGCGGAGATCGACTTCGTCACCGACCAGCTGGGCTCGCAGCTGACGCTGAAAGCGCCAAACGCCAAAATGCGTAAAGTATCTGACGATGCCCCGCTGATGGAGCGCGTAGAGTATCTGCTGCAATCCCAGATCAACCCGCAGCTGGCCGGTCACGGTGGTCGCGTTTCCCTGATGGAAATCACCGACGAAGGCTACGCAATTCTGCAGTTTGGCGGCGGCTGTAACGGTTGTTCCATGGTCGATGTGACCCTGAAAGAAGGGATCGAGAAGCAGCTGCTGAACGAGTTCCCTGAACTGAAAGGCGTGCGTGACCTGACCGAACACCAGCGCGGCGAGCACTCTTACTACTGATTCATTGCCCGTCTGTATTGCCCGGTGGCGCTGCGCTTACCGGGCCTACAAAAATAGTGCGGTCTGATGCACTCACCCCGCCCCTCTCCCACGGGAGAGGGTGAAAACATTAAAAACGGTAACCTTGCGGTTACCGTTTTGCGTTTACCTCCATATGTTGACCTGCGTCTCATAATTTAAATTTTGCCCTCCAGGGTGATTCTCAATCACGTCATGTTACCCGTATCATTCTCATGGGCACTAAACACACTCATAACAGCCGACTAAACTAAATAGTTTCCAAGGTATCAGTATTAGTGCCGTTAACCACTCTGTTCCCAGTTGGGACAACCGGAACGTGTCGTTGAAACAATGACGTTACCCATAACAATTCAAAGGCCAGGTAAATCATGCCATTAGTCATCGTTGCTATCGGTGTTGTGTTATTACTGCTCTTGATGATCCGTTTCAAAATGAACGGGTTTATCGCTCTGGTTCTGGTGGCACTTGCAGTCGGTCTGATGCAAGGGATGCCGCTGGTCAAAGTTATTAGCTCCATTAAAGCGGGTGTCGGCGGTACGCTCGGCAGCCTGGCGTTGATCATGGGCTTTGGCGCCATGCTCGGCAAAATGCTGGCGGACTGCGGTGGTGCACAGCGTATTGCCACCACGCTTATCGACAAATTTGGTAAGAAGAACATCCAGTGGGCAGTTGTGTTAACCGGTTTTACCGTCGGTTTCGCACTGTTCTATGAAGTGGGCTTCGTGCTGATGCTGCCGCTGGTCTTCACCATTGCGGCGGCGGCGAGCATTCCGCTGCTGTATGTCGGTGTGCCAATGGCAGCAGCGCTGTCCGTGACGCACGGCTTCCTGCCACCGCACCCGGGCCCAACCGCTATCGCCACCATTTTCCACGCCGATATGGGTAAAACCCTGCTGTTCGGTACGATTCTGGCCATCCCAACCGTGATTCTGGCAGGCCCTGTTTATGCCCGCTTCCTGAAAGGCATTGATAAGCCGATTCCGGAAGGTCTGTACAGCGCGAAAACCTTCACCGAAGAAGAAATGCCTGGCTTTGGCGTCAGCGTCTGGACCTCTCTGGTTCCGGTGATCCTGATGGCGATGCGCGCCGTGGCAGAGATGGTTCTGCCGAAAGGTCACGCGTTCCTGTCCGTTGCTGAGTTCCTCGGCGACCCGGTGATGGCCACGCTGATTGCTGTGTTGATCGCGATGTTCACCTTCGGCCTGAACCGCGGTCGTTCCATGGATCAGATCAACGACACGCTGACCTCTTCCATCAAAATCATTGCCATGATGCTGTTGATCATCGGCGGTGGCGGTGCGTTCAAGCAGGTTCTGGTCGATAGCGGTGTGGATAAATACATCGCGGCCATGATGCATGAAACCAACGTGTCGCCGCTTCTGATGGCCTGGTCTATCGCCGCAGTTCTGCGTATCGCGCTGGGTTCTGCAACCGTTGCGGCAATCACCGCGGGCGGTATCGTTGCGCCACTGATTGCCACCACGGGCGTCAGCCCTGAGCTGATGGTTATTGCCGTCGGTTCCGGTAGCGTGATTTTCTCACACGTGAACGATCCGGGCTTCTGGCTGTTCAAGGAGTACTTCAACCTGACTATCGGTGAAACCATCAAGTCCTGGTCCGCGCTGGAAACCATTATTTCGGTGTGCGGTCTGGTCGGGGTGCTGCTGTTGAATATGGTGGTCTGATGCCATAAGTCGGGTGGCGGCTTCGCCTTACCCGACCTACTCGCTCCATGTAGGCCCGGTAAGCGTAGCGCCACCGGGCAATAAAAAACCCGCCACTGGCGGGTTTTTTATCACTTCTTCGCGACTGCTTTTCGCCGCTTATCCAAATCCTTAATCAGCCTGTTCACCCCGTCATCAGCAAACATCGTCTCAAGCGTGGTGGATAACTTGCGGCGCCAGTTCTTGTACTGATAGCTGGTGCCCGGGATGTTCACCGGCTCCGCCATATCAATCCAGTCTTCCGGCTGCAGGCCCAGCAGGGCGCTGTTGCTGTCGGCAATGTAGCGCTGCAATCCGCGGTTGAGCGTCGGCGTCATCGACATCAGCGACGCTTTATGCCCGGCGCGTTTCGGCAGACAGCCGTGCTTATGCAGTGCATCCAGCAGACCCTGCTTCGCCAGCTCGCGATCCTGATACAGGCCGCGAAGGACATCTTCATCCGGATAGAGACCCAGGGTTTTACCGAGCGTCAGATCGCCGCTTTCCCAATAGCCACGAAGCGTAGGAAGGTCATGCGTCGTCGCGACTGCCATTGACTGTTCAGGGTACGCTTGCGGCGCGCGGAAGGTTTTCTCATGGTCGTTTTCAAAATAGAGCACTTTATAGGAGTAAACGCCGCTGTCGCGAAGCTTACTGACGATTTTTACCGGCACGGTACCGAGATCTTCGCCGATCACCATGCACTGATGGCGCTTGCTTTCCAGCGCCAGGATCGACAGCAGATCGTCAACCGGATACTGAACATACGCCCCGTGATCGGCCGTCTCACCGTAGGGGATCCACCACAGGCGCAGCACCGACATCACGTGGTCGATACGCAGCGCGCCGCAGTTCTGCATGTTGGCGCGCAGCAGGTCGATAAACGGCTCGTAGGCACGCGCCGCCATCACGTGCGGATCCATCGGCGGCAGGCCCCAGTTCTGGCCGAGCGGGCCCAGAATATCCGGTGGTGCGCCTACGGAGGCCTTCAGGCAGTACAGCTCACGGTCACACCAGGTTTCCGCCCCGCCTTCTGCCACGCCAACGGCCAGGTCGCGATACAGACCGATCGGCATCTTATAGCCCTGGCTCACCTGCCAGCAGTCGGCAAACTGGCTGTACGCCAGCCACTGCAGCCACAGGTAGAAGTCCACTTCATCGGCGTATTTTTTACAGAACGCTTTGACTTCAGGCGTGTCGACGGATTGATACGCCTCCGGCCAGACCGGCCAGCCCCAGCGCATTTCGTCCTCTTTCACCTGATACGCATGCAGCGCATCGAACGCCGCCTGCCAGTAGAGGCTCTCGCCCTCCTGCGCCACAAACTGACGGAAGGCGGCCATCTCCTCGTCATCACGCTGAGAAAAGCCTTTCCAAGCCAGACGCAGGGCAGCCATCTTCAGCGCCGTCACGGTGGAATAGTCCACCCAGTCTGCTTCGCGCGCCTGCTTCAGCGCCTGCTGAGTGGTGCTAAGTGCCCACCACGCCTGCGCTTCCGGGCTGTTTTTGAAATCGTCTAACGCATTCACGTCGATGTAAATCACGTTCAGCCAGCGACGGGACGACGGGCTGTACGGGCTGGCACTCTCCGGGTTAGCCGGATAGAGGGCGTGGATCGGGTTGAGGCCGATAAACGCGCCGCCGCGCTCCCCCACCGATGCCAGCATCTTTTTCAGGTCACCAAAATCGCCGATGCCCCAGTTGCTGTCAGAGCGCAGGGTGTAGAGTTGCACGCAGGCCCCCCACAGCTTTTTGCCTTCGAGCAACGCCTGCGGCTCATAACAACGTTTTGGCGCCACGATCAACCGGCAGTGAAAGCGCAGCTCGTCCTGGGTGAGCGTTAGGGTGTGGTAACCCTCCGGCAGCTTCGCCGGAAGGGTGAGTGCTTTGCCGCCGGTGGCGTGGCCCTTGTGCTGATGTCCCTCTTCGGTGGTCAGCAGCCAGGTAAACTCGCCGCGTCCTTCCACCGCCAGCGACATCTTTTTGCCCGCGGTGAAGACTTTAACGTTCGGTACCGGCGTGGCCGACGCTTTCGCGTCGGTTTTGTGCATGGCATCCAGCAAACGTCTTTTGGTGTCGGCGCCAATAGACTGTGGTTTGCCGTGAGCATTAATGTAACTGAGGCTGATCCCCGCCGCCTGCGCGGCACTGTCCAGACGTTTACTCTCCATCGCGCTTCCTTAGCGTTTTGCCTGCCAGATACGAGTCTGATAATCCCGGATTGAACGGTCAGAGCTGAACATTCCGCAGCGGGCGGTGTTCAGAATGCACGCCCGGGTCCACGCTTCCTGGTCACGGTACAACACGTCGACCTGTTTTTGCGCTTCCACGTAGGCCGTGAAGTCCGCCATCACCAGATACGGGTCGCCACCGTGTTTGTCCATGCTGTGCAGCATCTGGTCAAACGCGTGCTTATCGCCATCGCTGTATTTACCGCTTTCCAGCTCTTTCAGCACCGCATCCAGCACTTTGTCCTTCTTACGCCATTTCACCGGATCGTAGCCTTTGGCCTTGAGGGCTTTCACTTCTTCAACCGTATGACCAAAGATAAAGATGTTCTCTTCTCCGACCTTCTCGGCAATCTCTACGTTCGCACCGTCTAGCGTACCAACAGTCAGCGCGCCGTTCAGCGCCAGCTTCATGTTGCCCGTACCGGACGCTTCTTTACCCGCGGTCGAGATCTGCTCGGAGATATCCGCCGCCGGGATCAGCATCTCTGCGGCAGAGACGCAGTAGTCCGGCAAGAACACCACTTTCAGCTTGTCGCCCACTTTCGGATCGTTGTTGATAGCCTCCGCCACTTTATTGATGGCGAGGATAATGTTTTTCGCCAGGTAGTAGCCCGGTGCCGCTTTCGCGCCGAACAGGAACACGCGCGGCACGCGGTCAGCCTGCGGGTTCTCGCGGATCTCTTTGTACAGCGCGAGGATATGCAGCAGGTTCAGGTGCTGACGTTTATATTCGTGCAGACGCTTAATCTGGATGTCGAAAATGGCGTTCGGGTTAATCTCGATCCCGGTACGCGCTTTCACAAACGCCGCCAGACGCACTTTGTTATCCCGCTTGATGGCGCGGTATTGTTCGCGGAACTTCGCGTCGTCCGCGTATTTTTCCAGGTTGATCAGCTGGTCCAGATCGTTGGCCCACTCTTTCTTCAGCGTTTTGTCCAGCAGACCGGCCAGCAGCGGGTTGCACTGTTTGATCCAGCGACGCGGCGTGATGCCGTTAGTTACGTTATGGAATTTGGTCGGCCACAGCTGGTGATATTCCGGGAACAGGTCTTTCACCACCAGATCCGAGTGCAGCGCCGCCACACCGTTCACCGCAAAGCCGCTCACCACGCACATATTTGCCATGCGCACCTGTTTGTCATGCACCACGGCCAGCTTCGCCCAGACCGCTTTGTTGCCCGGCCAGGTTTTATCCACCAGCGTTTTAAACTGGTCGTTAATCTTGTTGATGATCTGCATATGGCGCGGCAGCAGCGTTTTCACCAGCTTCTCGTCCCAGCACTCCAGCGCTTCTGGCATCAGGGTGTGGTTGGTGTAAGCAAAGGTGCGGCTGGTGATCGCCCAGGCATCATCCCAGCTCAGCTGGTGCTCGTCGATCAGCACACGCAGCAGTTCAGGAATAGCGATGGTCGGGTGCGTGTCGTTAAGTTGAATCACTTCAAAGTCAGGCAGCTGTGCCAGCTTGCGGCCCGCCAGGTGGTGACGACGCAGAATATCCGCCACGGAGCAGGCGCACTGGAAGTACTGCTGCATCAGACGCAGTTTCTTGCCCGCCAGATGGTTGTCGTTCGGGTAGAGCACTTTGGTCAGCTTCTCGGCGTCGATGCCCTGCTGTTCAGCACGCAGGAAATCGCCGTCGTTAAATTTGGTCAGGTTAAACGGATGCGCATGCTTCGCCTGCCACAGACGCAGCGGTTGCGCCACGCCGTTACGGTAACCCAGCACCGGCAGGTCCCAGGCTTCGCCGATAAACGTAAATGCCGGTTCCCAGAGACCCTGTTTTGATACTTTACCGCCAATGTTCACCTGCACATCCAGCTGCGCGTTGTGGCGGAACCACGGGTAGGTGTTACGGTGCCAGTCGTCCGGCGCTTCCATCTGATGCCCGTCTGCAAATGACTGACGGAACAGACCGTATTGATAGTTCAGGCCGTAACCAATGGCCGACTGCCCAACCGTTGCCATCGAATCGAGGAAACAGGCCGCCAGACGTCCCAGACCACCGTTGCCCAGCGCCGGGTCAATCTCTTCTTCCAGCAGGTCGGTCAGGTTAATGTCGTGTTCTTTCAGCACATCCCCAATCTCCTGATACCAGCCGAGGTTCAGCAGGTTGTTGCCGGTCAGACGACCGATCAGGAATTCCATCGAGATATAGTTGACGTGGCGCTGGCCTTTTACCGGTTTTGCCAGAGGTTGAGCATCCAGCTGCTCTGCGAGCGCACCGCTCACCGCCTGCCACCACTGGTGAGGCGTCATCTCGTTTGCAGCATGAAGGCCAAAACGCTGCCACTGACGCGTCAGGGCAGCCTGGAATTGAGCTTTGTTGAAGGTAGGCTGTGACATAGGGGATCGGCATCCTTTAGAAAGAAAACACAAGTTGGCGCTAGTGTGCCTGGCTCATTTCTCCTCTTCCTCCTCCCGCAGGGGATTAGGCAGGGAGGAGTAGCGGGGATGAGCATAAAAGTGTGATCGAGGCCACTCTGAGAGCATAGTCGGAGTGTGTCAGGAAGATAAAAAGATAACCGGGAAGCGTGTCAGGAAAATGAAATGCAGTTTCGGGTGAAATTAAAACGCGCTGAAATGATTACTTACGTAGAATAATATTTCCGCAACCGGGTCAGAACGAAGAAGATTATTAATTTCACTAAACTTTACCCCGCGTTTATTAAATTTGACGTCACTATACCTTTCTGAAACCAGTTTCAGCGCAGCCGCAGCACAGCCATACAAGCCAGCATTGACGCGGCATCACAGCCCTTTCCAGAAAGTTCCATCATCTGTCTGAATGTTTTGTGACAGAGTGCAAATTCAGAGCCACCAAAACCAGACATAACTTGCAATAGTTCTCTTTCTGGCCGACCTTATATCTATTAATTACGAAGCGCAAAAAAAATAAATTCTCTCGTTCCCCACAGTGAAGTGAAACCTATGTTGATTCCGTCTAAATTAAGTCGCCCGGTTCGTCTTGACCATACAGTGGTCCGCGAGCGTCTGTTGGCTAAACTTTCCGGCGCGCATAATTTCCGACTGGCGCTGGTTACGAGCCCTGCAGGTTATGGAAAAACAACGCTCATTTCGCAATGGGCCGCAGGTAAAAGCGATCTTGGCTGGTACTCCCTTGATGAGGGCGATAACCAGCAAGAACGTTTTGCCAGCTATCTGATTGCCGCCATTCAGCAGGCCACCAACGGGCACTGCGTGGCCAGCGAAGTGATGGTGCAAAAGCGCCAGTACGCCAGCCTGTCCTCCCTTTTCTCTCAGCTGTTTATTGAACTGGCCGAGTGGCACCGCCCGCTTTACGTGGTCATTGATGATTATCATATGATCACTAACCCGGTGATCCATGAGTCCATGCGCTTCTTCCTGCGCCATCAGCCGGAAAACCTGACCCTGGTGGTGCTGTCGCGTAACCTGCCGCAGTTGGGCATTGCCAACCTGCGCGTGCGCGATCAACTGCTGGAAGTGGGTAGCCAACAGCTGGCCTTTACCCATCAGGAAGCCAAACAGTTCTTTGACTGCCGCCTGAACTCACCGATTGAGGCCGCTGAAAGCAGCCGCCTGTGCGACGATGTCGCCGGTTGGGCGACAGCGCTGCAGCTGATTGCCCTCTCCGCCCGGCAAAACAACAGCCCGACGCATCAGTCCGCGCGTCGCCTGGCGGGGATCAACGCCAGCCATCTTTCCGATTACCTGGTGGATGAGGTGCTGAACAGCGTCGATCCTTCGACCCGCCATTTCCTGCTGAAGAGCTCCCTGCTGCGTTCCATGAACGACGCGTTGATTGTGCGCGTGACCGGCTGCGAAAACGGTCAGCTGCAGCTTGAAGAGATTGAACGCCAGGGGCTGTTCCTGACGCGGATGGACGATCCCGGTGAATGGTTCAGCTATCACCCGCTGTTTGGCAGTTTCCTGCGCCAGCGTTGCCAGTGGGAGCTGGCGACTGAATTGCCGGACATCCACCGGGCTGCCGCTGAGAGCTGGATGGCGCAAGGCTTCCCGAGCGAGGCTATCCATCATGCGCTCGCCGCCGGTGATGCCGGCATGCTGCGCGATATCCTCCTCAACCACGCGTGGGGGTTGTTTAACCACAGCGAACTGACGCTGCTGGAAGAGTCGCTGAAAGCGCTGCCGTGGGAGAGCCTGCTGGAGAACCCGCGTCTGGTGCTGCTGCAGGCCTGGCTGATGCAGAGCCAGCACCGCTACAGCGAAGTGAATACCCTGCTGGCGCGTGCCGAGCAGGAGATGGAAAGCGATATGGATACCACCCTGCACGGCGAATTTAACGCCTTGCGGGCCCAGGTAGCGATCAACGATGGCGATCCGGAAGAAGCAGAGCGGCTGGCAATGGTCGCGCTGGATGAGCTGCCGCTGGCCAATTTCTACAGCCGCATTGTGGCGACGTCGGTACACGGCGAGGTACTGCACTGCAAGGGTGAGCTGACGCGCTCCCTGTCGCTGATGCAACAGACCGAACAGATGGCCCGCCGTCATGATGTCTGGCATTACGCGCTGTGGAGCCTGATCCAGCAAAGCGAAATTTTATTTGCTCAGGGGTTCCTGCAGGCGGCCTGGGAGAATCAGGAAAAGGCGTTTCAGCTGATTCGCGAACAGCATCTTGAACAGCTGCCAATGCACGAGTTCCTGTTGCGTATTCGCGCCCAGCTTCTGTGGGCGTGGTCACGCCTGGATGAAGCAGAGAGCTGTGCCCGTCAGGGCGTAGAGGTGCTTTCCGGCTTCCAGCCGCAGCAGCAACTGCAGTGCCTGGCCCTGCTGGTGCAATGCTCGCTGGCGCGTGGGGATCTGGATAATGCCCGCAACCACCTGAACCGTCTGGAGAACCTGCTCGGCAATGGTCAGTATCACAGCGACTGGGTTTCGAACGCCGATAAGGTGCGGGTGATTTACTGGCAGATGACGGGTGATAAGAAATCCGCCGCCAACTGGCTGCGCCAGACGCCAAAACCTGAATTTGCAAATAACCACTTCCTGCAAAGTCAGTGGCGAAACATTGCCCGCGCGCAGATCCTGCTCGGTGAGTTTGAACCGGCTGAGATTGTGCTGGAAGAGCTGAACGAGAACGCCCGCAGCCTGCGTCTGATGAGCGATCTCAACCGTAACCTGCTGCTGCTTAACCAGCTCTACTGGCAGGCCGGGCGTAAAAATGATGCCCAGCGCGTACTGCTGGAGGCGTTGCAGCTGGCGAACCGTACCGGGTTTATCAGTCACTTTGTGATTGAGGGCGAAGTGATGGCTCAGCAGCTGCGTCAGCTTATTCAGCTCAACACGCTGCCGGAGCTGGATCAGCACCGTGCCCAGCGCATCCTGCGCGAGATTAACCAGCACCATCGCCACAAGTTTGCCCACTTCGACGAGAACTTCGTTGAACGCCTGCTGAACCATCCGGAAGTACCTGAACTTATTCGCACCAGCCCGCTGACGCAGCGCGAATGGCAGGTGCTGGGGCTTATCTATTCAGGCTACAGCAATGAGCAGATTGCCGGTGAGCTGGCGGTGGCGGCAACCACCATCAAAACGCATATCCGCAATCTGTATCAGAAGCTGGGCGTGGCGCACCGTCAGGATGCGGTGCAGCATGCGCAGCAGTTGTTGAAGATGATGGGGTATGGGGTGTAGGTTTGTGCGGGCTGATGCCCTCACCCCGGCCCTCTCCCCGTGGGAGAGGGAGAATGGCTTCTCAACATAACTCTAACTGCACATTATTATCTTTAATCACCTGCATCACGCCCGCCGGTGGCATCACATCGGTATAAACCGCATTTACCATGCTGATGCTGCCCATGTTGACCATCGCGTTACGGCCAAATTTGGAGTGGTCCACCACCAGCATCACGTGACGTGAGTTTTCAATGATCGCGCGCTTGGTGCGCACCTCGTGATAATCAAATTCCAGCAGTGAGCCGTCGCTGTCGATGCCGCTGATCCCCAGAATGCCGAAGTCGAGACGGAACTGAGAGATAAAATCGAGCGTCGCTTCACCAATGATGCCGCCGTCGCGGCTGCGCAGTTCGCCCCCGGCGAGGATGATGCGGAAATCATCTTTCTGCATCAGGGTATTGGCCACGTTCAGGTTGTTGGTCACGATGCGCAGGTTTTCGTGATCCAGCAGCGCATGGGCGACCGCTTCAGGCGTGGTGCCGATATCAATAAACAGCGTCGCCCCGTTGGGGATTTGGCTCGCCACTTTACGGGCAATGCGCTCTTTCTCTGCCGTCTGCGTGGCTTTGCGGTCATGCCACGAGGTGTTAACCGAACTGGACGGCAGCGCCGCCCCGCCGTGATGGCGCAAAATACGGTTTTGATCGGCAAGATCGTTCAGGTCGCGGCGGATGGTTTGTGGGCTGACGGCAAACTGTTCCACCAGCTCTTCGGTGCTGACGTATCCCTGTTTTTTTACCAGTTCGATAATGGCGTCATGACGTTGTGTTTGTTTCATGAAATATCCCTGGGAATTATGTTCGTTTTCGCGCATGGAGCGTGTCGGCAAACGCCATTGCCAGCCCGACGGCCAGCCCGGTGACGTGTGCACCATTGGCGATAGACATACCAAACAGATCAAACCATCCGGCAATTAGCCATATTAACGCAAAGGTTATTAATCCGCGCTGCAGATAGATGCCACTTTCGGGGTCGCGCTCGCCTCTGAGCCAGACATAGCCCATCAGGGCATACACCACGCCGGATAAACCACCGAACCACGGGCCGCTGAATTTATGCTGCACATAGCCGCTCAGCAGGGCGCTGATAAGGGTGATAACAATCAGCTTGCCGCTGCCCAGACGCTTCTCCACCGCGCCACCGAGATACCACCACCACAGCAGGTTAAAGAGAATATGCATCACCGAGAAGTGCATCAGCGCGTGGGTGAAATAGCGCCAGACGTCAAAATCGAGAGACGGGTCGTACGGCCACGCAAGCGCGATCATCACGCTCTGGTCACCCACCACGTTCATAATGATGAAGACGATAATGCAGGCAGCCATCAGCAGCAGCGTAAACGGACCTGCGCGCTCGCGAATGGTGGCAAGGAAGGGGAAGCGCCGATAGTGCAGTCCGCTCCCCGTCTGCCCCGACTGCCAGCTCGCGGCCAGATAGCGAGGGTCGCCGGGATTCTCAAGAAAGCGGGCCAGTTCCGCATTCACGCGATCGGCCTGGCTTTCATCCGCCAGCCAGACATCGGTTTTCGTGTGCTGCTGAACGGTCAGGATGATGCCCTGGGTTGCCATATAGTCGACAAACGCCTGGGCGACGCGCGGATTGGTAAAAGAGGTGATCATCAACATGGGCGGCGGTCGCTTATTTCCACACAAAAGGGGACAGTATAGCGGGATCAGCGCTCAAAAGCGTATTCCACTTCTGCCGGGAAATGACGATGCCAGGCATCGAAACCGCCGTCGACGCTGTAGACCGCATCATAGCCCTGCTGAATAAGGTACTGCGCCGCACCTTTGCTGCTGTTGCCGTGATAGCACATCACCATCACCGGCGTATCGAAGTCGTTATCGCGCATAAACGCGCCCAGCGTATCGTTGGTGAGGTGGAACGCACCCGGGGTGTGGCCCATCGCAAAACTCTGCGGATCGCGGATATCCACCAGCACCGCCGTTCCCTGGTGCATCTTCTGGTGGGCTTCTTCTACGTTAATACATTCAAACTGATCCATGGTGTTCTCTTTCTGTTGTTCAGGTTGGGTGCGCTCTGATGCCCTCACCCCAGCCCTCTCCCACGGGGAGAGGGAGAAAAGTTAGTCGCACTATTTTACCCCGTAGTGTACGTCCTGGCGGCGGGTAAACGCCATTATGTTATCCATATCACTCTAAATTGTTTTTTTGATGTTACCAAAAGCGCGTTCCTTTGCTATTATGAGCGATATCGAACATTTCTGAGCTTTAACGAAAGTGCGTGAGGGTGTTATGGAAACCAAAGATCTGATTGTGATAGGCGGTGGCATCAACGGTGCCGGTATTGCGGCAGACGCCGCAGGACGCGGATTATCCGTACTGATGCTGGAAGCTAACGACCTCGCCTGCGCGACGTCGTCCGCCAGCTCCAAACTGATTCACGGTGGCCTGCGCTACCTGGAACACTATGAATTCCGTCTGGTCAGTGAAGCGCTGGCCGAACGTGAAGTGCTGCTGAAGATGGCACCGCACCTGGCCATCCCGATGCGCTTCCGCCTGCCCCATCGCCCGCATCTGCGTCCGGCGTGGATGATTCGAATCGGTCTGTTTATGTACGATCATCTGGGTAAACGCACCAGCCTGCCGGGTTCAAACGGTTTGCGTTTTGGCTCAGAATCGGTCCTTAAGCCTGAAATCGTGCGCGGTTTCGAATATTCCGACTGCTGGGTGGACGATGCGCGTCTGGTGCTGGCTAACGCACAGATGGTTGAGAAGAAAGGCGGCGAAGTGAAAACCCGCACCCGCGCCACCGCTGCGCGCCGTGAAAACGGCCTGTGGATCGTCGAAGCGGAAGACGTAGATACCGGCGAGAAGTTCAGCTGGAAAGCGCGCGGTCTGGTGAACGCCACCGGCCCATGGGTGAAACAGTTCTTCGACGAGGGGATGCATCTGCCATCTCCGTACGGTATCCGCCTGATCAAAGGCAGCCACATTGTGGTACCACGCGTGCACACCCAGAAGCAGGCCTACATTCTGCAGAACGAAGACAAGCGCATTGTGTTTGTGATCCCGTGGATGGACGAATTCTCCATCATCGGCACCACCGACGTGGAGTACAAAGGCGATCCGAAAAACGTCGAGATCGACGAGAGCGAAGTGAACTACCTGCTGAAGGTGTATAACGCGCACTTCAAGAAACAGCTGTCCCGCGATGACGTGGTCTGGACTTACTCCGGCGTGCGTCCGCTGTGCGATGACGAATCTGACTCACCGCAGGCGATTACCCGCGACTATACGCTCGATATTCACGACGTGGACGGTCAGGCACCGCTGCTCTCCGTGTTTGGCGGCAAGCTCACCACCTACCGTAAGCTGGCCGAGCACGCGCTGGAAAAACTGGCGCCGTACTACAAAGGCATTGGCCCGGCATGGACCAAAGGCGCGGTACTGCCTGGCGGTGATATCGGCGACAACCGCGATGATTACGCCGCGAAGCTGCGTCGTCGCTATCCATTCATCACGGAAGGCATGGCGCGCCACTATGCCCGTACCTACGGCAGCAACACGGAATTGATCCTGGGTGACGCGAAAGAGATTACCGACCTGGGCGAACATTTTGGCCACGAGCTGTATGAAGCCGAACTGCGCTATCTGGTGGAACATGAGTGGGTTCGCCGTCTGGATGATGCCATCTGGCGTCGTACCAAAGAGGGTATGTGGCTGAATGCCGAACAGCAGTCGCGTGTGGCGCAGTGGTTGCTGCAGCATGCGGGGAAGCGTGAGCTGTCGTTGGCGTCGTGATGTAAAAAAGCCGGGTGGCGGCTCCGCTTTACCCGGCCTACTCGATCCCGTAGGCCCGGTAAGCGCAGCGCCACCGGGCTTTGTTTTTACAACCGCACCGGATCAATATGCCAGATATTCTCGGCATACTCCTTAATGGTCCTGTCGGACGAGAAATACCCCATATTGGCGATGTTATGCATCGCGACGCAGGTCCACTTCTCCTGCTGACGATAAAGCTCGTCCACCCTGTCCTGACAATCCACGTAGCTGCGGTAATCCGCCAGCACCTGATAGTGGTCGCCAAAGTTAATCAGCGAATCCACCAGGTCCCGATAGCGCCCTGGCTCGTCTGGGCTAAACACCCCGGTGGCGATTTGCGTCAGCACCTGACGTAGCTCCTCATCCTCTTCGTAATACTCACGCGGCGAGTAGCCTTTCTTGCGCAGCGCCTCCACCTCTTCCGTGGTATTTCCGAAGATAAAGATATTTTCCGCCCCCACGTGCTCCAGCATTTCGACATTGGCCCCGTCCAGCGTGCCGATGGTCAGCGCGCCGTTAAGGGCAAACTTCATGTTACTGGTGCCGGACGCTTCCGTCCCGGCGGTGGAGATCTGCTCAGAGAGATCGGCCGCCGGAATGATCAGCTGCGCCAGGCTGACGCTGTAGTTAGGAACAAAGACCACCTTCAGCTTGTCGCCGATATCCGGATCGTTGTTGACCACCTTCGCCACATCGTTGATGAGGTGAATGATGTGCTTCGCCATGTAGTAAGCGGATGCCGCCTTACCGGCAAAGATCTTCACACGCGGCACCCACTCCGCCGTCGGATCGGCCTTGATGCGGTTATAGTGGGTGATCACATGCAGCACGTTCATCAGCTGGCGCTTGTACTCATGAATACGCTTGATCTGCACGTCGAACAGCGCTTTCGGGTTCGCCACCACGTTCAGATGCAACGCCAGCCAGACTGACAGACGTTTCTTGTTCAGCAGCTTGGCTTCTCGTACGGCTTTGTTCACCGCCGGAAAATCAATGTGCTGTTCAAGCTCGCTCAGCTGGCTGAGATCGGTTCGCCAGGTGCGGCCAATGTGCTCATCCAGCACCTCAGAAAGCGGCTGGTTTGCCAGCGCCAGCCAGCGACGCGGCGTGACGCCATTGGTCACGTTGCAGAAACGCGTCGGGAAGATCTTCGCAAAGTCCGCAAACAGCGACTGCACCATCAGGTTCGAGTGCAGCTCTGAAACCCCGTTCACCTTGTGGCTGATCACCACCGCCAGCCAGGCCATACGTACGCGACGACCGTTCGATTCATCGATGATAGAAGCGCGACTCAGCAGGCCGGTATCGTTCGGATACTGCTCCTGCAACGTCTTGAGGAAGTAGTCGTTAATTTCAAAGATGATCTGCAGATGGCGCGGCAAAATTTTGCCGAGCATATCCACCGGCCAGGTTTCCAGCGCTTCGCTCATCAGCGTGTGGTTAGTGTAAGAGAAGACCTGACAGGTCACCTCAAACGCGTCATCCCAGCTGAACTTATGCTCATCGATAAGCAGACGCATCAGCTCCGGAATCGACAGCACCGGATGGGTATCGTTGAGGTGAATGGCGGTTTTTTCCGCCAGATTGGCGTAGGTCTTGTGCAGCTGATAGTGACGGCTGAGGATATCCTGAATCGTCGCGGAGACGAGGAAATACTCCTGACGCAGGCGCAACTCGCGCCCGGAATAGGTCGAGTCGTCCGGGTAGAGCACGCGGGAGACGTTCTCGGAGTGGTTTTTATCTTCCACCGCCGCGAAGTAGTCGCCCTGGTTAAATTTACCCAGGTTAATCTCGCTACTGGCCTGCGCGTTCCACAGACGCAGCGTATTGGTCGCATCGGTATCGTAGCCCGGGACAATCTGGTCATAGGCGACGGCAAGGATCTCTTCGGTTTCCACCCAGCGGGACTTTTTCCCTTCCTGCTGAATACGTCCGCCAAACCGCACCTTATAGCGCGTATTGTGACGTTTAAACTCCCACGGGTTACCGTATTCCAGCCAGTAGTCCGGGGACTCTTTCTGACGTCCGTCCACGATGTTCTGCTTGAACATCCCGTAGTCGTAGCGAATGCCGTAGCCACGCCCCGGCAGGGCCAGCGTCGCCAGCGAGTCGAGGAAGCAGGCGGCAAGTCGCCCCAGGCCACCGTTACCGAGCCCCGGGTCGTTCTCTTCGTCAATCAGCTCTTCTAAGTCCAGCCCCATCTCTTCCAGCGCGGTTTTAACGTCATCGTAAATACCGAGCGATAACAGCGCGTTAGAGAGGGTGCGGCCAATCAAAAATTCCATCGACAGGTAGTAAACCTGACGTGTTTCCTGCGACAGCTGGGCGCGGTTGGAGCGCAGCCAGCGTTCAACCATGCGGTCACGCACCGCAAACAGGGTGGCGTTGAGCCACTCGTGTTTGTTGGCGATGACCGGATCTTTCCCGATGGTAAACATCAGCTTATAGGCGATAGAGTGCTTCAACGCCTCAACGCTGAGCGTGGGGGAAGAGTAGCTAAAAGGAGCGTTCATATCAGTAACTTCGCCTCGTTACATCAAGCGTTGATAGAGATCGCGGTATGACTGCGCCGCAACGTGCCAGCTAAAGTCCATGGACATCGCCTGACGTTGAACGTAACGCCACAGCGACGGACGGGACCACAAGACGAAAGCACGCCGAATCGCCCGAAGCAGCGACCAGGCATTACTGTCCTCAAAGACAAACCCGCTGGCGATACCGTCCGCCAGGTTTTCCAGTGAGCTGTCAGATACCGTATCCGCCAGCCCGCCCGTGCGTCGCACCAGCGGCAGGGTGCCGTACTTCAGGCCGTAGAGCTGCGTCAGGCCGCAAGGTTCGAAACGGCTCGGCACCAGAATGACGTCCGCGCCGCCCATGATCCGGTGCGAGAACGCTTCGTGATAGCCAATCTGCACGCCCACCTGCCCCGGGTGTTCCGCCGCTGCCGCCAGGAAGCCTTCCTGCAATACCGGGTCGCCCGCGCCGAGCAGCGCCAGCTGTCCGCCCTGCTCCAGCAGTCCCGGCAGGGCCTCCAGCACCAGGTCCAGCCCTTTCTGGCTGGTCAGACGGCTCACCACCGCAAACAGCGGCACTTTGTCGTTGACCTTCAGCCCCATCGCAATTTGTAACTGGCGTTTGTTTTCCGCTTTGTCTTCCACGGAATCACGGCCATAGCGGGCCGCGAGCAGCAGGTCGGTCTCCGGGTTCCAGATCTGTTCATCGACGCCGTTAAGGATCCCCGACAAACGCCCTTCACGATGGCGCTGACGGAGCAACCCTTCCAGGCCGTAGCCGAACTCCGGCTGCGTAATTTCACGGGCGTAGGTCGGGCTCACGGCCGTGATGTGGTCGGCATAGTAAAGCCCGGCCTTCAGGAACGAGATCTGCCCGTTAAACTCCAGCCCGTGCATGTTATAGAACGACCATGGCAGATCGATGTCATTCATGTGATGGGCGTAGTACATGCCCTGATACGCCAGGTTATGCACCGTAAAGACCGATTTCGCCGGATGGCCGCGCGCCGCCAGATATGCCGGAGCGAGCCCCGCGTGCCAGTCGTGTGCGTGCACAATGTCCGGGCGCCAGAACGGATCCAGCCCTACCGCCATTTCAGCCCCAACCCAGCCGAGCAGCGCAAAACGCAGCACGTTGTCGGTATAGGCAAACAGGTTCGTATCGTGATACGGGCTACCTGGTCGGTCATATAAGTGCGGCGCGTCAATCAGGTAGATGCCCACGCCATTGTAATGTCCATACAGCAGGGTGATGCGTCCGGCGAAGGTGTCACGGCGCGTCACCACCTTTGCATCGGGAATGCCGCGCCGGATATCCGGGAAGGCAGGCAGCAGGACTCGGGTATCTACTCCGCCAGCGATTTGCGCCGCGGGTAATGCACCAAGAACATCCGCCAGGCCGCCCGTTTTTAACAACGGGAACATCTCAGAACATACGTGTAAAACCTGCATCATCGCTCCTGTTTGATCTGCAGCTTCCGCAACATTTCCCGTGTGACTAACACGATCCCCTCTTCAGAACGGTAGAAGCGACGTGCATCTTCTTCCGCGTTTTCACCAATCACCATTCCTTCAGGAATGACGCAGGCACGGTCGATCACGCAGCGACGCAGACGACACGAACGCCCGACCCAGACATCCGGCAGCAGCACCGCCGAATCGATATTACAGAATGAGTTTATACGCACGCGCGGGAACAGCACCGACTGCACCACCACCGAGCCGGAGATAATGCACCCGCCAGAGACCAGCGAGTTCAGCGTCATGCCGTGGCTGCCGGAGCGGTCCTGAACGAATTTCGCTGGCGGCAGGGATTCCATATGGGTACGGATCGGCCAGTTCTGGTCGTACATATCCAGCTCAGGCGTGACGGAGGCCAGATCGAGGTTGGCTTTCCAGTACGCTTCCAGGGTTCCCACATCGCGCCAGTAAGGTTCCGCATTCGGATCTGACTGCACGCAGGACAGCGGGAAAGGATGTGCATAGGCCATGCCAGCTTTGGTAATTTTCGGAATGATGTCTTTACCGAAGTCGTGGCTGGAGTGTTCGTCTTTGTCGTCTTCTTCCAGCAGCTCATAAAGGTAATCTGCATCAAAGACATAGATCCCCATGCTGGCGAGCGATTTGGTGTCATCTCCCGGCATGGTTGGTGGGTTGGCCGGTTTTTCAACGAAGTCGATAATTTTATCGTCCGCGTCCACGTGCATCACGCCAAACGCCGTCGCCTCGGCAACGGGCACCGGCAGACACGCCACGGTGCAGCGCGCCCCTTTCTCGACGTGGTCGATGAGCATGTGGGAGTAGTCTTGCTTGTAGATGTGATCCCCGGCGAGGATCACGATGTACTCCGCGTTGTAGCGGCGAATAATATCGAGGTTCTGGGTCACCGCATCAGCGGTGCCGCGGTACCAGTTTTCACCGTGAACACGCTGCTGGGCAGGCAGGAGATCGACAAACTCATTCATCTCTTCGCTGAAGAATGACCAGCCGCGCTGAATATGCTGCACCAGGGTGTGCGACTGATACTGCGTAATGACGCCAATGCGGCGAATACCTGAGTTCAGGCAGTTGGACAGTGCAAAATCGATAATTCGGAACTTACCACCAAAGTGAACAGCCGGCTTGGCGCGCTTGATGGTCAAATCTTTAAGACGGGTTCCGCGCCCGCCAGCGAGGATCAGGGCAACCGTTTTTAAGGGGAGCTGGCGTGCCAACATTAAGGGATCGTTCTTCTCTAATCTAACCATGACTAACTCCTTTTTTATCATCTTTGGAATACGCACACTCCGTGCGCAGGCCCGTGCCAGACAGCCATTACTACCGGATTATCCGCTCCGGCAAAGGGGGGAACGGCGCGCCATTCCCCGTCAGGTAAAACAATCTCAGCGACGTCATCCGTCGCGTTCAGCGTAACCAGCCAGCGATCCGAAAGCAGGATCTGCAGGCGCGGTACGCCGTGTTGCCACTCTTGCGCGCTTAACGGTTGCGCGTCTTTATTCAGCCAGCGAACGTTGCCGTCGCCCTCCTCCCACCAGCGGTTGGCGGTGAGCGCGGGGATCTGCTGACGAAGGTGGATCAGCGCCGCGGTAAAGTGGATCAGGCCGCTGTTCGCTTCTCCCCAGTCGAGCCAGGTTAAGGTGTTGTCCTGGCAATAGGCGTTGTTGTTACCGTGCTGGCTGTGGCCATGTTCATCCCCTGCCAGCAGCATCGGCGTGCCCTGCGACAACAAAAGCGTCGTCAGCAGCGCATGCACGCTGGCGCGTCGCCGCTCAATAACATCCAGACTTCCGCCTAACCCTTCTATACCATGATTAAAGCTATGGTTATTGTTAGTGCCATCGCGATTCTCCTCGCCATTTGCCTCATTGTGTTTCTGATTGAAACAAACGCAGTCCCGGAGCGTAAAACCGTCATGCGCGGTCACCAGGTTGACGGTAGCAGACGGTCGTTTGCCATCACGTTTAAACAGATCGCTGGAAGCGGCAAAGCGTCCGGCGAACTCCCCCAGCGACAGGCTTCTCTCCAGCCAGAAGCGGCGTACGGCATCGCGATAGTGGTCGTTCCATTCAGCAAACAGCGGCGGGAAGTTCCCCACCTGGTAGCCGCCTTCACCAATGTCCCACGGCTCGGCAATCAGTTTCACCCGCGAGAGCACCGGGCAGTTTTTGATCGCCTCAAACAGCGGCGCCTGCTGGCTGAACCCCGGCGTGCGGCCCATCACCGGCGCCAGGTCAAAACGAAAACCGTCGACGTGGAACGTTTCCACCCAATATTTCAGGCATTCATACGCAAAATGCGTCACCGCCGGATGGCTGAGGTTGAGCGTGTTACCGCAACCGGTCCAGTTGTGGTAATCACCATCCTCTCTGATCCAATAATAGCTACGGTTATCAATTCCGCGCATGGAGAGCGTCGGACCGTCAAGATCGCTTTCCGCGCTGTGGTTCAGCACCACGTCCAGAATCACTTCGATACCGGCCGCATGAAGCGCTTTCACCGCATCACGAAACTCTTCCCGCGCCTTGTCCGGGTGGGCGGCGTAGCGGGGGTCGAGCGCAAACATCGCCAGCGGGTTGTAGCCCCAGTAGTTGCTCAGGCCCAGCCGCTGCAGGCGAGGCTCGCTGGCGAAATGGGCGATGGGCAACAACTCCAGCGCGGTGATCCCGAGATGTTTCAGATAGGCGATCATGGTCGGATGGCCGAGCGCCTTATAGGTGCCGCGCATCTCTTTGGGAATAGACGGATGGAGATAGGTCAGCCCTTTTACATGGGCCTCGTAAATCACGGTGTTGCCCCACGGCGTGCCCGGCGGGGCATCGTCTTCCCAGTCGTACCGATCGCCCACCACCACGCTTTTTGGGTCCACGTGGGCGCTGTCGCGGTGGTCGGGTTCCCCGTAGCCGACGTGGAAAATCGGGTCGTCTTTAAACTCGCCTTCCACGCGGTGGGCGCAGGGGTCAATCAGCAGCTTTGCCGGGTTAAACCAGTGCCCCTGAGCAGGCGCCCAGGGACCGTGAACGCGAAAACCGTAATGCATCCCTGGCCGCCCACCGGCCAGGTAACCGTGCCAGGTATCCCCGGTGCGCGCCGGTAAATCGTAACGATGTTCGTTACCTTCCCCATCAAACACACAGAGTTCGACCCGCTCCGCGTGAGCAGAAAAGAGGGTGAAATTCACACCCTTTCCGTCAAAGCTCGCCCCGAGCGGTTCGGGTTTACCTGCCGTAAGCTGCGTCATTCGCCCTCCCGCACCAGCCAGATGGTACCGAGCGGCGGCAGCGTCAGGCTCAGGGAGTTGGGGCGCCCGTGGCTTTCGATGGCATCACTCTGGACCAGTCCGCCATTACCGGCGTTACTGCCGTGGTAATGCATGGAATCGGTGTTGAGGATTTCGCGCCATTTACCGGCCTGATTAATGCCAAAGCGGTAATGATGACGTGGAACCGGCGTAAAGTTGCTGGCAACGATAATCTCGTTACCCGCTTTATCCCGGCGCACAAAGACAAATACCGAGCGCTCATGGCCGTCCACCACCAGCCACTCAAAACCGTACGGATCGAAGTCCAGCTCGTGCAGTGCTTTATGGTGGCGGTAGGTCAGGTTCAGATCGCGGACCAGCCGCTGCACGCCGTGGTGCCAGTTGTCAGCGCCCTCCAGCAGATGCCAGTCGAGGCTGGTATCGTGGTTCCACTCGCGCCCCTGGGCGAACTCGTTGCCCATAAACAGCAGTTTTTTGCCCGGGAAGGCGAACATCCAGCCGTAATAGGCGCGCAGGTTGGCAAACTTCTGCCACGCGTCGCCCGGCATGCGGTCGAGAATGGATTTTTTACCGTGCACCACTTCATCGTGCGACAGCGGCAGCATGAAGTTTTCGGTGTAGTTGTAGAGCAGCCCGAAGGTAAGCTTATCGTGATGATACTGACGATAAACCGGGTCGAGCTTCATGTAATCGAGCGTGTCGTGCATCCAGCCCAGGTTCCACTTGTACCAGAAGCCCAGGCCACCCATTGACGGCGGACGGGAAACGCCCGGGAAGTCGGTGGACTCTTCCGCCATCGTCACCGCGCCCTCAACCTGCTCGCCAATAATGCGGTTGGTGTTGCGCAGAAACTCAATCGCTTCCAGGTTCTCGCGACCGCCATACTCGTTCGGGATCCACTCGCCCTCTTTGCGGCTATAGTCGCGATAGATCATCGACGCCACCGCATCCACGCGCAGGGCATCAATGCCGAAACGCTCGATCCAGTAAAGCGCGTTCCCGACCAGGTAGTTCGCGACTTCACGACGACCGTAGTTGTAGATCAGCGTATTCCAGTCCTGGTGATAGCCTTCGCGCGGGTCGCTGTGCTCGTACAGTTTTGTGCCGTCGAACTCGGCCAGCGCAAAATCATCCGACGGGAAGTGGCCCGGCACCCAGTCAAGAATGACGTTCAGCCCGGCGGCGTGTGCGGCATCAACGAAATAGCGGAAGTCGTCGCGCGTGCCAAAGCGGCGCGTCGGTGCGTATAACCCGGTGGGCTGATAGCCCCAGCTTCCGTCGAACGGGTGCTCGTTAACCGGCAGCAGCTCCAGATGGGTAAAGCCCATCCATTTGGCGTAGGGTACCAACTGGTCAGCCAGCTCACGATAGCTCAGCCAGAAATTGTCATCGGTGTGGCGACGCCAGGAGCCGAGATGCACCTCATAAACGGAGATTGGCGCGTCGAAGCGGTTAGCCTGCTTGCGCTCTTCCGTCTGGACCACCTTCTCCGGCAGGCCGCAAATAAGCGAGGCAGTATTCGGGCGCAGCTCCGCTTCAAAGGCGTACGGGTCAGCTTTAATGCGCAGCTTGCCGTTGGCATCGATCATCTCAAATTTATAGAGCTGACCGTTATGCGCCCCGGGGATGAACAGCTCCCAGATGCCGGTTTCCCGACGCAGGCGCATGGGGTGACGACGACCGTCCCAGTAGTTGAACTGCCCGACGACGGAGACGCGCTGGGCGTTTGGCGCCCACACGGCAAACCGCGTGCCGGTAATACCATCCATGGTATCCGCATGGGCACCCAGCGTTTCATAAGGCCGCAGATGGGTGCCTTCGGACAGCAGCCAGGCATCCATCTCTTTTAAGAGCGGGCCAAAGCTATAGGGATCGTCAATCAGGTTTTGCTGACCGTGCCAGATGACGGCAAGCTGATAACGAAAGGGGTTTTTACGACGGGGCATGACGCCCGAGAAGAAGCCACGTGAGTCGAGGCATTCCAGATTACCCACCTTGCGGCCGGTTTTGGGTTCGATGACCCACACTTCTGTGGCATCCGGTAACAGCGCGCGAACTTCCAGCCCGGCCTCTGTACGGTGCATCCCTAGCACAGAAAAGGGGTCGGCAAAATGACCCGTAATAAGCGCATTAATCACGTCTCTCGAAATACGATCGGACATGGTATTCATCCTGTTTTTTTATGTCGCCCTTTTTATTCGCTCCGGGACGACTTTTAATGTGACCTAAACGGTGCAGCTCATCCTCTCTGCTCCGCCCTACCCTCAGGTGAGAAATAAATCTTCCTTAAAGCATAGCCAACGACGAGGTTCCTCCTGATAAAAAATAAGACATCTGCGTTTTACTCCATGTAGTACGCAAAAAAAGGGGGTGAAAATCACCCCCGGTAGTTAACAAATTATTACGCCAGCTGGCGCAGCATGCGGCGCAGCGGCTCTGCGGCACCCCACAGCAGCTGGTCACCCACGGTGAACGCGGAGAGGTACTCTGGCCCCATGTTCAGCTTGCGCAGACGGCCAACCGGCGTGGTCAGCGTGCCGGTGACGGCCGCAGGCGTCAATTCGCGCATGGTGATATCGCGATCGTTTGGCACCACTTTCGCCCACGGGTTGTGTGCGGCGAGCAGCTCTTCCACGGTCGGAATAGACACATCTTTTTTCAGTTTAATGGTGAAGGCCTGGCTGTGGCAGCGCAGCGCGCCGATACGCACGCACAGACCGTCAACCGGAATGGTGTTCGCGGTAGCGAGGATTTTGTTGGTCTCCGCCTGACCCTTCCACTCTTCACGGGTCTGGCCGTTATCCAGCTGTTTGTCGATCCACGGGATCAGGCCACCGGCCAGCGGTACGCCAAAGTTATCGACCGGCAGTTCGCCGCTGCGGGTCAGTTCGGTGACTTTACGCTCGATATCGAGGATCGCGGACGCCGGATTTGCCAGCTCGGTCGCAACGCTCTGGTGCAGCTGGCCCATCTGGGTCAGCAGTTCACGCATGTGACGCGCACCGCCGCCGGATGCGGCCTGGTAGGTCGCCACGGAGACCCACTCCACCAGGTCCTGCGCGAACAGGCCACCGAGGGACATCAGCATCAGGCTGACGGTACAGTTACCGCCGACAAAGGTTTTCACGCCGTTGTTCAGGCCGTCGGTGATCACGCCCTGGTTCACCGGGTCGAGGATGATGATGGCATCGTCTTTCATACGCAGCGAAGAGGCCGCGTCAATCCAGTAGCCCTGCCAGCCGCTTTCACGCAGCTTTGGATAGATTTCGTTGGTATAATCGCCGCCCTGGCAGGTCACAATAATGTCGAGTGCCTTCAGCGCTTCCAGATCGTAAGCATCCTGCAACGTCCCTGTGGTACCACCAAAGGACGGTGCAGCCTGGCCGAGCTGGGAAGTGGAGAAGAAGACCGGGCGGATAGCGTCGAAATCGCGCTCTTCAACCATGCGTTGCATGAGTACAGAGCCGACCATACCGCGCCAGCCGATAAAACCAACGTTTTTCATAGCATTTGTTTCCTGCAGAGGGTGTGTGCTGTTTGTGCAAGCCAGTATTGAACTGGGATATGCTTCACATTACAAAATGCTGCCAAAGTCGCAAGCGAAATTAATCGATGATTGCCCGGCAATCAGAAAAAGAGCTAATCATCCTAATAACCATAGAGAAATTCAGGGCTAATTTACATGAGTGAAATCATTTCTGCGGCGGTTTTATTGATCCTGATAATGGATCCACTGGGAAACCTGCCGATTTTCATGTCGGTGCTGAAGCACACCGAACCCAAGCGCCGCCGGGCGATCATGATCCGCGAGCTGCTCATCGCCCTGCTGGTGATGTTTATCTTCCTGTTTGCTGGCGAAAAAATTCTCGCTTTCCTGAATCTGCGTGCCGAAACGGTCTCCATTTCCGGCGGAATTATTCTGTTCCTGATTGCCATTAAGATGATTTTCCCGAGCGCGGAAGGCAGCAGCAGCGGCCTGCCTGCGGGTGAAGAGCCGTTTATCGTACCGCTGGCGATCCCGCTGGTCGCCGGGCCGACCATTCTGGCCACATTGATGCTACTGTCGCATCAGTATCCCAACCAGATGAGCCATCTGGTGATTGCTTTGCTGATTGCCTGGGGCGGAACGTTCATTATTCTGCTGCAGTCGTCGCTGTTCCTGCGCCTGCTGGGCGAAAAAGGGGTCAATGCGCTGGAACGCTTGATGGGGCTGATTCTGGTGATGATGGCGACGCAGATGTTCCTGGACGGGATCCGGGCGTGGATGAAGGGCTAGGTAAAAGCAAAACGGCAATCTTAGATTGCCGTTTTTAGTGGTTGCTCCCTCTCCCCGTGGGAGAGGGCCGGGGTGAGGGCATCAGGCCGCACTCCTCAAAAATAATATTTCGTTTTGCGAGCCGCCTTCCAGAGCCTCACTTGTCACCCCATCCCCAACGCAGTATCTTCTTGCCGCGCCTGCAAAATCAGGCGTCGGGATTAGCCTCCTGAACTTCCTCATCAGCAACACGAGTGTTATCGTGTCGCGCGCTTAGCTACACTCCAATGGTGGGCCGGGCAGGGGCGTCGCAAGACGCGCCGGTAGCTGATGAGGCCGGTAAGGCTAACCCTGTCTGGTTCCACCACCCGTGAGATTAGCCTCTCCAGTGGTGGATATACATTACGCATCAGAGGCGGTCTTATGACTACTATCCTTAGCTTTTCTCACTCCTTATTCACCACACCGTTCGATCACACCACCGACTTCACCGAGCTGGCAGACAACTGCGCGCGGTTTGTCGACGTGCTGGTTGAATGTGACGATCCAACTCAGAAGATGGCGCTGTGTGGACGACTTTCCGCCTGCCTCACCCTGCTTCAGCCCACGCTGCTTGAACCTGTACCAGAATATTTAAAAGCCAGCCTGACGGTGGATGACCTGCCGTTGGACGTGCCGGTATTCGAACCAGAAGTTGATCAGTTAGGGCGATATTGCCAGCTGTTAACGCAAATGCTGTTAGCGCATTCGCTGTCAGAAAGCGATGAGAGAGTGGCGGGAGATCTGTTGCAGGAGTTGGTGCGATTTTACAGCGATACGCTAAAAGCGCCGCGCTGGCTGCGCACAACGGAAGGCACAGTACTGCTGTAAAAAAGCCGGGTGGCGCTTGCGCTTACCCGGCCTACGGGAACTGAGTTTTTTGTAGGTCGGGTAAGGCGAAGCCGCCACCCGACAAAATAAGATCTCTGCGGCCTGATGCCCTCACCCCAACCCTCTCCCACAGGGAGAGGGAGAAAACCGGGGTTAGCTCAGCAGCGTAAACGCAATCATCCCGACAATCGCACCCGTAGTGCCGAGGATAGTTTCCATCAGCGTCCAGGTTTTCAGGGTTTGCGCTTCGGTCGCACCGGTAAATTTACCGAACAGCCAGAAGCCCGCATCGTTCACGTGCGACACCACAATCGAACCACCCGCGATACAGATAGACAGAGCCGCCATCTGCGCACCGGAATAGTTCAGCTGTTCAATCACCGGCATCACCAGGCCAACAGCCGTTAAACAGGCAACGGTCGCGGAGCCCTGAATGATACGCACCGCCGCCGCCAGCACAAAGCAGGTGACCGCGATGGGCAGTCCCATTCCGGTCAGCGCTTCACCCAGCGCCGGACCGACGCCTGAATCCACCAGCACCTGCTTGAACACGCCACCCGCACCGATCACCAGCAGGATAATGCCCGCTGGCTGCAGCGCAGCACCGCAGATTTCCATCACGCGGTCTTTCGGCATCCCCTGACGCATCGCCAGGCCATAAATCGCCACCAGACACGCCACCAGAATTGCCGTGAACGGGTGACCGATAAATTCGAACCATTCGTACGCGGTAGAGCCCACCGGTACAAAGCGCGCGGCAATGGTTTTCAAACCCACCAGCACCAGCGGCAGCAGGATCAGAGACAGGCTGAAGCCGAAGGACGGCATTTTACCTTCGCCCAGGTGCGGCTCGGTAATATCATCAGGAATATGCAGTTCAACGTAGCGGCTGATGAAGTTGCCCCACAGCGGACCGGCGATAATCATTCCCGGGATTGCCGCGCACAGGCCAATCAGGATCATCCAGCCAAAGTCGGCGTGCATCTGGGAAGCCAGCAGCATCGGCGCAGGCCCCGGCAGCAGAAACGCCGCCGCCGCGGCCACACCCGCAAACAGCGGAATAACCAGCTTCACAAGGTTAGTACCGGTATGGCGCGCCATGGAGAACGCTACGCTAATCAGCAACACCACGGCCACTTCAAAGAACAACGGCAGCGCGCAGATCAGACCGGCCAGCCCAATCGCATAGTGTGCACGACTGTGACCAAACGATTTCAGCATCTTGACGGCAATCTGGTCGACCGCGCCCGTCTCATGCAGGATCTTGCCAAACATCGCGCCCAGCGCGACCACAATAGCCAGGAAGCCCAGTGTGCCCCCCATCCCTTTTTCCATCGTCGCAGCGATCTTGTCGAGCGGCATACCGGAAAAGAGACCTGCACCAATAGAAACCACCATCAAAGCAACAAAAGCATGCATACGCGCTTTCATCACTAAAAACAGCAGCAGCAATACCGAACCCACTGCTGTCAAAACTAGCGTTAATGTACTCAAAACTTACTGCCTTTTATTAATGACCTCGATGGTGCTGGCAACAACACCCTCCAGTGACTGATCGATATCAACCACTAAGACGTCTTTTTCATCTTCACCTGGCTCCTGCAGCGCTTCGAACTGTGTGACCAGCATCTGGGTTTTGAAGAAGTGGCCTTTGCGCGCCTTGAGACGGCTTTCGATGACGTCGAAATCGCCTTTCAGGTAGATGAAAGAGAGGTTCGGGTTGCCGTCACGCAGCAGATCGCGGTAGGTTTTTTTCAGCGCAGAGCAGACGATCAGGGAAACTTTATTGGTGCGCTGCATGGCAAACGCGGCATCGTTCAGCGCCTGTAACCACGGTTTACGGTCGTCGTCGTTCAGCGGCTCGCCGGAGGCCATCTTCATGATGTTGCTGCGCGGATGGAGGAAGTCGCCATCAAGAAACGCCGCATTAAGTTGATGCGCCACTTCGCTTGCCACGGCAGATTTACCGCTACCGGAAACGCCCATCAGGACGTAAACGTGGTGATCATGATTAGTCGTGCTCAAAGGGTGTCCCTCAGTCAATTGTTACGGGTAACAGTTATCGGTAACATTGTCCTGCCGGGGCAAAAGAGAAGCAATATCCAAACGTGCGCGATGTGAATAAGTGTGAGCTACTTCAAATTTGTCGGATTAAATAGATCCACCCGGTGACAAGGTGAAACCTAAATCTAACATTTTTGGCGTAACCGCTTCACCGCGAATGCGCGCCAGCAGGCGTTCTGCGCCAATGCGGCCCATGCGTTCACGCGGTGTCAGGACGCTCGCCAGACGCGGCTCCATCACCTGGCCGATGTCATGGCCGTGGAAACCGGCTATCGCCATATCATCGGGGATCTTCAGCCCCAGACGCTGGCATTCGAACGCTGCACCGACCGCAAGGTCATCGTTGGTACAGAAAATACCGTCCAGTTGTGGATACTCGCGCCGTGCCTGCCGCATCAGCTCAATACCCGACGTATAGGAAGAGGACTGCTCCACCATCACGCTGTACGGGGTTAAATTTGCGTCAAGCATCGCCTGCTCGTATCCCTTCTGTTTGATGATAGTACGTTCATCAAGACGCGCACCCAGGTAGGCGATATGACGATGACCGCGCGCGATGATCGCCGCCGTCATCTGCCGCGCCGCTTCGAAGTTGTCAAAACCCACGGCAATATCAAGGCACGGCGACTGGCTGTCCATCAGTTCCACCACCGGGATCCCGGCCACTTCGATCATCTTCAGCGTACGGGGGGTGTGAGTACGTTCAGTTAAAATCAGGCCATCGATGTTCCAGGAAAGCATCGATTCAAGACGTTCTTCTTCCAGTTCCGGTTTGTAGCCGTAGTGTGCCAGCATGGTCTGGTAACCAAACGCATCCGTGACGCTTTCAATACCGCGCAACACTTCGGCAAAGACCTGGTTGGTTAAAGAAGGCAGGAGGACGCCCACCGCACGACTGGTAGCATTGGAGAGAATATCGGGTGCGCGGTTAGGGATATAACCCAGTTCATCGAGAGCAGCGGCAATCTTGCCACGCAACGCTACGGAAACCTGTTCCGGGTTACGTAAAAAACGGCTGACCGTCATTTTGGTCACACCAACACGATCGGCGACATCCTGAAGTACGGGGCGTTTCTTTTTCATCGTCCTGAGAAATCTTGAAGAGAGAGATTTGCTCAGTTTATCACGGACAAAGCCCATCCTTCCCCTGTCAAAGGGAAGGATGGGCATTTATTTATGATTTATTACACCGGTGGCAGATCAAACAGCAGAATTTCACTTTCGCTGTCGGCATGCACGGAGAGCGCTTGCTCATCCCAGATGGCCAGACCATCTGCCGTTGTCGCTTTGGTGCCGTTGATGGACACTTCACCTTTCACCACCTGGATCCAGACGCGGCGGTTCGCGGCGATCTGGTGTACAGACTGTTCGTCTTTCGCCAGCGCCCAGCGGTACAGTTCCATATCCTGATGCACTTTTAGCGAACCTTCACGCGCATCCGGGGAGAGCACCAGCTGTTTGCCCTGTTTGGCGTCGAAGCGGCGCTGCTCGTAGCGCGGCGTGATGCCGGTTTCTTCTGGAATGATCCAGATTTGATACAGGTGCAGTTTTTCCGTTTTGCTCGGGTTGTACTCCGAGTGACGAACACCGGTACCCGCACTCATGATCTGGAACTCGCCCGCCGGAACCTGCTCTTTGTTGCCCATGCTGTCCTGGTGCTCAACCGCCCCTTCCAGCACATAGGTCAGGATTTCCATGTCTTTATGCGGGTGGGTACCGAAGCCCTGGCCTGCATCAATCACGTCATCGTTAATCACGCGCAGTGCAGAGAAGCCCATGAAGTTCGGGTCGTAGTAGTCGGCAAACGAGAATGAATGCCATGAGTCCAGCCAGCCATGATTCGCGTGACCACGTTCGTTTGCTTTGCGTAAGTAGATCATTGTTTTCACCCTCAGTTCGTTTCGATGAAGTAAGTGTGGACGCAAACCGCCTGGGATCATAGAGGGTGAAAATTGACTCCTCTGTTCAAAAATTATGAACAAGTGCAGAGGAGCCATTTTTGCTTATTTCGCAAGGGTTACCGTGGCAGGAGAAGCCTGTTCGAAGGCCCGTTCGAGGATTTCGAGGTTGGTCAGAACGTCAGATTCCTTGACGTAATTCCCCACGCCGCGGGTCAGGGTTGCATGCAGCGCGTCGTAGACGCGACCATAGTCGCCGGTTTCAGGCGTCAGCTCTTCTCTGACCGTCACACCTTCTGCGTTCACATACTCCAGTACGCCAACCGAATCATCCGCCGCAAAGCCCGGTTCACCCGGCATGATATTGGCCTTCAGGCTGGTCTCCTGCTGATCGATACCGTACTTGATAAACGAACCTTTCGTGCCGTGAACGATAAATTTCGGGTAGTCGATTTTCACCAGATGGCTGGTTTTAACGATGGCTTTCAGGTCGCCGTAGAACAGCTGCGCTTCAAAAGTATCGTCCGGGTTGGCTTTATTACGCAGGCTGCGAATGTCATACGCCACGTGGTCCGGGCGGCCAAACAGGGAGATGATTTGGTCCATGGTATGGACGCCAAGACCGTAGAAGGAACCGTCCTGCGGCAGGCCGGGCTTGGTCTCCGCCACTGGGCGGTAATAGTCAAAATGGCTTTCCATTTCGACGATGTCGCCAAGCTTGCCGCTCTCAATCGCCTTTTTCGCCGTCAGGAAGCAGCTGTCGAAGCGACGGTTCTGATACGGCGTGACGGTCAGCCCTTTGCTTTTCGCCAGTGCGAAGAGTGTTTTCGCTTCAGCGATGGTCGGGGTGAAGGGTTTTTCTACCAGCACGTTTTTACCCGCCTCGAGCGCGCGTTTCGCATAGTCGAAATGGCTGTCGGCATGGGTACAGACGATGACCAGTTTAACCTGCGGGTCGCCCAGGACTTCATTGAGATCGCTGGTGAAATGAATATGGGAATACTGCGGAGACTGCTCTTCCGGCTTCGCGCTGCGGCGGTAGATATGCGCCACATGCCAGCTGTCTTTACGGTTGAGAACATACGGAAGGTGATAGCGGGTCGTACTTTTACCAAATCCAATAAATGCGCAATGTAAGGTCATAGCTCAGTCCTTTTGGAAGGTTACTGGGTTTTACCATAGCGCATGTTTTGCCCTCACCCCAGCCCTCTCCCACGGGGAGAGGGCGAAAAAGGACAAAAAAAAGCCAGCTAAAAGCTGGCTAAAGTAATACTGGAAGCAATGTGAGCAATGTCGTGCTTTCAGGTTCCCGTAGTGGTCTTCCTGAATGCAGAGCAATAATAATCATTCTCATTCGCACTTGTCCAATACTTTTTGCAAAAAATAGCGGTTGACTCAAATTTCAAAGTCACTGATGTTGGAAAGGATGTTTAACTGACTGAGGAATAAGGAATGAGTGAGATAGTGATACGCCATGCGGAACCGAAAGATTATGACGCCATTCGTCAGATCCACGCCCAGCCGGAGGTGTACCACAACACGCTACAGGTTCCTCATCCCTCTGAGCAGATGTGGCAAGAGCGGCTATCCGACCAGCCGGGCATTAAACAGCTGGTCGCATGTATCGACGGCACCGTTGCCGGACACCTGTGCATCGCCGTTGCGCGACGCCCGCGCCGCAGCCATGTGGCTGATTTTGGGATTTGTGTAGGCGCGCAGTGGCAAAACCGGGGCGTTGCCAGCGCACTGATGCGCACCATGATTGATATGTGCGATAACTGGCTGCGCGTTGACCGCATTGAGCTGACGGTGTTTGTCGATAACGAGCCGGCGATTGCGGTGTACAAAAAACACGGATTTGAGATTGAAGGCACAGGCAAGCGTTATGCCCTGCGCAACGGCGAGTATGTGGATGCGTATTATATGGCGCGAATGAAGTAGTTTGTTGCCCTCACCCTAACCCTCTCCCACCGGGAGAGGGAATTACACAACAGATTAATACCCCGCCGTTAAATCATCCACCGACCGCGGGTCTGACGCGCCAAACAGCGCCCCGTCCGGCCCCACCATAATGCTCTGGGTGCTGCCCATCGCCTCTTTCACCGCTACCTTCTGTCCGCGCTGCTCCAGTAGTTTGAGGGTGTCCGGGCTAAAGCCCTTCTCGACGCGCAGTTCATCCGGCAGCCACTGATGATGGAAGCGTGGGGCGTTGGTCGCCTCCGCCACGTTCATACCAAAATCGATACTGTTCACCACCATCTGCAGCACGGTGGTGATAATTCGGCTGCCGCCGGGGCTGCCGGTTACCAGCCAGGTTTTGCCGTCTTTCACCACAATGGTTGGTGACATCGACGACAGCGGACGTTTCTTCGGCCCCACCGCGTTGGCATCCCCACCGACCAGCCCGTAGACGTTCGGTACGCCCGGTTTGGCAGAGAAGTCATCCATCTCGTTGTTCAGCAGAATGCCGCTGTTGCCCGCCACAATCCCGGTTCCAAAGGTGGTATTGAGCGTATAGGTAACCGCCACCGCGTTACCGTCTTTATCCACCACCGAGAAGTGGGTGGTCTGGTTACTTTCATACGGTGCCAGCTTGCCGGGGCGGATCTCGCTCGACGGCTTAGCCTTATTGATGTCGATCTGATCGGCAATGGATTTGGCATACGCTTTGTTGGTCAGCGCCTGCCACGGCACCTTCACAAAGTCCGGGTCGCCAAGGTATTCCGAGCGGTCGGCATAGGCGCGTTTTTCCGCCTCGGCCATCACCTGCATGGCATCGGCACTGCCGAAGCCAAACTTGTGCATATCGAAGTTTTCCAGAATATTGAGGATCTGCACGATGTGGATCCCGCCGGAGGACGGCGGCGGCATGGAGAAGACCTCATACCCACGATAGGTGCCGCTAATTGGCTCGCGCTCCACCGCCTTATACTCCGCCAGATCCGCTTTAGTGATGAGCCCGCCGTTCTTTTGCATCTCTTCGGCAATCTGGTCGGCAATCGCCCCTTTGTAGAAGGCGTCCGGGCCATGCTCCGCAATCAGCTCCAGGCTTTTGGCAAGGTTCTTCTGCACCAGCTTATCGCCCTTCTTCAGCGGCTCTCCGTCTTTCCAGAAGATCGCCTTGCTGTTTTCATGGTTCGGAATGACTTCGCTGCCGTAGGTTTTAAGGTCATCGGCCAGGGCGTCGTTCACCACAAAGCCGTCGCGTGCCAGCTTAATGGCAGGCTGGACCACTTTGTTCAGCGGCATCGTGCCGTATTTTTCCAGCGCCAGCGAGAAGCCTGCGACGGTGCCCGGCGTGCCGGACGCAAGGTGCGAGGTCAGCGATTTTTTACTGTCCGGATTGCCCTGATCGTCAAGGAACATATCGCGGGAGGCCTGAGCTGGCGCCATTTCGCGGAAGTCGATAGCCGTCGTCTTCCCGTCTTTGGTGCGCAGCATCATAAAGCCGCCGCCGCCGAGATTCCCCGCCTGCGGGTGTGTTACCGCCAGCGCATAGCCGACCGCCACCGCGGCATCCACCGCATTACCGCCCTGTTTGAGAATATCGACGCCCACTTTCGTTGCCAGCGCATCCACCGAGGCCACCATCCCGTGCGTGGCCCGCACGGGATGAAACACATCTTCCTCCACGCCATAAGAGACCGGAGGAGCCGCAGGCGGGTTAGCCGCCACGCTAAATGTACCGCCTGCCATCAGCGCAGCGATGGCGACCCAGCGCAAAAGGGTTGGTTTCATCATTATTGTTCTCCAGGTGAAGGGAGCCATATTCCCCGCTTAAGCCTGGTTCACAACTCCTAAAAAATCATCGTCATGGTGAATTCGGGGTAAACTTAAGAGAAACCTCAAAGAAGGAGAAGATCATGAAACGCTTCCTGATCCTTACGGCGTTGCTCCCGTTTGCCGCACTTGCACAGCCACTCAATACGATGAATAACCCTAACCAGCCGGGCTATGTCATTCCGAGCCAGCAGCGTATGCAGACGGAGATGATGAGTCAGCAGCAACAGCAAAAAGGGATGCTGAACCAGCAGTTGAACACGCAGACCCGAATGCAGCAGCAGAGCCTGCAAAATCAGATGAACACTAACACCCAGCGCGTGCAGCAGGGGCAGATGCGCGAGCAACCGCTGCCGAATAAAAACGGCGGGATGCTGGGAGGGATGAGTTCGTCAGGCAGCGGACAGCAGCATATGCTGCCGTCGCAGTCGAATGGCAGTATGCTTAATCCGCAGAACTAAAGTCCGGACCGATCAGGTCAATCGCATCGGTACAGATGCTGTCCACACCCCAGCGCAGCAGCTCAGCCGCACGCTGGGGTTTGTTGACGGTATACACCAGAATATGCAGCCCTGCCGCTTTCAGCATCTTAACCCTCGCCTCATCCAGCAGCTTATGATTGAGATGGATCGACACGCACGCTAAGCGGGTGGTCAGCTCACGCCAGTCCTCGCGCCACTCGTCCAGCAGCAGCCCGCGCGGCAGCTCCGGCACCGCAGCCTGTGCCGCTTCAAGGGCATCAATTTCAAATGACGACAGCAGCGGTGGCGTCATGCCTTCCCACAGCTCGCGCGCGGCCAGCGCAATCACGTTGCCCGTGAGCGGCCCGGTACCGGTCGTCGGTTTGATTTCGATGTTGGCCATCATCCCGTGTTGACGACAACGGTCGGCCACTTCCGCCAGCAGCGGCAACGGTTCGCCTTTGTACTCGCCGCTGAACCAGCTTCCGGCATCCACCTTCAGCAGATCGCGCCACGGCAGTTCCCCCGCCACGCCCCAGCCGTTGCTGGTGCGTTCGAGATCGTCATCATGCAGCAGGAAAATTTCGCCGTCTTTCGACAGCTTGGCGTCGAACTCAATCATCGTGTGGCCGTAGCGTGCGCCAACATCAATTGCCGCCAGGGTATTTTCCGGCGCCAGTTTACCGCCGCCACGGTGGGCGACGATGTGGGGATAAGGCCAGTTGCTCATACTCGTTGTCCTGTTTCACCGTCAAATAAGTGCAGGTGATTTTCCGGCAGATGCAGCCACAGCGTGCTGCCTGCTTTCGGGCGTTCCTGATGCGGCAGACGCACCACCATTTTTTGCTCGCCCCAGCGTCCATGCGCCAGGTTATCTGCACCCAACATCTCCAGCGTGTCCATCACCAACGGCACGCCGCCGTCCGCCTGAGAGGTTAAACCAATATGCTCCGGGCGAATACCGAGCGTCATCTTACGCCCGGCGTAGCCACGATAGTACCAGTTGATGGGCAATGCCATCCCGCTTTCCAGCTCAAAGTGGGTGCCCGCGCTGCTGATCCGCCCTTCCAGCAGGTTCATTGCCGGGCTGCCGATAAAGCTCGCCACAAAGCGGCTGGCCGGTTTTTCGTACACCTCCACCGGCGTGCCAATCTGCTCGGCAACGCCTTTGTTCATCACCATCACCCGCTGGGCAAGGGTCATGGCTTCGACCTGATCGTGCGTCACGTACAGGGAGGTGGTTTTAAGACGGCGATGCAGTTGCTGCAGCTCCAGACGCATCTGCACGCGCAGCTTGGCGTCAAGGTTAGAGAGCGGTTCATCGAACAGGAACACCGCCGGATCGCGCACGATGGCACGCCCCATCGCCACGCGCTGGCGCTGGCCGCCGGAGAGCTCGCGCGGACGGCGCTTAAGCAGGCCATCCAGCTCCAGAATGCGCGCCGCCTCTTTCACCCGCTCCTCGATATGCCCCTTGCCCATGCCGCGGATTTTCAGCCCCCAGGCCATGTTCTCTTCCACGCTCATGTGCGGATAGAGGGCGTAGTTCTGGAACACCATCGCGATGCCGCGATCTTTGGGCTCCATCTCGGTCACGCGCTGGCGGTCAATCCAGATATCGCCGGAGGAGACGCGCTCAAGCCCGGCCACCATGCGCAGCAGCGTGGATTTGCCGCAACCGGACGGGCCGACCATCACGATGAACTCCCCGTCCGCCACGTCGAGGGTGAGCGGCTGAATCACCTGGGTTTTGCCATCCCAGCTTTTGGTCACTGCCTGAAGTTTTAAACCTGCCATCTTATTTCTCACTGTCTACTAAACCACGCACAAACGCACGCTGCATGGCTAAAACGATAACGACCGGGGGGATAAGGGTGAGCAGCATCGCCGCCATCACCTGGTTCCAGAGAGTGGTGCCTTCGCCGGTGGCGATCATGCCCTTGATGCCCGCCACGGCGGTGCCGAGGTTGACGTCCTGAATAATCAGCAGCGGCCACAGGTACTGGTTCCAGCCGTAGATAAAGGTGATCACAAACAGCGCCGCGAGGTTGGTTTTCGACAGCGGCAGCACGATGTCGCGGAAAAAGCGCATCGGTGATGCACCGTCAATGCGCGCGGCTTCAATCAGCTCGTCCGGCAGCGTCATAAAGAACTGGCGGAACAGGAAGGTGGCAGTCGCAGACGCCATCAGCGGCAGGGTTAAGCCCGCGTAGCTGTCGAGCATCTTCAGGTTGGCGATCACTTCCACCGTCGGGAAGATACGCACCTCCACCGGCAGCATCAGGGTGATAAAAATCATCCAGAAGAAGAGGTTACGCAGCGGAAAGCGGAACCAGACGATGGCGAAGGCCGAGAGCATCGACACCGTGATTTTGCCCACCGTAATGCCGAACGCCATGATGAAGCTGTTGAGCATCATCAGCCAGAACGGCGCGCTGTTGGCCCCCACACCCTGGGTCCAGATGGTTTTCATGTTCTCAAAAAGATGCGTGCCTGGGATCAGCGTCATCGGCGTGTCGAACACCGCTTTGGTGTCCAGCGTGGCGGCGACAAACGCCACGTACAGCGGAAAGAGGATGACGATAATCCCCAGAATCAGCATGGTATGGCTGAAAATCGTCAGCCCGTGACGGTTCTCAATCATTGGTAGCGCACCTTACTTTCGACATAGCGGAACTGCACCACCGTGAGGATGATGACGAGGAACATCAGCACGACGGACTGCGCGGCGGAGGCCGAGAGATCCAGCCCGGCAAACCCTTCGCGGTAGATTTTATAAATCAGCGTCGTCGTGGCCTGCACCGGGCCACCGGCGGTGGCCGCGTCGATGACCGGGAAGGTGTCGAAAAAGGCATACACCAGGTTCACCACCAGCAGGAAGAAACTCACCGGGGCAATCAGCGGCAGCGACAGCCTGAAGAAGCGGCGGATCGGGCCTGCACCGTCAATGGCGGCGGCTTCCACCAGCGAACGCGGAATGGACTGTAGCGCGGCAAAGAAGAACAGGAAGTTGTAGCTGATCTGCTTCCACACCGAGGCGAACACCACCAGGAACATCGCCTGGCCGCTATTCTGGGCGTGGTTCCAGTCGTATCCGAATTCCGCCAGAAAATGGGTAATTAACCCGCGTCCGGGGTTAAACAGGAAGATCCACAGCACGGCGGCGACCGCTGGTGCCACGGCGTAGGGCAGCAGCATCAGGGTCTGATACAGACGGCTGCCACGCACCACATAATCCACCAGCGCGGCGAAGAACAGCGAGGCAACAAGGCCGCTCACGGTGACCAGCGCGCTGAATTTGATCGTCGTCCAGAAAGAATCCAGGTAGTAGCTGTCGTGGAACAGCGCGGTGAAATTGTCCAGGCCAACAAACTGGCTGGAAAGCCCAAACGGATCAACGCTTTGCACCGAGTACCAGAGCGCTTCGCCCGCAGGCCAGATAAAGAAGATAACGGTGATGACCAGCTGAGGCGCGACCAGCAGATACGGCAGCCAGCGGGAACGAAACACCGGACGGGATGATGACATTGAGATTTGGTTCCTGAACAGTGCCGGGTGGCGGCTACGCCTTACCCGGCCTACATATGGCACGTCGTAGGCCCGGTAAGCGCAGCGCCACCGGGCATTTTTTTACGATTTGGTGGACTGCTCAAAGCGGCGCAGCAGCTGATTTCCGCGCTCTACCGCTGAATCCAGCGCCTGCTGTGGCGTTTTCTTGCCGGTCCAGACGCTTTCCAGCTCTTCGTCGACAATGGTGCGGATCTGCGGCATGTTGCCCAGACGCAGCCCTTTGGTGAACGGCAACGGCGGCTTGTTCAGCATCTGACGCGTCGCGATATCCGCACCCGGATTCTTGCTGTAGAAGCCCTGCTCGCGGGTCAGGTCATAGGCAGCTTTGGTGATCGGCAGGTAGCCGGTTTTCTGGTGCCATTCGGCCGCGTTTTCAGGTTTCGCCAGGAAGTCGAGGAACTCGGCCACTCCTTTGTAGGTGCCGGCGTCTTTACCCTGCATCACCCACAGGCTTGCTCCGCCGATGATGGCGTTCTGCGGCGCGCCTTTCACGTCTGCGTCGTACGGCATCATGCCCACGCCATAGTTGAATTTGGCATAGTGACGGATATCCGCCAGCGAGCCGGACGAGGCGGTGGTAATGGCGCAGTCACCGTTGTAGAACTTCTCGGTGGATTCGTCTTTACGTCCGAAGTAGCTGAAATCACCCTTCTTGTTCAACTCTTCCAGCAGCGCGATGTGCTTCACCTGCTCTGGCTTGTTGAACTCCAGTACCGCGTCGGTGCCATCGAAACCGTTGTTTTTGGTGGCTACCGGCAAGCCGTGCCAGGCGCTGAAGTTTTCAATCTGGATCCAGCCCTGCCAGCCGCTGGCGTAGCCGCACTTCATCCCCGCCGCTTTCAGCTTCGCGGTGTACTCCGCCAGATCCTGCCAGGTTTTTGGCGGCTGCTCCGGGTCTAAACCGGCTTTCTTAAAGGCGTCTTTGTTGTAGTACAGCACCGGCGTCGAGCTGTTAAACGGCTGAGACAGCAGATGGCCGGTTTTAGAATCGGTGTAGTAACCCGCTACGGTCGGCACAAACTGGGATTCGTCGAAGTTGATCCCCGCCTCTTTGAACACTTCGTAGACCGGTTTGATGGCTTTGGAGGCCATCATGGTCGCGGTGCCTACTTCGTACACCTGCAAAATGGCAGGCGCATTACCGGTACGGAAGGCGGCAATGCCCGCGCTCAGGCTCTGCTCGTAGTTACCTTTGTACACCGGCACAATTTTGTAATCCGGATGGGAGTCGTTGAAACGCTGCGCCAGGGAGTCAACCTCTTTACCCAACTCCCCTTCCATGGAATGCCAGAACGGAATGGTCGTCACAGCCATTGCGTTCGTCGCAAAAGCCAGACCCAGTGCCAGACCCAAAGCTGTGTGTCGTAACGATGTCATTGTCATCTCTCTTATTGTGCCGGATGCGCGATATCACGCGTTTTATGCTCGCGAGGTAACATGACATGCTCGAATGACAGAAAAATAACTGTTTGTTTACAGATAAGTGACAACAAAAGGTCAGCGGGATGATGGTTGTGTGAAGGGGTTTATGTGAAAAAGCCGGGTGGCGGCTTCGCCTTACCCGGCCTACTCGATCCCGTAGGCCCGGTAAGCGTAAGCGCCACCGGGCAATACAGACGGCTCAGCCGCCTAAATACGCACTCCGCACCGCTTCATTGGCCAGCAGCGCATCGCCGGTATCCTCAAGCACCACGTGGCCGTTCTCCAGCACGTAACCGCGATCGGCGAGCTTCAGCGCCTGGTTGGCGTTCTGCTCGACGAGGAAGATGGTCATCCCCTCTTTACGCAGCTGTTCAATGGTGTCGAAGATCTGCTGAATGATAATTGGCGCAAGACCCAGCGACGGTTCATCCAGCAGCAGCAGGCGCGGCTGGCTCATCAGGGCGCGGCCGATCGCCAGCATTTGCTGCTCACCGCCGGACATGGTCCCCGCACGCTGAATACGACGCTCCCACAGGCGCGGGAAGAGTTCGTACACCCACTTGATACGGGACTGATACTGGTCGCGGTCAGCGAAGAAGCCGCCCATCGCCAGGTTCTCTTCCACCGTCATGCGCGAGAAGACGCGACGCCCTTCAGGGACTATCGCCACCGCTTCACGCATGATTCTGGCGGTCTGCCAGTCGGTGATGTCTTTGCCATCAAACACAATCCGACCGCTGGTGGCGCGCGGGTCGCCGCACAGGGTACCAAGCAGCGTGGTTTTGCCCGCGCCGTTAGCCCCAATCAGGGTGACGATTTCGCCCTGATTGATATGCAGGCTGACGTCGTGCAGCGCCTGGATCTTGCCGTAGTGGGCACTTACCTTGTCAAACGTTAACATCGCTTTTTCCATCTTATGCCTCACCCAGGTATGCGCGGATCACGTCCGGGTTGTTGCGGATCTCATCCGGCGTGCCGTTTGCCAGCGGCGTCCCCTGGTTCACCACGTAGATACGGTCAGAGATACCCATTACCAGCTTCATATCGTGCTCAATCAGCAGGATAGTCGTGTCGTGATGATCGCGAAGCTCAGCAATCAGCTCGTCCAGCTCTTTGGTCTCTTTCGGGTTGAGGCCCGCAGCGGGTTCATCGAGCATCAGGATTTCCGGCTGCGTTACCATGCAGCGCACAATCTCAAGGCGACGCTGGTCACCGTACGCAAGGTTACTTGCCTGGCGGTTGGCATGCGGCAGCAGACCGATACGGTCAAGCCATGTTGCCGCACGATCCAGCGCTTCGCTCTGCGCACGGCGGAAGGCTGGCGTCTTCAGCAGGCCGGAGAACAGACCGGTTTTCAACTGCTGATGCTGTGCCACCAGCAGGTTCTCAATCACCGTCATCTCGCGGAACAGACGCACGTGCTGGAAAGTACGCACTACGCCCATGCGGGCAATCTGCTGGCCCGGCAGTCCTTCCAGGTGCTGGTCGCGCAGCATGATGGTGCCGCCCGTCGGCTTGTAGAAACCGGTCAGGCAGTTAAAGACCGTGGTTTTTCCCGCACCGTTCGGGCCAATCAGGGAGACGATCTCTTTCTTGTGCAGATCCAGATTCACATTGTTGACCGCCAGCAGGCCGCCAAAACGCATCATAAGACCGTTAACGGATAATAATGGCTGACTCATGCCTGCTCTCCTTTTGCTTGCCCGTTCTTCAGCTTCAGCTGTGGACGGGTCATCGGCAGCAGACCCTGCGGACGCCAGATCATCATCAGCACCATCAAACCACCCAGCATCAGCATGCTGTATTCGTTAAAGTCACGCATCAGCTCGCGTGAGACCACCAGCAGAATGGCGGCGAGGATAACAGCAAACTGCGAACCCATCCCGCCGAGTACCACAATCGCCAGCACAAAGGCGGATTCGGCAAAGGTGAACGATTCCGGGCTGACAAAGCCCTGACGCGCGGCAAACAGCGTGCCGGCAAAACCGGCAAACGCGGCGCTGATGGTGAACGCAGTCAGCTTAATGCGAGTCGGGTTGAGGCCCAGGGAGCGGCAGGCGATTTCATCTTCACGCAGCGCTTCCCACGCACGGCCCAGCGGCATACGCAGCAGGCGGTTAATCACGAACAGCGTGATGACCACCAGCAGCAGCGCCACCATGTAGAGCCAGATGACGCGGTCGGACGGATCATACTTCACGCCAAAGAAGTTGCTGAAGGTATCCCAGCCGCCTTCACGGGCGGTACGGCTGAACTCCAGACCAAAGAAGGTTGGTTTCGGGATCTGGCTGATGCCGTTCGGGCCGCCGGTCACCTCGGTATTGTTGAGCAGCAGGATACGGACGATTTCGCCGAAGCCTAAGGTCACAATCGCCAGGTAGTCACCGCGCAGGCGCAGCACCGGGAAGCCAAGCAGGAAACCTGCCGCGGCAGAGACCAGCCCCGCCAGCGGCAAGCACGTCCAGAAGCCGAGACCGTAATAGTGGTTCAGTAGCGCAAAGGTATACGCGCCAATGGCGTAGAAACCGCCGTAGCCCAGTACCAGCAGGCCAGAGAGCCCCACCACCACGTTCAGGCCCAGACCCAGAATAACGTAGATCATGGTCAGGGTGGCGATATCTACCGTGCCGCGCGAGACCACGAACGGCCACGCCACCGCAGCCACCAGCAGCGCCACGAGGAACAGCTTCTGCTTAACGGTGGAGCCGTCGATAGCCGGCAGGACAAACTTCGGTCCTGAGACGCCTTTCAGCGTTTTCTGGAACAGCGGACGCAGCAGCTGGAACAGGAACACCACGGCGGTGCCGATAAAGACCCACTGCCAGCGAATGTCTGCGGCGGTGTCCACCACAAGCTTTGTGCCGTTCAGCTCTAACTGAACGCCCATAAAGACGCCCGCCAGCACGAAGAACATGGCGGCAGAGAGCAGCGCCATTGCAAAATGCATCGGTTTCATACTTTCTCTACCTCCGGACGACCCAGAATACCGGTAGGCATCACCAGCAGAACCAGAATCAGCAGGGCAAACGACACCACGTCTTTATACTCGGTACTCAGATACGCTGAGGAGAGCGCTTCTGCCACGCCCAGAATCAGGCCGCCAATCATCGCGCCTGGAATACTGCCGATACCGCCCAGTACCGCCGCGGTAAAGGCTTTCATCCCGGCCATAAAACCGATGTACGGGTTAATTACGCCGTAGAACTGGCCGAGCAGGACGCCTGCGACGGCCGCCATCGCCGCGCCGATCACAAAAGTGAGCGCAATCACGCGGTCAGTGTTGATGCCGAGCAGGCTCGCCATCTTCAAATCTTCCGCGCAGGCGCGGCAGGCGCGTCCCATGCGGGAGTAGCGGATGAAGAGCGTCAGAGCGAGCATCGCAATAAAGGTCACCACCCAGATCACCAGTTGCATGGTGGTGATAGAGGCAGAGAAGTTTTCGCTGGCGCCGACAATCCACTGGCCGTTGAACAGGCTTGGCAGCGCCACATCGCGCGAGCCTTCGGTCAGGCTGACGTAGTTTTGCAGGAAGATAGACATCCCAATCGCGGAGATCAGGGCAATCAGGCGCTTGGAGCTGCGTACCGGCCGGTAGGCCACCCGCTCGATGCTCCAGCCGTAGGCGCTGGCAATCACAATCGCGCCGACAAACCCGGCGGCGACCAGCAGCCAGCTGCTGTCGATACCCATCATCATCAGGGCGGCGATAATCATAAAGGAGACGTAGCTACCGATCATGTACACCTCGCCGTGGGCGAAGTTGATCATGCCGATAATGCCGTACACCATCGTATAGCCGATGGCAATCAGCGCGTAGGTGCTTCCCAGCGTGACGCCGTTAAACATCTGCTGCAGGAAATAGAGAAACTGCTCGGACATATGCAAACCTTTTTATACCCGCCCGGCGGTCCGGGCGGCGGGATAATTATTTGGCGGCCGAAGACGAACCGTCGGCGTGCCACTTAAAGACACCAAATTCAAATCCCTTCAGATCGCCTTTCTCATCCCAGTTCAGCGGCCCAATCACGGTGTTCGCCCCGTGTGCTTTTAAATCTTTCACCAGATCCAGCGGTTCTTTGCTGCCAGTACGGTCCAGCGCGGTGGCCAGTGACTGCACGGCGGCGTAGGTGATCCAGACGTATGGACCACTTGGATCTTTCTTCTGCGCCTTGAGCGCATCCACGATAGCCTTGTTCGCCGGATCCTGGTCATAGCGTTTTGGCATTGTCACCAGCATGCCTTCAGCGGCATCCCCGGCGATGTTAGACAGGGAGGCGTTACCCACGCCTTCTGGACCCATGAACTGGGTTTTCAGACCGACAGAGCGCGCCTGGCGCAGCATCTGGCCCATTTCCGGGTAATAACCACCGTAGTAAACGAAGTCGATATTCTCTTTTTGCAGACGGGCGATCAGCGCAGAGAAATCTTTCTCACCCGCGGTAATCCCGTCGAAGAAGACAATATTTGCGCCGCCTTTTTTCAGCCCGTCCTGAACGGAACGCGCCAGGCCTTCGCCGTACTGCTGTTTGTCATGAATAATGGCAATGCGCTGCGGTTTAACCGTCTCGAGAATGTATTTCGCCGCGGTCGGCCCCTGGGAGGAGTCCAGACCGGCGGTACGCATAATGTGCTGGTAGCCGCGCTGGGTCAGCTCCGGGTTGGTGGCACCAGGGGTAATCATCAGAATACCTTCGTCTTCGTAGATATCAGACGCAGGCTGAGTGGACGATGAGCACAGATGGCCGATCACATACTGGATGCCATCGTTCACGATTTTGTTCGCCACCGCGACGGCCTGTTTTGGATCGCAGGCGTCGTCGTACTCCACGCCCACCAGCTTGTCGCCTTTGATGCCACCTTTGTCGTTGATGTCTTTAATTGCCTGACGTGCGCCGTTGAACTCCATGTCACCCCACTGGGCAACAGGCCCGGACATGGCACCGACCACCGCAACTTTAATCTCTTCCGCCATGGCTGCATGCGAGAGAGACAATGCAACCATGCCCGCGATTAACGTCTTCGCGTTCCTTTTCATCTCTGAATCCCCATTCGTGATGTCGTGTATATATTTTGTTTTATTATGGTTAAAAAGCATTCTGTACTTTTAATGCACAACGCTATTTTTACCAGTGCCTTTAATGGTTTAGCGCAGGTTTTTATCAAAAACCAGACTAAAATCTCTATTTTTCAGGCGATTAAGCAAAGATAATATTCTGAAATCAGGCAGAGATAAACAAATAAAAGTGCAGTTTGCAGCATAAAATAACGGTACAAAGCGCCGAATAAATCACTGCCATTCAGGTTAAAATTCTGCTTATTTTTCGATCCATGTGTTTTCAAACTGCACTTCGCCCTGGCAAAAAACTAATCACCTGGTAACGGGGAATAAAAAGAGGAAGCCGCTGAGCGAATAAATTGAGTACACTGCCTCTACTCAATTTGATTTGGACAAGCAGCTAATGAAACTGACTATCGTTCGTCTGGTGACCTTTAGCGACCAGGATCATATCGACCTGGGCAAGATCTGGCCGGAATATTCCCCTTCGTCGCTGAGCGTTGACGAAACCCACCGTATTTATGCCGCGCGCTTCAACGAGCGTCTGTTGGCTGCTGTGCGCGTGACGCTGAGCGGCACGGAAGGGGCGCTGGACTCTCTGCGCGTGCGTGACGTCACCCGTCGTCGCGGCGTAGGACAGTACCTGATTGAAGAAGTGATCCGTGAAAACCCGAGCAGTACCTCCTGGTGGATGGCCGACGTAGGCGTGGAGGACCGTAGCGTGATGGCGGCGTTTATGCAGGCGTTAGGGTTTACGGCGCAGAAAAATGGGTGGGAGAAGCGCTAGATTTGTGCGGCCTGATGCCCTCACCCCAGCCCTCTCCCACGGGGAGAGGGGGCAAACATTAAAAAAGGCAACTTACGTTGCCTTTTTGCTTTTATTTGGCGTCAGTAGCAGTACCGTTGGCATGCCAGTCAAACACGCCGAACTCGAAGCCCTTCAGATCGCCCTTCTCATCCCAAGAGAGCGGCCCCATCACGGTATCAACAGAGTTCGCTTTCAGCCAGGTGGCAATCTCAGCCGGATCGGCTGACTGGTTCAGACCCGCCTGCAGAGACTGCAGTGCTGCGTAGGTGGTCCAGACGAACGCGCCGCTTGGATCCTGTTTCTTCGCCTTAATGGCATCTACAATCGGTTTGTTCGCAGGGACCTGGTCGTAGTTCTTCGGCTTGGTCACCAGCAGGCCTTCCGCAGACTCACCGGCAATGTTAGACAGGGAAACGTTCGCCACCCCTTCCGGCCCCATGAACTGGGTTTTCAGACCCGCTGCACGAGCCTGACGCAGGATCTGCCCCATTTCCGGGTGGTAGCCACCGTAGTAAACAAAGTCGATATTTTCTTTCTTCAGACGCGCCACCAGGGTAGAGAAGTCTTTCTCACCGGCGGTGATACCATCAAAGAAGACGACGTCAGCATTCGCTTTCTTCAGGTTGTCCTGCACGGAGCGCGCCAGACCTTCACCGTACTGCTGTTTGTCATGAACGATCGCGATACGCTTCGGCTTCACTTTTTCGACAATGTATTTGGCGGCCGTTGGGCCCTGATCGGAGTCCAGACCGGTGGTGCGCAGGATCAGCTTATAGCCGCGCGACGTCAGCTCCGGTGCCGTTGCCGCCGGGGTGATCATCAGGATGCCTTCGTCTTCGTAGATATCAGACGCAGGCTGGGTGGAAGAGGAGCACAGGTGACCGATAACGTATTTGATGCCGTCGTTCACCACTTTGTTCGCCACGGCAACCGCTTGTTTCGGGTCACAGGCATCATCATATTTTACGATCTGCAGTTTTTCGCCTTTGATACCGCCCTTCGCATTAATGTCGGCAACCGCCTGCTCTGCGCCCGTAAATTCCTGGTCGCCATACTGTGCTACCGGACCGGACATCGCGCCCACCACGGCCACTTTAATATCGGCCTGCGCCATGGTGCTGAATGCCAACGCGATACATCCTGCCAGTAACGCTTTACCCTTCATGTTCATCCTGAGATTCCCCATTATTATGGTTATTACGATTGTTGTGATGTTGTTGTGTAGCGCTTTATTTCAGTTATAGGTATGCCAGTCGCGCTTTTTCAGCATACTCTGCTAAAACATACCCCATTTTTATGATTTTGGAATAGCAAATTTGAAATGAATATATGATAAGCCCGGCAGGAATTTCACCGGGCTTCTGGCTTTAACGAGTCAGCGACGCAGAAATAATGTCCAGCGCTTTACGGAACTGCACTTCAGGGATTGTGAGCGGATAGAGGAAACGGATGACGTTACCGTACACGCCGCAACTCAGAAGCAGAAGGCCTTCCTGCAGGGCTCGCTCCTGAACCTGACGGGTGAATTCCGGTGACGGCAGCCCGGATTGCGGATCGTTAAACTCCACCGCCACCATTGAGCCTTGCGCGCGGATATCCGCGATATACGGACAATGTTCCTTCGCTTTGTTCAGTACTTCCACCAGATGATGACCCAGGTGCGCCGAGCGCGTACAAAGATCGTCTTCATCAATCACGTCCAGCACGGCATGTGCGGCGGCGATCGCCAGTGGGTTACCGGCGTAGGTACCGCCCAGTCCGCCAGGCGCAGGCGCGTCCATCACCTCGGCGCGGCCCGACACTGCCGAGAGCGGCATGCCACCCGCCAGGCTTTTCGCCATGGTGATCAGATCCGGCTTCACGCAGTGGTGTTCCATCGAGAACAGTTTTCCGGTACGCGCAAAACCGCTTTGCACCTCATCGGCGATCAGCAAAATACCGTGGGTATCGCACAGGGCGCGCAAGGCCTGCATAAAATCCGCCGGTGCGATATTGAAACCGCCCTCACCCTGAACCGGTTCAAGAATAATGGCCGCGACCTGGTCCGGGGCAATGTCCGCTTTGAAGATACGCTCCAGGCTTTTTAATGCCTCCGCCGTACTGACACCGTGCAGTTCATTGGGGTATTGGGCGTGATATACCGAGCCAGGAAACGGCCCGAAACCCAGCTTGTAAGGGGCAACTTTCCCCGTCAGCGCCATGGTCATCGAGGTGCGTCCATGAAAAGCACCGCCAAAGGCGATCAGGCCAGGGCGTCTGGTGTATGCGCGGGCAATTTTTACCGCGTTTTCGACGGCTTCTGCCCCCGTTGAGAAGAAGGCGGTTTTGGCCGGGCCGTCAATCGGCACACGCGCGTTGATTCGCTCGGCAAGCGACACATAGCCTTCGTACGGCACAATCTGGTACGCCGTGTGGGTGAAGGCATGAAGTTGTTTTTCAATGGCGGAAATGATTTTTGGATGGCGATGCCCGGTGTTCAGCACCGCTATTCCGGCGGCAAAGTCGATATACTCGTTGCCCTCGACGTCCCACACCGTGGCGTTTTCAGCTTTATCGGCATAGAAGTTACACATCACGCCGATGCCGCGCGGCGTCGCCTGTAAACGCCGGTCGTTCAGTTCGTTATTTTTCACCCTGTCCCCCTGAGAAAGTCGCCTGCTTAGCGCATCAGTAAGTGTTTGCCAGGGGGGAGAAATTCGCCAGAGTGGGCGCTAAAAAAACAAAACCCCCGGATTCGCATCCAGGGGCTCTCGTCATACTTCGCGGGAATTACGCTTCAATCGCGGCGCGAAGTTTTTTCATGGCGTTCTTTTCAAGCTGACGCACACGTTCAGCGGACACGCCATAGCGGTCGGCCAGTTCCTGCAGCGTGGACTTGTTGTCTTCGTCCAGCCAGCGGGCACGGATAATATCCTGGCTACGCTCGTCAAGACCTTCCATCGCATAGCTCAGCTTGTTCGCGGCCTGATCTTCCCAGTTGTCCTCTTCAATGCCGTCAGCAAAGTTAGAGGTCTTATCCTGCAGATACAGTACCGGCGCCATTGGCTGGCTGTCGGACGCATCGTCATCGGAAGACATGTCAAAAGTCATGTCCTGCGCGGCCATACGGGATTCCATCTCACGCACATCTTTGCTGGAAACACCCAGCTCGCGCGCCACCATTTCTACTTCATCCTGATTGAACCAGCCCAGACGCTGCTTGGTTTTACGCAGGTTGAAGAAGAGTTTGCGTTGCGCTTTTGTCGTGGCGACTTTCACGATACGCCAGTTGCGCAGCACGTATTCGTGAATCTCTGCTTTGATCCAGTGCACAGCGAAGGAGACCAGTCGTACACCCACTTCCGGGTTAAAGCGACGTACAGCCTTCATCAGGCCGATGTTACCTTCCTGAATCAAATCCGCCTGCGGCAGGCCATAGCCCGCATAATTACGAGCAATGTGAACAACAAAGCGCAGGTGAGACAGGATCAGCTTTTTCGCTGCTTCCAGATCGCCCTGGTAATGCAGCTTTTCAGCAAGCTCCTTTTCTTCCTCGGCCGTTAACATCGGCCAGGTGTTCGCAGCCCGGATATACGATTCCAGGTTACCAACAGGGGCTAAAGCTAAAGTTTGCATTTCTTTGGTCATTCATTCCTCTCAATGTTTCTTCTGGTCCAGGTTGTCCCCATCAGGCAACAACCATGCCAAAGCGTTTGAGCAACGAGATTAGCATTCACTCTTTTATCAGACAGTGATTTTATCCACAAGTTCCAGGTGCAACGGTGAATAAATTACGCACAAAATGTGACATGGAGATGATAACAGGGGAAGAGACAACAGGGACGCTTTCCCTGCAGAGCGAACATCTCGGTGCAGGGAAAGATTATATCACGCTTTTCTTAGTCGGGAGTAAAGTGGCGTAAATGTTGAACCGTCGCCAGCCATGCTGCCACCCAGCCAATCATGGAGCAGACCAGCAGCAGAAGAAGGCACTCATCGAACCCTAAGCCACTGATATCAAACTTAGTTCCGAAGACCTGCGCCACCTCGGTCACGGCGGAGGAGAGCCGCATCACCAAAATTTCTGACAATATCAGTGAAAGAAATGCGCCGGAAAAACCGAGCAATGCGCCGCCGTAAAGGAACGGACGCAGGATGAAGCCATCCGTCGCACCAATCAGCTTTTGCACGTTGATGGTATCGCGGCGGGCGAAAATGCTCAGGCGCACGCTGTTACCGATGACGAGGAACACCGCCGCCACCATCAGCACGCCAATCATCGCCGACACGCGCCCCACCAGCCCGGTCAGTGCGGCAAGACGCGCAAACCAGCTGTCGTCCATACGCACTTCATCAATGCCTTTAATGGTAGAGATGCGGTCGCGCAGCGTATTAAGTGAATCCGTTCCCTGGAAGTCGAGCTTCGGGATCACCACCGCCACGGCCGGCAGCGGGTTCTCTTCGAGCATATCCAGCGCGCCGCCAAAGCCTGACCAGTTACGGAACTCACCCAGCGCTTCTTCGCGGGAAAGGTAGTTCACCTTCTCCACGCCCTTCTCGGCCTGGATTTGCCCCACCACCTGCGTCGCGGCGTTATCGTCGAGCGCTTTGTCCAGATAGACCGTGATCTGCGGAGACGGATAATACTGCGACGCCGCCTGATTCACGTTCTTATAGACCATATAGCAGACGCTTGGCAGCGTCAGCGAAATGGCGATAACCATCACCGTCAGGAACGTCGCCAGCGGTTTACTTTTCAGATCCTGCAACGCGCCGTGGAAGGCGTAACGTACCTGTTCATTGAACACGTTGGTTTTGCGGGAGTTTGGCTTCGGCGCGGCTTTCGCCCGCTTCGGCGCATTACGGTTACCGTCACCGCCACCCTGCGGCTTACGGAAACGGTCAAACCGGTTCCCGAACTGCCGAATCTGGTTCATTGCATCACGCTTGTTCACCGTAGCCTCCGTGCAAATGCCCGTCGCTCAGGGTCAGCATGCGGTACGAACGGCGGGAAATGAGCCCGATGTCGTGCGTCGCCATCAATACCGTCACCCCAACGCGGTTGAATTCCTCAAACAGACGCAAAATCCCTTCAGAAAGGGCGTCGTCCAGGTTACCGGTCGGTTCATCCGCCAGCAATACCGCAGGCTTGTTCACCACCGCACGGGCAATGCCCACACGCTGCTGTTCACCACCGGAGAGCTGGATCGGGAAGTTCTTCGCTTTGTCCAGCAGCCCGACCTTATCCAGCGCCGCAGAGACGCGACGGCGGATATCATCATAGCTGGCACCGGCAATAATCAGCGGGATCGCCACGTTATCGAAAACGGTGCGATCCATCAGCAGGTGGTGATCCTGGAAAATCATCCCGATCTGGCGACGCAGGAACGGCACTTCGCGATTCTTAAGACGGCTAATTTCATGGCCGCTGAACCAGATTTTCCCGGCGCTTGGCCGTTCAATCCCACAGATAAGCTTGAGCAGGGTACTTTTCCCCGCGCCGGAATGGCCGGTCAGGAATGCCATCTCGCCTGGCTGCAGGTGGAAGGTCACCCCCTGCAGCGCTTGTCTCCCACCGAGATAGGCCTTGCTGACGTGTTCAAAGCGAATCATTGTTAGTCCTCTCGGGCAAATAATGCCTCAATAAAGTCGTCCGCCTTAAACGGACGCAAATCCTCAATACGCTCGCCCACACCGATGTAACGAATAGGAATGCCGAACTGATCGGCCACGGAGAAGATCACCCCGCCTTTCGCGGTGCCGTCCAGTTTGGTCAGCGTGATCCCGGTCAGTCCTACCGCTTCATGGAACAGCTTCGCCTGGCTGACAGCGTTCTGTCCGGTGCTGGCATCGATGGTCAGCATAATTTCATGCGGTGCGTCTTCGTCCAGCTTCTTCATGACGCGGACGATTTTCTTCAACTCTTCCATCAGGTGCGATTTGTTCTGCAAACGCCCTGCGGTATCGGCAATCAGGACATCCACATTTCGCGACTTCGCCGCCTGGATGGCGTCAAAGATCACGGACGCGGAATCTGCACCGGTGTGCTGCGCAATCACCGGAATGTTGTTGCGCTGGCCCCACACCTGCAGCTGTTCAACCGCCGCCGCGCGGAAGGTATCACCCGCCGCCAGCATCACCGTTTTACCCTGCTGCTCGAACTGACGCGCCAGTTTGCCGATGGTGGTGGTTTTCCCGACACCGTTAACGCCAACCATCAGAATAACAAATGGCGTTTTGCCTTCAATATTAAGCGGTTCGTCAACTTTTGCGAGAATTTCACCCATCTCGTCTTTCAGCAGGCCGTACAGCGCTTCGGCGTCGCGCAGCTGTTTGCGGCTCGCCCCTTCGGTCAGGTTGGCGATGATCTTACGGGTGGTTTCCACCCCAACGTCCGCAATCAGCAACTGCTCTTCCAGCTCTTCAAACAGATCGTCGTCGATCTTTTTGCCGCGGAACAGACTGATAAATCCGGAACCTAAATTTTCTTTAGTTTTTAACAGGCTGCGTTTCAGGCGGGCAAAGAAACCTTCTTTGGTCGGTTTTTCCTGCTCCTGAACGATCTCCTCTTCGGCCTGCTCTTCCACCGGCACGACGATAACCGCTTCTTCAGCCGCCTGAGCGGCCAGCGCCTGGGCTTCCAGCTCTTCGTCGGTCAGCGCCGGCTCATGTGCCGCTTCTTCTTCCACCGCGTCGACAATTTCCACGGTTTCCGCTTCGGCCTGCCACTCTTCAGGGGAAACGTCGTCCGCTTTTACCTCTTCCGGCAGCGGCAACTCTTCATGTTCGATAACGGCCTGCGGCGCTTCAGTAACCGCTTCAACAACAGGTTCTGGCTTTTCGCTCTCCTGAACCTGTTCGGTGATCTCAACCACCTCTTCAGCAAAGGCTTCAGTCTCTTCTTTGCTGTGCGCATGCTCTTCCGCTTCGACAACCGCGGCGGTTTCTACAGGCGTTTCAGGCTGAGACTGCTCTTCAACGGCTTGTTGTTCTTCGGTTTTCTGTTCTGTTTCTTGCTCTTTTTCACCGAAACCCAGCCAGGAAAAGAAGCCACGTTTTTTTTGTTTTGCCATCTGCGACTACACTCCTCGCGGCGCTATATACATGGAAGCTAAAAAAATGATGAAATAGTCTAACACTTTACTTAATTGACATCACCGCCCGCAATCGCAGGCCAATTGTTAACAGAGCTTTCCTGAGATGAAGAAACCCAACCGCGCCCCAGCCGGTCAAATTCGTATTATCGGTGGCCAGTGGCGAGGCCGGAAACTCCCGGTGCCGGACAGCCCCGGTTTACGCCCAACCACCGACCGCGTGCGTGAAACGCTGTTTAACTGGCTGGCCCCGTCAATGGTAGACGCCCACTGCCTCGACTGCTTTGCGGGCAGCGGAGCATTAGGGCTGGAAGCCCTCTCGCGCTACGCCGCCAGCGCCACGCTGCTGGAGATGGAGCGCGGCGTCGCGCAGACGCTGCAGCAAAATCTGGCGACGCTGAAAGCCACCAACGCCAAAGTGGTGAACACCAATACGCTCAGTTTCCTCGCGCAGCCAGGCACGCCGCACAACGTGGTGTTTGTCGATCCGCCGTTCCGTAAGGGGCTGCTGGAAGAGACGTTATCCCTGCTGGAAAGCAACGGCTGGCTGGCGGATGACGCGCTGATTTACGTTGAAAGCGAAGTGGAAAATGGGCTACCGCCAGTGCCGGTTCACTGGGATTTACACCGCGAAAAAGTGGCGGGTCAGGTCGCTTATCGTCTGTATCATCGTCAGGCACAAGGAGAATCCAATGCCAGTACTGATTAATCTGGGACGTTTGCTGATGCTGTGCGTCTGGGCGTTTTTACTGCTCAATCTGGTGCATCCGTTCCCGCGCCCGATGAATATCTTTGTGAACGTGGCGTTTATCTTTACCACCTTCATGCACGCCCTGCAGATGGTGATGCTGAAAAACGGCCTGCCAAAAGACGGCCCGCAGATGACCGGCTGGCAGCAGCTGCGCGTGTTTATTTTCGGCGTGTTTGAACTGCTGGTGTGGATGAAGAAGTTTAAGGCGCAGGTGAAGAAGTAAGGTGCGGTCTGATGCCCTCACCCTAACCCTCTCCCACAGGGAGAGGGAACCGTATTATTCAGCCCTGAACCCTTCAAACCGCGACCCTTTGTAACTCAGCATCCCTTTCTCACCTACCGTCAGCTGATGGTACTGCTGCGCCTCCAGGCGGAAGGTCATCTCCAGGCCGCCCGTTTCCGGCTTAAAGCTCGCTTCATAGCGCATGGTTGTTCCCGCAGGGGTAACCTGTTGCTGGCGCGAGCGCCGGTCATTAAGGGGTTTTTCGCGTTTATTGCTCACCACCACGCGCTTTTGCATCAACGGCGCGGCGTCGTTATCCGCCTTCTCGCGGCGCTGCTGCACAAAACGGAACGAGGCGGCAATGACGATAATCGCCACCACGATAATGAAAAACAGCGGCATCTTGCTCATTCAACAATCCCATAAGATTATGCGGAATTCAGGATACCCTGACTCCCCTGGCATTGCCAAACGCCTGCCCGCATCACTACACTGAAGATGAAACTGATTATTCAGCCTTAACAGATACAGGGAGTTAATATGCTTTGGTCATTTATCGCTGTCTGTTTTTCCGCATGGCTTTATGTCGATGCGTCATACCGCGGTCCGGCCTGGCAGCGCTGGTTGTTTAAACCCGTCACGCTGTTGCTGCTCCTGCTGCTTGCCTGGCAAGCGCCGATGTTTAACGCCATCAGCTACCTGGTCCTCGCCGGGCTGTGTGCTTCTCTGATTGGCGATGCCTTAACCCTGCTGCCGCGTCAGCGTCTGCTGTATGCCGTGGGGGCGTTCTTCCTGTCGCATCTGCTTTACACCATCTATTTTGCCAGCCAGATGACGCTATCCTTCTTCTGGCCGCTCCCGCTGGTGCTGCTGGTGATCGGCGCGCTGCTGATCGCGGTGATCTGGTCACGCCTGGAAGAGATGCGTCTGCCTGTCTGCACGTTTATTGCCATGACGCTGGTGATGGTGTGGCTGGCCGGTGAACTGTGGTTCTTCCGCCCAACCTCACAGGCGATGTCCGCTTTCTTTGGCGCGGCGCTGCTGTTAATCGGCAATATCGTCTGGCTGGGCAGCCACTATCGCCGTCGTTTCCGGGCTGATAACGCGATTGCCTCCGCCTGTTACTTTGCCGGGCACTTCCTGATTGTGCGTTCGCTGTATATCTAAATAAGCCTTGACTCTGGAGTCGACTCCAGAGTGTATGCTGCGGTTAATGAGAAAATTATCATTACCGGAGAGTGCCATGTCGACTCCAGAAACACCTAAAAAAGCCCCACACTTTTCAGCATTTAAGCTCAGCCCGGTGCCAGCGAAAGATGACTGCTGCTGTGACGGGGCATGCGAAACGCAAAACGCGCCGCCGCTGCCTGAAAGCGGAAACCATTACAGCTGGGTGGTTGACGGCATGGATTGCGCGGCCTGCGCCCGCAAAGTCGAAAATGCGGTAAAACAGATCCCCGGCGTCAGCCACGTGCAGGTGCGCTTTGCGACCGAAAAACTGCTGGTCAGCGCCGAGAGTGACGTTAGCGAGCAGGTTGTGTCCGCCGTCAGCCAGGCCGGTTATTCCCTGCGTAGCGAAACGACCCCCGCCGAAAAAACCGCTCCGCTGCGAGAAAATCTGCCCCTTATCGCGCTCGTGATTATGATGGCCCTGAGCTGGGGTCTGGAGCAGATCAACCACCCGTTTGGCAATCTGGCGTTTATCGCCACCACGCTTGTCGGGTTGTATCCCATTGCCCGCCAGGCGCTGCGGCTGATGAAAAGCGGCAGTTGGTTCGCCATCGAAACGCTGATGAGCGTGGCGGCTATCGGCGCGCTGTTCATTGGTGCCACAGCGGAAGCGGCCATGGTGCTGCTGCTGTTCTTAATTGGCGAACGTCTTGAAGGTTGGGCGGCAAGCCGGGCGCGTAAAGGGGTCAGCGCCCTGATGGCGCTTAAGCCCGAAACCGCCACACGAGTAGCCGGAAACGAACGCCAGACGGTGGCCATTAACGCGCTGCGTCCAGGCGATGTGATTGAAGTCGCTGCCGGAGGGCGCCTGCCTGCGGACGGTACCCTGCTCACCGCCACCGCGAGCTTCGACGAAAGCGCCCTCACCGGGGAGTCGATTCCGGTTGAACGCACGGCCGGTGAAAAAGTACCTGCGGGCGCCACCAGCGTCGACCGTCTGGTCCAGCTCACGGTACTTTCCGAACCCGGTGACAGCGCCATCGACCGTATCCTGAAGCTGATCGAAGAGGCCGAGGAGCGTCGCGCCCCCGTCGAGCGATTTATTGACCGCTTCAGCCGGATTTACACCCCCGCCATCATGCTGGTTGCCCTGCTGGTCACTATCGTTCCGCCGCTGTTCTTTGGTGCGCCGTGGGAAGGCTGGATTTACAAAGGTCTGACCCTGCTGCTGATTGGCTGTCCGTGTGCGCTAGTGATCTCCACCCCGGCGGCCATTACCTCCGGTCTGGCGGCAGCGGCACGTCGTGGCGCCCTGATAAAAGGCGGCGCGGCGCTGGAACAGTTAAGCCAGGTGCAGCAGGTGGCGTTCGATAAAACCGGCACGCTGACCGTCGGCAAGCCGCAGGTCACCGGCGTGTATCCGCAGGATATCGATGAAGATGAACTGCTGGCGCTGGCCGCCGCCGTTGAGCAGGGTTCCACTCACCCGCTGGCGCAGGCGATTGTGCGTGAAGCGCAGTCGCGCGGGCTGGCCATTCCGGCGGCAACGGCGCAGCGGGCGCTGGTTGGGGCCGGGATTGAGGCCGACATCGACGGTAAAAAGGTGCTGATTGTCGCGGCGGGTAAGTTTTCTAACCCAGAGGTTGAGGCGTTAGAACAGACCGGACAAACTGTCGTAACCGTCATGCAGGACGGCGTCGCCAAAGGCATGCTGGCACTGCGCGATACCCTGCGTGATGATGCGAAAGAGGCCGTCGCGGCGCTCCATCAGCTGGGCGTCCAGGGTGTGATCCTCACCGGCGATAACCCGCGTGCCGCCGCCGCGATTGCCGGAGAGCTGGGGCTGGACTTTAAGGCCGGATTACTGCCTGCGGACAAGGTCAGTGCCGTGACGGAGCTGAACAGCCATGCTCCGCTGGCGATGATCGGCGACGGAATCAACGATGCGCCAGCGATGAAAGCATCCACCATCGGGATTGCCATGGGCAGCGGTACCGACGTGGCGCTGGAAACCGCCGATGCCGCGCTCACCCATAACCGCCTGACCGGGCTGGCGCAGATGATTTCCCTGGCACGCGCCACGCGCGCCAATATTCGCCAGAACATCAGTATCGCCCTGGGGCTGAAAGGGATTTTCCTCGTCACCACCCTGCTCGGCATCACCGGGCTGTGGCTGGCGGTGCTGGCGGATACCGGCGCGACGGTGCTGGTGACGGCTAACGCGCTCCGCTTACTGCGACGCAAATAACACGCAATGCACGCCTGGCCGGGTAAAGCGTAACGGCAACCCGGCCTTCCCTTCTCAAAAATCTAAACCAGCGTTTCAGAAATTCACGCTTTTGTGAGGCGCTTCACCTCCGTTTTCCAGGCCATAGTGTAATTTTTAAACGTACAAAACTAAAACACCGTTTTAACACTTACCTCACTACCCTGGAGTTGACTTGATGAAAACGACCCTCAAGCCGTTACTGGCCGCTCTGTGTCTGTCTGCTTTTGCCTGCTCCGTTTCTGCGCAAACCATTAAAGCCGCCGATGTGCATCCTGAAGGCTACCCGAACGTGGTAGCCGTACAGCACATGGGGGAGAAACTCAAACAACAAACCGACGGCAAGCTGGAGATCAAGGTCTTTCCCGGCGGCGTGCTCGGGGATGAAAAGCAGATGATTGAACAGGCGCAGATGGGGGCGATCGACATGATCCGTGTCTCCATGGCTCCGGTGGCGGCGATCCTGCCCGATATCGAAGTCTTTACCCTGCCCTATGTGTTCCGCGATGAAGACCACATGCACAAAGTCATCGACGGCGATATCGGCAAGCAGATTGGCGACAAACTGACCGCCAACCCCAAATCGCGGCTGGTGTTTCTCGGCTGGATGGATTCCGGCACCCGTAACCTGATCACCAAAACGCCGATCGTCAAACCGGAGGATCTGAAAGGCAAAAAAATCCGCGTTCAGGGAAGCCCGGTGGCGCTGGCGACACTGAAAGACATGGGGGCTAACTCGGTGGCAATGGGGGTCAGTGAGGTCTACAGCGGCATGCAGACCGGCGTAATCGACGGCGCTGAGAATAATCCGCCGACCTTCATCGCCCATAACTATATGCCGATCGCCAAAAACTATACCCTCAGCGGCCACTTCATTACCCCGGAAATGCTGCTCTACTCGAAAGTGAAATGGGACAAGCTCAGCGCAGACGAACAGCAGAAAATCCTGACCCTGGCGCGCGAAGCGCAGTTCGAACAGCGCAAGCTGTGGCAGGCCTATAACGCCGAGGCGCTGGCGAAGATGAAAGCCGGTGGCGTGCAGTTCCACGAGATCGACAAATCGGTATTTATCAAAGCCACAGAGCCGGTGCGCGCGCAGTATGGCGAAAAGCATCAGGACCTGATGAAAGCCATTGCTGACGTTCAGTAAACGGAGAACGTATGTCCGAACTCTACCTGAAGTGGATGGACCGGCTGTATCTGCTCGCCATGGGCGTAGCGGGATGCGCGCTGCTGGTGATGACGGTGGTGATCCCGATTGGCATCTTCTCGCGCTATGTGCTGAATCGCGGTGAATCCTGGCCGGAGCCGATTGCCATCATCTGCATGGTGACCTTTACGTTTATCGGCGCGGCGGTGAGCTACCGTGCCGGGTCACACATCGCGGTGAACATGCTGACCGACCGACTGCCAGACATGCTGAAAACAGCGTGTGCGCGCGTGGTGGATCTGCTGATGCTGCTGATCTCGCTGATTATGTTCTGGTACAGCTACTGGCTGTGTGTCGAGCTCTGGGAGCAGCCGGTCGCCGAGTTTCCGATCCTGACGTCAGGGGAGAGTTATCTGCCGCTGCCGATTGGTTCTGCGGTGCTGATCCTGTTTGTCATTGAACGTCTGCTGTTTGGCTCACAGGAAAACCGTCCTGTGGTGCTGATCGGCAACCACAGTTAAGGGGTGAACAATGGATGCATTCGTTTTGTTATTCACCCTCGCCATTTTGCTGGCGCTGGGTATGCCGGTGGCGTTTGCCGTCGGCTTAAGCGCCGTCGCGGGCGCGTTGTGGATCGAGTTACCGCTCGAAGCGCTGATGATCCAGATCACCAGCGGGGTTAACAAATTTACCCTGCTGGCGATCCCGTTTTTCATCCTGGCGGGGGCGATCATGGCGGAAGGCGGCATCGCCCGACGGCTGGTGAATTTCGCGTATGTCTTTGTCGGTTTTATTCGCGGCGGGCTGTCGCTGGTGAATATTGTGGCCTCCACCTTTTTCGGCGCGATTTCCGGTTCATCGGTGGCGGATACGGCCTCCATCGGCAGCGTGATGATCCCGGAGATGGAGAGAAAGGGGTATCCCCGCGAGTATGCGGCGGCGGTCACCGCCAGCGGGTCGGTGCAGGCGATTTTAATCCCGCCCAGCCACAACTCGGTGATCTACTCGCTGGCCGCAGGCGGTACGGTCTCCATTGCCACGCTGTTTATCGCAGGCGTGCTGCCGGGGCTGCTGCTGGGACTGTGCCTGATGACGCTGTGCCTGTGCTTTGCCCATAAGCGCGGCTATCCAAAAGGCGAAAAGATCCCCTTTAAACAGGCGCTGAAGATTTTGCTGGACGCTCTGTGGGGGCTGATGACGGTGGTAATTATCCTCGGCGGGATCATGTCCGGGATATTCACCGCCACCGAATCCGCGGCGGTCGCCTGTCTGTGGGCATTCTTTGTCACCATGTTCATCTATCGCGACTACGCATGGAGCGAACTGCCTAAGCTGATGTGCCGGACGGTGAAAACGGTCACTATCGTGATGATCTTGATTGGCTTTGCGGCGGCGTTTGGCGCGGTGATGACCTACATGCAGTTGCCTGTGCGCATTACGGCGTTCTTCACCTCGCTCTCGGATAACAAGTACGTGATCCTGATGTACCTCAACATCATGCTGCTGCTGATTGGCACCCTGATGGATATGGCGCCGATCATTCTGATCCTGACGCCGGTGCTGTTGCCGGTGACCCAGTCGCTTGGGATCGACCCGGTCCATTTCGGGATGATCATGATGGTGAATCTGGGGATCGGGCTTATCACGCCGCCAGTGGGTTCGGTGCTGTTTGTGGCCAGTGCGGTAAGCAAGCAGAAAATCGAGCATGTGGTGCGCGCGATGCTACCGTTTTACGGCATGCTGCTGCTGGTGCTGGGAATGATAACGTACATCCCGGCGATTTCGCTGTGGCTGCCGGGATTGTTAGGCATGCAGTAGGGGGTTACCCCTTGCGGATTAAATACCGGTACGGCAGCGCTTCGGTCTGCTGTGCCACCAGTTCATGCTCCATAAAGGTACAAAAACCGGGGATATCGCGGGTGGTTGCCGGATCGTCAGCGATGATCAGCAGCGTTTCGCCGGTTTGCATATTGCGCACGGTTTTGCGCACCATCATTACCGGCTCAGGGCAGCGGAGGCCCTGTGCATCAAGGGTGTGGTCTGGAGTGGAAAACAGATCGGTCATGGTGTTCTCGGTCAGATAAAAACGGCTGTAGTTTACGCCCCGTAGCCAGCAATGCAAACCAGGTTAACGGTTGCGTAAAAACTAACCATTGCATTGTCCTGCCAAAGCAGTATCATGCTGCGGTTTTTATTGGGTTCCCTCACCCCAACGTATAAAAAGGTCACAATATGACGCCGTTTTCTGAATCGCAGCGCGTAAAAGCGTTGTTCTGGCTTTCGCTTTTTCATCTGCTGGTGATCACCTCCAGTAACTATCTGGTGCAGTTGCCGATTGCCATCTTTGGTTTCCATACCACCTGGGGCGCGTTCAGCTTCCCGTTTATTTTTCTCGCCACCGATCTGACCGTGCGTATTTTTGGCGCACCGCTGGCTCGCCGCATTATTTTTGCGGTCATGCTGCCGGCGCTGTTCGTGTCTTACGTTATTTCCTCCCTGTTTTACATGGGAAGCTGGCAGGGCTTTGAGGCGTTAACCCACTTCAACCTGTTTGTTGCCCGAATCGCTACTGCAAGCTTTATGGCCTATGCGCTGGGGCAGATCCTCGACGTGCACGTATTTAACCGCCTGCGTCAGAATCACCGCTGGTGGATGGCCCCCACCGCCTCGACGCTGTTCGGCAACGTCAGCGATACGCTGGCCTTCTTCTTCATTGCCTTCTGGCACAGCCCGGATGCGTTTATGGCTGAACACTGGATGGAAATTGCGCTGGTGGACTACTGCTTCAAGGTGCTTATCAGCATTGTCTTCTTCCTGCCGATGTACGGCGTGCTGCTGAATATGCTGCTGAAAAGACTGGCAGATAAATCTGAAATCACAGCATTGCAGGCTGGTTAAGGGTTCGCTTTATCAGTTGTGATAAGATGGACAAATGAGCCGTTATGGCCGTTTATCGAAAGGAAGAAGTCAATGCGCAATCTGGTTAAATATGTCGGGATTGGCCTGCTGGTTGTCGGCCTTGCAGCCTGTGATAACAGCGATACGAAAACGCCTGCTCAGGGCGCGTCTGCAGAGAGCAACGCAACCGGTCAGCCGGTGAACCTGCTGGACGGTAAACTCAGCTTCTCTCTGCCAGCGGATATGACTGACCAGAGCGGCAAGCTGGGTACCCAGGCGAACAACATGCACGTCTATTCCGATGCAACCGGGCAGAAAGCGGTGATTGTGATTGTGGGCGACGATACCAGCGAAGACCTGGCCGTGCTGTCCAAACGTCTGGAAGATCAGCAGCGCAGCCGCGACCCGCAGCTGCAGGTGGTGACGAACAAGTCCATCGAACTGAAAGGCCACACGCTGCAGCAGCTGGACAGCATTATCTCTGCAAAAGGTCAGACGGCTTACTCTTCCGTGGTGCTGGGTAAGGTGGATAACAAACTGCTGACCCTGCAGATCACCCTGCCAGCGGAAGATCAGCAGAAAGCGCAGACTGCCGCTGAAAACATCATCAACACCATCGTGATTCAGTAACGCGTCAGGATGATGACGTGGCCTCCGGTGCCTGCACCGGGGGCCATTTTTTTAGCCGCCACGTGAGCATCAGGGCCATCACCACCAGACCCGCAGCCGCAAGATAGATTACCGGCACGCCTGCCCAGGCCATGACCAGCCCTGCCAGCGGCCCGGTAATGCCCAACGACATATCCATAAACACCGTGTAGGTTGCCAGCGCCGCCCCCTGATTCTGCGGCGGCACGGCTTTCACCGCCACCACGCCCAGCGCCGGGAAGACCAGCGAAAAACCGGCTCCGGCGAAGAACACGCCAATTTTTGCCATCCACGGCGCGGTCGCTATACCGGTCAGCAGCAGCCCGACAATCTCAACGGCAAAGCAGATCATCGCTACATTCAGCCCGCCCAGGCGGTTAATACCGTTCGGGAAGAGCAAACGGGCACCCACGAACGCACAGCTGAACAGGGTTAACGCAAAGGCCGCCCCGTCCCAGCCTTTGGCGTCATAAAACAGGGTGATAAAGGTGGCGATCACCCCAAAGCCGGTGGTTGCCAGCGCCAGTGCCATACCATACGGCCAGACGCGCCCCAGCACTGCCCGGAACGGCAGCGGTTTGCCTTTGCTGGCCTTCACTTTCGGGCGCGGCAGGGCAAACAGGATCGCCACCAGCGCGACCACCATAATGGTGCCCGCCAGCCCGTACAGTCCGCCATACGCATAGCACATCACCCCAAGCGGGGCGCCAAGCGCCATTGCCCCGTAGGTGACAATGCCGTTCCAGGAGATGACCCGGCCAATGTGCGGTGCCCCGACCACGCCTACGCCCCACAGCGTCGAGCCGGTTCCTGCCAGGCTTTGCCCAATACCGAGGATCACCCGGCCCAGGCACAGCAGCACCAGGCTGACCAACGGCCAGTGGCTGGTCGTTGCCGCCAGCAGGTAACTCAGGCCACTGAGAAAACAGCCGCATAATCCTGTGATCACAATGCTCTTCGGCCCGAACAGATCCGCGTAGCGACCCGCATGCGGGCGGCTCAACAGCGTGGCGAAGTACTGCAGGCTAATCACCAGCCCCGCCCAGAATGCGCTAAACCCCATCACGTCATGCACATAGCCCGGCAACACCGCCAGCGGCAGGCCAATCGTCAGATAACTGGCAAAGTTAAAAATCACAACGGAGACAATGCGCAGATTAAGGCGTAATCCGCTTAATGCCGGTTCGGCGGCGGGTTCGGGCATGAGGTTTTACCTGGATTTTTGCAACAGTGTTTCACTATTACCACGACGCCAGCAGAAAATCAGCAGCGACTTTCAGATTAACGGTGCCAGACGAAGCGAAACCCGCGCACTACACTTAACGGGCAATCACATTAAGGAACACGAATGACCCCTAACCCGCCCGACAAAGCAGGACTCCACATCCTGTTAAAACTCGCCTCCCTGGTGGTGATCCTCGCCGGTATCCATGCTGCCGCCGATATTATTGTCCAGCTTCTGCTGGCGCTCTTTTTTGCCATTGTGCTTAACCCGCTGGTGACCTGGTTTTTGCGCCGGGGTATCAGCCGCCCGGTGGCCATAACCATTGTGGTTATCGTGATGCTGATTGCCCTCACCGCCCTTTTCGGCGTTCTGGCCGCCTCGCTGAGCGAGTTCTCCACGATGCTGCCGCAATACAACAAAGAGCTGACGCGCAAGATCGTGGCGCTTCAGGAGATGATGCCGTTTCTGAATCTGCATATTTCGCCGGAACGGATGTTGCGCCGGATGGATTCAGAAAAAATCATGACCTACGCCACCACGCTGATGACCGGCCTGTCCGGCGCTATGGCCAGCATTTTGCTGCTGGTCATGACGGTGGTGTTTATGCTGTTCGAAGTGCGCCACGTGCCCTATAAGCTGCGTTTCGCGCTGAATAATCCGCAAATTCACATCGCTGGTTTACACCGCGCGTTAAAGGGCGTCTCCAAATATCTGGCATTAAAAACCCTGTTGAGCGTCTGGACCGGCGTGATTGTCTGGCTGGGGCTGATGCTGATGGGCGTGCAGTTCGCGCTGATGTGGGGAGTGCTGGCGTTTTTGCTGAACTACGTGCCCAACATTGGCGCGGTACTCTCCGCCGTGCCGCCCATGATTCAGGCGTTTCTGTTTAATGGCTTCTATGAGTGCATGCTGGTGGGGGCGCTGTTCCTCGTGGTGCATATGGTGCTGGGGAATATTCTTGAACCACGGATGATGGGCCACCGGCTGGGCATGTCGACGCTGGTGGTGTTCTTATCCTTACTGATTTGGGGATGGCTGCTGGGCCCGGTTGGGATGCTGCTGTCGGTACCGCTCACCAGCGTCTGTAAAATCTGGATGGAGACCACCAAAGGCGGCAGCAAACTGGCGATACTGCTGGGGCCGGGCCGACCCAAGAGTCGATTGCCCGGGTGATTTTCCGTTACTGATTAGCCATTGTTGAGGTCAATGGATTATAGTAATGGTTTCGCCGCGCAACTTTACAGCTATCGCGTTTTTGACTGAAGGCCAGACGTTATATGTACCAGGTTTTGCTGGGAAAAATCTCCTCGCTGAGCACAGACCAGTGGGCGCAAGCCCTCTCCCAATACGCTCCGCAGGGTGCTCAACGCGCCCGTTGGCTGGCGGGTCGAGGGCTACTGTCGCGTGTGCTGGCACCACAGCCTTTACCGGAGATTGTCTACCGTGAACAGGGCAAACCCGTGTTTGCCGACGAGTATCCTCTGTGGTTCAGCGTGAGTCACTCGGAAGATGATATTGCGTTAATTATCAGCGATGAAGGTGACGTAGGCTGTTCGCTGGAGCATATCCGTCCGCAGGAAAACTGGCCTACGCTCGCCAATGCCGTATTTAGCAATGCCGAGCATGACGCGCTGGAAAAGGAAACATCCGAAAACAAACTCAGCACATTCTGGCGTATCTGGACCCTAAAAAAGGCCATCCTTAAACAACGCGGTGGTCATTCCTGGCAAATGGTCAGCATTGACAGCAGTGCCGCGCTGCACTCAACGAGCCAGTGCCGGACAGGTTTGCTGAGCCTCGCCGTTTGCACCACCACGCCCTTTGAGATTACGGCGTCTCTGATCCATTCTGTACACGCTGAGCTGGCCGAAAAATAACCAGCACGCCCAGCATAATCAACCCGACACCCGCCAGCCCCTGCCACGAGAACGACTCACCCCAGCCGGGCAGCAGGATCGCCGCGCCCCACACCAGAATATAACTGAGGCTCAGCAAGGCGTACGCTTTGCTGAGCGCCATGCGATGCAGCGCCAGATACCAGCAGCCCATAGAGGCCACATAGCCCATCAGCCCCAGCAGCAGCGCGCCGGTACCGGACGAAAAATGCCAGAGGGCCCTGAAAAATGCCAGCGCCTCGTCGACGGGCGGAAGCGCCTGCATGGCGCTGCGCAGCAGCAGCTGCGCGGCACTGACTAACGCCACGCTGCATAACGCCCAGCACGCCCCTTTCACAGGCTTCCTCCCAGCAAAACAATCCCGATCATAATCAACCCTACGCCCAGCCAGTGATGTCGGGCCACCTTCTCATGCCAGAGCCCCTTCGCTGCCAGCGTCACCCAGACAAAATTAAGGCTCAGCATGGGATAGGCGACCCCGACGGGAAGACGCTGCAATACCACCAGCCAGACCAGCATGCCGCAGCCCAGCGCCAGCAAGGCGAGCCCCAGCCACAGCACAATATGCGCGCCACGCCGCCCGGTTTTCGCCGGACGGGTCGCTTGCTTCTGACAGAGCTGTCCCGCGCAGGTCAGCAGACTAGCCAGCACCAGCCAAAGCCAGGTCATCATTGCGGCAGATACTGCAGGTAAGCCAGCCGCCCCTGGATATACAGGTAGTCCGGCTTTGGCAGGTTATCACGGTTCAGATCGTTGTTCTTCGACAGCAGGATCACCAGCGACACGCTCCCCTGCTGGCGATGCCTCGCCAGCCACTGCGCAAAGTCATCTTTAGTGATAAAGCGGTCTTTCACGTCCGGATAATCCAGCCCGTAACGCAGCTCACCGCTCTGACCAAACATGATGATGTCATTACGTTTAAGCTCCCACGCCAGCCCTGCCGCCACGCCGACGTTATCGGCCAGCACGAACCGGCTCTGCTGGAGCGGGTCGCGCACGGTATCCACCAGCGACTGTGGCTGTTTGGAGTCCACCACCAGGTTGGGAATGGCAAAACCAATCAGCAACGCCAGCCCGGCAGGGCACAGCGCCGCCAGCCACCAGCGCTGCTGGCTCCGTCTGAAGCTAAACCAGCCCACCACGGCCCAGACGAGGAAGGCCACCACCGCGCAGAAGACTTTATACAGCTCGACCGACGTCCAGACCGGGTGCTTAGCCAGCCCCCACGGCGACACGACTAACGCAGCGATGACACCGAGGGTACCGAACGCCAGGTTGATCCCGGCATTGATGCGTAACACGCTGGCCCCCTTTTCCGCAGCGAGGCAGGCATAGCGCGCCATCAGGATCGCCAGCGGGGCAAAACACGGCAGGATGTAGGTAGGCAGCTTGCCTTTGGCAATGCTGAAGAATAAAAGCGGCATCACCACCCAACCGAGCAGATAAAGCCCGCCGCCTGCCGGATGTTTTTCACGCCAGCCCAGACGCAGCGCACCGGGCAACAGCGCCAGCCACGGCAGACTGCCCGCGACCAGGAATGGCAGGTAATACCAGAACGGGGCTTTGTGCTGGGCGTCGCTTTGGGCAAAACGCTGAATGTGTTCAACCCAGAAGAAGTAGCGCCAGAAATCGGGTTCACGCTGGGCAATCGCCAGCCCCCAGGGCAAGACAATAAGCACGCAGCTCAGGATCGCAAGCCCGCCAAAAATCAGCACCTCTTTCCAGCGCTTTTGGGCAATCACCCACGGCAGGACGCCAAGGACCGGCACCGCCAGGGCGAGAAAGCCTTTGGTCATCACCCCCATACCGCAGGCCAGCCCCAGCACGATGTAGCCCCCCGCGTTGCCAGCCAGGGTCTGCGCCTGCGAGGCCAGCCAGAAACTGCACATCGCCGCCGCCAGCCACAGGGAGATGATGGGGTCGAGCACGGCATAGGTGCCAATGCCATAGACCAGAAACAGCGTCAGGAAGATAAGGCCGGAGAACAGGGCAACGCGTTTATCGCGCCAGAGTTGCCAGGCCATCCAGATAACCAGTAGCGCCGTCAGGCCGGTGGAAAAGATGGCCCCGGCGCGCACGGCAAAGTTTGTATGGCCAAACAGCAGTTGCCCGAGGCTGTTGACCCAGTAGCCAGCAATCGGCTTTTCAAAGTAACGCAGCCCCAGAAAATGCGGCACAATCCAGTTGCCGGAGGCGAGCATTTCACGGCTGATTTCCGCATAGCGCGTTTCATCAGGCTGCCATAACAGACGGATATCAACCGGAATGAGATAGTAAACAATAAACAGGGCGAAAAGCCCTAAGCCATAACGGGCGACTTTCATGGTACCGGACTCACGGTTTGTTGATAGCCAAGCCAGCCTTCCCGGCCAGCCATTTCACTTCGCACAATTTTGCCGACGGGCAGCGTACTGAGATCGTCTGGCAGCAGGTCGATCAACGGGCAGAACTGAATCCCCTCCTGCGCCGCCAGCGTCAACAGCGCATCGAAATCATGCTGATACGCAATCCCTTCCACCTCGGCGTGGATGGTGTAGACCGGCGTGCCGGTGTCGCGATGTATACGGTCCAGAATGTAGCGGTTGAAGCCGTCGGCGGTCACCTCGCGCCCCACCACTTCATCCCAGGTGGGCAGTGTGACCGGGATTTGCACCGTGCCAACGCGGTTTTCACCGAGCTGTGGTAAAAAAGGTCCGCTGCCCCGGCAATCGCTGTTGTAGCGAAACGCGAACGGCTCTTTGGCTTTCACGACGCGTTGATCCGCACGCCATCCGGCCACGGCGGAGCAGCGCACCGACTGCCCGATAATGGCCTCCAGCTCCCGCAGACCACGCTCGATTTCCCGGGCCAGGCGAGGAATGTCCCAGACGCCCGCCCAGGCCTGCCAGGCATGGTGATCCCAGGCATGCAGGCCGACCTCATGGTGCTGCGCCGCTTCACGGATGATGGCTTCGTTACCCGCGCCGATACGCCTGCCGGGCCATGCGGTACCGGCCAGCAAAATATCCCAGCCGTAGAGCGATGCTGCGCGCGAGCGCAGCATTTTGAACAGAAATGCCGGTTTAACCAGACGCCATAAATGACGTCCCATGTTGTCTGGCCCCACGCTGAAGAAGATGCTGGCACGCACATCGTGCTTGCTCAGCAGCCTCAGCAGTCCGGGAACGCCGTCACGCGTCCCCCTGAAGGTATCGACATCAATGCGTAAACCGACTTTTTTCATGAGGCCTGTTCCGACAGCTCCACGGTGCGCAGGAAGAAATCGAGCGTCTCATCAATGGTTTGCTCCATCTTCACCGTTGGCGTCCAGTTCAGGCAGCGCTTCGCATTGCGAATGCTCGGCTTGCGGTGCTCAACGTCCTGGTAGCCTTTGCCATAGTAGCTGCTGCTTTCCACTTCGCGGAATCCTGCAAACGGCGGGAACTGGTTACGCAGCGGATGGCGCTCGAAGCTTGCCAGCAGCATTTCGGCCAGTTCACGAATGCTCGCTTCGTTATCCGGGTTGCCGATGTTGATGATCTCCCCGTTGCAGCGGCCATCCTTGTTTTCAATGATGCGGAACAGGGCTTCGATGCCGTCGCTGATGTCGGTGAAGCAGCGTTTTTGTTTACCGCCTTCAATGAGCTTAATGGGCGAGCCTTCCACCAGGTTCAGGATCAGCTGGGTAATGGCGCGGGAGCTACCAATGCGCGCCGCGTTCAGGTTATCCAGACGTGGCCCCATCCAGTTGAATGGCCGGAACAGGGTAAAGCGCAGCCCTTCTTTCTCGCCGTAGGCCCAAATCACGCGGTCCAGCAGCTGTTTAGAGACGGAGTAAATCCAGCGCTGCTTGTTGATCGGCCCGACCACCAGGTTAGAGGTATCTTCATCGAAGTTTTTATCAGTACACATGCCGTACACTTCGGAGGTGGACGGGAAGATGATGCGCTTATCGTATTTCACGCAGTCGCGGATAATCTTCAGGTTCTCTTCAAAGTCCAGCTCGAATACGCGCAGCGGGTTGCGGGTGTACTCAATCGGCGTGGCAATGGCGACCAGTGGCAGCACCACGTCGCATTTTTTGATGTGGTACTCGATCCACTCGGAGTGGATGCTGATATCCCCTTCCACGAAATGGAAGCGCGGGCAGTCAAGGAAACGGCTGATGGCATCGGAGCCAATGTCGAGGCCATAAATTTCGTAGTTATCGTCTTTCAGCAGACGCTCGGTCAGGTGGTTACCAATAAAACCGTTTACGCCGAGGATCAGCACGCGGGTGCGGCGCTTAATTGCCACCACCGGGGCGCTGGTGATCAAGGCGCCGGGAACCAGCCCCAGAGACTGCGCCAGTTGCGCGCCCTGCACATAAACGCCGTTGTCGGTCTGACCGGTCACGATCTCCAGCGCCTGCTCGCCGCAGCTGACAATCAGCGGAGAGACAGAGACGATGGTGCCCGGTTTCGCGGCCGGGACATCATCGCGCACGCGGGATTTCCAGACGATGAATTTGCTGACGCCGGCAAAGCTATACGCCCCCGGCCAGGGGTCGGTCACCGCGCGCACCAGGTTGTGCAGCTGGCGGGCGGGCTTGTTCCAGTCCAGACGGCCGTCTTCCGGCGTGCGGCGGCCAAAACAACTCGCCTTGCTCTCGTCCTGAGCGGTCTCGCTGAAGGTGCCGTTCAGGATGGTTGGCAGGGCATCACGCAGCAGGCTTTGTGCCACCGAGCAGAGTTTCTGATGAAGCTGCAGCGCCGTCTCATCCGCATCAATGGCAACACGCTGCTGCGCAATGATGGCGCCCGCATCCGCGCGGTGCACCATGCGGTGCAGGGTCACGCCGGTTTCAGTTTCGCCATTCACCAGCACCCAGTTCAGCGGCGCGCGGCCACGGTAGGCGGGCAGCAATGAGCCGTGAAGGTTAAATGCCCCTTTCGTCGCCAGACGTAAAATATCGTCGCAAATCAGGTTGCGGTAGTAGAACGAGAAGATGACATCCGGGGCGGTGTCGCGAATGCGATCCACCCACAGCGGGTGGTTGATATCGTCCGGCGCGTAGACCGGAATGCCGTGCTCGGCGGCGATACGCGCCACGGAGCCAAAGAAGTTATTCTCGCCTGCGGCGTCCGGATGCGTGAAGATGGCAGCGATATCATAACCCGCTTCAAGCAGGGCAAGCAGGCCCGCGCACCCCATATCGTGATAGGCAAAGACAACAGCTTTCATGGGTGTTTTTCCTCTTGAGAGACTTTGTGTTCCTGGCGGACAACACGTTGAATAAAGTAGCGCGGACGTGCGCGAACATCGTTATAGATACGGCCAATGTACTCACCGAGCAGGCCCATCCCGACAAACTGGGCGCCGATGAACATGAACAGCACGGCAAAGAGCATGAACACCCCTTCCGCCGCCCACTGGGGGCCAAAGACCAGACGCAGGACGACCAGCAAAACGGAAAGCGTAAACCCGGCCAGCGCGATAATGCTGCCAAAGACGCTCAGCAGGCGCAGCGGCGTGGTGGTCAGGCAGGTGATGAGGTCGTACATCAGGTTGATAAGACGCATAAAGCTGTACTTCGACTCCCCGTGCTCACGCTCGGCGTGCAGCACCGGGATCTCCGTCGCCTTACGGGCAAAGGTATTCGCCAGAATCGGAATGAAGGTGCTGCGTTCATGGCAGTGCAGCATGGCGTCGACAATATGGCGGCGATAGGCGCGCAGCATGCAGCCGTAATCGCCCATCGCTTTGCCGGTGGTGCGCTGGATCAGGCGGTTGATGGTGCGGGAAGCCAGCTTGCGGAACAGGCTATCCTGACGATTCTGCCGTACCGTACCCACCACGTCGTACCCTTCGTCGGCTTTGGCGACCAGCCGGGGGATCTCCTCCGGCGGGTTTTGCAGATCGGCATCCAGCGTGATGACCAAATCCCCCGTCACGTGGCTGAACCCGGCCATAATGGCCGAATGCTGGCCATAGTTGCGGTTAAGCAGCACCGCGACGATATGGCTGCCTTCAGCCTGCGCAGCCTCGGTCAACATCAGGGCGGAGTTATCGCTGCTGCCGTCATCCACCAGCAGGATCTCGTAGGCTTTGCCCAGCGTCTCGCAGGCGGCGGTGGTGCGGCGGATCAGTTCGGGCAGGCTCTCCTGCTCGTTATAAACGGGGATCACCACAGAAACTTTTTGTACAGGCGGCGCACTGAACATATCAATGTCCTGCAAGCTGATGGAGCGCGGTAATGACGCGGCTTGTGTCGTCATGAGTCATGTCCGGGAAAAGTGGGAGAGAACAAATACGCGCGCTGTTCCATTCAGAATGCGGGAGCGATACATCAGGAAAACGCTCGCGGTAGTATTTTTGGGTGTGTGCCGCGCGGAAATGCAGGCCAGTGCCGATACCCTTCTCCTTCAGGGCCGCCATCAGGTTATCGCGGGAAATCCCGCAGCGGGCTTCATCCACGCGAATAATAAACAGGTGCCAGGCGTGCACATGCGACCATGATGGAATAGTGAGCGGCTGGAACGGCGTGTCGGCCAACTCGCGCAGGTAGCGTTCGGCGATGTCCTGACGGCGTTTGTTGGCCTGTTTCAGTTTGCCCAACTGCACCAGCGCCAGCGCGGCGTTGATATCCGCGAGGTTGTATTTAAAGCCGGGCGCGATCACTTCGGCCTGCGGCGCGCGGCCGTGGGTCTGGCGGTCATAGGCATCGACGCCCAGACCGTGGAATTTCAGGCTGCGGATTTTTTGTGCCAGCTGTTCGTCATCCGTCACCACCAGACCGCCCTCGGCGCAGGTCATGTTTTTAATGGCGTGGAAGGAGAAAATTGCCGTGCCCTGCCAGCCCACGTGACGGTCTTTGTAGTACGTGCCCGCGGCGTGTGCCGCATCTTCGATCACCGGAATACCGTGACGTTCCCCCACCGCGCGGATAGCATCGATATCACACGGCGCACCGGCGTAATGCACCGGGATAATCGCTTTGGTACGCGGCGTAATCGCGGCGTCTACCGCGTCCGGGGTGACCATCAGGGTATCTTTGTCCACATCGATCATCACCGGGTTTGCCCCCAGCAGAACGATCATATTCAGCGTGGAGACCCAGGTCAGGGAGGGGGTGATGACGTCATCGCCAGGGCCAATACCCAGCGCCATCAGGGTGACGTGCATCCCGGCAGTTGCCGAACTGACGGCTATGGCGTGGTGATTCCCGGTCAGCTGACAAAATGCCTCTTCAAGCGCCTGATTTTTCGGCCCGGTCGTGATCCAGCCAGAGGTTAATACCTCCTGCAACGCCGCGATTTCCTCATTACCCATTGAGGGGCGGGAAAAAGGCAAAAAATCACTCATCATTAATTTCCTTGCAATAAGAATGGCATGCTTTTGATATTAACCAATTAGCGGACCGTTTATTTCAACGGTTCATAAACTCATATCAAGGTAGCGCTCATTTCTTAGGGAAAAATTAAGAGAGGGAATTAAAATGTTTTCACATGAATTTAAATACCTTTAAAAACATAAAGTTATAAAATTATGAATTATTTATTTTGTGACAGCACTCAATTTTTTCAAAATGTAACGTTTAAACCAAAGCTCAACAAACAAAAAAAATCCCGGTTATTTCTTTAAAAACAGAAATAACCGGGAACTTTTCTTTTTAGTTAATTGTCGCGCTTATTTTAAATTATTTGGGAAGTCAGCGGGCAATTCACTGGCCGCACACGCAATTACGCTGTCATCGTTGGCCCCACAGTCGCGCACGAAGGTAATGGTGGCAAATTCATCAATCACTTCTGTTGGATAGGCCGGACCTGCATCGCGATAGCTGTTCATCAGTGGAATGTGATCGTTCTGGAAGCAGACGGTTTTTTCCGGGTTGTTCATGACCCAACGCGGGAAGAAGATAGTGCCATGGAACAGTTTGTCCCCAAGGTTCACAATCAGGCTAACGTCGGTGCCGGTGGGTTCAGTCCAGGAAATTTTATAAATACTCTCACCTACGCGAACAACATACACCTGCTGATCTTTTACCCAACGATTCCCCACCAGGCCGCTGTGAATACGGTAGTCGATGGTATTTTCATTTTTGATATAAATCTCGTAGTTCCAGCCATTATCGTAGGTATAAACCAGATGTTTGCCGATGAAGCCGCTTAAGTCGTGTTTGTCGAAGGTGCTCATATAATGTCTCCATTGTTTTGATGAGACGATCCTACCCCTTCAAAAAATGAATTAATAACGCTATGTTTGAATCAAATTCATCCAAATTTTAGATTGATTATGCACAAGACGACGCTCGAACAATGGTCCTTGCTGGAGAAGGTGGTGGATGCGGGCAGTTTTGCCAGAGCCGCGGAAGAGACGCACCGCAGCCAGTCTTCCGTCAGCTATAACCTGGCGCTACTGCAGGAACGGCTGGGGGTGGCGCTTCTGGTGCAGGAAGGCCGTCGGGCGGTGTTGACCCCTGCCGGGGAACTGCTGCTCAACCAGGTCAAACCGCTGCTGAAAGCCTTCGCGTACGTTGAGACACGCGCGCTTACCCTGCGTAACGGAATGCGCACGCGGCTGGATCTGGTGGTGGACAATATCTTCCCCCGCCGTCGTCTGTTCGCCATCCTGCGTCAGTTCCAGCAGCAGTATCCGCAGACTCAGGTCCGTCTTACCGAAGTGCTGGAAAATACCCGCGCCGATGCCATCAATGATGAAGCCGATGTGATGGTCTTAACCCGCCGCCAGGATATGACCGGGCTTGGCGAATGGCTGATGAATATCGACTTTGTTGCCGTGGCCCATCACCAGCATCCGCTCTTTCAGCTCGACGCGCCGCTGAACGACGACATGCTCCGCCCGTGGCCGCTGATTAAAATTGCGGACAACCAGGCCGCGGCGCACTCCGCCAGTGGCTCGTGGACCTTTTCCACCATAGACGCGGCCATTGAGGCGGTGATGTCGCAGGTGGGTTACGGCTGGCTGCCGGAGGAGCGCATTCAGACTCAGCTGGAACAAGGGGTACTGAAGATGCTGCCGCTCAGCCATGGCGTGCGGCGAGCCACGCCGCTGCACCTGATTGTGAAGCGCTCGCTTAGCCCGCTGGACGAACAGGTTGAGTCGCTATTGCGCCTTTTTAGCCAGGAGCCGTCATCGTCACCTGCTACGCTTTAAGGTCCGAACGTTAAAACGATAAGGAGCAGATGATGAAAATCGACTTTACGGGGAAAGTGGCGCTGGTCACCGCCTCAACGGGTGGAATTGGCTTCGCCATTGCCAGAGGGCTGGCAGAAAGCGGTGCGGAAGTGATCGTCAATGGCCGCAGTACCGAGTCGGTGAATAAAGGTATTCAGCAGCTGCAGCAGGTAGTGCCGGGCGTGCAGGTGCGTGCCGCGATAGCCGATCTCAGCACGCCGGAAGGGGTCGAGTCGCTGCTGAAGGTGGCGAATAACGTGGACATTCTGGTCAACAATGCCGGGATTTACGGGCCGCAGGATTTCTATGCCACCGACGATGACACCTGGGAACGTTACTGGCAGACCAACGTAATGTCCGGCGTGCGTCTCTCCCGCGCGCTGCTTCCCGGCATGGTGAAGAAAGGCTGGGGCCGCGTGGTATTTATCTCCTCCGAGTCGGCCTGCAATATCCCGGCGGACATGATCCACTACGGCGTGACCAAAACGGCACAGCTCTCGCTGGCACGCGGACTGGCGAAGTTCGTGGCGGGTAGCGGCGTGACGGTCAACAGCGTATTGCCGGGGCCGACGATGTCTGACGGATTCGCAGAGATGATGAAAGACGAGATCGAGAAGACCGGTAAGTCGCTGGAACAGCTGGCAAAAGAGTTTGTGATGGCCAACCGCCCCAGCTCGGTGATCCAGCGAGCGGCCACGGTTGAAGAGGTCGCCAATATGGTGGTCTATGTCTGCTCAGCGCAGGCCTCCGCCACGTCTGGCGCGGCGTTGCGCGTCGACGGTGGCGTGGTGGATGACATTATCTGAGTGGCTCAGGCCGCAAGAATGAGAAAAAAAGCGTGAGGTTTAAGGACTGTGGCGCCAAAGCAGGTAAACTAACGAGCAGAATGTGTATTTCAGCTAAGACGTATTTATGACCAATATGATTGCCGACGAGACCGTGGCCAAATCTAACGTGCTCTCTGTCTTCGACTTTGATGGAACGTTAACACACCACGATAGCTTCATCCCTTTCCTGCGTTTTGCCTTCGGGAAACGTTACTTCGCGGGACGACTGGTGCGTATGGCATTGCCGACGCTCCACTGCGTACGCCGCAAGCTAACGCGTGATGAGCTAAAAGAGGTGCTGATCAAAACGTTCCTGACAGGGGTGGATGAACACTGGTTACGTCAGCAGGCGGAAGCGTTTTGCGAAAAATACTGGAACAAGCTGATGCGCCCCGAGGGGGTGCTGGCGGTGGCGGCGGAGGTGAACTCTGGCGCGGAAGTGACCATCTGTTCCGCCTCTCCGGCACTGGTGCTCCAGCCGTGGGCTGACAAGCTTGGCATCAAGCTGATTGGCACACAACTGGAAGTGAAAGACGGTAAGCTGACCGGGCGCATTACCGGCAACAACTGCCGCTGCGCCCAGAAAGTCGCCAGACTGGAAAAGGTGTATGGCAATCTGAACGAGTACCACCTGCGCGCCTGGGGGGATACCCGTGGCGACCACGAACTGCTGGCCGCAGCGCAGGATCCACACTGGCGGCACTTCCACCCACCGCGCAAGCGCCGCAACTCACCGATTAAGGGTTAGGTGCGGTCTGGTGCCCTCACGCCG
>NZ_JAYJLI010000012.1:0-124017 GCF_051948675.1 Enterobacter sp. Lyrl_3
AGGCTGTTTGTGAAGTGATTCACATCCGCCGTGTCGATGGAGGCGCATTATAGGGAGTTCCCGAGCGACCGCAACCGAAAAGTTGCAAAAAGATGACTGACTGCTGTATTCCCCAGCAAAACCCCGCTTTATACCCTTTTACACACAGACTTATCCACAATACAACGCGTAAGCTTCATAAGAACCCACGGATTGAGGGGGATAATCAACTATACTATTGGCAAATATTTTCCCTGACAGACAATATCCATGGTCACACAACGCCTCACCCGAGACTGGCGCATTCCTGGCGCTGGCCTCATGACGCTGCTACTCCTTATTGCGGGCTTCACTCTGCACGCACACTGGGGGGCTTTCATCCAATGGTGTCTTGCTACGCAAATCACCCTGCACCGTTATCTGGTGATGTACCTGTTGCAGCTTAATAACCATCAGTACAGCGGTGGCTTATGGCTATTAACCGGCGCGTTCTTCTATGGCGTACTTCACGCTATCGGGCCGGGGCACGGCAAATTCATTGTCACTACCTATCTCAGTACAAATAAAGAGAGCGAACTGGCTGCCCGGGTCGTTCCTTTTTTTGGCAGTATGCTGCAGGGCGTCAGCGCCATTCTGTTTGTCTTTATTCTGGCGGTGGGGTTTAACCTGGCGTCCGGGGATATCAGTACCAGCCGCTGGTATGTCGAGAAGATAAGCGCGGTCCTCATTGGCGCATTCGGCGCGTTTATCATTTACCAGGCGCTGAAAAGCCTGCGCCCGCGCAGGATGGCAATCTCCGCCATCACGCCCCTTCACCAGCATGATGAACATTGTGGCTGCGGCCATCACGGCGTAGGGGCAGACCTTGCGCAGGGTGACTGGAAAACCCGTCTGGGTGTAATTCTGGCGATCGGCGCGCGTCCGTGCAGTGGGGCCATTATGATCCTGATGTTTTCGAATGCGCTGGGCATCGTCACCTGGGGAATGGCCGCGGTAATGACCATGTCGCTGGGAACCGCGCTGTCGATTATGGGGCTATCGCTGGCCGTGCGTTACGCCCGGGAGCGCACGGTCGCCTGGTTTGGTGGCGACACCTCGCTGAAGTGGCTGGTTCCGGCGGTCAAGATTGCTGGCGGGATTGTTCTGATCCTGTTTGCGACCATCCTGTTCCTGACGGTGATCCCCATCAGCGCCAATGGCGATTACATCGCCGCAGGATGCTAATAAAAGAAAACCCGCCAGCGGCGGGTTTTTTGATTACTCGTTGATGCGTGGATGTTGGTCCACCAGTCGGGAGCGTTTCTTCTGCAGTTCTTCAATCTCTGCGTCAATATCTTCAATCTTCTGCTCGACGTTATCGTAGTGCTCGCGCAGGATCTCTTTCGCTTCCTGAATATCCGATGCCGCAGGCGTCGCCCCTTTCAGAGGACGGTTCGCCGTCTCCTTCATGGTAATACCCGTAATCAAACCAATCACCGCGATAACCATCAGGTAATAAGCGGGCATCATCAGGTTTTGCGTGCTTTCCACCAGAGAGGCGGCAAGCGTCGGCGTCAGACCGGCAATCAGAACCGAGATGTTAAAGGCCGCCGCCAGCGCACTGTAGCGAATATGCGTCGGGAACATGGCCGGTAGTGTAGAGGCCATCACCCCAATGAAGCAATTGAGGATCACCGCCAGCATCAGCAAGCCGGCAAAAATCAGGCCCAGCACATTGCTGTTAATCAGAATGAATGCCGGAATAGCAAGGGCAAACAGCGCAACGCTACCCAGAATAATGAACGGTCGACGGCCAAAGCGGTCACTCAACAGCCCCATAATCGGTTGCACAAACAGCATACCCACCATGATGGCGATAATGATCAGCACACCGTGGTCTTCCGAGTAGTGCAGGTTATGCGACAGATAGCTCGGCATGTAGGTCAGCAGCATGTAGTAAGTCACGTTCGTGGAGATCACCAGGCCGATACAGACCAGCAGGCTGCGCCAGTGTTTGGTCGCGATCTCTTTAAAGGAGACTTTCGGGCCATCCTGCAGACCTTCGCGGTCACCCTGCTCAAGCTTATCAACGTGCTGCTGGAACGCAGGCGTCTCTTCAAGCGCATGACGCAGGTACAGGCCAATGATCCCCAGCGGCAGCGCGAGGAAGAACGGAATACGCCAGCCCCATTCAAGGAAGTTCGCCTCACCAACCACGGTTGAAATCAGCACCACCACGCCCGCACCCATGACGAACCCGGCAATGGAACCAAAGTCCAGCCAGCTTCCCATAAAGCCACGTTTACGGTCCGGGGAGTACTCTGCAACGAAGATCGAGGCACCGGTATATTCTCCCCCTACGGAGAATCCCTGAGCCATCTTACAGAGCAGCAGCAATATTGGCGCCCAGATGCCAATCGAAGCATAAGACGGGATCAGGCCAATACAGAATGTACTGATCGACATAATGACAATGGTGATGGCCAGGATCTTCTGACGACCATATTTATCACCAAGCATACCGAAGAACAGACCACCCAGCGGGCGAATGAGGAAGGGAACCGAGAACGTACCCAGCGCGGCAATCATCTGCAGGCTGGGGTCAGCGCCGGGGAAGAACACTTTACCTAACGCATAGGCCACGAAGCCGTAGACACCAAAATCGAACCATTCCATCGCATTACCGAGCGAGGCGGCAGTGATCGCTTTACGCAGTTTTGCATCATCGATGATGGTGACGTCGCGAAGCGTGATGGGTTTAATCTTTTTCCTTCTAAGCATAGCTTTCCTCGTAGACTCAGCCCTGTCCATTTCACCGGCCATCTGGTGAACCGTGAAACGGGGATCCGCTCCATGCGAATCGCCTTATTCAAGCGTAGCAGGTTTACTTACATTGACGTTTTACGTCGATACAACCGAACCTGTTGACGCCTGTCTGGGCAGTTAATGACCTTTTTACCCTACCAGCGTTTATATTTGTGATCAACTTCACATATATTTTTCCGTATCGTCAATTGAGTTCAATATTTGTCAATTGCCGCCCATCAGCTCTTTCTTATCCACCTAAAAAGAACATGCTCACGCACGTTATTATCGCCTGCACAACAATTCTCAAAACCATACTGCGTCACATCAGATTTACATAAATTTTAAATATTAAAACGCGGTTCGAATATTTACGCTGAATATGTGATAGAGATAACTAAAACACTGTTTTATTTTCATTGAATCATTATTCCAATGATCGCATGATAAATCCGAACGCAACGTCCAGCGGGCTTTTGAGCGGCATGAATCAAGAGCACGCGATTAATTTCCCTGAAAGGATAACGAAGCGCCAGGCTAAGCATCCTTTCAATTAATTGAATTTGTTGATTTTATTTTCGATAGCATTCCGTCCGCCACGCGGGACACGATGTGAGGGTTGTACATGAAGATTAAAGCCACAATAGAACGCATCCCCGGCGGGATGATGCTGGTTCCTCTGGTGCTTGGCGCCATTCTGAATACCCTGGCACCTGATACCGGTGCTTATTTTGGTGGTTTCACAAAAGGAATGATTACGGGAACCGTGCCCATTCTGGCCGTCTGGTTCTTTTGTATTGGAGCATCTATTAACCTGCGGGCAACGGGCACCGTATTACGTAAATCCGGAACGCTGGTTATAACGAAAATTGCGGTTGCCTGGGTTGTGGCAATGGTCTGTGCACTGTTCATTCCGGAGAATGGCATTCAGACCGGATTCTTCGCCGGATTATCCGTTCTGGCTATTGTCTCCGCGATGGATATGACTAACGGTGGGCTCTATGCCAGCCTGATGAACCAGTACGGCACAAAAGAGGAGTCTGGCGCCTTTGTGCTGATGTCTCTGGAGTCCGGTCCGCTGATGACGATGTTGATTCTGGGCTCGGCGGGACTGGCCTCGTTTGAACCACACCACTTTGTCGGCGCGATCCTGCCTTTCCTGATCGGTTTTGCGCTGGGGAATCTGGACCACGATCTGCGCGATTTCTTCAGCAAAGCCACGCCGGTGCTGATCCCGTTCTTCGGCTTCGCGCTGGGGAATACCATTAACCTGAAGGTGATCCTCGATACCGGTCTGCTGGGTATTGTCCTGGGCGTGGCTGTTATCATTATCACCGGCATTCCGCTGATCATTGCCGATCGCGTAATTGGCGGAGGAAACGGAACGGCAGGTGTAGCCGCCTCTTCAGCCGCCGGGGCAGCCGTGGCGAATCCGGTGATCATTGCCCAGATTAACCCGGCTTTCGAACCGGTTGCGGCCTCGGCAACGGCGCTGGTTGCCGCCAGCGTGATCGTCACCGCCATTCTGGTGCCCATCATCACGGCCCTGTATGCGAAGCGCTTCGGCAATCTCCCCGAGCCGGATACAGAACCGAAAGCGGTAGAGCTTCATCATTAACGCACCGCATAAGACCGGCCCCTCTCCCCACCGGGTGAGGGGTTCAACCAAAAATTTCTTCCACCATCCCATCCACCAGCCGCTTTGCCGAACAGAGTCTCGGCATACCCAGCGCGACCGTTTGCCAGTTTTGGGTTACTGACCAGCTCACCGGGTGGCTGTCCGCCTGACACCAGTCCCCCAGCCAGCCCAGCATATCTTTATGATCGATGCTCCCCGGCGTAGAGGGGGTTGTGAGCCACTGGTGATAAAAATGGCGGGTAGTGGGAGAAGCATTGATCCCCTGCGCCAGATAATTTGCCGCCATGCTGCGCAGGTTATCCTTGAGCATTGCCGCCACGTCCGCATTCGCCAGACGACAGGCATCGCCAAATGCTCCCCAGCGCAGCTCTTCCAGCACAATGTAGCAACGCCCGGCCAGCGACCAGCCATCATAGTGACCGGCCCGCCAGCGGGTAAAAATCTGCTCGCTATGCTCGCCCGCCTGGACCGTTAACCCACGCTGGGACAACGCCTTTTCTTTATAGGCTGCGCGTTGAAGAAAATGGGAAGAGAGTTCAGCGTACTGCTGAACCAGGCCCGGCGAGGGCTGCGTACGCAGAGAGGTTTGCTGGCGCAGGGCAACCAGTTTATCGGCCATACGCGTCAGCGCGAGATGCCCCGGATCCAGCATGCCGGCCAGCTTTTCCGCCAGCCCCAGGCGCAGAGCCGCATTTTCGTTGAGCATTCCCGCCATTGCCCACGGTCGCAGCCGGGTGTGCGTCATGATCTCCTGCGTCAAACGCTCACGAAACTGCAGCTGTTGCGGCCCCAGATGGGTATGACGCGGCGCGTCTACCCCCTGGACCAGATCGACCATAAATTTAGGATGGATACACTCCAGCGTCCGCCCGGGACCGTCCAGTAGCTGTGTTGTCATGGTTGCTCTGCCGCGAAAAGAGTTTGAATATCATCGCGTAACAGTCGGGTATCTTCCTGAATCCACGTCGCAGTCGTGATACTTTGTTTCAACAGCTGGCTGAGCGATCGGGTCGAATGCTCATTTTGCTGACGGACTGCGAGGCTATCACGCAAGCTTTCCTGTAACCCGGCAAGGCATAACGAAAATTCTGCAAAGAACGTTGCCATACCCGCCGTAACAGAGACATCGACCTGCGCGGTTAAAGCTTTACGGATTTGTTCACAAAATTGATCAATATGCTGCATAAACTTGTCATGCAGCTGCGCAATATCAATAACGTATCGCGTGCGCGTCGCCACATAATCTTCCCAGCCCCAGCCAGGATTGTTCAGCCAGCGCGACACCGTTTCCCGTACACTTCCCGCAGCCGATGGCTGGCCTGCCGGACGGGTATCCTCCGCGATGGCATCAGTAAACAGCGCCCGCGTATTGAAGTTCAGCTGATTTGCCTGAAATGCCGGGAAACTGATCCGCGCCCGAAAACCGGCATGGCTGAGCTGCTCTTTAATACGCAGCTCAATGGGCCGCATCGCCTCATTAAGCGAACGCGCCAGCGTAGACTCCAGCTGATCGAAGCGAAGCGCCAGCTCCCGGCTGATTTTCGTCTGTGCGTCCAGCATGACCTGCTCGCAGGCGGAGCGGATGCTGTTCAGTACCGTTTGCGCCTGCCTTTCATCATCCAGCACCAGCTGCGTCAGCGCCTCCGGCGCATCCTGCCGATGATTCAGCGGATCAATACCTGCCAAATCAAGTAGCGTGTGGCTGTTGAAGATATGGCCAATCGCCTGCTGAAGGGCTCCTTTCTGCAACGCCATAAAATCGTCAGTGGCGTGGAGGGCCTGCTCCACTTCGTGTTTGACTTCTTCGCTGGCCACGCGCTGCCGTGTCTGCAACAGAGCCATATCCTCTTCAAGACGCGTAATATTCAGCTCCAGCGATTCAAAGGCCACCGTCAGGGCCTGATAGCGAAAATCGAGATACTCTCTGGCATTTTGGGCGTAGTTGAGCAGCTTATGCGACGCCGAACGCAGCGCAAATAACGACGCATTGGCATAGGCGGCGTAAATCAGTTTGCGGATAGGTTGTTCAAATAACGAATCTTCCCACAGCAAATCAGCCGCATGGCGAATATGTTCGATATCGTCCAGGTCTGCCGTACGCCAGCGACGCCCCAGCGCGGCCTCGGCAAAGTCCTGTACCCAGCGCTGTTCCTGGTGATCCGGTAGCTGCCCATGGTTCGCCATCTCATAGCGGGCGCGGTTTGCCAGATAGGCCCACATCGACGAAACAGGGTAAATTTGTCCCGGAGAGATGTTCCCTTTCATTAAGGTCCCGGAGATCATCGCCCTGACCTGCTCTTCATCGTCGCTGTTGCGATCCTTCTGGTCGAATTTATTCACCAGCGCATACAAAGGCACCGATTTTCCCGCTACCGAAATGGCCTGACGAACCTCTTCATCAGAAATCGATTTGAGCTGGGTATAGTCCATCACCGCCAGCACCGCGGAGGCGCGGGACAACTGCTCGGTGAGCATTTTTTGCAGATGGGGCTGCCCGGCTTCATTTGGCCCAGGCGTGTCCAGCAGCGTCAGCTGCCCCAGGTGCGCATCCAGACCCGCAAGATGCACAAACTCCACCTCAATCACCGGTATATGCTCTATCGCCGCGTACTCTGAGAACGGGAAGGCCACGTCCAGCGCCTGAGAGAGCCTCACCAGGTCGTTCAGGCTTTTCAGACAATGAAATATCGGCTGCGCCCCAAGGTGGTGCTTCTCGAAAGCCTCGCCTCTTTCAATTCTCTCCAGCAGCGTATTCATGTCTTTATCGATTTCCAGACGCTGCGCCAGCTTGCCGCGATCGTCATCGCAGAGCTTTTTCTGTAGCAGTTGGATCAAATCATCAATGGGAGAGACATGCGTAAAATGCAGTACCGGCTCTTTCTGGCCCGGCGTATGACGAATAAGGGTCGGGAGCGCCGTCATCGGACGGTTGCGGTTGGGCAATACTTCGGTGCCCACAATCGCATTAATGGTGGTCGATTTCCCCGCCTTCATGGTTCCAACAATAGCCAGCACCATTTCCAGACGGGTTATTTTGCGTAATTCACTATTCAGCATCGCCTGCTGTGCTTCGACACCACGCGCGCTAAAATGCAAAGGTAAAACGTTGTTCTTTTCACCCGTAATGGCCGTCGCGGTACTCTCCAGCATCGCTATCGGCATTGATTTCAAGGTATCAAGGTTTTGCAGGGCGAGTTGTAGCAACCGTTCTGCTTCCTGGCTTAATTCAAAAATTGTCTGTGTGTGCATGATAAAAGCCTTTCCTTAACGCAAATTTATTACTTTTATTAAGCCACCGGGTTTTAATTATGTTTTTCGGCTTATATGATCACGTGTGGAAAACATGTTCACCGAAATATAACTGATTGAAGACAATCAGAAATAAATCGCTATCCTTGCATGGCGTGAAAAGCTTTTCTCCTGACCTGATAGTCAAAAGATAAAAAGCGTAGCCCATTTTTAAGAAACTTCAGGATATATCATCATTATTTACCCACCTAAAAAGAGAGGGAATGGTTCAGCGTCATAACAGATGTACGACGACGAAAACCGGCGATAAATAACAATGTGTCGCTTCACCTTATCCGAAATGGCGGAACGTAGCAATTTGCCGCAATAAAATATTCGATATATTCAGTGTCAATTCTTCCCAACACGTTAATGGCGTTAGCATCGCTTAACCGACTGACAGAAAGTGTCACCCGCAACACGCTTTTCGGTTTTTTTTTATTAAACAATATCACCGACAATCGTGTGGATTTGCGTTATACTTGCCCTCTTTTTCGGCGCTCTGCCGTCATTTTGCTGGCACTTTCCAGCGTGTTAAGCACTTTTTTGAGGATACCCCCGATGCAACTTCCACACTGCCCGAAATGCAATTCTGAATACACCTATGAAGATAATGGCATGTTCATTTGCCCGGAATGCGCCCACGAATGGAACGACGCAGAGCCGTCGCAGGATGCTGACGTGCTGATTGTAAAAGATGCTAACGGTAACCTGCTGGCAGATGGCGACAGCGTCACCGTCGTCAAAGACCTGAAGGTTAAAGGCAGCTCTTCCATGCTGAAGATCGGGACCAAAGTGAAGAATATCCGTCTGGTTGAAGGCGATCATAATATCGACTGCAAAATTGACGGTTTTGGTCCAATGAAACTGAAATCTGAGTTTGTGAAAAAGAACTGATTTGCCCGCCCGGTGGCGCTTCGCTTACCGGGCACACACCCACTACACTTAATGGGCTTTTCTTACGTGAGGTAAAGATTATGCCGTTAAGTCCCTACATCTCTTTCGCCGGCAACTGTGCAGAGGCAACCGCCTTTTATCAGCAGGCCGTCGGCGCAGAACTCCTCTATAAAATCACCTTCGGCGAAATGCCAAAAAGCGAGAGCAGCGAAGAAGGCTGCCCGTCTGGCATGCAGTTCCCGGACTCCGCTATAGCCCACTCCAACGTTCGCATTGCGGGCAGCGATATCATGATGAGCGATGGCCTGCCGCCGGGCAGTAAGGCGCAGTATGCCGGATTCACGCTGGTTCTCGACACACAGGATGTCAATGAAGGCCAACGCTGGTTCGACAATCTCGCGGATGGCGGAAATATTGAAATGGCCTGGCAGGAGACCTTCTGGGCGCACGGTTTCGGTAAGGTCACCGACAAATACGGCGTGCCGTGGATGATTAACGTCGTTAAGCAGCAACAAAGTTCGTAGGCCGGATAAGCGCAGCGCATCCGGCAACAACCCCGGGTGGCGCTGCGCTGACCGGGTCTGGAAAGATTGTCATCGTTTTCACTTCAACTCTTCAAACTCCCGCAACCTGCACTTAACCCAAATGTCATATTGATGCGCCAGCATGAGGCCACATTTATTGTGAGGCCCAGCATATGCAAACCGTCATCCGCGTCGAGAAACTGAGCAAGACCTTTCATCACAACAAGGCTCTGCATGCCGTTGATCTGACCGTCCAGCAGGGCGACATGGTAGCGCTGCTGGGGCCATCCGGTTCAGGTAAATCCACCCTTTTGCGTCACTTAAGCGGCCTGATTACCGGCGATAGCATCCCGGAAAGCCACGTCGAACTGCTGGGCAACACCGTACAGCGTGCAGGGCGACTGGCGCGGGATATCCGCAAAAGCCGCGCGCAGACAGGCTGCATCTTCCAGCAATTTAATCTGGTAAATCGACTGACGGTGCTGGAGAACGTGCTGATTGGCGCGCTCGGCAGCACCCCATTCTGGCGCACCTGTCTGCGCTGGTTCTCCCCGTTACAGAAGCAAGAGGCGTTGCGGGCACTCACCCGCGTAGGCATGGCGCACTTCGCCCATCAGCGCGTCTCCACCCTCTCCGGTGGACAACAGCAGCGCGTGGCCATCGCCCGTGCCCTGATGCAGAAAGCGAAAATCATCCTTGCCGACGAGCCCATCGCCTCGCTGGATCCGGAATCCGCCCGCATCGTGATGGAAACCCTGCATGACATTAACCAGAACGACGGCATCACCGTGGTGGTGACGCTGCATCAGGTGGATTACGCCCTGCGCTACTGCGAGCGCATTGTCGCCCTGCGTCAGGGACATGTGTTCTTTGATGGCGCAAGCCACCAGTTTGATAACGAACGTTTTGACCATCTCTACCGCAGCATTAACCGTGTCGAAGAGAACGCGAAGGCTGCATAACGTCCCCACTACGAGGAATGGAAATGAGCTATAAAACGGTTGCCGCGCTGGCTTTCACCAGCATGTTCAGCATCAGCACCCTGTTAAGCCCTGCGTACGCCGAGGAGCAGGAAAAAGCGCTGAACTTTGGCATTATTTCGACGGAATCACAGCAGAACCTGAAGCCTCAGTGGGAACCCTTCCTGAAAGATATGGAAACCAAACTGGGGATCAAAGTAAACGCCTTCTTCGCCCCGGACTACGCGGGCATCATCCAGGGGATGCGCTTTAACAAAGTGGACATCGCCTGGTATGGCAACCTCTCCGCCATGGAAGCGGTGGATCGTGCAAACGGCCAGGTCTTTGCCCAGACCGTTGCTGCAGATGGCTCTCCGGGTTACTGGAGCGTGCTGATCGTCAACAAAGACAGCCCGATCAATAACCTCAACGATATGCTCGCCAAACGCAAAGAACTGACCTTCGGCAACGGCGATCCAAACTCCACTTCAGGCTTCCTGGTGCCGGGCTATTACGTCTTCGCCAAAAATAATGCCTCTGCCAGCGATTTCAAACGCACCGTCAATGCCAGCCATGAAACCAACGCTCTGGCCGTGGCCAACAAGCAGGTGGACGTCGCCACCAACAACACCGAAAACCTCGACAAGCTGAAGACCTCCGCACCGGACAAGCTGAAAGAGCTGAAGGTGATCTGGAAATCCCCTCTCATCCCGGGTGACCCGATTGTCTGGCGCAAAAACCTTTCTGAAGGCACCAAGGACAAGGTGTACGACTTCTTTATGACCTACGGCAAAACGCCGGAAGAGAAAGCCGTGCTGACGCGTCTGGGCTGGGCACCGTTCCGCCCGTCGAGCGACCTGCAGCTGGTCCCGATTCGCCAGCTGGCGCTGTTTAAAGAGATGCAGGGCGTGAAGGACAACAAGGGGCTTAAGGACGAGGAGAAGACCAGCAAAGTGGCAGCTATTCAGGCCCAGCTGGAAGACCTGGACCGCCTGACCGCCGCGCTTGGTGCAATGACCAGTGTGAATAAAGCGGTGCAGTAACGCTTTTCTCCCTCTCCCTGTGGGAGAGGGCCGGGGTGAGGGCATCAGCGCGCACATTTTCCCCTCACCCTAATCCTCTCCCGGTGGGAGAGGGAACTAAACACAAAGGAGTCAACATGCAAACCATCACCCTCCCACCGCCGAAACGCAGCTGGTTCTCGCTATTTAGCTGGGCCATCCTGCTGGCGGTGCTGGTTATCTCCTGGAAGGGCGCGGAGATGGATCCGCTGCTGCTGTTTAAAGACGCCGGTAACATGGCCACCTTCGCTGCCGACTTCTTCCCGCCCGATTTTAGCCAGTGGCAGGACTATCTCGGCGAAATGGCTGTCACCCTGCAAATCGCCGTCTGGGGGACCGCCCTGGCCGTCATCCTCTCCATTCCGTTTGGCCTGATGAGCGCGGAAAACATCGTTCCGTGGTGGATTTATCAGCCGATGCGCCGCCTGATGGACGCCTGCCGCGCCATTAACGAAATGGTGTTCGCGATGCTGTTCGTGGTCGCCGTGGGTCTGGGGCCGTTCGCGGGGGTGATGGCGCTGTTCATCCACACCACCGGCGTGCTCTCCAAGCTGCTTTCCGAAGCCGTGGAAGCCATTGAACCCGGCCCGGTCGAAGGTATTCGCGCCACCGGCGCCAACAAAATTGAAGAGATCCTTTACGGCGTGCTGCCCCAGGTCATGCCGCTGCTGATCTCCTATTCGCTCTACCGCTTCGAATCTAACGTCCGTTCCGCCACCGTCGTCGGCATGGTCGGCGCAGGGGGCATTGGCGTCACCCTGTGGGAGGCGATCCGCGGTTTCCAGTTCCAGCAAACCTGCGCCCTGATGGTACTCATCATCATCACCGTCAGCCTGCTGGATTTCCTCTCTCAACGTTTGCGTAAGCACTTCATCTGAGAAGCGAGGCTTTGATTGGTATGCACTTATCCAGACATCCGACCAGTTACCCTACCCGCTGGCAAGAGATTGCAGCAAAGCTCGAAGTGGAGCTGCGCACCCATTATCGCTGCGGAGACTACCTGCCAGCCGAACAGCAGCTTGCCGACCGCTATGAAGTGAATCGCCACACCCTGCGCCGCGCCATCGATCAGCTGGTTGAGCGCGGATGGGTACAGCGCCGTCAGGGCGTCGGCGTGCTGGTGCTGATGCGCCCGTTCGACTACCCGCTCAATGCCCAGGCGCGCTTTAGTCAGAACCTGCTCGACCAGGGAAGCCATCCCACCAGCGAAAAACTGCTCTCCGTGCTGCGTCCGGCCTCCAGCCATGTAGCCGATGCGCTGGGTATTCAGGAGGGCGACAACGTTGTGCATCTGCGCACCCTGCGCCGGGTCAATGGCGTGGCAGTCTGCCAGATAGATCACTACTTCAGCGACCTGAGCCTCTGGCCGGTGCTGCAACACTTCTCCAGCGGTTCACTGCATGACTTTTTGCAGGACGCCACGGGTCTTGTGCTCAAACGTACCCAGACGCGTATCAGCGCCCGCCGCGCGCAGGCGAAAGAGAGCAAGGTGCTGGAGATCCCCAACATGGCTCCGCTGCTCTGCGTGCGCACCCTCAACCACCGTGACGGCGAGATCAACGCAACGGAGTACTCCGTCAGCCTGACCCGCGCCGACATGATTGAATTCACCATGGAGCACTGAATGCATTTCGACACCTCCACCCGTCAGCGCTGGATGCGCGCCCTGGCCCATAGCCAGCCTGCTGCACTGGCGAGCCGCATGAACGCGCTTAACCTGACGCCAGACTATGAAACGCTCCGCGCGCCGGAAATTGGCCTGGTACAGATCCAGGCAAGAATGGGCGGTACCGGGGAGCGCTTTTTCGCCGGTGATGCCGCCCTCACCCGCGCGGTCATTCGTCTGAGCAGCGGCACGCTGGGTTACAGCTACGTGCTCGGTCGCGATAAACCGCACGCCGAGCGCTGCGCGGTGATCGACGCCCTGCTGCAGGAACAACCCCATTTCCAGACCCTGATGGAAACCCTGATTGCCCCGCTGGAAGCCGACCTCGCCGCGCGCACTGCCGCACGTCAGGCGCAAGTCAATACCAGCCGGGTCGACTTCTTTACGCTTGTTCGCGGAGATAACGCATGACGCTTCAACCCGCTTTTACCCTGGCTGTCCAGGATGCCCAACACAGTTTTCGTCGCCTGCTGAAAGCCATGAGCGAGCCTGGCGTGATTGTCTCCCTGCATCAGCTCTCCCAGGGCTGGCTGCCGCTGAACCTGGCGACCACCAGCGTACTGCTGACTCTCGCCGACAACGATACCCCGGTGTGGCTTTCGGGGACGTTATCCAATGACATCGCCAGCCAGAATCTGCGTTTTCACACTAACGCCCCGCTGGTTGAGCAGCCCCGTCAGGCGGTGTTTGCCGTTGCCGATGAGCAAATCAGCCATGAGCAGCTCAATGCCCTGAGTGAAGGCAGCGCGGTAGCACCGGAGACCAGCGCCACGCTGATCCTGCAGGTCGCCAGCCTGAGCGGTGGTCGCATGCTGCGCCTGACCGGGGCGGGGATTGCCGACGAACGCATGGTCGCGCCACAGCTGCCGGAGTGCATTATTCATGAGCTGACCGAACGCCCGCATCCGTTCCCGCTGGGTATTGACCTGATCCTGACCTGCGGCGAGCGCCTGCTGGCGATCCCGCGAACCACCCACGTGGAGGTGTGCTGATGTACGTTGCCGTCAAAGGGGGCGAGAAGGCCATCGCCGCCGCCCATGCGCTACAGGCGCACAGACGACGGGGTGATGAACAGCTTCCCGAGCTGAGCGTCGCCCAGATTGAGCAGCAGTTGAACCTGGCGGTGGATCGGGTGATGACCGAAGGCGGCGTCGCCGACCGCGAGCTGGCAGCGCTGGCGCTGAAGCAGGCCAGCGGCGACAACGTCGAAGCCATCTTTTTGCTGCGCGCCTGGCGCACCACCGTTCCCCGCCTGGCGGTGAGCGAGCCGGTCAATACGGCAGAAATGCGCCTGGAGCGGCGAATTTCCGCCGTTTATAAAGATATTCCCGGCGGCCAGCTCCTTGGCCCTACGTACGACTACACCCACCGCCTGCTGGATTTCACCCTGCTGGCGAACGGCGAAACGCCGCCGCTCAGCACCACGGAGACCGGGCAGGAAGCGTCTCCGCACGTCTTTAGCCTGCTGGCGAAGCAGGGTCTGGCAAAGGCTGAAGAAGAGACCGGAGCACAACCCGACGACATCACCCGCACGCCTCCCGTTTACCCCTGTTCACGCTCGTCTCGCCTGCAGCAGCTGATGCGCGGGGACGAAGGCTATCTGCTGGCGCTGGCCTATTCAACGCAGCGCGGCTACGGGCGTAACCACCCGTTTGCGGCGGAGATCCGCAGCGGCTATCTCGACGTCGAAATCATCCCCGAAGAGCTGGGTTTTGCTGTGAACGTCGGTGAACTGCTAATGACCGAGTGTGAAATGGTGAATGGTTTTGTCGCACCTGACGACGACACCCCACACTTTACCCGTGGTTACGGGTTGGTCTTTGGCATGAGCGAGCGTAAAGCCATGGCGATGGCGCTGGTTGACCGCGCCCTGCAGGCGCCGGACTACGGCGAACAGATTTCCGGCCCGGCACAGGACGAAGAGTTTGTGCTGGCCCACGCGGATAACGTCGAGGCGGCGGGCTTTGTTTCGCACCTCAAGCTGCCGCATTACGTTGACTTCCAGGCCGAACTGGAACTGCTGAAACGTCTGCAACGGGAGCGTGAAAATGGCTAACCTAAGCGGCTACAACTTTGCTTATCTGGACGAGCAAACCAAACGCATGATCCGCCGCGCCATCCTGAAAGCGGTCGCTATCCCCGGCTATCAGGTGCCGTTTGGTGGTCGAGAAATGCCGATGCCTTACGGCTGGGGCACCGGTGGCATTCAGCTTACCGCCAGCGTCATCGGTGAGTCAGACGTGCTGAAGGTCATCGACCAGGGAGCCGACGACACCACCAACGCCGTGTCGATTCGCAACTTCTTTAAGCGCGTGACGGGCGTCAACACCACCGAAAAAACCGAAGATGCGACGCTTATCCAGACCCGCCACCGCATTCCCGAAACGCCGCTCACTGAAGATCAGATTTTGATTTTCCAGGTGCCGATCCCGGAGCCGCTGCGCTTTATCGAGCCGCGCGAAACCGAAACCCGCACCATGCACGCCCTGGAAGAGTACGGGGTGATGCAGGTGAAGCTGTATGAAGATATCGCCCGCTTCGGCCATATCGCCACCACCTACGCCTACCCGGTGAAGGTCAACGGGCGCTACGTGATGGATCCGTCGCCGATCCCGAAATTCGACAACCCGAAAATGGACATGATGCCTGCCCTGCAGCTGTTCGGTGCCGGGCGCGAAAAGCGCATCTACGCCGTCCCGCCCTACACCCGCGTGGAGAGTCTCGATTTCGATGACCACCCGTTCACGGTGCAGGAGTGGGACGAGCCGTGCGCCATCTGCGGCTCGAAGCACAGCTATCTGGATGAAGTGGTGCTGGATGACACGGGCAAACGGATGTTTGTCTGCTCCGACACCGATTACTGCCGCCAACAGAGCGAGGCGAACAGCCAATGAAACCGCTGCTTTCAGTGAACAACCTGACCCACCTTTACGCGCCGGGCAAAGGCTTCAGCGACGTCTCTTTCGAGCTGTGGCCGGGCGAGGTGCTGGGGATTGTCGGTGAATCCGGCTCGGGTAAAACCACCCTGCTGAAGTCCATCTCCGCTCGCCTGGCCCCGCAGAACGGCGAGATTTTGTATGAGGGCGCCTCCCTCTATGGCATGAGCGAGGCTGAACGCCGCCGCCTGCTGCGCACCGAATGGGGCGTGGTACATCAGCATCCGCTGGACGGACTGCGTCGTCAGGTCTCGGCGGGAGGCAATATCGGCGAACGGCTGATGGCGACCGGCGCGCGGCACTACGGCAACATCCGGGAAACCGCACAGCGCTGGCTGACCGATGTGGAGATCCCCGCCTCGCGCATCGACGATTTGCCCACCACCTTCTCCGGCGGCATGCAGCAGCGCCTGCAGATCGCCCGTAACCTGGTCACCCACCCGAAGCTGGTGTTTATGGATGAACCCACCGGTGGGCTGGACGTCTCCGTGCAGGCGCGCCTGCTCGACCTGCTGCGCGGTCTGGTGGTGGAGCTGAACCTGGCGGTGGTGATTGTCACCCATGATCTGGGCGTCGCTCGCCTGCTGGCAGACCGTCTGCTGGTAATGAAGCAGGGTCAGGTGGTGGAAAGTGGGTTAACCGACCGCGTGCTCGACGATCCGCTCCATCCTTACACCCAGCTGCTGGTGTCATCCGTATTGCAGAATTGAGGGCGCCACCCGGCAAAACGAACGCCGTACCTTGTAGGCCGGGTAAGCGAAGCGCCACCCGGCAAGAAAACGCCACGAGGCCAAAATGATCCACGTAGAAAACGTAAGTAAAACCTTTGTGCTCCACCAGCAAAACGGCGTGCGTCTGCCGGTGCTGCAAAATGCCTCTCTGAAGGTGAACAGCGGCGAATGCGTGGTGCTGCACGGCCACTCCGGCAGCGGAAAATCCACCCTGCTGCGCTCCCTGTACGCCAACTATCTGCCGGACGAGGGGCACATTCATATTCGCCATGCCGATGAATGGGTCGACCTGGTTCAGGCCCCCGCGCGTAAGGTGTTGGAAGTCCGCCGCTCGACGATCGGCTGGGTGAGCCAGTTTCTGCGGGTGATCCCGCGGATCTCCGCTCTGGATGTGGTAATGCAGCCGCTGCTGGATCTCGGCGTGCCGCGCGAAACCTGCGCCGCCAAAGCCGCCAGCCTGCTGACGCGCCTCAACGTCCCGGAACGCCTCTGGCATCTTGCCCCGTCGACCTTTTCCGGCGGCGAACAGCAGCGCGTGAATATCGCTCGCGGATTTATCGTCGACTACCCGATTTTACTTCTTGATGAACCCACCGCTTCGCTCGACAGCAAAAACAGCGCGGCAGTGGTGGAACTGATCGAACAGGCCAAAGCGCGCGGCGCGGCGATCGTCGGGATCTTCCACGACGAGAGCGTTCGCAACCGCGTGGCGGACAGGCTGCACCCGATGGGGACAAGCGTATGATTATCAATAACGTCAAGCTGGTGCTGGAAAATGAGGTCATCGACGGCTCGATTGAGATCCGCGACGGCGCGATCCGCGCGTATGCCGAAACCCGAAGCCATTTGCCCGAAGCGATGGACGGCGAAGGCGGCTGGCTGCTGCCAGGGCTGATTGAGCTGCACACCGATAATCTGGATAAATTCTTCACCCCACGGCCGAAGGTGGACTGGCCCGCCCATTCGGCGATGAGCAGCCACGACGCGCTGATGGTTGCCAGCGGCATCACCACCGTGCTGGATGCGGTGGCGATTGGTGACGTACGCGACGGCGGCGATCGGCTGGAGAATCTGGAAAAGATGATCAACGCCGTGGAAGAGACGCAAAAGCGCGGTCTTAACCGCGCCGAACATCGCCTGCACCTGCGCTGCGAGTTGCCGCATCACACCACCCTGCCGCTGTTTGAAAAGCTGGTAGACCGCGAGCCAGTGTCGCTGGTCTCGTTGATGGACCACTCGCCGGGGCAGCGCCAGTTCGCCAGCCTCGAAAAATACCGCGAGTATTACCAGGGCAAATATTCTCTTAACGATGTGGAGATGGCGCGCTACGAGGAAGAGCAGCTGGCGCTGGCGGCACAGTGGTCACAGCCGAACCGTGTTTCGATTGCCGCAATGTGCCGGGACCGTAACATCGCGCTGGCCAGCCATGATGATGCCACGCACAACCATGTCCGCGAATCCCACCAGCTTGGCAGCGTGATCGCTGAATTTCCTACCACGTTTGAGGCGGCAGAGGCCTCCCGCGCGCATGGCATGAACGTGCTGATGGGGGCACCGAACATCGTGCGCGGCGGCTCGCATTCCGGCAACGTGGCGGCAAGCAAACTCGCCTCGCTCGGCCTGCTGGATATCCTCTCTTCCGACTACTACCCCGCCAGCCTGCTGGACGCCGCCTTCCGCGTCGCGAATGACGACAGCAACTGCTTCACGTTGCCGCAGGCAATTCGCCTGGTAACGAAGAACCCGGCATCCGCGCTTAATCTTCACGACCGGGGCGAGATAGCCGAAGGAAAACGGGCGGATCTGGTGCTGGCCCACCGTAAGGGCGAGCACATCCATATCGACCACGTCTGGCGTCAGGGAAAAAGGGTGTTCTGATGGGAAGAGTCATCTGGTTAATGGGGCCCTCCGGCTCCGGGAAGGACAGCCTGCTGTCCGCCTTACGGCAGCGGGAGCACCCGCAGCTGCTGGTCGCACATCGCTATATTACCCGGGCGGCGAATGCCGGTAGTGAAAACCATATCGCCCTGAGCGAACAGGAATTTTTCACTCGCGCCGGGCAGAATCTGCTGGCGCTCAGCTGGCACGCCAACGGCTACTACTACGGGATCGGCATTGAGATCGACCTGTGGCTGCACGCGGGTTTTGACGTGCTGGTCAACGGCTCTCGTGCGCATCTTCCCCAGGCACGCGCCCGGTATGCCTCGGCGCTGCTGCCGGTCTGTCTGCAGGTTTCGCCGGATGTCCTGCGCAGCCGCCTGCAAAGCCGCGGACGCGAAAGCGAAAAAGAGATCGCGCAGAGACTCGAACGCGCAGCGCGCTATACCCCGGCGGATTGCCACATCCTCAACAACGACGGAAGTTTGCTACAGTCAGTCGATAACGTTTTATCGCTTATCCGTCAGAAGGAGAAACAGCATGCCTGACTGCACGCTTCGCCCCGCCACCGCCGATGATGCGCAAATCGTTTACGCGCTGATCTGCGAGTTAAAACAGGCCGAATTTGATCATCAGGCGTTCCACGCCGGGTATCTGGCCAATCTGCAGGACCACAATATGCGTTATCAGCTGGCAGAGCTGAATGGACAGGTGGTGGGTATGATTGGCCTGCATATGCAGTTTCACCTGCACCACGCCAGATGGATCGGCGAAATCCAGGAGCTGGTGGTGATGCCCGAGGCGCGTGGTCTTAAAGTGGGGAGCCAACTGCTGGCATGGGCAGAGGACACCGCGCGGCAGGCGGGCGCGGAACTGACGGAGCTCTCCACCAGCGTCCGGCGGCTGGACGCCCACCGTTTTTATGTTCGTGAAGGGTATACGCAGAGCCATTTTCGTTTCACCAAACCGTTGTAGAGGTGCACGATGAGTCTGACCATCACGTTAACGGGCACCGGCAGTGCCCAGCTGGTCCCGGTGTTTGGCTGCGATTGCGCGGCATGCCGCCGGGCACGTCTGCAGGAGAATTATCGTCGTCGGCCCTGTAGCGCGGCCGTCAAATTCAATGATGCGGTGACGCTACTGGACGCGGGTATTCCGCACCTGATGGACGACTGGCCAGCCGGCAGCTTTCAGCAGTTTTTGCTGACCCACTACCATATGGATCACGTTCAGGGGCTGTTTCCCCTGCGCTGGGGCGTTGGCGCGACGATCCCCGTTTACGGCCCGCCGGATGAAGCCGGATGTGACGATCTCTTCAAACACCCGGGCATTCTGGATTTCAGCCATATGCTGGAGCCGTTTGTGATGTTTGAGCTGCAGGGCCTGCGGGTGACGCCGCTGCCGCTCAACCACTCGAAGCTCACCTTTGGTTATCTGCTGGAGTCCGCCCACAGCCGCGTGGCGTGGCTCTCTGATACCGCCGGATTGCCGGAGAAAACGGTGAAATTTCTGCTCAACAACCAGCCACAGGCGATGATCATCGACTGTAGCCATGAACCGCGCCCACAGACGCCGCGCAACCATTGCGATTTAAACACCGTGGTGGCACTGAACGAGGTGATTGGCTGCCCGCAGGTGATCCTGACCCATATCAGCCATCAGTTTGACGTGTGGATGATGGATAACCCGCTGCCGGACGGCATCGAAGCGGGATATGACGGCATGGTGTTGGTGCTGGATTAGGTTTTCTCCCTCTCCCGTGGGAGAGGGTTGAGGTAAGGGCAACAGGCCGCACTTAACCGCGATCGTAATCCTCTTCTAACCGCCGCTCATCCTCTTCCAGGCGTCGTCTGTCGTCATCTAACTGGCGCTGACGCTCGTCTAAACGGCGGCGTCTGTCTTCAAGCTGCCGACGGCGGTCGTCATACTGACGGCTATCAATGCGACGGTCATCGTCATAACGATCGTCATCATCGTTGCTGCGGCTGCTGCCGGGGTTATAGGCATCGTTGATCGCCTGCTGAATGTTGCCAATGGCATCATCAATCACATCGGCATGCGCCAGTTGGCTGGAGAGTGACAGCAGACCAAATAACAGAGCGGTAGAGTAACGTTTCATAAGGCCAGACTCGCAGGTGAACTGGCCTTACGGTAATTAACCGCAAACGGGAGAGGTAGCGGAGGAATCTCAAATTCTTTAGCGAGGCGACGCTTCCATTATTTGACGCACTCGCTGTTTATTCTCTGCGACCAGCACAATCCCGGAGCATTTTTGGTCCGGAGAATGACTCCAGATGCGGTCTTCAGGAATACATCCTCCGTCATATATCACCTTGCTGCCATCATAAGGCCAGAATGCTCCCTGCTCTGTGTCGAGTACAAAAACAGCGATTTGGTCGGATTCACGGGCTATTTTCTGCCAGAGCATCTTTCCACCCTCATATTGCTCGAAGTCGCTGATTAAGGTCACGCCGCAATGTAAGACCAACGCTTCATAGAGACGAGTCGCCAGCCCTTTGTCTCGTTCGGCAGGATCGACACAAATGCCTTCTACCTGGACAACGCGAGTATCTTCCCAGCATCGTTCGACTGCGATAATGTCCTTTCCCAGATGGGCTTTATGCTGTAAATCCAGAGCAGCAACAACCCGATGCCGGGGAACGCCATCAAAGGTTTCGATATCTGCTTCAATAATTGCAGCCCGGGGCGTCTGGCTGTCATAAATGACATGTAACACCCGACCGGAGAGTTCAAATTCATCTACGAGCGTAAATGACCTGGCAACCGTATTCGGGCTGTACGTTGTAGGCATCACGATCATTTGTGAGTCCCCTCTTGTGAGTACCGGCATAATTCCCTTTATATCTTAATCCGCTAAATTTTGCGCAGATTAGCATCGCCGACTTTACTCAGGCTCTTGATGAAATCCTAAATTCGCTGTTTAAGCGCTGATTTTCCGCAGCGCCTGCGCCAGCTGTACGCGGGTAAACGGTTTGCGCAGTAGCGCTACATCCGGCAACTGCGGGTTGTGCGTCGGACGTAAATCCTGACCGCTGATCAACAACACCGGCAGTTGCGGGTAGTGGCTGCGCACGTGGTTAATCACCTCCGCCCCGCTCAGGCTGCCCGGCAGCATCAGATCACTGATAAACATGCCGATATCCGGCGAGGCCGCCAGCATGTTCAGTGCCTGCTCACCGCTTTCCGCTTCAAGGGTCAGGTAGCCAAGCTGATGCAGTTGCTCGCACAGGGTCTGACGAACATCGGCCTCATCTTCCAGGACCAGCACCAGCCGTTCGTTTTCAGCGGATGCGGTGGCAGAGTGCGTTTCATCTTCAGGGACGACGGGCAGCGTTGAGCGCGGCAGATGGAGCCGCACGGTGGTGCCTTGTCCCGGCGCGCTTTCAATTTCGACGCGGCCGCCGGACTGACGCACAAAACCGTACACCATCGACAGCCCTAACCCACTGCCACTGCCGGTCTGCTTGGTGGTGAAGAACGGCTCGAACACCCGGGATTTGACCTCCTGCGTCATACCGCTGCCGCGGTCGATCACCTCCAGCGCCACCATATCCTGCCTGCGCCCGTCACTGCGGGTGACGCGCTGATTCCACGTGCGGATCTTAATCACGCCCGTCTGCCCCTCCATCGCGTCGCGGGCGTTCATCACCAGGTTGATAATGGCGTTTTCGAGCTGGCCAACGTCAATCCACGCCGGCCAGGCCGGGGATTGAGCCTCTATCTCCAGGCTCAGGGTGGCGGGCAAGGAGTGGCGCATCAGCTCTCTGAGATTCTCCAGCAGCGGTTTCATCTCTACCGCATGCGGAGTCAGGGATTGCTTGCGGGAAAAAGCCAGCAGACGCTGGGTCAGCAACGCACCGCGCTCGGCGGCATTGAGCGCGCGGGCGATACGTGGGGCATCACTGGAGTCGGGATCGGTCAGCTCCAGGCTACCGATTATCACCGCCAGCAGGTTGTTGAAATCATGTGCCAGCCCGCCCGTCAGTTGACCAACGGCCTTCATCTTCTGGCTGTGCAGCAGCGCCTCCTCCAGTCCCTGACGCTCGATGCGGTCGATCTCCATCTGGGAGGTTTTCTCTTTCAGCAGACGGGTGGTGTGCTCCAGCGAGGCGGTATTGCGGGCAAAGACGTTAAACGCGCGAGCCAGCTCTCCCAGCTCATCACGCCGCTGCAGCGCGGGCACCGAAACGTCCTGCTCGCCGTGGGCAAGACGCGACATCGCCCGGGAGATCGCCGTCAGGTTGGAGCCCAGATTGCGGTAGATATACCAGCAGGCGCAACCGGTGATGATCAGCGCCAGTACGGCGAATATGCTGATAAACACGCTGATGGACCGCAGCTCCTGATGACTCTGGGCCGTACGCAGCCGGGAAGCCTCCGCCACCTGCTCAACGTACTGATTGATATCGCTGTTTAATATCGCCACCAGCGCCTTGATGTGGAACATATACCAGCTTATCGCCAGGTCGCTCTCTTCAAGCTGCTTTGACAGCGGGGCAAGCCTGCGTAGCTCGTCGTTGAAATCGGGCAGAACAAGATTCACCACGGGCTGCGTCGCGCGATGGGGCAACGTTGCGCTAACGGCGTCCAGCTGCTGTAGGGTGGCGCGCGGTGAGGGGGTATCGATGGCGGCGAGAATCAGCCTGTCCATTTCCGCAAGCTGCTGCGCATCCGGGATGTTGCTGCCAAACCGACGGTTAATATCCTGCAGATGGCGTAAATAGCTCTGGCTTTGATACAGCGAGCTAAGCAGCGCGTTACGCTGCAGATGGCGCCGCTGTCCGCGCTCCAGCATGCCCGTCACGCTTTGCTGTAACTCATTACTGCGACGAATAATGCGCGCCACCAGCCCCGGCTCCTGCTGCGCTAAGGGCGCATCTGCGAGCTGTTCCAGCGAGTGCCGCAGCGCCATTTGGGTCTGCTTCAGCCTCTCGGCCTCTCCTTTGTATTCCAGCGCCCCCACCACCTGCGAAAGCCGAACCGCCGCGGTTGCCACGCTGGCGGTATCACGGGCGAGGTTCATGCTGCCGGTCATGTCATCCAGCGTCTGCTGTTGTACCTGTTCCTGGATCTGGCTGGCATGCCGAAAACCCAGCACCGCCACACCACTGACCATCAGCGTCACCGCCACCACCAACAGATTAAAGATCAGCAGACGACCGCGGGCACTGGCGAAGAACGGCGAGCGTGATGGCATGGGATTGGGCTCCTCTGCAAATGGGTGCCCTCACCCTGGCCCTCTCCCACAGGCAGAGGGAAAAGAGAAATGTGACGGCGATTAGCTATTCATAACTATGACAAATATGAACGGCTTCTGACATTTTGCATTTACGCACCTGTGATGAAGTGCAGATATCAACCTTCACAGGAGATCCGCCATGAGCAGAACCCCGGTACTGGAGATGCGCAGCATTGCCAAAACGTTTGGCAACTTCCACGCGCTCAAGGGTGTGGATTTGACGGTCTTTCCCGGTGAGATCCACGCGCTGATGGGTGAAAACGGCGCGGGAAAAAGCACGCTGATGAAGATCCTCGCGGGCGCCTACACCGCGACCAGCGGCGAGATCCTGATTGACGGTCAGCCGTATCACATTAAAGGCCCGAAGGATGCGCTGGCCGCAGGCATTACCCTGATTTATCAAGAGATGCAACTCGCCCCCAACCTGACGGTTGCGGAAAACATCTTTCTTGGCAGCGAACTCTCGCGCGGCGGACTGGTGCAGCGTAAAGAGATGGCCGCCCAGGCTCAGGCGGTCATCGACCGTCTGGGTGCAAACTTCAACGCCACCGACCTGGTGATGAAGCTGACTATCGCTGAACAACAGCAGGTGGAAATCGCCCGCGCGCTGCACCGTAACAGCCGCATTCTGGTGATGGATGAACCCACTGCCGCCCTCTCCTCGCGTGAAACCCATCGTCTGTTTGAGCTGATCCTGCGCCTGCGGGATGAAGGGATGGCGATCATCTATATCAGCCACCGCATGGCGGAAGTGTACGAACTCTCTGACCGGGTCAGCGTCCTGCGTGACGGGCAATACGTCGGTAGCCTGACGCGCGACAAACTGAACGCATCTGAGCTGGTGAAAATGATGGTGGGTCGTCCCTTAAGCGATCTGTTCAACAAAGAGCGCGATATCCCGCTCGGCAACCCGCGTCTTAACGTGCATCACCTCACCGACGGTAAAAAAGTCCAACCCTGCAGCCTGCAGGTGCGCTCAGGGGAAATCGTCGGCCTGGCGGGGCTGGTCGGTGCCGGTCGCTCCGAGCTGGCACAGCTCATCTTTGGCGTACGTAAAGCCACCGGCGGAATGATTGAAGTGGACGGCGAGCCGGTGGTGATCCACTCCCCGCGCGCGGCCATTGAAAACGGGATCGGTTTTCTTACCGAGAACCGCAAGGAGCAGGGGCTGTTCCTGGAGCTGGCGGCGCAGGAGAACATCACCATGGCGACGCTGGAGCGCGACGCCACCTTCGGCATGCTTAACCGCAAAAAAGCGCAGTCCATTTCTGACGATGCCATCGCCCTGCTGAATATCCGCGTGCCTCACGCACAGGTCCGCGCGGGCGGTCTGTCAGGCGGTAATCAGCAGAAATTGCTGATCTCCCGCTGGGTGGCAATTGGCCCGCGTATTCTGATCCTCGACGAACCGACGCGCGGTGTCGACGTCGGCGCAAAAAGCGAAATCTACCGCATCATGAACCAGATGGCGCGCAAGGGCGTGGCGATTTTGATGATCTCCAGCGAACTGCCGGAAGTGGTGGGCATGAGCGACCGCGTCTATGTAATGCGTGAAGGCAGCATCGCCGGGGAGCTCCATGGACACGACATCTCTCAGGAAAACATCATGACGCTGGCAACCGGCGTGAACGACTCACATCATCAGGCGGTGCAACTATGACAACTCCAACCCATCCGCAGCAGGTGGCAAAATCTGCCTCCGCCAAAAAAATGCTGATGAGCGATCTGATGCAAACGGTCGGCATTTTGCCCATTCTCATCCTGATCGTGGCGGTTTTTGGCTTTATCGCTCCTAACTTCTTTACCGAAAGCAACCTGCTCAACATTACCCGCCAGGCGTCGATCAACATCGTGCTGGCGGCAGGGATGACCTTCATCATCCTGACCGGGGGGATTGACCTCTCCGTCGGGTCGATTCTGGGTACCACGGCGGTCGCCGCGATGGTGGTGTCGTTAATACCGGAATTCGCCGGGCTCTCTATTCCCGCCGCGCTGATGCTCGGCCTGGTGCTGGGGCTGTTCAACGGCGCGCTGGTGGCCTTTGCCGGACTGCCACCGTTTATTGTCACCCTCGGCACCTACACGGCACTGCGGGGCGCAGCGTACCTGCTGGCCGATGGCACGACGGTGATTAACTCGAACATCAATTTTGAGTGGATAGGCAATAACTATCTTGGCCCCGTGCCGTGGCTGGTGGTGATTGCCCTGGCGGTGATTGTGGTGTGCTGGTTTATCCTGCGTCGCACCACGCTTGGCGTTCACATCTATGCGGTAGGCGGCAACATGCAGGCGGCACGCTTAACGGGCATCAAAGTCTGGCTGGTGTTGCTGTTTGTGTATGGCATGAGCGGCCTGCTCTCCGGGTTAGGCGGTGTGATGAGCGCGTCGCGCCTCTACAGCGCCAACGGAAACCTGGGCATGGGTTACGAGCTGGATGCGATTGCGGCGGTGATCCTCGGCGGCACCAGCTTTGTTGGCGGGATCGGCACGATCACCGGCACGCTGGTGGGAGCGCTGATTATCGCCACCCTCAACAACGGCATGACGCTGATGGGCGTCTCCTACTTCTGGCAACTGGTGATCAAAGGGGCGGTGATCATCATTGCGGTGCTGATCGACAAATACCGTACCCGACACCATCAAAGTGCATAACAACAATACCCTACGTGAGGAAGAGAGCATGAGATTGAAGCCCTTAGTGACCGCGCTCTGTGCTGGCGCGCTGCTTGCCGCAACGCCGTTTGCGCAGGCGAAAGATCTGAAGTCCATCGGCGTAACGGTGGGTGACCTGGCCAACCCGTTCTTCGTGCAGATCACCAAAGGTGCCGAGCTGGAGGCGCGCAAGCTGGCGGGGGATAACGTCAAAGTGACGCTGGTCTCCAGCGGGTACGATCTGGGCCAGCAGGTGGCGCAGATCGACAACTTTATTGCCGCCAAAGTGGACATGATCATCCTCAACGCCGCAGATTCCAAAGGGATCGGCCCGGCGGTGAAACGCGCGAAAGAGGCCGGGATCGTGGTGGTCGCGGTTGACGTGGCGGCAGAAGGTGCAGACGCGACGATCACCTCCGATAACACCCAGGCGGGCGAAATGGCCTGTAAGTACATCACCGACCGCCTGAACGGCAAAGGCAATGTGGTGATCATCAACGGACCACCGGTCTCTGCCGTCCAGAACCGTGTGGAAGGTTGCCAGACAGAGTTCAAAAAACACCCGGATATCAAAGTGCTCTCCGATAACCAGAACGCCAAGGGCAGCCGTGAAGGGGGTCTGGAAGTCATGACCTCGCTGCTGGCGGCCAATCCGAAGATCGATGGCGTCTTCGCGATTAACGATCCGACCGCGATCGGTGCCGATCTGGCGGCGAAACAAGCACAACGCAACGAGTTCTTTATCGTTGGTGTGGACGGTAGCCCGGACGGCGAAGAAGCCCTGAAGCGGGAAAACTCCCTGTTTGTGGCGACGCCGGCACAAGATCCGCAGGTCATGGCGGCAAAAGCGGTTGAGATCGGCTATGACATTCTACAGGGCAAACCGGCACCGAAAGAGCCTGTGCTGATCCCGGTGACGATGATCGATAAAAAGAACGTCGGCACGTATAAGGGGTGGACGGTTAAGTAACAATTGCGCGGCCCGATGCCCTCACCCTAACCCTCTCCCACAGGGAGAGGGGACTGGGCCGACAAAAAACACAAGGAGTCCCCATGAAACGCTCCGAAATCAACGAAATCCTCGGCCACACGCGGCAGTTTTTCTCCATGCACGACGTGCATCTCCCCCCTTTTGCCAGCTTCCCACCCACAAAATGGCAACAGCTCGATCAGGCCGCCTGGCAAGAAGTGTTTGACCTTAAGCTCGGTTGGGACGTAACGGCCTTTGGCGGCAGCAGCTTTGCCGCGCAGGGGCTCACGCTGTTTACCCTGCGCAACGGCTCACCAAACGGCACGCCGTATGAAAAATGCTACGCCGAAAAAATCATGCACGTACGCGACGGTCAGCTCACGCCCATGCATTTTCACTGGCGCAAACGGGAGGACATCATCAACCGCGGCGGTGGAAATCTCATTATTGAGTTATGGAATGCCGGTGCACATGCAGAGACCGAAAACACGGACGTCACCGTCACGATAGACGGTTGCCGGCAGACCCACGCCCCCGGCAGCCAGCTGCGCCTTACACCAGGGGAGAGCATCTGCCTGACGCCCGGCCTGTACCACAGTTTCTGGGGTGAACGCGGTTTTGGCGACGTGCTGGTGGGCGAAGTGTCATCGGTCAATGACGATGAACACGACAACCACTTTTTGCAGCCCGTTGCCCGCTATAACAACATCGAAGAAGACGAACCGGCGGTGCTGGTGCTGTGCAACGAGTACAACCTGTTTCGGATATAAGGGGTAAATGATGCCATTGATTTCTCTTGCCGACGGTCTTGCGCACGCCAGGCAACATCGCTACGCGCTGGGCGCGTTCAACGTTCTCGACACCCACTTCCTGCGCGCCCTGTTTGCCGCGGCGAAGCAGGAGCGCTCGCCTTTTATCATCAACATCGCCGAAGTGCATTTTAAATACGTGTCGCTGGAGTCGCTTGTCGAAGCGGTTAAGTACGAAGCCGCCCGCCACGCGATCCCCATGGTACTCAACCTCGACCACGGCCTGCACTTTGACGCCGTGGTGCGCGCCCTGCGCTTAGGGTTCAGCTCCGTGATGTTCGATGGCTCGACACTGAGCTACGAGGAGAATATTCGTCAGACGCGTGAAGTGGTGAAGATGTGTCACGCGGTGGGCGTGTCGGTGGAGGCAGAGTTAGGTGCCGTCGGTGGCGATGAAGGCGGAGCGCTCTACGGCCATGCGGATGAAGCGTACTTTACCGACCCGCAGCTGGCACGGGAATTTGTCGATTCAACCGGCATTGACGCGCTGGCCGTCGCCATTGGCAACGCGCACGGCAAGTATAAAGGCGAGCCAAAGCTCGATTTCCCCCGTCTGGACGCCATTCGCCAGCAGACCGGGCTGCCACTGGTGCTGCACGGCGGCTCCGGGATCAGCGATGCTGATTTTCGTCGCGCCATTGAACTTGGTATTCATAAAATCAATTTCTATACCGGCATGTCCCAGGCCGCCCTTTCCGCCGTTGAGCAGCGTATGGCCCACCGCCAGCCGCTGTACGATGAGTTTGCCGAGCTGCTGCTGGGCATAGAAGAGGCGATTACCGATACGGTTGCCGAACAGATGCGCATCTTTGGCAGCGCGGGGCAGGCATAATGGAACGCAAAGGGATCATCGCCGCGGGCAATATGCTGGTGGATCACGTTCACCAGATCGTGCAATGGCCGGAACGCGGCTGGCTGGCAGAAATTACCCACAGCGAGCGTTCCACCGGCGGCGCGCCGCTTAACGTCCTGCTGACGCTGGCGAAAATGCACGTCGGCCTGCCGCTGCAGGCGGTGGGGCTGATTGGCGAAGACAGCGACGGGGACTACATTCTGGCAATGCTCGACCAGTATCACGTCAATCGGCAACGCGTACAGCGCACCACCTTTGCGCCAACCTCCATGTCGCAGGTGATGACCGACCCCAGCGGACAGCGCACCTTTTTCCACTCTCCCGGGGCCAACCGCCTGCTGGATCTCCCCGCGTTTGACCGTCTCGACGGCACAATGAAAATCTTCCACCTCGGCTACCTGCTGCTGCTCGACAGTCTGGATATGCCAGATGACGAATACGGCACCCGCAGCGCACGGCTGCTGGCGCAGATGCGCGAACAGGGGTATGAAACCTCGCTCGATCTGGTCTCCCGTAAGGGCGATCCGCGCTATCAGCCGCTGGTCCTCCCTGCCCTGCGTCATCTCGATTATCTGGTCATTAACGAACTGGAAGCCGGAGAATTTAGCGGCCTTGAGATGCGCGACGGCAACGACGCACCGCACGTTGCCCACATCGCTGAAGCCGCCGCGCAGCTGCTGGCGGCAGGCGTCCGGCAACGGGTGGTGATCCACTGCCCGGAAGGTGCCTGGGGAGAAGCCGCAAACGAAGAAGGACGCTGGATCCCCTCATGGAGGCTGACTCAGGAGGAGATTATTGGCAGCGTTGGCGCGGGTGACGCCTTTTGTGCCGGTTTCTTATATGGCTGTCATGAATCGCTGCCGCTGGCAGAGAGTATTTACCTGGCGCATGCCTGCGCCCGGGCAAGCCTGCTGGCCGCGAATGCCATTGATGGAGCAAAAACGCTGGAGGAATTGACGCGCTTTATTCAGGAGAGCAACGCCTAAATTAACAAAAATTGCGATTTTTGATTACAGTTCTATGAATTTTGCATAGCCGAACTACACTCTCTGCGTCTGGCACATTCGGCGTGGGCAACATATTGCCCACACGCTTTTCCGAAATGAGAGATACAGAGGACAAGGAAAAATGTTCGCAGCAATTATCATCGCTATATTTATTATCAGTGTTATTTATGCGCATTCGCGCGGCAAAGAAAAACAGACGCTTTCCCGTCAACTTTTCGACCACTCCACCTTTATGGCGCCTATCAATATGTTTATGACGGCGTTCTCTTCGCTGCCCGCCAGACAGCCCTTTTTTGAAACCGAGCGCTTTCCGGAATTAAATAAACTGACGGAAAACTGGGAGGTCATTCGCGAAGAGGCGCTGCGTTTGCAGGATCATATTAAGGCGGCACAAAATCATAACGATGCCGGTTTTAACACTTTCTTTAAACGCGGCTGGAAACGGTTTTACCTCAAATGGTATGCCGATGCGCATCCCTCGGCTCAGACCCTGTGCCCCGTTACGACACAACTGGTGAGTGAGATCCCGTCCGTGAAAGCGGCAATGTTTGCCGAACTCCCGGCGGGCGCGAAGCTCGGCAAGCATCGCGATCCCTACGCCGGCTCGGTTCGTTACCATTTAGGCCTGGTCACGCCAAATGACGATCGCTGCTTTATAGAGGTTGACCAGCAGCGCCACAGCTGGCGTGACGGTGAGGCTGTCATCTTTGATGAAACTTACGTGCACTGGGCGGAGAATAAATCGGATCACACGCGGATTATTCTCTTCTGCGATATCGAACGTCCGATGAAATGGCGCTGGGCGCAGGCGGTTAACCACTGGGTCGGGACAACGCTGATGTCAGCGGCCAGCTCCCCCAATGACGATAACGACCGCACCGGGGGAATTAACCGTATCTTCAAATATGTGCACGCCGGGCGAGAACGCGGTCAGCGTCTGAAGAAGCGTAATCGGAAGCTCTATTACGCACTGAAGTACCTGGTCATCACGGCGATTTTCGCCGCGCTTATTGTCGCTGCCATAACGTAAGCACTTACGCCGCCCTATCGGGATGACAGACATCGGCGGCAAAGACGTAGCCCAGCCCGCGGATCGTTTTGATTAATGCGGGCTGGTGCGGATTGGCTTCGATTTTCCGGCGCAGGCGCATGATCAACACGTCGATGGTGCGGTCAAACACATCGGCACTTTCGCTGTGGGTCAGCTCAAGCAGCTGCTCGCGGCTCAGTACCCGGCGGGCATTCTGGGTAAGCGCCAGCAGCAGGCCGTATTCACCCTGGGTCAACGGTACGGGGTTACGCTGCGGATCGATCAGTTCGCAGCGGGTGGTATCCAGCGTCCAGCCATTAAAAGCAATGCCCGCCACTCGTGGCGCGGGCGTGTCAGCCGCCAGCGCTCCGGTACGCCTGAGCACGGCTTTAACCCGGGCGACCACCACACGCGGATTAAACGGTTTGCCAATGTAGTCGTCGGCCCCCATCTCCAGCCCTACCACCACGTCAGACTCACTCCCCAGCCCGGTAAGCATCACTACCGGCAGATCCGGGCGTTGCTTTTGCAACTGCAGCAGGACCTGCAGGCCGTTGATATCCGGCAGCATCATGTCCAGCAGGACCAGGGCAATTCCCGGTTCCTGATGAACCCGGTTCAGTGCGTCCTGTCCGTTATGGCAGACGAGCACCGTAAAGACGTGCTCGCTGAGCACATCCTGCAGCAGCTCGCACACTGCCGTATCGTCATCAACCACCAGAATCGCCGGTTTCATCGCATGCTTCCGTCAGGGGATTATGTTAAGTCTGAACTATTCTGCCGTCGGCTCCAGCCAAATGGATTTTTACGTGACGGAATTACAACCCATGTCACATCCGCTGCCTTTTCGACACGTCAATTTTGACGATTGCCTGCTTTTCGTCAGGGTTTTGCCAGGAGAACGCCCGTAAAGTCGAGTGATACCCACACGAAAAACATGGCATAAAAGCTGCATTATGGCTGCGAAATGATTAACTGGAGCAGACTGATGAAAAAAGTCGTCACGGTTTGCCCTTATTGTGCCTCAGGTTGCAAGATCCACCTGGTGGTCGATAACGGCAAAATCGTCCGGGCGGAGGCCGCACAGGGGAAAACCAACCAGGGCACGCTGTGCCTGAAAGGGTACTACGGCTGGGATTTTATTAACGATACCCAAATCCTCACCCCGCGCCTGAAAACCCCCATGATCCGCCGTGAACGCGGTGGCAAGCTGGAAGCCGTCTCGTGGAACGAGGCGCTGGACTACGTCGCCACCCGCCTGAGCGCCATTAAGGCAAAATATGGCCCGGATGCGATCCAGACCACCGGGTCATCGCGCGGGACGGGTAACGAAACCAACTATGTAATGCAAAAATTCGCGCGCGCCGTTATTGGAACCAATAACGTCGACTGCTGCGCTCGCGTCTGACACGGCCCATCGGTTGCAGGTCTGCACCAGTCGGTCGGAAACGGCGCAATGAGTAATGCAATTAACGAGATAGACAACACCGATCTCGTCTTTATCTTCGGCTATAACCCGGCGGATTCTCACCCGATTGTCGCGAACCACGTTATTCGCGCCAAACAGAACGGGGCGAAAATCATCGTCTGCGATCCGCGCAAAATCGAAACGGCTCGTATTGCAGATATGCACATCGCGTTGAAAAACGGCTCGAACATCGCGCTGTTGAACGCCATGGGGCACGTCATTATTGAGGAGAACCTCTACGACCAGGCGTTTGTCGCCACTCGTACGGAAGGTTTTGAAGAGTATCGGAAAATTGTCGAAGGCTATACGCCAGAATCTGTCGAAGCGATCACCGGCGTCAGCGCGCAGGAGATCCGTCAGGCAGCAAGGATGTACGCCGGGGCGAAAACCGCCGCCATTCTGTGGGGCATGGGCGTGACCCAATTCTATCAGGGCGTGGAAACCGTGCGTTCCCTGACCAGCCTCGCCATGCTGACCGGCAACCTTGGCAAGGCACACGTCGGGGTGAACCCGGTACGCGGTCAGAACAACGTGCAGGGTGCCTGCGATATGGGTGCGCTGCCGGACACCTATCCGGGCTATCAGTACGTGAAGTTCCCGGAAAACCGCGCGAAGTTTGCCAAAGCGTGGGGCGTGGAAAGTTTGCCGGAGCACACCGGGTATCGCATCAGCGAGCTGCCGCACCGGGCGGCACATGGTGAAGTGCGGGCGGCTTACATCATGGGCGAAGATCCTCTCCAGACCGACGCCGAGCTCTCTGCGGTGCGTAAAGGGTTTGAGGATCTGGAGCTGGTGATTGTTCAGGACATCTTTATGACCAAAACCGCGGCAGCGGCGGATGTGATTTTACCGTCAACGTCCTGGGGCGAGCATGAAGGGGTTTACACGGCGGCAGACCGTGGCTTCCAGCGCTTCTTTAAAGCGGTGGAGCCGAAGTGGGATCTGAAAACCGACTGGCAAATCATCAGCGAAATTGCCACCCGCATGGGTTATCCGATGCACTACAACAACACTCAGGAGATCTGGGACGAGTTGCGGCATCTGTGTCCGGACTTCTACGGTGCAACCTATGAAAAAATGGGTGAACTGGGGTATATCCAGTGGCCGTGCCGGGATGAGTCTGAGGCCGACCAGGGCACGTCATATCTCTTTAAAGAGAAATTCGACACCCCAAATGGGCTGGCACAGTTCTTCACCTGCGACTGGGTTGCCCCCATTGATAAACTCACTGATGAGTATCCAATGGTGCTTTCCACCGTGCGTGAAGTGGGCCACTACTCCTGCCGTTCGATGACCGGCAACTGCGCGGCGCTGGCAGCGCTGGCGGACGAACCTGGTTATGCGCAGATCAACACCGCCGACGCTGAACGTCTTGGCATTGAAGACGAAGCGCTGGTATGGGTGAACTCGCGTAAAGGTAGGATCATTACCCGTGCGCAGGTCAGCGATCGTCCCAACAAAGGGGCGGTGTACATGACCTACCAGTGGTGGATTGGCGCCTGTAACGAACTGGTGACGGAGAACTTAAGCCCGATAACCAAAACGCCGGAGTATAAGTACTGCGCCGTACGCGTGGAGCCGATTGCGGATCAGCACGCTGCGGAACAGTATGTGATCGACGAATATAACAAGCTGAAAGCCCGCTTGCGCGAAAGTGCGATGGGATAATGGTATTATTTAATTGATGAATAAAGGGAGTGAAATATTCACTCCCTTTTTATTTCCGCCTAACTCATTAAAAATATCAATTATTAATCTTGAAAGCTGCTCGCAGAAATAATGTAAATTGCACGAAAAAGAATTACATCTTTGCATTTTGATTCAGATGGATAAGATGTGCAGCGGGTGCTTAAGACTTTCTGTCTTGAGCATTGTTGAGGGACAGAAAGTGGAAAGCCCCGGGCAATATTCATTTACCCGAGGCTACCCCTCAACAACCTACAGGTTGAGAGTAGCCTCTTATTCTTTTTTTGACAAGGAGTAAAAGGCATGACGCCATTAAAAACTGCGTTAGGCATTGTCTTTATTATCTGCCTGACGATAGTGATCTTTACCTTTATCACTTGCGGAAAGTTATGCGAACTGACAATAAAGAGTGAACATCAGGAGGTGGCGGCGAAATTAGCCTGCGTTGCAGGCTAACCTCTGCGGGCGGAATGACAGTTCCGCCCGGCTTGCAGGATGCTGAGGTCTTAACGCACCCGTTTTTTTATTCTATGGCCGCGATTATACTGCGCGGCGTGTACCCAGATGATAAGAATCCATGAAACCATTTTTACTGTTGTTATTACTTGTTACGTCGTCCGTCCATGCCGATGAGATTGGCAGCCAGTACAAAGCACAGGCGGAGGCGGGCGATGCACGCGCTCAGTATTATCTCGCCGACACCTGGTTCAGCTCCGGCGACAGCAAGCAGGCGGCGATGTGGGCAGAGAAAGCGGCAAAAGGGGGCGACATCGATGCCATGGCCCTGTTGTCTCAGATCCACTTTACTCAGGGCGATTACGCTCAGGCTAAAGCGCTGGCACAGCAGGCCACGATTGCGGGCAGCAAGCGTGGCGCCATTATGCTGGCACGCGTCCTGGTGAATACCCAGGGTGGCAAAACAGACTACCCGCAGGCCATCAAACTGCTGCAGACGGCCACCGAAGATATCGACAACGACTCTGCGGTAGATGCGCAAATGCTGCTGGGTCTGATTTATGCCAACGGTGTAGAAGTGGCCCAGGACGACGCTCTGGCGGCATCATGGTTTAAGCGCAGCTCGTCTCTGTCACGCACTGGCTATGCCGAATACTGGGCAGGGATGCTGTTCCAGCAGGGCGAGAAAGGCTTTATCACGCCCAATAAACAGAAGGCGCTCTACTGGTTGAACCTGAGCTGTACGGAAGGGTTTGATACGGGATGTGAAGAGTTTGATGCGTTGAGCGGAGAATAACGTGCCGGGTGGCGGCTTCGCCTTACCCGGCCTACAAAACCCGTAGGCCCGGTAAGCGCAGCGCCACCGGGCTTAGGATGTTACTGGTCAGCCGTCTTATCAAAACGACCCAGCACCTCGCGTTCATACGCCAGCGCTTTTTTACGGTCGAACTTGTGTTCCCACTTGGCGATAACCAGCACTGCCAGCGCGTTTCCAACCACGTTCAGCGCCGTACGCGCCATATCGAGGATACGGTCAACACCGGCGATAAACGCCAGGCCTTCCAGCGGAATACCGACACTGCCAAGCGTCGCCAGCAGCACCACGAAGGAGACACCCGGCACGCCCGCGATCCCTTTTGAGGTCACCATCAGCGTCAGCACCAGCACAATTTCCTGCCACAGCGACAGATCAATGCCGTACAGCTGGGCAATAAAGATGGCCGCGATGCTCTGGTACAGCGTCGAGCCGTCCAAGTTAAAGGAGTAGCCGGTTGGCACCACGAAGCTGGTGATAGAAGCCGGGGCACCATAGGCCTCCATCTTCTCAATAATACGCGGCAGCACGCTTTCAGAGCTGGCCGTGGAGTACGCCAGAATCAGCTCATCTTTCAGAATGCGGATCAGGATCCAGATGCTCAGCCCACACAGGCGCGCCACAATGCCCAGTACCACCAGCGCGAAGAACAGGATGGCGAAATGCACCAGAATTACCAGCTTCGCCAGCGGCCACAGGGAGGCAAAACCGAAGTTCGCCACGGTTACCGCGATAAGCGCAAACACCCCAACCGGCGCGTAACGCATCACCATGTGGGTCACTTTAAACATGGTTTCAGAGATGGAGCGGAACACGGTGACCAGCGGTTCACGGTGCGTGGCAGGCAGAGAGGAAAGACCCAGACCAAAAAGCACCGAGAAGAAGATGATTGGCAGCATCTCGCCCTTCGCCATCGACGCCACAATGTTAGTCGGCACCAGCGACAGGATGGTACCCATCAGGCCGTGTGCATGGCTCTGCACTTCAGCGGTCGTACTTTGGTATTTCGAAATATCCACCGTCGCGAGTTGCGACATATCGATCCCGGAACCTGGCTGGAAGACATTCGCCAGGGTAATGCCAAGGATGATGGCAATCGTCGTGATCACTTCGAAATAGAGAATGGTTTTTGCACCGATGCGGCCCAGCTGTTTTGCATCACCGACTCCGGCAATACCGACCACCAGCGTCGAGATGACAATCGGCACCACGATCATTTTGATCAAATGAATAAAGATATCGCCCGCCGGGGAGAGCAAGTTCGCAATCAGCCACTCGCGGCTGTCGCTGTGATAATGGAGATAGCTACCCAGCAGGATACCCAGCACAAGGGCCAGCAGGATTTGCCAGGCCAGGCTGACTTTAACGTTTTTCATAGAAACTGACTTCCTCAATGAAGCGCCCTATTCATGCAGACTGCATGAATATGGAGACATACTGAAAGGGTATGAATTGTGTTGCGTTGGTTTATGGGATTTTTTAACGCGGCGTATGAGTATCATCTGCGCGGTGTGTTGCGCAAGCCTTAAAGAACAACGCATTTCACTACGAAAAGCCGTTATGACGCGAGTTTACGATAATTCTCATAAATAACCATTTGTTATAAAAACGATTTTTTATGCGCAAATGTGAATAATCCGTCCGGTAAATTATTTTTCTTCAAAGTTTCATTCGCTCATTTTTCATACGCTTCAAACAATGCGTGATCTGCCGCCCAAATAATAAACAAAGCTTGTAAAGCCCCTACTATTAACGTTTTTGCGACATATTATTAACATCTTACAAGGAGAAAAAAAGCCATGAGCCAAATACACAAACACGACATTCCCGCTAACATTGCGGACCGTTGCCTGATCAACCCGGAGCAGTACCACGAGAAGTATCAGCAATCTGTCTCTGATCCTGACGCTTTCTGGGGCGAGCAGGGCCATATTCTTGACTGGATCAAACCTTACCAGAAGGTGAAGAACACCTCCTTTGCGCCGGGTAACGTTTCTATTAAATGGTATGAAGACGGCACGCTAAACCTTGCGGCGAACTGCCTCGATCGCCACCTTGCCGAACGCGGTAACGAAACGGCCATTATCTGGGAAGGCGACGACGCCTCTCAGAGCAAACATATCTCTTATAAAGAGCTGCACCGCGACGTGTGCCGCTTCGCTAACGTGCTGCTGGACCAGGGCATTAAAAAAGGCGATGTGGTCGCCATCTATATGCCGATGGTGCCGGAAGCGGCGGTGGCGATGCTGGCCTGCGCGCGCATCGGCGCGATCCATTCCGTTATCTTTGGCGGGTTCTCGCCGGAAGCGGTTGCCGGGCGTATTGTCGACTCGAGTTCGAAACTGGTGATCACCGCTGATGAAGGCGTGCGCGCCGGGCGCGGTATTCCTCTGAAGAAAAATGTCGACGAAGCGCTGAAAAACCCGAACGTCAAAACCGTCAGCAACGTTATCGTCCTTAAGCGTACCGGTGGCAAGATCGACTGGAATGAAGGGCGCGACCTGTGGTGGAGTGACCTGATTGAAAAAGCAAGCGACCAGCATCAACCGCAAGAGATGAACGCGGAAGATCCGCTGTTTATCCTCTATACCTCCGGCTCCACCGGCAAACCGAAAGGCGTACTGCATACCACCGGTGGCTATCTGGTCTATGCGGCCACCACCTTTAAATACGTTTTCGACTACCATCCGGGCGATATCTACTGGTGCACCGCCGACGTGGGCTGGGTCACCGGTCACAGCTATCTGCTGTACGGCCCGCTGGCCTGCGGTGCAACAACGCTGATGTTTGAAGGTGTACCAAACTGGCCAACCCCGGCGCGGATGTGCCAGGTGGTCGATAAGCACCAGGTCAACATTCTGTACACCGCGCCAACGGCGATCCGTGCGCTGATGGCGGAAGGGGATAAAGCGATAGAAGGCACTGACCGCTCTTCCCTGCGCATCCTCGGCTCCGTCGGCGAGCCTATCAACCCGGAAGCCTGGGAGTGGTACTGGAAGAAGATCGGCAACGAAAAATGCCCGGTAATGGACACCTGGTGGCAGACCGAAACCGGTGGGTTCATGATCACCCCAATGCCGGGTGCGACCCGCTTAAAAGCCGGTTCAGCGACCCAACCGTTCTTCGGCGTCCAGCCTGCGCTGGTGGATAACGAAGGCAATCCGCTGGATGGTGCCACCGAAGGCAACCTGGTGATCGTCGATTCCTGGCCGGGCCAGGCACGTACGCTCTTTGGCGACCACGAACGCTTCGAGCAGACCTACTTCTCAACCTTTAAAAACATGTACTTCAGCGGTGACGGCGCGCGTCGCGACGAGGATGGCTATTACTGGATCACCGGGCGCGTGGACGATGTGCTGAACGTCTCCGGCCACCGTCTGGGCACCGCGGAGATTGAATCCGCGCTGGTATCGCATCCGAAGATTGCCGAAGCCGCCGTTGTGGGGATCCCGCATAACATTAAAGGCCAGGCGATTTACGCCTACGTGACGCTGAACCACGGTGAAGAGCCATCGCCAGAACTGTATGCCGACGTGCGCAACTGGGTCCGCAAAGAGATTGGCCCGCTTGCCACGCCGGATGTGCTGCACTGGACTGACTCACTGCCGAAAACTCGTTCCGGCAAAATTATGCGCCGTATCTTGCGCAAAATTGCGGCAGGGGACACCAGCAACCTTGGTGATACCTCAACGCTCGCCGATCCGGGCGTGGTGGAAAAACTGCTCGAAGAGAAGCAGTCCATCGCAATGCCTTCGTAACCTTTTCTCCCTCTCCCTGTGGGAGAGGGCCGGGGTGAGGGCATCAGACCGCACCTTCCTCCCCTCACCCTAACCCTCTCCCCATAGGGGAGAGGGGATAAAACAAACCAACCTTACTTCTGGAGAACTCTGTGATGAATAACGATATTTGTCAGCAGATAGAGAATAGTGCGCACTACAGGGAGCTCGTTGATAAACGGCAACGGTTTGCCTTCTTACTTTCCATCATCATGCTGATTATCTACGTCGGCTTTATTCTGCTTATCGCCTTTGCCCCACACTGGCTGGGTACGCCGCTGCATGAGGGCACCAGCGTCACACGGGGCATTCCGATTGGCATTGGCGTGATTGTGATTTCGTTTGTGCTGACCGGCGTCTACGTCTGGCGCGCGAACGGCGAATTCGATCGTCTTAATAAAGCGGTACTGCGTGAGGTAAAAGCATCATGAAGAGAGTCCTGACGGCGCTTGCCGCCACACTTCCCTTTGCGGCACACGCCGCAGATGCCATTACCGGCGAGGTTCAGCGCCAGCCAACCAACTGGCAGGCGATTATCATGTTCCTGATTTTCGTGGTGCTGACGCTGTATATCACCTGGTGGGCGTCGAAACGCGTCCGTTCCCGTAATGATTACTACACTGCGGGCGGTAATATTACCGGTTTCCAGAACGGGCTGGCGATTGCGGGCGACTTTATGTCTGCCGCGTCTTTCCTTGGGATCTCCGCGCTGGTGTACACCTCCGGCTACGATGGTCTGATCTACTCTCTCGGCTTCCTGGTGGGCTGGCCGATCATTCTGTTCCTGATCGCCGAACGCTTGCGCAACCTGGGGCGTTTTACCTTTGCTGACGTGGCTTCGTATCGCCTGAAGCAGGGTCCGATTCGTATTCTCTCCGCCTGCGGTTCGCTGGTGGTGGTGGCGCTGTATCTGATCGCCCAGATGGTTGGCGCAGGCAAACTGATCGAACTTCTGTTCGGCCTGAACTACCACGTCGCGGTGGTGCTGGTGGGTGTGCTGATGGTGATGTACGTCCTGTTTGGCGGCATGCTGGCAACCACCTGGGTGCAAATTATCAAAGCGGTTCTGCTGCTGTTCGGTGCGAGCTTCATGGCCTTTATGGTGATGAAACACGTCGGCTTTAGCTTCAACAACCTGTTTACCGAAGCGATGGCGGTCCACCCGAAAGGGGAAGCGATCATGAGCCCGGGCGGGCTGGTGAAAGACCCGATATCCGCGCTTTCACTCGGTCTGGGTCTGATGTTTGGTACCGCAGGCTTGCCACATATCCTGATGCGTTTCTTCACCGTGAGCGATGCCCGCGAAGCGCGCAAGAGCGTCTTCTACGCCACCGGGTTTATGGGTTACTTCTACATACTGACCTTTATCATCGGTTTCGGCGCCATCATGCTGGTGGGAGCGAACCCGGCATTTAAAGACGCGGCGGGCGCGCTGATTGGCGGGAACAACATGGCGGCAGTGCATCTGGCGGATGCGGTAGGCGGCAATCTGTTCCTCGGCTTTATCTCAGCCGTGGCCTTTGCCACCATCCTTGCCGTGGTTGCCGGGCTTACGCTTGCCGGTGCATCTGCGGTGTCGCATGACCTGTACGCGAACGTGTTCCGCAAAGGCGCAACCGAGCGTGAAGAGCTCAAAGTCTCCAAAATCACCGTACTGATTCTGGGTGTGGTGGCGATCCTGCTGGGGATCCTCTTCGAGAAGCAGAACATTGCCTTCATGGTGGGGCTGGCCTTCTCAATTGCGGCGAGCTGTAACTTCCCTATCATCCTGCTCTCCATGTACTGGTCTAAACTGACCACCCGTGGCGCAATGGTAGGCGGCTGGCTGGGGCTGCTGACCGCGGTGATCCTGATGATCCTCGGCCCGACGATTTGGGTGCAGATCCTCGGTCACGAAAAGGCGCTCTTCCCGTATGAGTACCCGGCGCTGTTCTCAATCGCCGTGGCGTTTATCGGTATCTGGATCTTCTCTGCAACCGACAACTCGCCGGAGGGGAACCTGGAGCGTGAGAAATTCCGCGCCCAGTTTATCCGCTCACAAACCGGCCTGGGCGTGGAACAAGGCCGCGCACACTGAGTCTTGATCCCCGGCCTTCGGGCCGGGGAGTTCAGAACATCACCCATGCCACCAGCGGCGCAATCAGCACCATCAACACGCCGGAGAGCATCATCACCAGGCTTGCTACAACCCCCTCCTGCTGGCCCAACTCATAAGAGCGTGCCGTTCCCGCGCCGTGTGACGCCGCGCCAAATCCCGCCCCTTTTGCCAACCCTTCACGGATAGAAAGCCGCAGAAACAGCATATCGCCTACCGCCATACCGAAGACACCGGTGACAACCACGAACAGCGCCACCAGATCCGGCTGTCCGCCGAGCGGTTTAGCGGCTGCCAGCGCAAATGGCGTCGTTACCGAGCGCACGGCCAGGCTACGCTGAATTTCATCGGGCAGCGTAAACAGCCGCGCCAGCCAGACGGAGCTACAGACCGCCACCACCGTGGCGGTAATCACCCCCGCGCTGAGCGACATCCAGTGACGTTTAATGATATTCAGGTTGTCGTACACCGGCACCGCAAAGGCGATGGTGGCTGGCCCCAGTAGCCACAGCAACCAGTGGGATTCACCAATGTAGTTTTGCCAGGAGATATGGCCAAAAACCAGCATCAGCACCAGCAGGATCGGCGTGAAGACCAGCGGCATCAGCGGCAGCGCGTGAAAGCGACGATACAGGCGTTTGTTGGCAAAGTAGATAACCAGCGTGGCAATCAGGCACAGCACGCTTATCTGGAAGTTAGTCATGTTTTTGCCTGCGGATCTCGAAGCGATAAACCTTGTCCACCACCCAGGCGGTGGCGCCCAGCACCATCAGCGTGCTCAGGGCGATGACCGCGAAGATCCGCCAGCCGTCCACCATCAGCAGTTGCGCATAGTTCACCACTGCCACCACGGCAGGAACAAAGAACAGCAACATCTCTGCCAGCAGCCAGCGCGCGCCGGCACGCACCCAGCTAAGGGGGATAACGCGGCAGAGAATGAGTGTCAGCATCAACACCATCCCCACCAGGTTGGCAGGCAGCGGCAGATGCAGCCAGCCGACAAGATATTCCGCAAAAACAAACAGTCCCGCGTAGAGCAGTACCTGAACCGGTACCTGGAGTCGTTGCACAACGGCAGGCGTAACACGGCTTAACGCCACGGCCATGGGGGTTTTCCTCAAAAATGAGACGAGGCGCCAGTATAGTGAGCGCACGGTATGGACTGAAATGAATTAAAATCATCGAAGGTATAGTTTCGAGGAATAATCATGGACATAAGAACGCTGCGCTATTTTGTCGAAGTGGTTCGCCAGCAGAGTTTTACCCGCGCAGCGGAGAAGTTATTTGTTACCCAGCCCACCATCAGCAAAATGCTGAAAAACCTCGAAGATGAACTCAACTGTACCCTGCTGATCCGCGACGGACGCAAGCTGTTGCTTACCGATACCGGGCGCGTGGTGTTTGAACGTGGCCTGGCGATCCTGGCCGAGTTTCGTCAGCTGGAAGCGGAGCTAGACGATATTAACCACCTGACCAAAGGGGTGCTGCGCCTTGGTATTCCGCCGATGGTCGGGATGATGATGGCCGGGCCGATTAGCCTGTTTCGCCAGCGTTACCCCGGCGTTGAACTCAAAATTTCGGAGTTTGGTGGATTAACCGTCCAGCAGGCCGTAACCAACGGCGAGCTGGACGTCGCCATGACAGCCCTCCCCGTTGAGGAAGAGAGCGGTCTGGCGACGCTTCCGCTCTTTAGCCATCCGCTGTGCGTGCTGGTTCCCCGCTCCGGCGACTGGCTGAAGCGAGACTCAGTGAAACCTGAGCTGCTCGGCGAATACCCTCTGCTGATCTACAACGAAGATTTCGCCCTCAGCCGCCAGCTGATGACGCTGTTTAATCAACATAGCGTGAAGCCGCGCATTGCGGTGCGCAGCGGCCAGTGGGATTTCCTGGCAGCGATGGTGCAGGCAGGCGTGGGGATTGCCATTCTGCCGCAGCCGATTTGCGAGCGTCTGGATAAAAACACGCTGCGCTGGATCCCACTCGAAAGCGATTTGCACTGGCAGTTGGGGATGATCTGGCGAGAAGGGATATATTTGTCGCACAGCGCCCAGGCGTGGCTGCAATGTTGTGAGGGATTTTGGGTGCCCTCACCGTAACCCTCTCCCACAGGGAGAGGGAACCGATAGAGCACGTAGGCCCGGTAAGCGCAGCACCACCGGGCAAAAACAGCGTTACTGATTCTCTATCAACAACGCTTCCAGCAGATCCAGATCGTGCAGCAGCTTTTGCAGCGTTTCATTACTGATTTGCCGCGTGGCACGCAAGTGGTACAGCTCGGCACGCTCGGAGCGCAGCGCCGCCAGACGGAACCGGCGCTCCAGGTTCTCCTCCTGCAGCGAGCTTTCCACATCGTTACGGCCGTCAGCCCGGCGACGCAGATTACCAATCACGCGTGAGCTCACCTCCGTCAGCAGCTGATTGTCGATGTTCTCTTCGGCATCGGCGGCCAGGCGCTCTTCCATTTTCTGAATAGCGACAATCGCCACTTCGGCAGTGGCGGCGCGGGCAATCCGCTCCTCTTTATGCTGCTGCGTGGCGTCCCCGGCGTCGATATGCTGCAGCAAAATCGGCAGCATAATCACCCCGACAAACAGTGAGAACAGGATCACGCCCGCCGCCAGGAAGACCAGTTCATAACGCGCCGGGAAGACATCGCCCGTCGGCAACAGCAGCGGAATGGAGAGCACACCGGCCAGGGTAATCGCCCCGCGTACCCCCGCAAAGGAGGCAATCAGCAGCTCACGCGTGGTCCACGAACCAAACTCCATCGGCTTTTTCTTCAGGAAGCGCACGCTGAAGTTTTTCATCGTCCACAGCCAGCCGAAGCGCACCAGCATCAGCGCCATGTAGATCAGCACGATGTCGGTAAAGAGCATCCAGACTTCAACGTTCGGATCGGCCTCCGCCGCCACCAGAGAGGATTCCATAATGCCCGGCAGCTGCAGACCCAACAGCAGGAAGACCATGCCGTTGAAGACAAATTCCAGCATTGCCCAGGTGCTGTTTGCACGCAGACGCATGGCCAGCGGCGCGCGGCGCATTACGCCGGAGCGGGTGATGGTCATCCCTGCCGCGACCGCTGCCAGAATGCCCGACACGCCAATGTGTTCGGCAATCAGATAGGAGGCAAACGGCAGCAGGAACAGCAGTACGATCTGCGTTGCGGGTTCATCACCGCCCCAGCGGCTGAGGAAGCGCAGCGAGCGGCCATACAGCCAGCTCACCACGAAGCCCGCCAGGATACCGCCAATAGCAACCTTAAAGAATTCCAGGGTCGCGCCACCCACGGTAAAGATCATCGTTCCCATCGCGACGGCCACGGCGAACTTCAGGGCAACCAGACCGGAGGCGTCGTTCATCAGCGCCTCTCCCTGTAAGATGCCCATGATTTTCTTCGGAATCCGCCCTTCACCCACAATGCCGGACAGCGCCACGGCATCGGTTGGCGACAGGACTGCGGCCAGCGCAAAAGCGGGTATTAACGGGATCCCCGGAACCACCCAATAGATCAGGAAACCAATCCCGACCACGGTCACGACGACCAGCGCCAGTGCCAGACCGAAGATCTCGCGCCCATGTTCCAGAAACTCGCGCGTGGGTGTTTTCCAGCCATCAGCAAACAGCAGTGGCGGGATAAACAGCACGAGGAACAGTTCCGGGTCGAACTCAACGTGCAGGCCAAACGTCGGCCACGCCAGCAGCGCGCCGATGGCAATTTGCATTAATGGCAGGGGGACCTGAAAGGGCAGTACGCGTGTAACCACCCCGGATAATGAGACCACAAGGGTCATGATGAGTATTGTGAAAAAGATTTCCATGCGTTCCCTGTTTGCTGTGTTACTTATGTACTACGGAAGGCGTCGTGCCTTTTATTCTATCTTCCCCAGAGTAACGCAAAAGGCAACGGGATGAGTCCTGAAAATAAAAACGGGCGGCCTGAGCCACCCGTTTTCGCATCAAAGGACAATTTAGATTGCCCAGCCGCCCGCGTAGAACACCACCAGCGCAACGGCGATAACCACGGTGCCAATGTTCAGCTTGCGCCACTCACCGGAGACCAGGCGACCAATCACCAGCGACGCGAAGCCGATCATGATGCCGGTCACGATGTTACAGGTCAGCACGATAAATACCGCAGTGATCAGGCCTGACATCGCGTCCACAAAGTCCGCAAAGTCAATTTTCGCCACGTTGCTCAGCATCAGCAGGCCGACGTACATCAGTGCCGGAGCCGTAGCGTAGGCTGGCACCAGATAAGAGAGCGGAGAGAGGAACAGGATCAGCAGGAACAGCACACCAACGGTAATGGCGGTCAGGCCAGTTTTACCGCCTGCCGCGGTGCCCGCAGCGGACTCGATATAGACCGCAGCCGGAGAAGCGCCTACCAGACCCGAGAAGACGCTGCTCAGGGAGTCGGTGGTCAGCGCTTTGCCACCGTCGATAATCTGACCGTCTTTATCCAGCAGGTTCGCCTGACCGGCCACCGCACGGATGGTACCGGTGGCATCAAACACCGCCGTCATCACCAGCGCCAGCACGCTTGGCAGGATCACCGGGTTCAGCGCGCCGACAATATCCAGGCTGCCAATCAGGGAGTTACCGTTGTCATCGCTCAGTGACGGCATGGCAAAAATACCGGAGAAATGCACGGTCGGATCGAAAATCAGGCCAACAATGGACACACCGATAATGGTCAGCAGAATGCCGCCTGGGACTTTCAGTTTTTCCAGACCAATAATCACCGCCAGGCCAATCAGGGACATGATCACCGGGAAGCTGGCGAAGTGACCCAGCGCCACCGGCAGACCGTCCAGCGGGTTCTTAATGACCAGACCCACGCCATTGGCGGCAATCAGCAGCAGAAACAGCCCGATACCGATACCGGTGCCGTGTGCTACGCCGTGCGGCAGGTTGCGCAAAATCCAGCTACGAATGCCGGTTGCCGAGATAATGGTGAACAGCACGCCCATCAGGAAGACGGCGCCCAGGGCAACCGGTACGCTGATGTGTTGGCCCAGCACCAGGCTAAACGCGGTGAAGGCGGTCAAGGAAATGGCACAGCCAATCGCCATCGGCAGATTCGCCCACAGCCCCATTACGATGGAGCCAACACCGGCGACAAGACAGGTTGCAACAAAGACCGCTGCCGGTGGGAAGCCTGCTTTACCGAGCATGCCCGGCACAACGATGACGGAGTACACCATTGCCAGAAACGTTGTCAGACCGGCAACGATTTCCTGGCGCACGGTGCTGCCGCGAGCAGAAATTTTAAAGATGGCGTCAAGTGAACCGCCGGTACGCGCGGATGGCGTAGACATAGAAAACATCCCCTGAGAGTTTTTATAGAAAGTCCGTAAGCGTGGTGGAGACTCCACTGCCAGCAAAACGTCAAATCCTTGTGCTGCGTTTGCGACGAAAAGGGGCGTCACAAAAAAAGCAAACGTTTAGCTCCGCGCTTACAAAACGGGTGGTCAAATTTAGGCAAACGATTATCCAGCCTAATCACCGCCCTTTTCAACTGAACTTTCTCGTTTTTCGCTAAATTTCCCTTATGACGATGAAGAAATAAGCAGAGGATGCGCAAACGTTATCGTTTATGCGCAATGGGGTTACAAATTACGCCTCGCCAGGGATCGTTAATGGCCCACCTTGTTCCAGGGTTCTCTGCCAGGCAGGACGATTTTCGACCTTTTTCTTCCAGGCATGGGTGTGCGGAAGATCCTCGACACCGCCACGCGCCAGCAGGGCAAAAATCGGGAAACTCATCTGAATATCGGCCATGCTGAGAGTCTCTCCGGCAAACCAGCTATTTTCAGCCAGGTGAGATTCAATAAAACGCGCGTGGGTTTCGAGCTGGGGATTGAGATAGGCTTTTTGCACACCCTGACCCAGCGCTTTCCCCAGCGTGCGTATTCCAAACGGCACGGGCGGTTTACCGAGGCTGCTAAATACCAGCTTCATTAACAGCAGCGGCATAAGAGAACCTTCTGCATAGTGTAGCCAGAAGCGGTATTGCACCTTGTGGGCAGGATCCAGCGGCTTAAGCTGCGATTCTGCGTCGTAGGTTTCCTGCAGATACTCCAGAATGGCACCGGATTCAGCAAGGATCAGTCCGTTGTCTTCAATGACCGGTGACTTGCCCAACGGATGCACGCGTTTAAGGGACTCGGGAGCCAGCATCGTTTTTTTGCGCTGGTAGTGAACAATCTCATAGGGCAGAGAAAGTTCTTCCAGAGCCCAGATCACGCGGTGTGAGCGCGACTGGTTAAGGTGATGTACCGTGAGCATAGAGGTCTCCTGTTATTCATACTTTTTAACTATAGAAAATTGAACAACACCGCGAAAAATATTCGCCAAAAAAGCGGCCCCGGTGACTGGCGAAAAAGCGGCCCTTACATAGAATTAAAGTGTCAGCACAAACCGGAACCTCCTCAACCAGCTCGACATGAGGGGTGCTGATGTCGGGGGAAACCCTCCCGTGAGCCAGCGGGATAGAGAGAAAGACAAAGACCGGAAAAAACTAAAGCGCCCTTATGTGGCGCTTTAGTTCTTTATTATGCTTTTTGCTGGATGGCGCAGCCGCCACCCGGCAAACAGATCTCAATCTTCTTCCAGCAGCCGCGCCCCCGTCCCCTGTTCGCCCAGTTTGTCACCGGGGTTGCGTAACGGGCAATCGCTGCGCGACAAACAGCCGCAACCGATGCACCCGTCCAGTTCGTCACGCAGCGCCACCAGCGTATGAATACGCCGGTCCAGCTCCTCACGCCACTGGGATGAAAGCTCTTTCCACTCTTTCGGGCTCAGCGTGTGGCCTTCCGGTAACACGCCGAACGCCTCACCGATAGTGGCCAGGGGAATTCCGATTCGTTGCGCAATTTTAATAATCGCCACGTAGCGGAGCACGTCACGGGTGTAGCGACGCTGGTTTCCGGCGTTACGGATGCTTTTGATTAACCCTTTACTTTCATAGAAGTGGAGCGCCGATACTGCCACACCGCTTCGCTTAGCCACTTCACCCGGGGTCAAAAGCGCTTTTATTCTCGGCAATCTCTTTTCCATAAAACCTCTTTACCTCAAGTTAACTTGAGGAATTATACTCCCCCACAGAGAAAACGACGAATCAACCAGGAAAGTTGTATCTACAGAGGGCAACCTTATGTCGCATCAGCAAATTATTCAGACACTTATTGAATGGATTGATGAACATATCGACCAACCGTTGAACATTGATGTGGTCGCGAAAAAGTCGGGCTATTCGAAATGGTATTTACAGAGAATGTTCCGGACCGTAATGCACCAGACGCTGGGTGAGTACATTCGTCAGCGCAGGTTACTGCTGGCAGCGCAGGCGTTACGCTCTACGCAGCGGCCTATTTTTGATATCGCGATGGATCTGGGGTATGTGTCGCAACAAACCTTTTCCCGCGTGTTTCGGCGCGAGTTTGACCGCACGCCAAGCGATTACCGTCACCAGTTGAATTAAGGTTTATCAGTGCAAAGGTTGCTGCTGCCAGGTCATAAACTCCTGGGGCGGCATCGCTTTCGCGAAGTGCCATCCCTGACAGAACTGTACGCCGCGCTTCAACAACCAGCTTACCTGCTCGGCAGTTTCTACCCCCTCCGCAATGGTTTTGAGCCGCAGGCTCTGCGCCATCTCGATAATATGCTCGGCGATAAGATGGCTGGTGCTGTTGGTGGTTAGGGTGTCGATAAAGGATTTGTCGATTTTCAGAATATCGACATTCAGCGAGTAGAGATTATGCAGGTTCGAGTAACCTGTACCAAAATCGTCGATTGCCACTTCATAACCCGCCTGACGAAAAGCCTGGATAACCGGCGTAGTTTTCGGCACATCAATAAATCCGCGCTCCGTCACTTCGATTTTGATCTGCTGCGCACGCACGGCATAGTGCCGCGCTTTGTCGGAAATCATGGCGATCAGCCGCGAAGAGTGAAAATCCGTCGCCGACAGGTTGATCGAAATATAGAGGCCAGGATGCGCGGCCAGGAAATGGCCCAGATCGCTGAAGACCTCTTCTACAACATAATCCGTGATGCGTTCACTCATCCCCTCTTTTTCCGCCAGCGGGATGAATTCCGCCGGGCTCATGACAGGCCCGTTAAAACCAGGCCAGCGCAACAACGCCTCTGCCCCCACGCACTGATTATTCTTGATATCGATGATTGGCTGATAATGGACACAAAGCTGACGTTTATTCAGCGCCCGATGCAGCAATCGTCCTGGGGAGTTCAGCTCACGGTGGGTGCGCGACCAGACCAGCAAAATAATGATGCTACAGATCATTCCCAGCGGCAGCGTCAACGTCGCCTGATGGTAGAGCGTTTCATAGAAGCGTTTATTCGACGTTGAAACGATGGCGGCAATCGGACGTTTATCCGATTTTACCACCGTATAAAAACGGTCATCTTTTTGAAATACCACGTCCTTATCCCGAATCATCGAGTTTAATAAAGAAACGTTGGCTTTCTGACTGACGGAAAAGAAGGCATTCGTTACCGTATCGTACACGCCCCATGAGAGAGAGTGATCGGTGGACATCACTTCACTGTACGAGAGCGGATTAACCACCACGACATAATTCCCGCGCTGCATATATGTCATTTTATAGCCAGTGAAAAATGGCGTATCACGGTAATAATAGATAGCGATATCGGGTTTTCGGATGTAATTAGCGGGGGAGATCGCATAGGGCCGATCCGGGGTAAAAATGGATGAACAACGAAAATTCTGGCCTTCGGCATAAATTAAATCAGCGATGAACAGACGGCCGCGAACCACGTTCAACATATATTGCCGATGTGACGGCGTACAAACTTTACCCTGATATTTTTCCGCTTCGGCCCGGGCCAGATCAACCTGTTCAATAACCAGTTCAGTTTTGTCTAAAGCCAGTTCAGCAAATGTGCGTAACTGCGCGCTTGTTTCCGACACTGCTCTTAGCTGGGCAAACCATAGCGCAAGCATCACCGGCAGCATAACTACCATGATGATCCCTACCACTCTGAGCATCTTGCGCCGCGCGCTACGATTCATTTCCCGCCCTATATCCCTGCATGTTGTACGCCTGTAGTAATGAAGGCCGGATGCTTTGATAAACAGGTGATTACGTTGCATGAATCATGCGAAGTTAGCAACTGACTTTTAGTATTAAAAATCTTAAATTTCGTTATGACGATAATATTTGTCCGTAAGCTAAACTAAAAGTATTCGTTCCGTTTCTATTAAGGGAAATATTTATCCAGCCTGAACGGGGGGATTGAAGATAACGCAACAGAGGATCGTTGATTAAGCCAAACTTCTGGCAGCATGAAAAAAGTACAACATCAACATGACGTTTTATACTATTTGCGCGGATGTAATTTGATCAATGTTTTATAAACGTTCGGCTATTACCACATTATTTCCAGGATCATCAGAGAATAACGCTTCACTTATAAAAAGGCATCGCTGGGAACGCCGTTGCCCTCCTCCGCTCGTTCGAAGGAGGTTGCTCCCGGCACGTGGTGGGTTCGCATCCGCCGATGTCGAAGGCAACCCCATCCTGCCGCCTCTCTTTTTCAGCGTAATAAAATCCCCAATCTGCTCGCACAGACACTGGCGAATAAATCAACAAATGTGATATAGTTCACACATATCATGTAACGAGAAACACTGTTTCATTCAGTTCGTCTGTTTTGGAGAGGATGGGTTTTATGGCAACCATTACGACCAGCATGGTTCTCCTGCGCTGGCCTTTGTTGAGTGCGGTACTGATGTTTTTAGCCAGCACGCTGAACATTCAGTTTCGTAAATCTGACTACGCGGGTCTTGCGGTTATCAGTACGCTGTTAGGACTGGGCGCGGCTTGCTGGTTTGCAACGGGTCTGCTTGGTATCACCCTGCTGGATATTGCCGCCGTCTGGGAAAATATTAAAGTAGTGATGGTTGAGGCAATGAGCCATACGCCACCAGACTGGCCGATGGTGATTACCTGATGGTCGTTTCATAACAGCATGTTAAAAGCCTCTCTTACGAGGCTTTTTTATTTTCAAGGCATCAATCCACAGCAGGCAGCGGGAGTTTACTGATGATCGCCAGCCGGTTCTGATGATGCTCCTCATCGCCCCATAGCCAATCAACCTGATTGCCGATATCGCTGTCTTTCATTATCGGTCTCATTTCACAGGTAATCATGTCATAGGCGTACAAATGATGGCCGCTGGCGATAGCATCATACAGACGTGATTGCCAGAAACTCATACCATCACGTGTCTGGTGACGGTCTGTGATGATAACATTGTATTTTTCCAGCAAATACTGAGAAAACACTTTTCCTGGCAAATCGCGCAACACGCCACGGTGCGACGGTTTAGGCGAGCGCCATATCAGAATTTGCGTCACTGGCATGTAATTTAAAAATGCATCTTTCTGATAAATCACGCGATTGTAGTAAACAATCTCCTGCGTAATTTCATTGACCAGCGCCAGTTCAAAGTGCTCATTAGGAATATCAGCAATTCGATTTTCAGCTCTGACAAAATGATATCCCGGCGGGAATGGGCCAAAGCACAGTTCTTCATCCACTGACGCGCAAGGAGAAATTTCGTTCAGCAACGCAGCGTTGTGGTTATCCACCGTGAGCATTGCGAATGTCTTCTGAACGTCTGCGGGATCAAAGAGTTGTTGTGGCATAGCTCCTCGCGGATGAGATGGGTCAGGCACCAAATATAACGTGATGAGAATTAAACAAGAAGCCCTGCAACAGCAGGGCTTTCTTTAGTGCTGAAGACAATCAGAACGGAATGTCGTCGTCGAAGTCCATTGGCGGTTCGTTAGACGGTGCCGGTGCGGACTGCTGCTGTGGACGAGACTGCGCGCCGCCGCTGAACTGGTTGCCGCCCTGTGGCTGCTGAGGCTGGCCCCAACCGCCCTGCTGCTGGCCGCCACCTGCTGGTGCGCCGCCGCCCTGACGGCCACCCAGCATCTGCATGGTGCCGCCAACGTTTACCACCACTTCAGTGGTGTACTTTTCCTGACCGGATTGATCGGTCCATTTGCGGGTACGCAGTTGGCCTTCAATATACACCTGAGAGCCTTTACGCAGATACTCACCGGCCACTTCTGCCAGTTTGCCAAACAGCACAACGCGGTGCCATTCGGTCTGCTCTTTCATCTCACCGGTCGCTTTGTCACGCCAGGATTCGGAAGTAGCCAGCGTAATGTTGGCAACTGCGCCACCACTCGGCATGTAGCGTACTTCCGGGTCCTGGCCCAGATTACCGACGAGAATCACCTTGTTTACGCCTCTGCTGGCCATGTTCGTGTCTCCTGAATACGTTTCTTAATAGTGTAAACGCGCGAGTGTACCATTTCCACGCGTCAATTTGCATAGTTGCGTGGCGGGTTCAGAAATCTCTCGCGAACTCGGCATTGTTACACAGCTATTCAGAAAATGCATTCCAATACTGTATATTCAAACAGGTTAAATTGTGTCATAATTAGCCGTTTCTGACAGCCGTTTGTCCTTCAAACAAACCAGGCAATCCGTGTTCCAACCGGGAAAGGTGAATGGATAAGATCGAAGTTCGGGGCGCCCGCACCCACAATCTCAAGAATATCAACCTCATAATCCCTCGCGACAAACTCATCGTCGTGACCGGGCTTTCGGGGTCTGGCAAATCCTCACTGGCTTTCGACACCCTGTATGCCGAAGGACAGCGCCGTTACGTTGAATCACTCTCTGCGTATGCGCGCCAGTTCCTGTCATTGATGGAAAAACCGGATGTAGACCATATCGAGGGGCTTTCGCCTGCTATCTCTATTGAGCAGAAGTCCACCTCCCACAACCCGCGTTCAACGGTCGGTACCATTACCGAAATTCATGACTACCTGCGTCTGCTGTATGCCCGCGTAGGTGAGCCGCGCTGCCCGGATCACGACGTGCCGCTGGCGGCGCAGACCGTGAGCCAGATGGTGGATAACGTGCTGTCGCAGCCAGAAGGCAAACGCCTGATGCTGCTTGCCCCAATCATTAAAGAGCGTAAGGGCGAGCACACCAAAACGCTGGAAAACCTGGCAAGCCAGGGGTATATCCGCGCCCGTATCGACGGCGAGGTGTGTGACCTGTCCGATCCCCCTAAGCTGGAGCTGCAGAAAAAACACACCATCGAAGTGGTGATTGACCGCTTTAAAGTGCGTGACGATCTGGCGACCCGTCTGGCGGAATCCTTTGAAACTGCGCTGGAACTCTCTGGCGGTACGGCGGTGGTCTCCGATATGGACGACCCGAACGCGGAAGAACTGCTCTTCTCCGCCAACTTTGCCTGCCCGATTTGCGGCTACAGCATGCGTGAGCTGGAGCCACGTCTGTTCTCCTTTAACAACCCGGCGGGAGCCTGCCCGACGTGTGACGGCCTGGGCGTACAGCAGTATTTTGACCCGGACCGCGTGATCCAGAATCCTGAACTGTCGCTGGCTGGCGGTGCGATCCGTGGCTGGGATAAGCGTAACTTTTACTACTTCCAGATGCTTAAATCGCTGGCAGAGCACTATAAGTTCGACGTGGAAGCGCCGTGGGCCAGCCTGAGCCCGAACGTGCACAAAGTGATCCTGTTCGGTTCCGGTAAAGAGAACATCGAGTTCAAATACATGAACGATCGCGGCGATACCTCCGTGCGTCGCCACCCGTTCGAAGGGGTGCTGCACAACATGGAGCGCCGCTACAAAGAGACCGAATCCAGCGCGGTGCGCGAGGAGCTGGCGAAGTTCATCAGCAACCGCTCCTGCGCCACCTGTGAGGGCACGCGTCTGCGTCGCGAAGCGCGCCACGTGTTTGTCGAAAACACGGCGTTGCCGACCATCTCAGACATGAGCATCGGTCACGCAATGGACTTCTTCAACAACCTGAAGCTCTCCGGCCAGCGTGCGAAGATTGCCGAAAAAGTACTGAAAGAGATCGGTGACCGTCTGAAATTCCTGGTGAACGTCGGCCTGAACTACCTGACGCTTTCCCGCTCCGCAGAGACGCTGTCCGGCGGTGAAGCCCAGCGTATCCGTCTGGCCAGCCAGATTGGCGCGGGCCTGGTGGGCGTCATGTATGTCCTGGACGAACCGTCCATCGGCCTGCACCAGCGAGACAACGAGCGTCTGCTCGGAACGCTTATTCATCTGCGTAACCTCGGCAACACGGTGATTGTGGTCGAGCACGACGAAGATGCGATCCGTGCTGCCGACCATGTGATCGACATCGGCCCGGGCGCGGGCGTGCACGGCGGCCAGGTGGTCGCGGAAGGCACCCTGAAAGACATCATGGCGGTGCCAGAGTCGTTAACTGGTCAGTACATGAGCGGCAAGCGCAAAATTGAAGTGCCGAAACAGCGCGTGGCGGCGAACCCGGAAAAAGTGCTGAAGCTCACCGGCGCTCGCGGCAACAACCTGAAAGACGTGACGCTGACGCTGCCCGTCGGGCTGTTTACCTGTATCACCGGCGTATCCGGTTCCGGTAAGTCGACGCTGATCAACGATACGCTGTTCCCGATTGCGCAGACGGCGCTGAACGGCGCGACGCTGGCCGAACCTGCACCGTACCGCGACATTCAGGGGCTGGAACATTTCGATAAAGTTATCGACATCGACCAAAGCCCGATTGGCCGTACGCCGCGTTCCAACCCGGCGACCTATACCGGCGTCTTCACGCCCGTCCGTGAACTCTTCGCCGGTGTACCGGAAGCGCGTTCGCGCGGCTACACGCCAGGACGTTTCAGCTTTAACGTTCGCGGCGGCCGCTGTGAAGCCTGTCAGGGCGACGGCGTGATCAAGGTTGAGATGCACTTCCTGCCGGATATCTACGTGCCGTGCGACCAGTGCAAAGGCAAACGCTATAACCGTGAAACGCTGGAGATTAAGTACAAAGGCAAGACCATCCACGAAGTGCTGGATATGACCATCGAAGAGGCGCGCGAGTTCTTTGATGCCGTGCCTGCGCTGGCGCGTAAGCTGCAGACGCTGATGGACGTAGGCCTGACCTACATTCGTCTGGGGCAGTCAGCGACCACGCTCTCTGGAGGTGAAGCGCAGCGCGTGAAGCTGGCGCGTGAGTTGTCCAAACGCGGTACCGGGCAGACGCTGTACATTCTCGATGAGCCGACCACCGGTCTGCACTTTGCGGATATCCAGCAGTTGCTCGACGTTCTGCACCAGCTTCGCGATCAGGGCAACACTATTGTGGTCATTGAGCACAACCTGGACGTGATTAAAACCGCGGACTGGATTGTCGATCTCGGCCCGGAAGGCGGCAGCGGCGGCGGTGAAATCCTCGTCTCCGGTACGCCAGAGACCGTTGCAGAGTGCGAAGCCTCGCACACCGCGCGCTTCCTTAAACCGTTGCTGTAATTGTCACACGGAGAGTTGCTGTCGGGTCGCTTCCGGCAGCAGCTCAACCGCCTGCTGATAAGACGCGTCCACCAGGTAGTAAATCTGCGATCCCGGGAGTGAACCGTCAAGATAGACCGTACTCCAGTGCGCTTTGTTCAAATGTTTGCTCGGCCGGACATCGTCGTGCTGCTGACGTAATAGCTCCGCCAGCTCCGGGCTGGTTTTCAGCGACGCCGCCGGGCGGCCTTCCACCTCTTTCACCATCGCAAACAACACATCTCCCACTTTAATCTGCGTGGCTTTCCAGTCGCTGTGAACGCTCTGCTCCGCGCCTGGCTTACTCATGCAGTACTGCAGTAGCTCCGAAATTGTCATCTTTATTCCCCTTGTAGCGTTGCGATAATTTTACGCGAACCACCGTGAATGCGATGTTCTCCCAGCCAGATCCCTTGCCATGTTCCCAGCAGAAGCCGCCCGTTGTGTACCGGCAGCATTAGCGATACGCCCAGCAGAGAAGATTTGATATGCGAAGGCATGTCGTCCGCCCCCTCATAGTCATGCTCGTAGGAGGCGTTGTCCGGAACGGTTTTCAGAAAATGCCGCTCCATATCAGACCGGACGGTGGGATCGCAATTTTCATTAAGCGTGAGAGAGGCCGACGTGTGCTGAAGCAGCAGATGCAGCAAACCCGTTTTGACGCGCGACAGATCGCGGATCTGCCCGATAACTTCATCCGTCACCAGGTGAAATCCGCGAGGTTTAGCGCTTAAGGTCAGGGTTTGTTGGTACCACATGTGCTGCTCCGTTATGAAAGTGAATCTTTCTAAGTGTGCAGCAAGAAGACGAAAGGTAAAACCCGCAGCGACGAGATTTGATTAAAAAAGAGCCAAACTCACCGCCGACGGTTTAATACTCTGAGTTCACAATAACCTCTTCGCCAAACTTCCCGGCCATTGGCAGCGGGCGATAGGTCGAGTTTGAGGCGCGTAACACCCTGATCCCTCTGGCTCCCACATCACGCGCGGCGCTGATATCGTTATCTGAATCACCGTAGAAGACTTTGATATGTTTCTGCTCCAGCCACTGGGTTTTGGTGTTTTGTCCCGGTTTGTCACCTGCGAAAATCACCGGGTTCATGCTGGCCGCCGGGATCAGGAAATCATCCTGCAGGGTTTTAGAGACGGTTTCCGTTTTGGTCTGACTGCGTCCGGTAACGAAGTAGATGCTGTCGCCGCGTTTTACATGCATGGCGATAAGCGCGCGGGCCACCTCTTTCGGGATGCTGAATTCGTCCCAGCCGTTGTTCATCTTTTCCCAGAACTCCGGGTTTTTCAGATACGCTTCGCTGTCCGGTGAGTATGTTTTTTTACCGCGCCAGAACCCGGGGCTGGAGAAGAGAACGGTATCGTCAATATCAAAGCCCACGGCCATTGGCGGGCGGCCCATCAGGCTGTTTTCAATCTGGGCTACAGAGACCCAGTGAATGGGGGCTTGTTCAGCCAGAATAGCGGCGGTAGTGCCGGTGTAAAGCGGCGTCGGTGCGGAAGCGCGCGCGACGACCGTACTGTTAAGCGAGAACAATAAGCAGGCGGCGCTGAGCGCCAGTGTGATCTTGCGCATATTTTCCCCTGAATATTCAGTTTGTTATCGTTTTAATTTGAGCGACTGGTCAAAAATCTATCCGACCATAACCCCAGCGGGAGATGAAGGGAAGGAGTTTTTGCTTATGAGGTTGGATAAAAAGAAGAAGATCACAGAATGCCGGGCAACCTGTTTGTGCGGCCTGATGCCCTCATCCCGGCCCTCTCCCACGGGGAGAGGGATGGTGAGTAAGTACTTACATTACTGCAGCAAATGCCTGCGCCACGCGATGAACGTTGCTGGCATTCAGACCCGCCACGCACATACGTCCGCTGGCAATCAGGTAGACGCCGAATTCTTCGCGCAGACGTTCAACCTGTGCGGCGCTCAGCCCGGTGTAGCTAAACATCCCGCGCTGTTTAAGCAGATAGTCGAAGTTATGCCCCGGTACGGCCTCTTTCAGCACGTTAACCAACTCCTGACGCATCGACAGAATACGCTTACGCATGGATTCCACTTCTGCAAGCCAGCTGGCTTTTAGCTGTTCGTCTCCCAGCACAGTCGCCACCACCTGCGCGCCAAAGTTTGGCGGGCTGGAGTAGATGCGGCGCACGGTCGCCTTCAGTTGCCCCAGTACGCGACCTGCCGCTTCGGCGTCTTCGCACACCACAGAGAGGCCACCCACGCGCTCGCCGTACAGGGAGAAGATTTTTGAAAACGAGTTGCTGACCAGAACAGGCAGCCCGGCGCTGGCCACGGCACGGATGGCATAGGCATCTTCTTCCATCCCTGCGCCAAAGCCCTGATAGGCGATGTCGAGGAAGGGGATCAGGTTGCGCGCTTTCAGCACCTCAATCACCGCATCCCACTGAGCGTTGGTGAGATCTGCCCCGGTCGGGTTGTGGCAGCACGGGTGCAGCAGCACTATGCTGCGCTCTGGCAGGGTATTCAGTTTTTCCAGCAGCGCGTCAACGCGCACGCCGTTGGTTTCACTGTCGAACCATGGATAGGTCGCCACCTTAAAGCCAGCACCCTCAAAAATCGCCACGTGGTTTTCCCAGGTGGGATCGCTGACCCATACCCCTGAATCCGGGAAGTATTTTTTCAGGAAGTCCGCACCCACTTTAAGCGCGCCTGAACCGCCCAGGGTCTGGATGGTTGCCACACGTTTTTGTGCGAGCACCGCGTGATCGGCACCAAACAGCAGCGGCGCGATGGCGTTACGGTAAGTATTGAGCCCTTCCATCGGCAGATAAAGAGAAGCACCGTGCGGGGCGGCGTTAAGACGCGCTTCCGCTTCAGCAACGGCTTTCAACTGAGGAATAATGCCGTCCTCGTTGTAATACAGACCAATGCTGAGATTCACTTTGTCGCTGCGAGGATCTTCTTTGAAACGCTCCATTAAGGAGAGAATGGGGTCGCCGGCGTAGGCGTCAACTTTCTGAAACACGCGATGGTTCTCCGGAATTCGATGAGGCAGGGAATTCAACAATAAACCGGATATGACAGAAGATCGAGCGTTTAACCTGTTCCATGCCGGGTCAGGCAACGCTGCCCCCCGGCATTCACAGCAGTTTAATCGATGTACTTCATTGCCACCCTTGATGTCAGGCGCGTTATAAGTTCGTAAGCACTCACTTTCGTGATTTCCGCGATGCGTTCGACGGGCAAACCGTCACCCCACATCACCACATCGTCGCCCGCTTTATCCTGGGCATCGGGGCCGAGATCTACGCAAATCATGTCCATCGCCACGCGACCGACAATCTTCACTTCGCGGCCATTGACCAGAACCGGCGTACCGGACGGCGCAGCACGTGGATAACCGTCGCCATACCCCATCGCCACCACACCCAGCCGGGTGTCACGCGCGCTGGTCCAGGTGCCGCCGTAACCCACCGGTTCCCCCGCCTTGTGCTCACGCACCGCAATCAGCTTAGACACCAGGGACATCACCGGCTGGAAGCCAAAGTCCGGCCCCCAGGGTCTGTTCTCCAGCGGCGATACGCCGTAAAGAATAATCCCCGGACGCGCCCAGTCGAAGTGCGACTGCGGCCACAGCAGAATGCCACCGGAGGCCGCGATAGAGCGCATCCCCGGCTTGCCTTCGCAGAAGGTGTTAAAGGTGTCGAGTTGTTGTTCAGTAGCGCCGCAGTCAGGCTCATCAGCCCGGGCAAAATGGCTGACAATATTTACCGGCTGGCGGACATTTTTGCACTGGCACAGACGCTGATAAAACGCCTGCGCGTGTTCCGGACGTACGCCCAGACGGTGCATGCCCGTGTCGAGCTTCATCCAGACGGTGACTGGCTCGCTCAGCTCAGCGGTTTCGAGAGCGGAAAGCTGTTCTTCGTTGTGTACCGCCGTGTGCAGATGCTGGTCTGCAATGGTCGGCAGGTCTGCAGCCTCAAAAAAGCCTTCGAGCAGCAAAATCGGTTGGGTGATCCCCCCCGCGCGCAGGCGGAGGGCTTCTTCAAGACGGGCAACGCCAAAGGCGTCGGCATCGGGGAGCGTTCGCGCGGTCTCAAGAAGACCGTGTCCGTAAGCGTTCGCTTTCACGACTGCAACAAGTTTACTGGCAGGAGCTAGTTCACGCAGACGTTGCAGGTTGTGTCGCAGAGCGCGGCGGTTAATCACAACAGTTGCCGCTTGCATTTGATTTCCTTAGAAATTACTCATCATCATATTGAGGACCGGCATAGTTGTCGAAACGCGACCACTGTCCGTTAAAGGTCAGACGTACCGTACCGATAGGGCCGTTACGTTGTTTACCGATAATAATTTCGGCGATCCCTTTCAGGTCGCTGTTCTCGTGATAAACCTCATCACGGTAGATGAACATGATTAAGTCGGCATCCTGCTCGATGGAGCCGGATTCACGCAGGTCGGAGTTGACCGGGCGTTTGTCGGCACGTTGTTCCAGGGAGCGGTTAAGCTGCGAGAGCGCCACGACAGGCACATGCAGCTCTTTGGCTAATGCCTTGAGCGAGCGGGAAATTTCCGCAATCTCCAGCGTACGGTTATCGGAGAGCGACGGCACGCGCATCAGCTGAAGGTAGTCGATCATGATAAGGCCAATACCGCCATGCTCGCGGGCGATACGGCGCGCACGGGAGCGCACTTCTGTCGGCGTCAGGCCGGAGGAGTCATCGATATAAATGTTACGTTTTTCCAGCAGGATCCCCATGGTGCCGGAGATACGCGCCCAGTCCTCATCGTCGAGCTGACCGGTACGGATACGGGTCTGATCCACACGAGAAAGCGACGCCAGAGAACGCATCATGATCTGCTCAGATGGCATCTCCAGACTGAAGATTAAGACCGGTTTATCCTGCAACATCGCCGCGTTTTCGACGAGGTTCATCGCAAAGGTGGTTTTACCCATCGACGGACGCGCGGCGACGATAATCAAATCCGACGGCTGCAGGCCTGCGGTTTTCTTATTGAGATCGTCATAGCCGGTGTTAACTCCGGTTACGCCATCGTGCGGCTGCTGGAAGAGCTGTTCAATACGGGCGACGGTGGCATCGAGCACATCGGCGATGTTTTTCGGGCCTTCGTCTTTATTGGCGCGACTTTCAGCGATTTTAAAGACGCGGGATTCCGCGAGATCGAGCAGGTCTTCGCTGGTGCGACCCTGCGGATCAAAGCCCGCTTCGGCGATTTCATTCGCGACCGAGATCATCTCACGAACAACGGCGCGTTCGCGAACGATGTCCGCATAAGCGCTAATGTTCGCTGCACTTGGCGTGTTTTTCGACAGTTCTGCTAAATAAGCAAAACCGCCAACGCTGTCCAGTTGCCCCTGCCGCTCCAGCGATTCCGCGAGCGTAATCAGGTCAATCGGGCTACCGGACTCCTGCAGGCGCGCCATTTCGGTGAAGATGTGGCGGTGCGGGCGGGTGTAGAAATCGTCGGACACGACGCGCTCGGCGACGTCGTCCCAGCGCTCGTTATCCAGCATTAAACCGCCCAACACCGACTGTTCCGCTTCAATCGAGTGCGGCGGGACTTTTAACCCGGCGACCTGAAAATCACGCTCACGAGGTTCAGTCTGTTTGTTGAAGGGTTTGTTTCCTGCCATAGTGAATGGAGTTACCGAGATAAAGAGTGGGTCGAAAGATTACCACATTCTGGAGGAAGCATGGCAACACGTATTGAATTTCACAAGCATGGTGGCCCTGACGTACTCAACGCGGTGGAGTTTACCCCCGCCGCGCCTGGCGAAAATGAAGTGCAGGTTGAAAATAAAGCCATCGGCATTAACTACATCGATACCTATATTCGCGGCGGTCTTTATCCACCGCCGTCACTGCCGAGCGGTCTGGGTACCGAAGCGGCGGGCGTGGTCAGCAAAGTGGGCAGCGCCGTTAAGCATGTTAAAGAAGGCGATCGCGTGGTGTATGCGCAATCGGCGCTGGGCGCTTACAGCTCCGTACACAACGTTCCGGCTGACAAAGTTGCCCTCCTGCCCAATGCCATTTCGTTTGAACAGGCCGCGGCCTCCTTCCTGAAAGGGCTGACGGTCTATTATCTGCTGCGCAAAACCTATGAAATCAAACCCGACGAGCAGTTCCTGTTCCATGCGGCTGCGGGCGGCGTAGGACTCATCGCCTGCCAGTGGGCCAAAGCGTTAGGCGCAAAACTGATCGGCACCGTAGGGAGCGCGCAAAAAGCCCAGCGCGCGCTGCAGGCCGGCGCCTGGCAGGTGATTAACTACCGGGAAGAGAGCATCGTTGAACGCTTAAAAGAGGTAACCGGCGGCAAGAAAGTGCGCGTGGTATATGACTCGGTAGGGAAAGATACCTGGGAAGCGTCTCTGGACTGCCTGCAGCGCCGCGGTCTGATGGTGAGCTTCGGTAACGCGTCAGGCGCGGTGACCGGTGTGAATCTGGGTATTCTGAACCAGAAAGGCTCGCTGTATGTCACTCGTCCATCCCTGCAGGGCTACATCACCAATCGCGAAGAGTTGCTCGAAGCCAGTAACGAACTGTTCTCGCTGATTGCCAGCGGGGTCATCAAAGTGGATGTGGCTGATGCGCAGAAGTACGCGCTAAGCGATGCGCAACGTGCGCATGAGGTGCTGGAGAGCCGGTCAACGCAGGGGTCAAGCCTGTTAATTCCCTGATCCCATAAAAGAAATTGGGCTTCCCTGAGGAAGCCCTTTCTTTTTTTAGTTCGGCTGTATGTAGGGTACAGCTCGATGAATTCTTTAGCGGCAGCCATAGTGACAGATTCGATAAGTAAATCCTATTCCGTTCTAAGCAATGCCGCCGGAAAAGTTGCAGGTATGTGACGAACCCCTCAATACCTTAGTAACGAAAGCGGTTATTACGCTGATAAGTGGGCAGTTTTGGTGATTTAATCGCCCGTATAACCCACACCACCGCAACGGCCAGCAGCAGCCACGGCAGAAGTTTGATCGTCAGGGCAAATAATCCGCCAATAAACATGACCACTGTCGCTACCACAAGCGCTGCCAGAATGCCGAGCAGCGACACGCCGGTGGCTAACAGCATGACAAAAAAGCCAATCACAAAAAGCAGTTCCAACATGGTTCTCTCCCATGAGTTCCCGAATGATGTCGCAATCATTACAAGATCCATGCCAACTCTAACGTGTTGTTATAAAAGCAAAACGCCCCGCAAGGCTGTGCAGGGCGTGGTGAATTTGACGAATTTTTAGCGAGATTTATCGTTTATCTGCAACCAGGCGTAGCGCCTGTTCCAGCACTTCGATATCCGCGCCAGCTTTATGCGCGTTCTCGCTCAGATAGCGACGCCACTGGCGTGCGCCCGGGATCCCCTGGAACAGGCCAAGCATATGACGCGTGATATGGCCAAGGTAAGTGCCGTTACTCAGCTCACGTTCAATGTACGGATACATGGCCCGCACTACGGCAACCGGGTCAGTGTCTGCGCCTTCATCGCCGAAGATCTCGCGATCGACCGTCCTCAGAATACCCGGATTCTGATATGCCTCGCGACCGACCATCACGCCATCCATATGCGCCAGATGTGTTTTGGCCTCGTCGAGCGACTTGATACCACCGTTGATCGACATGGTCAGGTGCGGGAAGTCCCGCTTCAGTTGATGCACACGCGGGTAGTCCAGCGGCGGAATTTCGCGGTTCTCTTTCGGGCTAAGGCCAGAGAGCCAGGCTTTACGCGCATGGATGATAAACATCTCGCACTCGCCCTTTCCGGCAACCGTATTGATGAAATCACACAAGAATTCGTAGCTGTCCTGGTCATCAATACCGATACGGGTCTTCACCGTCACCGGAATGGAGACCACATCACGCATCGCCTTGATGCAGTCCGCTACCAGCTGTGCGTTCCCCATCAGACAGGCGCCGAACATGCCGTTTTGCACGCGATCGGACGGACAGCCAACGTTAAGGTTAATTTCGTCGTAGCCACGTTCTTCAGCCAGCTTCGCACAGTGCGCCAGCGCAGCCGGATCGCTGCCACCCAGCTGCAGGGCAACCGGATGCTCTTCTTCGCTGTACGCCAGATAGTCGCCCTTACCGTGAATAATTGCACCGGTGGTGACCATTTCGGTGTACAGCAGCGTATGGCGGGAGAGCTGGCGCAGGAAATAGCGGCAGTGTCTGTCCGTCCAGTCGAGCATGGGCGCAATGGAGAAACGGTGTGCGGGAAAGGCAGTCTGGTGTTCTGACGACATGGCGAAGTTTTAAGCATCTGGTGGAAAAGGGGCGCTACTATAGCATAAAGAAAAGCCGGAGGCGCAACGCCTCCGGTGCCCTTTAGAACGTCATACTCAACTGCGCCCCTGCGCCCCAGGTTTCATCTTCACCGTAGAGCCCCATCAGGTCGACGTGGACCGTGTTAAACGGTGCAAAACCGACACCACCGGTAAAGACGTTACTGTCATTCCCTTTCATATCGGCACGATAACCCGCCCGCACGGCCAGCCAGCTCAGCGGCGTCACTTCCGCACCCACGCCAACATACTGCGAGGTATCTTCGCTTTTAAAGCCTTTGGTTTCTGTCAGATCGCCATCGGCGGTCAGAGTCACCAGATCGTTGTGCCAGGCGGCACCGGCCGTCACCAGCGGACGGATTTGATAGGTGTCTTTATAGCTCACCACTTCCCCCGTGCGCCCGTTGCGGATGCGAATGTCCTTGGTGTCGATATCGCGCGACATCAGGTTTTGCCCGCTCACCCCGACCGTCCAGTGCTCGCCGAAATCGGCCGCGATACCGGCATCCACGTTAAAGCCGGTATCGTCTTTCCGGTAGCGGCTGTCGTTCCACTTGTTACTGTCGTAATCGTAAATTGAGGTGGTGTAGTTGTAGATCCAGGTTTTCTGCAGTTTTGGCGTGACGCCAAGGGAAACCGGGACGCCACCCAGATCGAACTGACGGGCAATGGCAACACCATAATCGGAGACAATTGCCGCCCGGCCAGACGCCGTAGAGTTAAGGTTTTTCGTGATTTGATCGGTACCGTTTAGCGCCGCATCCAGTGCCACGCCCGCCGCCACCGCATCGCTGTTTTGGATACTGCGCAGGTAATCAATATCTTGCTGATCGATAGAAGAGCTGACGCGCCCGTGGGCATAGCCTTTCGCCATAAAGGCCACGGAGAGCACATCGTTAGGGATACTCACCGCAATCCCCGCGCCTGCCGTAGCGCGTGCGGTTTTGCCTTTGAGATAGTCCAGTTCATCGGCAAGATCTTTTGCCGCTCCCTGGAACTGATTGATTGAGCCCAGCGGGTTGGTAATCACTTCGATGGGGGTCAGGCTATCAACCACATCCTTATAGTGATTGATTTTATCGTTGATGGTATCAATCTCATCCTGAAGATTGTCTTCATCCGTCACCTGCACGCCGACGGACGGTAAAATAACCGTCACATCATCGTCCGGTTTCGCCTTTGCCAACAACGCAGGGTTGATTAACGCCCCGCTGCCATAGCTGCCCGAAGCGACGCCCGTGCCACCCATTGCGTCGCTACGTGATTCTGTCCAGGTATTGGCTGCTCCCGCCTGATTTGCCATAAACAGGGAGACAGCGATGCTAACCACCGAAAATTTTAAATGTTTTTTCACAGTATGCTCGTCTTATTGTCGTTAATAACATCACCCTGTTTGTTATCACCCAAACAGGAACGAACTATTGCTGTGAATAAGTACAAAAAGACCCGCTATTTCCTTAAGTAAAACTCCGGACAGGCCTGTTGTTATTTGTGACGGCCCTCAATATTTATAGAAGAGGAAATTATTTTTTCCCAGGTTTTCCATCGTGCGGCCCAAAGAACTGAGGGGGATGATCAACCCAGCGATCTTCACGCGTGGCGGCATACTCCGGATTAAGCGGATAGTAGATTCGGTTGTGCTTCTTGTTAGCCTCGCCAACAACCAGTAATCGCACCTCTTCTTCGGTGTTATTAATAAAGGTATGGCAGACGCCGGTGCCAGCAGGAAACCCTACGCTGTCGCCGGGTTCTAGCTTCCACAAATAGCCGTTAATCCAGGCTTCCGGATACCCTTCCAGCACATAGATGAACTCTTCTTCGTCGCTTTCCGCGTGGGGATAGGAGGTTCGACGCCCGGGCGGCAAACGCTCGTGGTGAATACCGATTCGCCTGAGCCCCAGGTGACGAGCCAACGGTGCACCGATGGAGAAAAGCTCGTTGCTGTCGGGATAGGTTGAATTATCTGGCTCTTCCACGTCTCGCCAGTGCCGAATACAGTCAGGTTTTTTCATCATTAATTTCCCGGTTTGCGATGGGTCAGGTATAGCACAGCCTGGCGGATCTCGGCGTTTTTACCAGAACATGGTAAAGTGAGGGTTTTCCAGCCTATAACATCCGAGGTGCTAAATGGATAAGTCCACAAAAGAGCTGTTAGCGCAGGCAGAGAAGCTGTGCGCGCAACGCAATGTGCGCCTGACTCCGCAGCGCCTTGAAGTCTTGCGTCTGATGACCCTGCAGCAGGGCGCCATCAGCGCATACGACCTGCTCGACCTGCTGCGCGAAAGCGAGCCACAGGCTAAACCGCCTACGGTCTATCGTGCGCTAGATTTTCTGCTGGAACAAGGGTTTGTACACAAGGTCGAATCAACAAACAGTTATGTGTTGTGTCATCTTTTTGACCAGCCAACCCATACGTCGGCCATGTTTATCTGCGACCGTTGTGGCGTGGTGAAAGAAGAAGGGGCGGAAGGCGTAGAAGATATTATGCATACGCTGGCGGCCAGAATGGGCTTTGCCTTGCGCCATAACGTCATTGAAGCACACGGATTATGCTCTGCGTGTGTAGAAGTGGAGGCCTGCCGGCATCAGGACGCGTGCCACCATGACCACTCTATCCTCGTAAAGAAAAAGCCGCGTTAACAGCCAAAACAAAGGCGGCCCATGGCCGCCCTCAGGGAGTACTTCCTTGTACTGTCGGGTATCACACGGTTACCAACGGTAGTCGTTGCGTTTTTCCCAGTCGCCGACCTCTTTTTCCGCCTGGTCTTTCTCGTAACCGTAGCGTTCCTGAATTTTACCGACAAGCTGATCGCGTTTACCTTCGATGACCGTCATATCGTCATCCGTCAGCTTACCCCACTGTTCTTTCGCTTTACCTTTGAACTGCTTCCAGTTGCCGCCGATTTCGTCTTTATTCATCATCGTGTCCTCTTAGTTAAGCGTCGGGTCGTAACGTCCGTTACGTTCTTTTCTGCTGGACGTGATAATAATTGTAGTTAAGGATTCGGCAGTTGATTTCATATTCGGAATCTTTAACCGTCACGATATATCGTTGCGGGAAGGAAGCCAGGTATTGTTTTGCCAGTGCCGGTGCCAGATAAAGCCCAGTGACAGGCCTCGCAACGCGAGAAAGACCGCCAGGGAGAGCCATAAACCATGGTTACCCAGCCAGGGGAGCGTGAGCAGCGTCAGGGCAAAACCAGCCGCCGCCACCGCCATACTGTTACGCATCTCCGCTCCTCGCGTCGCGCCGATAAACATACCGTCCAGCAGATAGCACCAGACCCCCACCACCGGCAAAATGACCTGCCAGATGAGGTAATGGCTTGCCAGCTCGCGCAGTGCAGGAAGGGAGGTGAGTAACGCAATAATCTGTTCGCCAAACCAGGCGTAAATCAGCGCGAACGCCAGCGCCACCAGCCCCGACTGCCGACAGGCCGCCCGCCAGACATCCCGCAACTGACCACTCTCACGTGCGCCGTATGCCTGGCCGGAATGCGCTTCCACAGCATAGGCAAAGCCATCCAGTGCATAGGCGGTAAAGGTCAGCAGCGTCATCAGAACGGCATTCACCGCGACGATATCTGGCCCAAGCCGGGCGCCAAAGACCGTCAGTGCGCCGAAACAGAGCTGCAGCAGCAATGAGCGCAGCATAATGTCGCGATTAAGCGCCAGCAGGGTGCGGATATTGCCTCGCCATGCACTCTTGAGCAGTGTAACGGAGATCCCGCGCATGACCAGCACCCGCCAGACCATCCACAGACCAAGGATAAACGTCCCGTATTCGGCAATCGCCGTCGCCAGTGCCGCACCCTGCACGTTCATGTGCAGGCCCATCACCAGCCAGAGATCGAGCACGATGTTGAGGAGGTTGCCTACCACCAACAGGATTACGGGCGCGCGGGCATACTGCACGCCGAGTAACCACCCCAACAGAACCAGATTGGCCAGCGACGCGGGCGCGCTGAGCCAGCGAATTTCCAGGAAGCGTCGTGCCTGCTCCAGTACCGCCTCGCTGCCGCCAACGACATGCAGCGCCAGATCAATCAGTGGGGTACGTAATATAGCGATTAACGCGCCTGCCCCAAGCGCCAGAATTAACGGCTGAACCAGCGCACGCGCCAGACGCAAAGGATCTTTAGCACCGTACGCCTGCGCCGTAAGCCCGGTGGTACTCATGCGCAAAAAGAGCAGGAGCATAAAAAGGAAGCTGGTCGCCGTCGCGCCAATCGCCACGCCGCCCAGATAGATGGGTGAATCAAGGTGACCAATAACTGCCGTATCCACCAGCCCCAGCAGAGGAACGGTGATATTGGAAAAAATCATCGGCAGTGCAAGACGCCACAATGCCTTATCGGATGCCGTAAGCAGTGACATGAAAAAATACCGGGAGTGGATAAGGAATCAGGCCACGGCAGATCCGTAGCCTGTCAGGATGAGATTACAGCCATTCTCCGTTGCGAATGACCCCTACCGCCAGCCCCTCGATAGAGAAGTTTTGTTCGCGGAGGTCTACCACAATGGGGGAAAACTCGTTGTTTTCCGGCAGCAGCTGAACCGTATTACCTTGCTTTTTCAGGCGTTTAACGGTGACTTCATCATCGATGCGCGCCACCACAACCTGGCCGTTACGCACGTCTTGCGTTTTATGCACCGCAAGCAGATCGCCGTCAAGAATACCGATGTCTTTCATGGACATACCGCTTACGCGCAGCAGGAAATCCGCGCTCGGCTTGAACATGCCGGGATCAACCTGGTAGTGGCCTTCAATATGCTGTTGCGCCAGCAGAGGTTCACCTGCCGCGACGCGCCCCACCAGCGGAATACCCGTCTCTTCTTCCACCAGCAGGCGGATACCGCGTGAAGCACCCGATACAATCTCAATTACGCCTTTACGCGCCAGCGCTTTCAGGTGTTCCTCGGCAGCGTTCGGAGAACGGAAGCCCAGACGCTGCGCGATTTCCGCACGCGTGGGTGGCATACCCGTCTGGCCGATATGATCCCGAATGAGATCAAACACCTCTTGCTGCCTGGTCGTTAACGCTTTCATTCCGCCCCCTGGGTGTATATACAGTTATGCTGTGAGTATATACAGTCAAAGGCGATTTTGGAACCAAAAACTGCACAAAAAACCAGGGACTTAATTATTCCTCGAGGCTCATCGGAAATGTGACCAAAGCAGCATGACCCAGGTGATGACCGCAGTGATAATCGCCAGCAACACGGCAGCAGAGCCCATGTCTTTTGCCCGGCCAGAAAGTTCGTGGAAATCAGAGCCAATACGGTCCACAACGGCCTCAATAGCGCTATTAATAATTTCCACTATCATCACCAACAGCACGGAGCCGATCAGAAGCACGCGGGTAATGGCATCAACATCAAGGAAACAGGCGATAATCACCGCGACAATCGCGGCGACACCCTCCTGGCGAAACGCGGCTTCGTTGACCCAAGCGGCGCGAAAACCTTTCCAGGAATAGCCAGCAGCTTTAATGATACGGGTTAACCCAGTGGTATTATTGGCCATTAAAAGAACCTTTTATTTGAAATAGCGTCAATAACAGGAGGCGCAACGTGTTGCGCTGTAGCCTGAAGTATGACGGGTAACAACAGTAATTTCGCGCGCTTTCTGTTATCCTTGCGCCGCAATTGCATTATTAACCAGAGGCTTTACATCGTTTATGTCTGGCTGGCCACGAATTTACTACAAATTACTTAATTTACCATTAAGCGTCCTGGTAAAAAGTAAGTCTATCCCAGCAGAACCCGCGCTGGAATTGGGGCTCGATACGTCGCGCCCTATTATGTATGTTTTGCCTTATAACTCGAAGGCAGACTTGCTGACGCTTCGCGCCCAGTGTCTGGCGCATGATTTACCTGACCCGCTTGAACCGTTAGAAGTCGACGGTACGCTGTTGCCGCGATACGTGTTCATTCACGGTGGGCCACGCGTGTTTACCTATTACACGCCAAAAGAAGAGTCCATTAAGCTGTTCCACGACTATCTCGACCTGCATCGCAGCAATCCCGATCTGGATGTGCAGATGGTGCCGGTGTCGGTGATGTTTGGTCGTCGTCCGGGCCGCGAAAAAGGGGAAGAGAACCCACCGTTACGCATGCTTAATGGCATCCAGAAATTCTTCGCCGTCTCCTGGCTGGGGCGCGACAGCTTTGTGCGCTTCTCCCCTTCCGTCTCGCTACGCCGGATGGCCGACGAGCACGGCACCGATAAGATCATCGCGCAAAAACTGGCGCGCGTGGCGCGCATGCATTTCGCTCGTCAGCGTCTGGCCGCCGTTGGCCCTCGCCTTCCGGCGCGTCAGGATCTCTTCAACAAGCTGCTGGCTTCCAAAGCGATCGCCCGTGCTGTTGAAGACGAAGCGCGCAGTAAAAAGATTTCTCATGAAAAAGCACAGCAGAACGCCATTGCGCTGATGGAAGAGATTGCCGCGAACTTCTCCTATGAGATGATCCGTCTTTCTGACCGCATCCTGGGCTTTACATGGAACCGCCTCTATCAGGGCATTAACGTCCATAACGCCGAGCGCGTTCGCCAACTGGCGCATGACGGGCATGAAATTGTTTATGTGCCCTGCCACCGCAGCCACATGGACTACCTGCTCCTCTCGTATGTGCTCTATCACCAGGGGCTGGTGCCACCGCACATCGCAGCCGGTATCAACCTGAACTTCTGGCCAGCAGGCCCGATTTTCCGCCGCCTGGGAGCGTTCTTCATTCGTCGTACCTTTAAGGGCAACAAGCTCTACTCCACCGTATTCCGTGAATATCTGGGCGAGCTGTTCAGCCGCGGTTATTCCGTTGAGTACTTCGTGGAGGGGGGTCGTTCACGAACCGGCCGTCTGCTGGATCCGAAAACCGGCACGCTGTCGATGACCATCCAGGCGATGCTGCGCGGCGGCACTCGCCCCATCACGCTGGTGCCCATTTACATTGGCTATGAGCACGTCATGGAAGTGGGAACTTACGCCAAAGAGCTGCGCGGGGCGACTAAAGAGAAAGAGAGCCTGCCGCAGATGCTGCGCGGGCTGAGCAAGCTACGCAATCTTGGTCAGGGCTACGTAAACTTCGGCGAGCCGATGCCGTTGATGACGTATCTGAACAACCATGTTCCCGATTGGCGCGAGTCTATCGATCCTATCGAAGCGGTGCGTCCAGCCTGGCTGACGCCAACGGTTAACGGTATCGCGGCTGAGCTGATGGTGCGTATTAACAACGCCGGTGCCGCAAACGCCATGAACCTGTGCTGTACGGCGCTGCTGGCGTCACGTCAACGCTCCCTGACCCGTGAACAGCTTACGGAGCAGCTGGATTGCTATCTTGACCTGATGCGCAACGTTCCCTACTCGGTGGATTCAACGACGCCTGCCAGCACGGCGAGCGAGCTGATCGACCATGCGCTGCAGATGAACAAGTTTGAAGTCGAGAAAGATACGATTGGCGACATCATCATTCTCCCGCGCGAGCAGGCGGTGCTGATGACCTACTATCGTAACAATATCGCGCATATGCTGATGCTGCCGTCGCTGATGGCGGCGATCATTACCCAGCATCGCCGTATTTCTCGTCAGGAGCTGCTGCGTCATGTAGAGACGCTTTATCCGATGCTGAAAGCAGAGCTGTTCCTGCGCTGGAGCAAGGATGAACTGGCGATTGAGCTGGATAAAATGACCGAGGAGCTGCGTCGTCAGGGGCTGATTACCGTTGTTAACGACGAGCTGCATATCAATCCGTCACGCTCCCGCACGCTGCAACTGCTGGCGGCGGGTGCGCGTGAAACGCTGCAGCGCTACGCTATCACCTTCTGGCTGCTGAGCGCGAACCCCTCCATTAACCGCGGTACGCTGGAGAAAGAGAGCCGGACGCTGGCACAGCGCCTGTCCGTTCTGCACGGCATCAACGCCCCGGAATTCTTCGACAAAGCGGTCTTCAGTTCACTGGTACTGACGCTGCGTGATGAAGGGTTCATTAGCGACACGGGCGATGCCGAGCCGGAAGAGACGCTGAAGGTGTATCAGATGCTGGCAGAGCTGATTACCTCCGACGTGCGTTTGACGATTGAGAGTGCGACGCAGGGCGAGTGATGTGAAAAAGCCGGGTGGCGGCTTCGCCTTACCCGGCTCACAATCTGACGCTTCATATCATGCAGGCCCGGTAAGCTTCAGCGTCACCGGGCTTTTTTTCAGCCAAAATAGCTCATCGCCAGCCCCAGGAACAGCACCAGGCCCACGTAGTTATTATTCATAAACGCTTTAAAACAGGCGTCACGCTCACGCTTTGCGATCAGCTTTTGCTGATAAGCAAACAGCAGACCCGCCACCAGCACTGACCAGTAAAACTCCCAGTTGAGCCCGTTCAGGCGACCAATCGCCACCATCAGCGCCAGCACGGCGACCTGCAGGATACCGATAATCAGCTTGTCGTGACGACCAAACAGAATGGCGGTCGATTTAATGCCAATTTTCAGATCGTCATCGCGGTCGACCATCGCATATTGCGTGTCATAAGCCACGGCCCAGAGAATGTTCGCCAGGAACATCAGCCAGCAGCTCAGCGGTACCGACTCGCTGACCGCCGCAAACGCCATCGGGATCGACCAGCCAAACGCCGCGCCGAGCACCACCTGCGGCAGATGGGTATAGCGTTTCATAAACGGATAGACCCATGCCAGCGCGAGGGCCGCAACGGAAAGCAGGATGGTCATGGTGTTGAGGGTTAACACCAGCAGGAAGGAGAGCAGCACCAGCACGATAAACAGCACGCGGGCCTCTTTCTCTGTGACCTGCCCGCTGGGTAACGGACGATTGGCTGTCCGTTTCACATGTCCGTCGAATTTACGATCGGCGTAGTCATTGACCACACAGCCCGCCGCACGCATCAGCCAGACACCGGCCACAAACACGCCCAGGATCCACAGCGGTGGAACGCCCGGCGTCGCCACCCATAGCGCCCATAATGTCGGCCACAACAGCAGTAGCGCGCCGATGGGTTTATCGGTACGCATTAAGCGGTGATAGGCCAGCAGCTTGTTCTGCGTCAGGCTCCACTCCATTTTTTTCTTCCTCTCAGTACAACGGCGATGCCGGTAAAAAAAGCTCCGTCAGTATTAACGGTTTACCGCTCAGGCGAAGACGGGAACGACGTCCCCACAGTTCGGCATCGCGTCCAATTTCAATAAAATCACGGGTAAGTTCAGACGAGGTAAAAAGATACCGCCCGAGCGGGGTATTTCCCAGCCGTTGCAGTGCCAGCTCAGGCCCGGAAAGGGTGGATTCAGGCACCACGGTTCGTCCGGCGAGCCACGGCTCACCATCCGCGCAGAGCAGAATTTCACGCAACCAGTAGCGTTCTTCTTTTGGTAACAGCGGCAGCTCACTGGCAATGTCAGCGGAGGTGACAAACCCTTCCTGAATCATCGTCACCGTAACCGTCTTGCCCTGTTGCTCAAAACGTTTAGTCATGGAATCTTCCAGCAGCAACCAGTCAAGCTGCTGCGGGTCAAGCGCAGGTATTTGGTCGAAATAGCGCAGCGAACGCAGTTGCGTTAGCGCAGGGTGTGACATGCCGGACTCTCCGATACATAACGTAATGGCATTGTATCGCAGAAAAGCGCATTGAGGGCGGTCAAACGTTATTTAGCGATCACTATCGCAACAATGGTGCAACAGCGTGAGCGGCACGAAAAAAAGTGCGCCCACTCAGGCGCACTAAACTACTAACAAATCAGCACTGTGGGGAAACGGTTACCCCTTGCCTTTTACACTGCTGATAAAGGTGGAACGGGCAGTGGTTGAACCTAAACGTTCGGCTTCATCAAGCAGTTTCAGCGCTTTATCGACATCGCCGCGCTTCACCGCCTGCTTAATGGCGTTGTTGAAGTATTCTTCGGTGTCGTTCAGTACCGGCTCAGCTTTCTTCGCCGGAGCTGGGGCTGCGGTCGCGGCTGCCGTAGCCGCTGGCGCGGTATAAACAGGTGCAGCGGTATTCCCCACAGTCACCGGACCAGGACCAGACGAGCCAAACAGTGGGCCAACGAGTACGCTGGAAGCGCTGTTGGTGGAAACTTTCAGTTTGACCAGGCCATCAGTGGTATGGCGGGCAAGCGGATCCGGAATATCCGGGACAGAGTTACCGGTGCCTTTGGCATAAGCTTTCGCCGGGTCAACCAGCTTTGTTGTCTGCTGCAAATCTTTCTCTGTTGTGAATACCAGCACGTAAATCTTTTGCTGACCCAGAGCAGGCGTCAGGCGCATAACGCCTTCCAGGCGGTCCGCACTCATCACGCCCGGTTCCTGATAGCTAAAATAGTCGCTCGGGAAGAACGCCGATGGCGTCATGTTTTGATCGAGGATCAAGACGTTTGGCGCAAACACACTGGTCTGTTTGTTCACTTCGCTGGTCAGCGTCAGGGTCAATTCACCAATGTTCGCCGGTACGCTATAAGCCGCAACGGGGCCAGAAATTCCCGGCACGTTCAGTTGTTGGCCACCCATAGAGAGCTGAGTCGACTGCGTTTTGGATTGATCAACCGGCGTCCATGTCAGTTGCTGGAGTGCCGCTGCCGGGATAGCGGGCGCAGCACTGGTATTTTGTGGCACGAAATTCACGTCTGCAAAGGAGACGGCCGGAACACAGGCTAACAGCCCCGCAGAGAGGCACAGCGCGACGAGACTTTTCTTCATTTTCATTGTTATTACCTCTGATAGCGTGAGCACTGCGGTGGCCAGGCAATAGCGCGCAGCACCCTAAGGAGAGAGGGGCTTGCGCCCCTCTTTTCAGGTCATTACGTCAGGTCTAACGAATTACCACCAGATTTCCATCTGGGCGCCGAAGGTCCACTCATCGTTGTCGCCACGGCTGAAGGTTTTCGCAGAGGTGTCACTGTAAGCCACACCGGAGGTGTAGCCAGTGTCGCTGTTGTTTGCGTAACCCCATTTCTCATCCCACTTCGCGTAGGTTGCGAAGACACGGATAGCCGGACGGGACCAGATGCTGTCGCCTGCCTGCCATTGCTGTGCCAGGGTGATTTTGTACTGGCTGTTCTTCTCGTCAGTTCTCTGAGATTTGACGTTGTCGTAGCCCACTTCAAGCAGGGTGCTCATGATTGGCGTCCATTTGAACATCGGACGAACACCCACGGTCCACCACTCGGTACCGTTGTTGTTGTCACGATCGATGTTCTGGTACATACCGACGTACATCAGGTCCCAACGGTCTGCCAGGGTGATTGCACCGTGGTCCAGCACACGCCACATGGAGCCATCGTTATCAACGCTACCGCCCTGTGGAATACCTTTGCCGTTAGAGGTCATGGAATCCGTACCGTACTGCAGTACGAACTTGTTGAAGCCCTTCATCATGCTCTGGGTGTGTTCAGCAGTGAATAACCAGCCATCTTTAGAAGCGCCAGGCTGCAGGTAGTAGTCGTCAGGAATGTTGGTGTGACCATAGTCAACGCCCAGCTCCAGCGTACCGCCCGGGTTAGTTTCCAGACCGGCTAAACGCACGTCGAAGACGTCGTTAGGTACAACGTTGTCATAAACACGGTCGCCGTTGGCATCACGATCGGCGAAGGTTGCAGAACCGCCTGATTCAGAAGAGCGAGTAGCTGCCAGAGAGAGTTTACCAAAGCCCAGATCGATGTTTTCAATACCGGCACCAGGACCTGAGATGTCCCAGTAGTAGAAGTCGATCATGTGAACGTCATGACGCTGATAGAAGCGCTTACCGGCCCAGATGGTGGAGCCTGGCAGCCACTCAATCAGGTTTTTACCCTGCACGTTAGCTTCACGGAAGGCCGGGCTGGTGGATTCCCAGTCGTTCTGCTGAGAAACGGAATACGCTACGTTAGTGTCGAAATAGAAGCTCTTGTCGCCCTCTTTCCACACTTCCTGGCCCAGTTTCAGCTCAGCGTACGTCTCACATTCGTTACCGAGACGGTATTTACTTTGAGCACCGGTTGCCTGGAAACATTGTTGTTCACCGCCACTCCCGGTCCAGCCAATGCCGGAACGAGCATAACCTTTAAAGTCTACAGCGCCTGCCTGGGCAGACATAATGCCTGCCGCAATGGCGAGTGCCAGAGGGACTTTGCGCAGAGTAATCATCATTCTATCTCCTGAGATCATTGCTTTTCTTTGAACACTTGACCTGTCGGTTTCGTGTCTTCTTTTGGGATTGCTTAAACGCCTGGCTCTTTGTGCAGCCGACGACATGCAGTGCCATCCTCGCGGAACAGATGGCAACGCTCTGGCGGCAAACCGATAGCGAATGTGGCACCCTCTTCTACCAACACCACGTCATTCTGGCGGTAGACCAGGTTCTGACGGATGGCGGGGATCTGGATATGAATCTGTGTTTCGTGACCAAGTTGTTCGACGACCTGAACTTCACCTTCCAGCGTCACATCGGCGATGTGGCTCGGCAGTAAATGTTCAGGACGAATACCGAGGGACATGTTGGCCCCCACCTGTACGTTGGCGCTGTCGACCGGCAGCCAGACTTGCTGACGGTTTGGCAACTCCACCTGTACCTGTTCAATGGCTGTCGCCGTGACTTTGACGGGCAGGAAGTTCATCTTTGGCGAGCCAATAAAGCCCGCAACAAAGCGGTCTGCCGGATAGTGATACAGCTCCAGCGGTTTACCCACCTGTGCCACGCGGCCTGCGTCCAGCACCACAATTTTGTCGGCCAGCGTCATCGCTTCGACCTGATCGTGGGTGACGTAAATCATCGTGCGGCCAAGACGTTTATGCAGACGGGAGATTTCGATACGCATCTGGACGCGCAGCGCGGCATCCAGGTTAGAAAGTGGTTCATCCAGCAGGAAGACGCGTGGTTCGGCAACCAGCGTACGGCCAATCGCGACGCGCTGACGCTGACCACCGGAAAGCGCCTTCGGTTTACGCTCCAGCAGGTGTGCCAGCTGTAACACTTCCGCCACCTGCGTGACGCGCTGGTTAATTACCTCTTTTTTCGCCCCCGCCAGCTTCAGGCCAAAGGACATGTTCTCGGCGACGGAGAGATGGGGATAAAGTGCATAAGACTGGAACACCATGCCAACGCCACGTTCGGCAGGCGGAATGTCGTTCATTCGGGTATCACCAATCAGCAAATCACCGCTGGTGATGGTTTCAAGACCGGCAATCATACGCAGCAGAGTTGATTTACCGCAGCCAGATGGGCCAACAAACACCACGAATTCACCTTCGTGGATGTCGAGATTGATGTCTTTTGACACCACTACGTCGCCCCAGGCTTTCGTTACATTACGCAGCTGTACGCTCGCCATGCCCTTCTCCCTTCGTTACAACCTGTCACCGACAGAAACATTCAAGATAAGTTCACTATGGGGTATCCATTACTTTCGCGAATCCTCCACCCCCCGGCTTTTTTATGGGGGAGGAGGCGGGAGGATGAGAGAGCAGGCTCTGCGACCGCAGCTGGCGGGCTGAGGCGAAATTCGTGACCCCACCTGCAAAATTCAGCGTGTTTTTATGTGCGCCAGCACTCATAACTTAAATTTATGCAACACAGATCACACAAACCGGGGGTGGGGCGTAGGGGTTGGGAGGATGGAAAGAGGATGTCAAATAAGGAGACTGAGTGACGTTGAACCACCTTATGTATCCACGAGCACATCACCAAAAAAGGATGGCAGATATGAAGATCAAGACTGGCGCACGCGTTTTCGCATTGTCCGCCCTTGCAGCAATGATGATTTCCGCACCGGCTCTCGCCAAAATTGAAGAAGGTAAGCTGGTTATCTGGATTAACGGCGACAAAGGCTATAACGGCCTGGCCGAAGTGGGTAAAAAATTCGAAAAAGACACCGGTATCAAAGTCACCGTAGAACACCCGGACAAGCTGGAAGAGAAATTCCCGCAGGTTGCGGCAACCGGTGACGGCCCGGACATCATCTTCTGGGCGCATGACCGTTTCGGGGGTTATGCACAATCCGGCCTGCTGGCGGAAGTCACGCCTGATAAAGCCTTCCAGGACAAACTGTTCCCGTTCACCTGGGACGCCGTTCGCTATAACGGCAAGCTGATCGCTTATCCCATTGCAGTGGAAGCCCTGTCTCTGATTTATAACAAAGACCTGGTGCCTAACCCGCCGAAAACCTGGGAAGAGATCCCGAAACTGGATAAAGAGCTGAAAGCGAAAGGTAAGAGCGCGCTGATGTTCAACCTGCAGGAGCCGTACTTCACCTGGCCGCTGATTGCTGCCGATGGCGGTTACGCGTTCAAGTTTGAAAACGGCAAATATGACGTCAAAGACGTGGGCGTGGACAACGCGGGTGCGAAAGCGGGTCTGACCTTCCTGGTCGATCTGATCAAGAACAAACACATGAACGCGGATACCGATTACTCCATCGCGGAAGCGGCGTTCAACAAAGGCGAAACCGCGATGACCATCAACGGTCCGTGGGCCTGGACCAACATCGACAAGAGCAAAATCAACTATGGCGTGACGCTGCTGCCAACCTTCAACGGCAAGCCGTCTAAACCGTTTGTTGGCGTGCTGAGCGCAGGTATCAACGCCGCCAGCCCGAACAAAGAGCTGGCGAAAGAGTTCCTCGAAAACTACCTGCTGACCGATCAGGGTCTGGATGAAGTGAACAAGGACAAACCGCTGGGTGCCGTTGCGCTGAAATCCTTCCAGGATCAGCTGGCGAAAGACCCACGCATCGCGGCAACCATGGATAACGCCCAGAAAGGCGAAATCATGCCGAACATCCCACAGATGGCCGCGTTCTGGTATGCCACCCGTACTGCGGTGATTAACGCCGCAAGCGGTCGTCAGACTGTCGATGCCGCGCTGAAAGATGCGCAGGGTCGTATTACTAAGTAATGCCGTAGTCCCCTCTCCCTCTGGGAGAGGGTTAGGGTGAGGGTTGTCGCTATCCGCACGCCCTCACCCCCAGGAGAGGGAGAAAAGATCAAACGTTGTAGAGGAAGAACCCCATGGATGTCATTAAAAAGAAACATTGGTGGCAAAGCGACGTGCTGAAGTGGTCAGCGATCGGTCTGCTCTGTCTGCTGGTGGGTTACCTTGTTGTTTTAATGTACGTACAAGGGGAATATCTGTTCGCCATCATGACGCTGATTTTAAGCTCTGCTGGCCTGTATATTTTCGCCAACCGTAAGGCATATGCCTGGCGTTATGTCTATCCGGGCGTGGCCGGGATGGGGCTGTTTGTCCTGTTCCCGCTGATCTGTACTATCGCTATCGCATTCACTAACTACAGCAGCACCAACCAGCTCGCGCAAGAGCGCGCCACTCAGGTGCTTCTGGACCGTTCTTATCAGGCAGGAAAGACCTTCAACTTTGGTTTGTATCCTGCGGGCGACGAATGGAAATTAGCACTGACTGACGGCGAGAGCGGCAAAACCTATATTTCCGATGCTTTCAAATTTGGCGGCGAGCAGAAGCTGGCCTTAAAAGAGGCCCCTGCCCTGCCGGAAGGCGAACGCGCTAACCTGCGTATCATTACCCAGAACCGTCAGGCGCTGACTCAGCTCACCGCCGTGCTGCCGGACGAAAGCAAAGTGACCATGAGCTCGCTGCGCCAGTTCTCCGGCACGCAGCCACTCTATACCCTGGCGGATGACGGCACGCTGACGAATAACCAGAGCGGCGTGAAGTACCGTCCGAACAACGATATTGGTTTCTATCAGTCTGTAAACGCCGACGGCAGCTGGGGCGATGACAAACTCAGCCCGGGCTATACCGTGACTATCGGCTGGGACAACTTTACCCGCGTGTTTACCGACGAAGGGATCCAGAAGCCGTTCTTTGCTATCTTCGTCTGGACGGTGGTCTTCTCCGTATTGACGGTACTCCTGACCGTTGCCGTGGGTATGGTGCTGGCCTGCCTCGTGCAGTGGGAAGCCCTGAAAGGCAAAGCGATCTACCGCGTGCTGCTGATCCTGCCGTATGCCGTACCGTCGTTTATCTCAATTCTGATTTTCAAAGGGCTGTTTAACCAGAGCTTCGGTGAAATCAACATGATGCTGAGCGCGCTGTTCGGCATCAAACCGGCCTGGTTCAGCGACCCGACCACCGCCCGTTCGATGATTATCATCGTCAACACCTGGCTGGGTTATCCGTACATGATGATCCTGTGCATGGGCCTGCTGAAGGCTATCCCGGACGACCTGTATGAAGCCTCGGCAATGGATGGCGCGGGTCCGTTCCAGAACTTCTTTAAGATTACGCTGCCGCTGCTCATCAAGCCGCTGACTCCGCTGATGATTGCCAGCTTTGCCTTCAACTTTAACAACTTCGTGCTGATTCAGCTGTTGACCAACGGTGGCCCGGATCGTCTCGGTACCACCACGCCAGCCGGCTATACCGACCTGCTCGTGAGCTACACCTATCGCATCGCCTTTGAAGGCGGCGGCGGTCAGGACTTTGGTCTGGCGGCAGCGATTGCCACCCTGATCTTCCTGCTGGTTGGCGCGCTGGCGATAGTGAACCTGAAAGCCACACGTATGAAATTTGACTAAGGAGGGCATCGATCATGGCTATGGTACAACCCAAATCTCAGAAACTGCGCCTCCTGGCGACACATTTAGGGCTGCTGATTTTTATTGCGGCGATCATGTTCCCGCTGCTGATGGTCATCGCCATCTCCCTGCGTTCGGGTAACTTCGCTACCGGCAGCCTGATCCCGGACGAAATCTCCTGGGAGCACTGGAAGCTTGCGCTGGGCTTCAGCGTGGAGCATGCCGATGGCCGCGTTACCCCGCCGCCGTTCCCGGTACTGCTGTGGCTCTGGAACTCGGTGAAAGTGGCGACCATCACCGCGATCGGCATCGTGACGCTCTCCACCACCTGTGCGTACGCCTTCGCCCGTATGAAGTTCCCGGGCAAGGCTTCACTGCTGAAAGGGATGCTGATTTTCCAGATGTTCCCGGCGGTGCTCTCTCTGGTGGCGCTGTATGCCTTGTTTGACCGCCTGGGCCAGTATGTGCCGTTTATCGGCCTGAACACCCACGGCGGCGTGATCTTCGCCTATCTTGGCGGTATCGCCCTGCATGTGTGGACCATCAAAGGTTATTTCGAAACCATCGACGGCTCGCTGGAAGAAGCGGCGGCGCTGGATGGCGCGACACCATGGCAGGCGTTCCGTCTGGTTCTGCTGCCGCTGTCGGTGCCTATCCTGGCAGTGGTATTTATCCTGTCGTTTATCGCCGCCATCACCGAAGTGCCGGTCGCGTCTCTGTTACTGCGTGATGTGAATAGTTACACCCTGGCCGTGGGTATGCAGCAATACCTCAACCCGCAAAACTACCTGTGGGGCGACTTTGCCGCGGCGGCCGTACTCTCTGCCATCCCGATTACCGTGGTGTTCCTGCTGGCGCAGCGCTGGCTGGTCAACGGCCTGACGGCGGGCGGTGTGAAAGGTTAAGTTTCATCTGTTATGCCACTGCAACCCTCAACTTTAGACGTATTGTATTAACCCAACTTGTGACTGTTGTTAGGCGCTCTTCGGAGCGCCATTTTTTTATGGGTCAGACACGCACAAAGTCAGTCTCAAAGTTAAAGGTATGCCAGAGATGGCGGGCGCAGGAGTATTCAAACAGCTTGCCGTTATCGAGAAATGCCGTCTGTTCCACCTGTATAAGCGTGGTAGGTTCGGTCAGCTCCAGCCACACCCTTTCCTGCTCGCTGGCGTTTCGCCCGGTGACTTTCATATGTGCGCTATGGACGGTACACCCCAGCTCATGGGTAATGTACGCGTAAATGGAATGCTGAACATGGCTCAGAGCCAGACGAGGAAAGAGCGCGACAGGCATCCAGGTGTACTCCACGATGGAAGGGATCTCCGCTATGACGCGTACCCTGTGGATTTCATGCACCAGTTCACCCTCAGGGATTTGCAATTTTTGCGCGATATCGGCAGAGGCAGGCACGGCGGTATATAACTGCACGCGAGTGGTAAGGGTTTTCCCCTGAGTGGCGCAGCGCTGCGCGGTGCCTATCAGGTGTGAGTTGCTTGCCGCAGAAACCTGGCGCTTAACAAACGAGCCTAGCCCACGCTTGCGCAGCACCAGTCCCTCGCGGACGAGCAAATCCAGCGCTTTGGTGATGGTTAGCTCGCTACATCCAAATTCAACGGCGAGCCTTGCCCCTTCGGGCAATTTTTTGTCGGGAGCATAGATGCCCACCATAATGCGCCGCCGCACTTCATGGTAGATCTCCATATACTTAGGCATAACGCTCTCCGCAAACGGCCCCTTACAGGGCCGACTCAAATTAACGAGACAGGGATGCTGCCATACGCACCCAGGTGTGCCGTCGGCCACGGATAGCGAGGGATAAGGCATTCAGCGCTTCCGGGTCGGCCATGCCTGCCACCCCTGCGTCGCCAAAATTATGCATGTCGCTACCGCAACGTTTACTGGCCAGGCCAATGTCGCGCACCGTAGCACAATCCGCACCTTCCTGACTACTGCTCAGCGTGGTGATGGCAAGCCCTCCCAGCGACTGCACTGCCTGCGCAATGTGGCTGACGCGCCCTTCCGATGCCCCCCGGCATCCGCCTGGTGCCGAAAAGATAGCGCCATCTGCGCCTGCACTGATATAGCCAGCATACTCCTGAGGTTGCGCCAGCCCGGAAGTATAAAATTTCGCGGCCAGAATCAGCTTATCGGTTTGCGCCCTGAGCGCCGCTATCGCCTGACACATACGCCCGGCCGTCACCCCGGGTTTGTCATAGCCGGTCAGGCAGTAAAAATCCGCATGCCGCACTGCCTCCAGATGCGCAGGCAGAAAAGCGCCGGGGCTGGAGAGATCGTCTGCGGGCAGGACTTCAAAATTGACGCCTGTTAAACGCCCCGTCAGGCATTTCACCTGGCTGACAGGATCGGCGCCAAAACGTTCTTCTCCGCCGTTCAATGCGGGCCGCTGAAAATGGATCCCCTTGAGCAGCAGAAGGTCGGCGCCAAACGCGCACAACAATTCCGCATTCGTCACCTCTGCAAACAGCGGGGGCGCCTGCACGGCAATTTCGGCCATAATGACGCGCCCTTCGCTGGCGCTGATGGCATCTCGTAAGCTATCGCCGGTAATGGGGCCACGAAAGTCGCTGGCCCGGCAATTCAGAAGCCGTTTCATCTTTACGCCTCCTCTTCGAGAGAAACGATGGCAGGCGTTGGCTGTTGAAATGCCTTTTGCAAAATGTCGAGATTGGTTAACGCTTCATGCTCGCTGACATAGTTGGCCTTGCCTGAGGAGAGTGTGTCGTAAAGCGCGTCATAAACGCGTCCGTAGTCGCCGGGTACCGCCGGCAGTTCCTCCCGGACAGAACATCCCGCGTCATCAATATACTCCAGCACCGCGCATTCACGATCTTCACCAAACCCTGGGTGCCCAGGCATAATGCCCGCCTTCAGGCTGGTTTCCTGCTGGTCGATACCATAGCGAATAAACGAGCCTCGCGTACCGTGTACCGTGAATCTCGGCGAGGGTATTTTCACCAGATGGCTGGTTTTCACGATCGCGGTCGTCTTCGGGTAATAGAGGTGAACGGTGAAGGCGTCGTCAGGGTTGAGCGGGTTTCTCTGGCGCTGAAGATGGTACCCGACCTGCTGCGGACGCCCCAGCAGGGCGATAATTTGATCGAGCGTATGCACGCCAAGGCCATAAAACGCGCCGTCGAAATAACTGCCGGGACAGGTTTCCGACGCCGGGCGAAAATAGTCAAAATGGCTTTCGATCTCGACAATTTCCCCCAGTTTACCACTCTCAATCGCTTGTTTCATGGTCAAATAACAGCTATCAAAACGTCGGTTTTGAAACGGAGAGACGGTTAAGCCCTTTTCTCTCGCCAGAGCAAACAGCGTTTTCGCTTCTTCTGGGGTGGTTGTAAAAGGTTTCTCGACCAGCACGTTTTTGCCGTGTGCCAGACATAGCCGGGCATACTCAAAATGGCTATCAGGATGGGTGCAGATAACCACCAGCTGAAGCGTATTATCTTCCAGAATATCCTGCAGCCGGGAGGTAAAACAGATGTGTTGATAGTGCGGCTGCGCTTCAACCTCTGGCTTACGCGCAATATCATAAATACGCTTTACGTTGTATTTATCCTTGCGGCATAAAACATAAGGGAGATGATAGCGCGTGGCGCTTTTACCAAAGCCAATATAGGCGCAGTTAATCATACGGATTCCTTTTTAAAGTATGGCAGGGCGGCATGAATTACCTCCGGTCCATCAAGTTTGCTGAAGTGCTGAGGGTCAAGGGGGATCACCGGGCAGTGGTGATTGATATCCTGAAGAATGGTTTCCTGGAGATACGCGATTTGCGGACCCAGCAAAATAAGCTGGGCGTTTTTATATTCATCGACCAGTTTACCTGCATTCACGGCATACACATTGAGCGTACAATTCTGGCTTTCGCAATATTTTCGCATTTTGCTGGCCATCAAAGAGGTCGACATACCTTCATTGCAGGCCAGAATAATGGTTTTCCCATCCAACCGATGAATATCATTGTCCTCCTGCAGCGTTATTTCTGACTCAGAGGCGAGAGTATTAATTATCGTTTCATTGCTGCGTTTGATTAACGAACGCTCATAGGCGGTTAAAAAAGGTAAATAGATTACGACCCCAAGCGCTAATAGCAGGATCTGCAAAATGACATTACGAAAATCACCGCCGGATCCGAGCCAGCCAGAAATAAGCGGAGGCACTGACCAGGGAACGTAGGCAACAATTTTTGAGACCCACCCCCAGGCGGTTGCAAAGTACGCGATCGTAAAATTAATTTGCGGATAAAGGATAAAAGGGATCATCATTAACGGGTTGTAGAGTACCGGGAAACCAAAAATGACCGGCTCGTTAATATTAAAAATGCCTGGGGCAATCACCGTTCTGGAAAAGTTACGGTGGCTGGACATATGGCTTCGAACAAACACTGCCAGCAGCAGGGCCAGCGTGCTCCCGGTTCCTCCCATATGACCATACAGATCGCGAAATGGCAGAACGATAATATGGGGTGGGATCTGCCCGCTGGCAAAGGCGGACATGTTTTCCTGCATCGCTACCAGCAAGGGAGGTTCAAGAATGGGATTAATAATCCCACCCGGATGTATCCCCAACGAAAAGAGAAGATTTGTCAGGGTCGTTAACACCAGAAAACCGGATAAATTAGTCGTTAAATGTACCAGCGGCGCCTGGATGAGATGCTGAATCAGCGTCGGGATTTCAGTATGAAGGAAAAGATTAACGCTAAATGCAACCAGCGCGAAAATAGCGACGGTTAGCATAATTGAAAACATCGACTGGAAGGATTGCACCACCATGGAAGGCACATCATCTCCTAGCCGGATCTGTAATTTTTTATTTTTCGAAATCCATAAAAAAAGATTTGTTGATAACACCGCCGTCAGTATTGCCAGAAAGACACCGCCAGCATTGGTACTGCCATAGGAGACCATCCCGGTAAGCCGAGCCTGCTGACCATCGGCCAGGGTTTGCACGGTTTCAATGGGCATTAATGCATAAAACACCGCCAGCGCAACCATAGCGGGTATGACTGGCGTAGGGTGTTTTTTCTTACTGGCAATATGATACGCAATTAATATCACCAGCATCAGCGATAAAATATTCATTGTTCCGTTAAGAACGCGCTCGCCAATATTGCGTAGCTGTACCAGGGTGTCAGTGGATAACAGACCGCTCAATATGCCTTTCGGATCGAGAAAAACATAATTAAGCATAATGAAGAGTCCAGCCAGGACAAGGAACGGGACAGAAATAATAAAACTGTCCCGTAGACTTCGAAGATGGACTTCTGATGCCAGCTTTTGCGAGACGTCAGTTATCCGCTCCAGTATTGAAGAGTGGGCCATGCAGATCACCTGTCGAATAGATTAAGTATGTGGCAGTTAATTTCAGTACCGCGTATTCCTGAACTGCCACACATTTAAAACTATATAGTTTTAAATTAAATCTATATAGATCACATTTTGACCGCATCTCTTCCGCGTCAGAGCGCCTATTCGCGCTTCAGCCGCTTCGAATTACACAACCAGAGCGTGATCACCAGCAGCAGGATCGCCGCCGAGTAGATCAGCACATCAAGGGGAGATTTATGATCGACGATGATCAGCCGCACTATCGCGGTGATCCCAATGTAGACAAAATAGCGCAGCGGGAAGTGAAAGCCTGACTGGAAATACTTCACAATCAGGGCGATAAATTCAAAGTAGAGAAAGTAGACCACCAGGCCTTCCACCAGCGCATATTTGCTGGTTTGCTCGGGGGCGAACAGTACATCCGCCAGATGCACCGTCTCTTTACCCAAAAAGACGACCAGGATCAGGCCAAGGCTCAGCAGACCGAGGTTGAGCACGGTCTGGAGGATAGTTGAGATGAACTCAACGCGCGGGCGAGTCAGGGATGTCATACAGCACCTCATTCTCCAGGGCGAGGTTCCTGTATAACGCAAAAATGTGACGTGGATCTATATTTTTTAATTATGTTTTATGTACGGAGGTAACGAATGGAGCGCAGACCTACCGGGGTTCGCAACGTAACCTGTGGTGAAAATGTCACCCTGTATGAGCCCTGCAATCTCTATGACTGCGTGCTTGGCAACGGTGTGTTTATCGGCCCGTTTGTTGAAATTCAGGGCAATACGCGCATTGGCGACGAGAGCAAAATTCAGTCGCACACCTTCATTTGCGAATACGTCACCCTGGGCGAACGCTGTTTCATTGGCCATGGGGTGATGTTTGCCAACGATATGTTCCGCGACGGCAAACCCAATACTGACCGGAACAGCTGGGGACGCATTACTGTGGGAAATGATGTGTCGATAGGCAGCGGGGCGACCATCCTGGCGGTCTCCATCTGCGACGGGGTGGTGATTGGTGCGGGGAGCGTGGTGACCAAATCCATCACCGAGAAAGGCGTTTATGCGGGAAACCCGGCGAGGCTGCTGCGCCGCTTGTGAGTGGCCCGGTGGCGCAAGCGCTTACCGGGCCTACAACAGAAAAGGATGAGGGCTATCAGCGGAAGTTAATGTTCTTATCACTGGTCATGTCATACAGCTGGAACTTACGACCCAGCTGCTGGCCCCCGTCGCGCGTCAGCGGCGTCCAGCCAATGGCCGCACGGCTGCGGGTTGGACCGGATGAGAACAGATCCAGCGGAATCGACACATACACCCCTTTGGTGAAGTCCCCTTCCCCGTATTCGTCCGGCGAGACGTTGGTGATGGTGGCGTAACCACCGACCACCACTCCGCTGTCGAAGTGTTTGGAGATATCCAGCGTGCCGCCCTTATCGCCCGCCAGGTACTGGCCCACGCTGGCTTTCACCAGCACGTCCTGGGCGAACGACGGTGTCCAGTAGGCCGTCAGGTGGCCGGTTTTCACGCTATAGTCGGTGAACTTCATCATGTCCTGCGCGCTGCGCCAGTCACGCTGTTTAACGTAGTTAGCATCAATACCAAACGCCCAGTTGCTGTCCACCGGACGATAAAGCACTTCCGCCCCCGCGCCGCCATACATGGTTTCCAGATAACCGCCGTAGACCTGGCCGTAGAAGCCATTGCCGAAGTACTGGAAGTAGTTGGCCTGCAGGTTGTTTACGTAGGCATCGTTCTGCACGTACTCACGCACGCGGGTACGCACGCGCGGCAGCTTCGAGTCGTTCGGCGGGTTAGTGTAGTTGAACTTGTCGTAGTTGTTGGCAATGTTGCCAAACAGGCTGCCGGTGGTCAGCAGGTGGTCGGTCACCCACAGATCCGCCGTTGCCATCACGCCCAACTGGTACATGTAGAAGTTTTCCGGCCCGCCGACAGACTGGTTTAGCACCGGGTCGATGTGGAAATCGAAGCGCGATTTATCGATATACCAGCCCTGCTCGGTCGTCTCCGGCACGATCGGCTCAACGCGTTTTTGTACCAGCTCGGTTTCATGCCCCAACGGCTCACCCTCCAGATGGCGCTTCAGGCTGGCCACGTCCGTTTCCGTCGTCACCTGCGGCAGGTTCAGGCGGTTCTCCGTTACGCGGATCGTGCGGATCCCCTCCGGCAGATCGTTCATGATGATCCGGTTTGCACGTTCGATCCCTTCCCGCGAGTCGCGGTATTTCACCTGCTCACCGGTCACGTACAGCGTATCGCCTTTCACCTGGATTTTCGGATCCGCCAGACCGGCGTTGTACTTCAGCAGCGTCAGCTGGTTGGCCACCACGGAGTGCTGCAGAATGGCATCCTGCGGCTCCGGCTGGTATGCAGGCCGCGCGTTGTCGTTATAGTGCGGCCGCATGTCGTTAAAGTTGGTGCGCAGCGTAAAGCCAAACATCACGGTGTTGCCGCGCTCGTAGCTGAGGTTAACGTCGGCCCAATCGGTGACGCGGTAAATGGCGCCGACGTTAAACTTGCTCTTTTGCTCAATCTTTCCGGCGAACTCTTGCGAGTAGTCGTTACCTTCGTACTCCAGCTTCAGGCGCAGCGGCTGCCACGGCGTCTGATACTCCACGCCGCCAAACAGGGCAGCCGGGCCGTGGAACATCTGGTCACCGTTAATGGAACCCGCTTTCTGATAGCTGTTGTCGCGATAGCAGAATTTGTCGCTGTAGGTGCAGAACGGGTTTTTCACGTTGCCGCTGGTGCCGAGATAGCCCCAGCCAAGCCCCAGCGAGAAGTCAAACGGCCCCCAGGCCTTACTGGCGACAATGTACTCCGCGTCGAACAGGCCGGTACCGCCGATATCTTTGGCCCCCACGGATACCTGCGGCATCCAGTAGCTCTCTTCCCACAGGCGCAGTTTGAGATCGAAGGCTTTGTCTTTGTAGGTCTGATCGCCGGAGAACGCATCCACGCTGCTGTACTGTTTCGTTCGTACGTCGGTGTAGCGCAGCGTGGTTTCGAGCCATGGGAACAGCTGTACGGATGCAGAATAGTAGCGGTACTGGTCGTTATCACGATAGTTAAGGCTAATTTCCCCTTCTCGCGCCATACGCGCGGTAGGGGTTTGCAGTAAACCGACGCCACCGAAGTCTGACTGAGACGGACCAATGGGTGCCGGATACGTTTCTGCATGACAGGCGGCACTCACACACAGTGCCAGCATGCTGTAGAGATAGGTCTTTTTCATTATTCCGGTATCCGCTGTGTCAGGGAATGAAGGATATCGGCATTCAGCCCGTCATATGCCTTCGTCCAGAAATGGTCGGCAAAACCGACAAAAATGATGCTGCCTGGCATGGGTTCGACATGCCGCTTGTTCCAGTACGCGACCGGCGCCTTTTGCGTGTTCCCGTCAGGATAAATCACCCAGGCGTAGCTGTTATCCGCACCACTCAGCAGGCTCTGCTCGTCGAGATAGCTCGCCACGTCGCGGCCAGGAGTAAACGGTTTTTTACCCGGGCTGCTGATAAGCCCCATCACCGTGATGGTGGAAGGCTGCGCAGGGAGCCAGAGCGTGTAATCTCCCTCCAGAGCCGGATTGCCTTTTTCCGTCACGCGGACTTCATCCGGATCGAGATTGATGTTTTGTCTTCCGGTAACCTTCAGCGCCAGAAGCTGCTGGCGAAGGCTGTTAATGGCTGCCGCATCGTCGCCGTCTTCCTGCTCTGCTAACCCCGTTAATCTGGCGAGCAGCGCCTTGTGCTTTTGTTCCGCCGCCACCGTTGCCTGCCGCTCGGCGATCACCGCACCTGTCCACCAGCTGTTTGCCAGCCTTGGCTGGCCGACGAGATCGATCAGGTGGCCGGCGTTCGTCAACGTTTTGGGCTGCGTGCTGTCCGGCGTGTAGACCTTCACCGTCCCGGCAGACCAGGCGAGCGGTGTGGCAAAGCTTGCGATCAGCGCAACGCGAATAAGTGTTTTCATGATTTCGCGGCCTTGATCAGCGTGGTTTTAACCGGGAAGAATCCGGCACCCAAATATTGCAGGGACTGGCGGATCTGCCCTTCATCATCCACCCAGAAACGGTTATGCCAGGTCGCCCGATCGGTCGTGACCTCTTCATCCAGTACGCGAACCCGGGTTTCGTCGCTGCCTACCCTGACGCTGTCCGTACCGTCCCAGCGGAAGGTAGAGCGGGCGGTGGCGTAACGTACCTGCTTGTGTTCCGTCCAGCCCATTGTCCGCGTCCAGCTTGCCCCGTCGGTGATCTGGTTCGGTTTGCTGAGCGGATCGGCCGCAAGGTTGTTGACCTCAAGAAGGTTATCGCCACCGAGCAGGGTTTTCACAATACGGCTATGTTGCGTCACGATGGTGGCCTGATCCTGCGTCACCCATTTCTGCTGCCCGTTTTCATCGAAAGCGAGCACCACAAACAGTTGCGGACCATCGTTGAGCTGCATGTACTGGCTGGCATACGGCATGTTCTGAAGTTCATCATCGGTCAAATGCACACCCGGCGTACCGAATATGCTGTCCCACAGTGAGTTGCCCAGCCCTTTGGTGGTGGCCGAGCACGCCTGCAACAGCAGGCAAATCAGGATGATTGCAGGTCGCTTCACGACTCTTCTCCGAAGGGGCGAAATAACCACACCGAAGTGTGGTTATGATTAAAACACCCGGAATTACTGGGTGCTGGTCGTCGTAGTGGTCGTGGTTCCGGTATTGGAGCCATCACCGCCACCGGTTGCCGCCAGCGCGACACCCACGGCTGAACTTACGGTGCTGGTGCTGGCCGCGGTAGAACTCCCCGCAGACGCAGACGTCGCTGCCGACCCTGCTGCTTCCCCGACCTGAACCGGAGCTGCATAGACAGATGTCGCCGCAAGTGCAGATATGGCAAAAATGCCATACAGTACTTTCTTCATAACAATTTCCCTTCAATGAATGAATGGAGATTTGCCCGAAAAGAAATTCAGGCGGATTCGAGTATACACAACTAAAGCAGAGGGTTTGCCGTACGGATAAATAGAGGAAGGGTTTTCGGAATATTGGATAAATGTGAAGTATAAGAATAATTAACTAATAAATTATACGTTAAAAATCAAAAAGATATAATTACACAAGACAAAAAGAACTCTCCGTATAATCCTAAAATAAACCGCACTCATTAACGGGTTAAAAGGTATTTTCGGATAAAACTCATAACGGGAATTTGAGTTAAATAACAGACATCAGGAATTGTCTGATAAAAAAATGCCGGCATATCGCCGGCACGTTTTTATGACGATTTAATTACGCGCGCCATGCTTTATAACGGTTAATCAAACCATTTGTCGAGCTGTCGTGGCTGCTGATCGCTTTGTCATCACCCAGTTCAGGCAGAATACGGTTCGCCAGCTGTTTACCCAGCTCAACGCCCCACTGATCGAAGGTGAAGATGTTCAGGATTGCGCCCTGCGTGAAGATCTTATGCTCATATAGGGCAATCAGCGCACCCAGGCTGAACGGCGTGATTTCACGCAGCAGGATGGAGTTGGTTGGACGGTTGCCTTCGAAAACTTTGAACGGCACAACGTGTTCCAGGGTGGCCGGATCTTTACCCTGGTCACGATATTCCTGCTCTACCACCTCGCGGGATTTACCAAACGCCAGCGCTTCGGTCTGAGCAAAGAAGTTAGACAGCAGTTTAGGATGGTGATCAGACAGTGGATTATGGGTGATAGCCGGGGCGATGAAATCGCACGGTACCATTTTGGTCCCCTGGTGAATCAGCTGGTAGAACGCGTGCTGACCGTTGGTGCCTGGCTCACCCCAGATGATTGGGCCAGTCTGGTAATCCACCGCGTTGCCGTTACGGTCAACGTATTTACCGTTGGATTCCATATTGCCCTGCTGGAAGTAAGCCGCGAAGCGGTGCATGTACTGGTCGTACGGCAGGATCGCTTCGGTCTCTGCGCCGAAGAAGTTGTTGTACCAGATACCGATCAGCGCCAGCAGCACCGGCAGGTTTTTCTCAGGTGCGGTGGTGGAAAAGTGTTTGTCCATCGCGTGCGCGCCGGAGAGCAGCTCAACAAAGTTGTCGAAGCCCACGGAGAGAATGATGGACAGACCGATCGCAGACCACAGAGAGTAGCGGCCACCAACCCAGTCCCAGAACTCGAACATGTTCGCGGTGTCGATACCGAACTCGCCAACCGCTTTACCGTTGGTGGACAGCGCTGCGAAGTGTTTCGCCACGTGCTTGTTGTCACCTGCGGTTTTCAGGAACCAGTCGCGCGCGCTGTGGGCGTTGGTCATGGTTTCCTGGGTGGTGAAGGTTTTAGAGGCCACCAGGAACAGTGTAGTTTCCGGGTTCACGTTCTTCAGCACTTCGGCGATGTGGGTACCATCGACGTTGGAGACAAAGTGCATGTTGAGATGATTTTTGTATGGACGCAGCGCTTCGGTCACCATGAACGGGCCGAGGTCAGAACCGCCGATACCGATGTTCACCACGTCGGTGATGGCTTTGCCGGTATAGCCTTTCCAGCTTCCGGAGATGATTGCTTCAGAGAAGGCTTTCATCTTTTCCAGCACCGCGTTCACTTCCGGCATCACATCTTTGCCGTCAACGATGATTGGCGTATTGCTACGGTTACGCAGAGCCACATGCAGCACGGCACGGTCTTCGGTACGGTTGATCTTCTCACCGGAGAACATGGATTTGATGGCGTCTGCCAGTTCCGTCTCTTTCGCCAGATCCTGCAGTTTCGCCAGCGTCTCTTCGGTGATGCGGTTTTTGGAGAAATCCACCAGCATCAGATCATCGAAGGTCGCGGAGAATTTGTTGAAACGATCGGCATCTTTCGCGAACAGCTCCGCGATGGTGACGTCTTTCATTTCATCAAAATGTTTTTGTAGTGCCTGCCAGGCAGCGGTCTGCGTTGGGTTGATGTTTTTCATTAGCAATACTCTTCTGATTTGAGAATTGTGACTGCGGTCGATTGTAGCGCCTGCAAATAAAAATTGTGATGGTTTTTATGCCATTGCCCTGGCCTGCATCAAACGCAGGTGAAAAGACCCGAAAAGTATAGCTGCTGACGCGCCCACCCGTGGCGGCGAAATGTCGGTCAAAACCGGGGAAAACGAAGCATAAAATATGGCCCTGTTATAAGTCCTGTTTCTCAGGGGTACCCCCCCATGAAAAATCCGCATAATCCCGGCATTGACAGGACCTCCCCCGCATTTTATTTATAGGGCCGTATTTTGCGCCTGCACCTGTTTTCGTTTCATTCTTGTGCCATGGTCGCTTTATTCATTCCCTGACACGAGGTTGTTATGACGAGTTTTGTGGTCGCCAAGTTTGGCGGCACCAGTGTGGCAGATTACGATGCCATGAACCGCAGCGCCGATGTGGTGCTGGCCGATCCGAATACCCGCCTGGTAGTGCTTTCTGCCTCTGCTGGCGTGACGAACCTGCTGGTTTCTCTGTCTGAAGGGCTGGAGGCCACCGAGCGCTTCGTTAAGCTGGACGCACTGCGCAAAATTCAGTTCGATATCCTTGAACGTCTGCAGAACCCGAACGTGATCCGCGAAGAAGTGGAGCGTCTGCTGGAAAATATCACCACGCTGGCAGAAGCGGCTTCTCTGGCCACCTCCACCGCCCTGACCGATGAGCTGGTCAGCCACGGTGAGCTCATGTCCACCCTGCTGTTTGTTGAAATCATGCGTGAACGTAACGTTCAGGCACAGTGGTTCGACGTGCGTAAAATCATGCGCACCAGCGATCGCTTTGGCCGCGCCGAGCCGGACGTGGAAGCGCTGGCCGAGCTGACCAATCAGCAGCTGGTCCCGCGCCTGGATGAGGGGATCGTGATCACCCAGGGCTTTATCGGCAGCGAAGCCAAAGGACGCACCACCACGCTTGGCCGTGGTGGCAGTGATTACACCGCGGCGCTGCTGGGTGAAGCGCTGCACGCGACCCGTGTAGATATCTGGACTGACGTCCCGGGGATTTACACCACCGATCCACGCGTCGTCTCTGCGGCAAAACGTATTGATGTGATTGCGTTTGAAGAAGCGGCGGAAATGGCGACCTTCGGTGCCAAAGTGCTGCACCCGGCAACGCTGCTGCCTGCCGTGCGTAGTGATATCCCGGTCTTCGTCGGTTCAAGTAAAGATCCGAAAGCGGGCGGTACGCTGGTGTGCAAGAAAACCGAAAATCCACCGCTGTTCCGCGCGCTGGCCCTGCGCCGTAAGCAAACGCTGGTTACGCTGCACAGCCATAATATGCTGCACTCGCGCGGCTTCCTGGCGGAAGTGTTTGGCATCCTGGCGCGTCATAACATCTCCGTGGATCTGATCACCACCTCCGAAGTGAGTATCGCACTGACGCTGGACACCACCGGTTCAACCTCAACGGGTGACACCCTGCTGACGCAGTCGCTGCTGATTGAGCTGTCAGAACTGTGCCGCGTGGAAGTAGAAGAAAACCTGGCGCTGGTAGCCATCATCGGCAATAAGCTGTCGCGCGCCTGTGGCGTGGGCAAAGAGGTCTTCGGTGTGCTCGACCCGTTCAATATCCGCATGATTTGCTACGGTGCCTCCAGCTACAACCTCTGCTTCCTGGTGCCTGCTGAGCAGGCAGAACAGGTGGTGCAGAAACTTCATCAGAATTTGTTTGAATAAGCGTCAATACTAACTATGGCGTATTGCGTAGAATGCTTTACGCCATATTCGAGCCTGTACCTTATGCAATGTGCTGATGTTTCTGCTTTTCCTTATGTACACGCTTTACGATTTTGTAGATCCACTGTAGCGTCAGATTGTATTTTTTTGCCAGCTCGGCATAGTTACGACCGTCACATTCACTATAGATCTTGTAATCCCGTTCAGAAGCCCTACCAGAAATGCCCTTGGGGAAATAGATGCTTTGTCCCCCCCAGTTCCTCATCATCCTGTCAGCTATAGCCTGGCCAACATTCGTTGCTGATTCGCTATCAAGATTTATGCTTTCAATAAGCACCTGGGACGCATGAAACGCCAGATCGTTAATAATTTCAGGGAACCGAGTCATCTCCACAGACTTATCAATCATTTTTCATCTCCATGTTTTTTGCACCAGGTATTTTCCAGTACTGTTGTAGGTGCGGAAATCAGAAAAAAGCAATAACTCACCATAAATACATATAAATTTTTAATGAATACATTTACTCATATATCTCAATCAGTTAGTTATTATGAGTTAATTAATTAGCCATAGAAATTATTCATCTGAACATATCGCTATATCATTCATTGAATTTATCCTTAGATTGGACATCTATAATGCACACCATCTTATAAGCGCTTTTCGGCGTCATCAAAGAAATCGTACGCCTCACTTTTAATAAATCTTTTAAACAAATTTCAAAAAAACTAAAAATAGATGACAGAAATTATTTTCTAAAGTGGTTTTCGTTCTTTTTACCGGCTATGTCGTGAGTATGGAATTCCACTTATCAGGAGACAGTTTATGCCAAAGAAAACGATTCCCCGGCTATCAGGTTGGTTAATCTCATCTGTATTGCTTTTTGCACTTATCGGCTGGACATCACCCGCACAAATTCCTGTTGCTATTTACAAACTCAGCCTTGTATCACTCTCAGCGGTGGTTGGTTATTGGCTCGACCGTAGCCTTTTTCCCTGGGCTCGCCCTGACTCTTTTTGTCCCTGGGAAGAATCTTTGTGCTGCGCGGCAGCAATGATTCGCCGCGCTATTCTCGTTGCGGCGACCTGTCTTGCTGTTGCACTGGGGTTGTAACTATGCGGCAAAGATTCATTTACTTGTTATATATAATCGCCAGTATGCCAATGGCCGAGGCAAAAAGCCCTCCGCGTGAATCATTACAATGGCGAAATGAACTGATTCGTACCACCAGAGAAATTTGGGGGCTTAACGCGCCTGTCGCAGATTTCTCCGGACAAATACATCAAGAATCAGGCTGGAATATCATGGCGCGCTCTCCGGCGGGGGCTACCGGTATGGCACAGTTTATGCCCGAAACGGCAACATGGATAAGCAAGCTTTATCCAGAATTACGCGATAATGCGCCTTACAACCCCACCTGGGCCATACGTGCGTTGGTGCAATATGACCGTCGACTCTGGAATTCTCTCCAGGCGAGAGATAACTGCCAACGAATGGCATTTACGCTGAGTGCATACAATGGTGGGCAAGGTTGGGTTAATAAAGATAAAAGGCTGGCCACATCAAAAGGACTTGATCCTTCCCTCTGGTTTGGGCATGTAGAACGGGTTAATGCCGGACGTAGTGCGGCAAACTGGCGTGAGAATCGACATTATCCCAAAAACATTTTATTTAATCGGGCATCACTTTATTTGTTATGGGGGCCAGCAAGTTGCATCTCTTAAACAGAGGTAATAATGAAGCTCAGTATCGATTTTTGGGAACTTATCTCATTCCTGCTTTCGTTCGCAGGATTAATGTTTGCATGCGGAAAGCTTCTTTTAGCGCAAATTTTAAAGCAGTTGAATGAACGTTTTGAAACACTTGAAATTGCCCGGCGTGAAACAGAAATTGGATGGACAAGACTAGAACGTGAATTTCTGGAATTCAGAGCAGACCTTCCTCTGCATTATGTTCGCAGAGAAGACTACCTTCGAGGACAAGCTGTTATAGAAGCAAAGCTGGATGCCGTTTATAGCAAGATAGAACTCATTCAACGTGGAAGCCATTAATCTAAAAAGCACCTTTTATTTTTTTACTAAATTAAATTAGAAGAAAATTCAGGATAAATCAGTAAAGATATACCCGAACTATTACGGAGGGGGGAGACAACTCTCACCGGACAACTAAGGAGAGTGACATTGGAAACATTAACCATTATCAATACTGTAATCAATAGACTACAAAAATCCGTTCCTGAACTGGATGTGTTTATTTCAGAGATAGACCCCTTGGAATATATTCCAGCAGCAAATAAGGTGACTGTACTATTACAATATTGTGGCTCGACCTTTACCTCTCTGGAAAGTACTGATGCAATTGTATTGAAACGAACACTCAAGATGGCTGCTACCGTAATTGTTCCAAAAATCAGTGAAGCAATAAATGCACTGGATCGTATTCGTGATGCGTTGGGAGGAATTATTCTTCCCGGATGCGATCGTCCACTTTGGCCAGATAACGAAAAGTATCTCGGTGAGAACTCAGGCCTTTGCCGTTACATACTGGAGTTGGCCTCCAGCATGCCGTTTATTGCTAATCAGGTAAGCAAGGATTTACCCCTGCTTACGGTCGTTAACTATAAGGACGAAACTGTATGAAATATGTTTATCACGGCCCGGCAAGCGGCGTCACGCTCTCCAATGGCCAGGAAATTTTATTGTGGACAAATAGCGAGATCGATCTGCCTGAAGACAATGAGTGGGTCAAAACTATGATTGCTCGCCGGCACCTATCGCCAGTTGTCACGGAAGAAACAGAAACTAACGCAGAGGATGTTGTACATGGCAGCTAATTACCTACATGGTGTAGAAACCCTTGAAATCGAAGCCGGTCCACGTCCGGTTAAAGCAGTAAAATCCGCAGTGATTGGTCTGATTGGTACAGCCATCAGCGGTCCTGTCAATAAGGCAACGTTATGCCTTTCTGAAAGCGATGCCGCGCAGTTTGGTTTTGCAACAGCCAATACGACCATTCCGCAGGCGCTAAATGCCATCTATGATCATGGTGCAGGCACCGTAGTAGTCATTAACGTATTAGATCCGTCAGTACACAAAAGTACGATCGCAAGTGAAAGCGTTACAGTTGATGACAATAGCAAGATTCAACTTAAACATGGGGGAATCCAGTCCCTGGCTATTGGTCGCAGCATTAATGCCGGCATTCCTTATACAAAAGATTCAGATTATACCGTCGATATGTTGACGGGTAGAATTACCTGCATGGGTAATAACTTAACACCAGGAACCAAAGCGTTTGTTAATTATACCTATTCCGACCCAACGAAAGTTACTGCAGCTGAAATAATTGGTACCGTAAATGCCGCAGGCGATCGCACCGGAATGAAAGTGCTACAGGATACGTATAACCTGTTCGGTTTTTTTGCAAAAATTTTAATTGCCCCTGTATTCTGTACCCAAAAATCTGTGGCAACTGAGCTGATTGCTCAGGCTGAAAATCTGGGTGCGATTAGTTATATCGATGCGCCGATCGGTACGACCTTCCAGCAAGTACTGGCAGGGCGAGGATCGACGGGCACGATTAATTTTAATACAAGTTCCGACCGTGCTCGCCTGTGCTATCCACACGTAAAAGTATACGACAGCACAGCAAATACGGAAGTCCTGGAGCCGCTCTCGTCCCGAGCAGCGGGCCTGCGCGCTAAAATCGATCTGGAAAAAGGATTTTGGTGGAGCAACTCAAACCAGGAAATTCAGGGTATTACCGGCGTAGAACGTTCTCTGAGCGCCATGATCGACGATCCCCAAAGTGAAGTGAATCAACTCAACGAAAACGGTATCACGACGGTTTTCAATAGTTATGGCTCTGGTTTGCGTCTGTGGGGTAACCGTACTGCGGCCTGGCCGACAGTGACGCATATGCGCAATTTTGAAAACGTGCGCCGTACTGGCGATGTTATTAACGAATCTATTCGTTATTTCAGTCAACAATATATGGATATGCCAATTAACCAGGCGCTGATTGATGCGTTAACTGAATCGGTTAATACCTGGGGACGCAAACTCATTGCAGATGGCGCGCTCTTAGGTTTCGAATGCTGGTACGACCCAGCGCGTAACGAACAAACGGAACTGGCTGCCGGTCATTTGCTGCTGAGCTACAAATTCACACCGCCACCGCCACTGGAGCGTTTGACATTTGAAACAGAAATTACCTCTGAATATTTAGTTTCTCTGGAGAGCAATCACTAATGGCTGGAAAAATTCAAATCAACCGTATTACCAATGCGAATATTTATCTCGATGGTAATAATCTTTTAGGTCGAGCAACCGAAATTAAACTGCCTGATGTCAGCATGATTATGCAAGAACATAAGGCGCTTGGTATGGTTGGGAAAATCGAGCTGCCAGCGGGTTTTGATAAACTGGAAGGAGAGATTAAATGGAACTCTTTCTATCATGAAGTAATGCGCAAAACGGCCAATCCGTGGCAGGCAGTCGCTTTACAATGCCGCTCCAGTATTGACTGCTATAACTCTCAGGGGAAAGCAGATCAATTAGCACTGGTCACGCATATGACAGTGATGTTTAAAAAGAATCCGCTGGGTACATTCAAACAGAATGAAAATCCAGAATTTAGCAGCGCCTTTGGTTGTACCTATATTAAACAGGTCATTGACGGTGAAACACTGCTGGAACTGGATTATCTGGCTAATATTTTCCGCGTTAACGGGACGGATCAGCTAAACGCATACCGCAATAATATCGGCGGTTGATTTTTTTCGGGGCTTCGGCCCCGAATTTAAAGTTATTAATAAGGATTACAACATGACCGAAAAATATACTCTCCAGTTTCCATTTACCTCTGCCACCGGAGAACATATCGCCGAACTTCGATTACGCCGTCTGAAGGTAAAAGATATGCGCACCGCTCGCCGCGCCAGTGATAAACCGGAAGAATGGGACGAACCGCTAATGGCAGCAATGACCGGGCTGGTACCGGAAGATCTCTCAGAGATGGATTTGCTCGACTATCAGGCGCTGCAGAAACGATTTCAATCCATGCTTAGTATGGCTACAGAACCCACAGCTGTTGTGGCAGGCGATGGCGTTGCTGGCGAAGTGGTTTCACTTTCAGCCAGCTGAAATTGATGCTTTGACTACTGACGATTTCGCCTGCTGGCTGGATGAAGCTGGCACTCAGATTAAACACGAATACGATTCGCAGGCTTAACGCCTGCGGGTTTCCTGGCCCGGCCCCGGTTCACCTCTTCTCTGCTCCTTTTCTGGCAAACCTGTTACCGGGCACTATTCACTTATACGGAAAATTATTTTGGCCAACGATGTTATTACTCAGCTCCAGGCGCGTAATGAGGCGTTGACGCAGGCAATAGCCCGTTACGGCTCACTAAACGCCAGCACGCTACAAACACTCAGTACCGAGCAAGTTAAAATAACCAAGCTGACACAACAGCTTACTGAGTCAGCCCTCCGACGGGAAGAAAACGACAAGCAACTCACTGAATTAGTGGGAAAAACGCAAAGTTTTGTCGGACAATCAGGCAAACTTTTAAACGTCGAGACGCCCGACTGGAAGCTACCCTACGAATTCCAGGACAATATGGTCAATATAGCGGTTAAAGGCAGCATGAATAATGCCACGGAGGACGCCTTAAACTCGAATATCCGTGACTGGAGCCTTGCGTTCAATCAGGATCAAAAAGAGCTGCAAAACGCTACTTTCACGATGGTTGAGGGCGGCGTCACCGCATTGCAGGATCTTAGCCACTACGTGCCTGATATCGCCAAAGCCGCAACGACAACCCGCGACAGTGCGCAAATATGGGCGCGGGCGGCGATTGCCACCCATGACAAACTGAAAATTGCGTCTGATAACTTCCGTTCCACACAAAACATGCTGTACAGCGTCGCAAAAGGCGGTGGCGGTTCTGTTGAAGAACAAACACAGTGGATTAATGTTTTTGCCGACAAAACCAATCTACAAGGAAAAGAAGGACTTGCGGAGCTGACCGCAACGATGCAAATCGCCATGAAAAATGGCTCGAGCTTCAGAGCAGCTTCGGAAAATTTCGATCATTTCCTCAAATCAACCTTTTCAAAAGAGACGGATAACTGGTTTGCCAGTCAGGGCGTGGATCTCCAGGGATCGTTGCTGGAGCATCAGCAAAACGGGATAGGCGTGACGGAAGCGATGGCACATATCGTGCAGATGCAGTTGGAAAAAATGCATCCACAGATCCTTGAAACCTTCAAACAGACTATGAAAATGGAGGATCAGTCCGCTCGTAGAGAGGCGCTAATTGCAATGGCGCATAAATTTAACCTCGGCGCCCTGTTTGGCGATACGCAAACGCTTGATTTCCTTGCCCCTATGCTGGCAAATCTGGATGAATACCGTCAGCTAAAAGCGTCGACAATACGGGCAGCAGATCAAGATCTTATCAATAATGATTTTGACCTGAGAATGACATCGTCGGCAGAGCAAACCAAAGCACTACAGCTCACCCTTAACGACCTGTGGCTTACCGTTGGCCAGGAGCTTTTGCCGGCGATGAGTGAACTGACACAAAATATTACGCCACTAGTGAGGCAATTCAGCGCCTGGCTGCGGGAAAACCCGGCGCTAGTGCAGGGCATCGCTAAGGTTGTTGGTATTATCTGGTTATTCAGCGGTGCGCTGAATATTATGAAACTGGCAGCGAACCTTATCGCATCGCCTTTTATTCGCCTGATCGATATCTTCCTGCGGGTAAAAGCCAGCCTCGCATTGGGCGGGGCGGCCAGTACTGCGCTATCGGTGCTTAGATCGTTTGGAAACGGCGTAAAAATAGTGGCGTCTTTATTGGGCCGTGCTCTGGTTGGCGGATTGAAACTGGTCGGCCAAACATTTATCTGGCTCGGCCGCGCGCTGCTGATGAACCCTATCGGCCTGACTATCACCGCCATCGCTGGCGCAGCCTATTTAATCTATCGCTATTGGGAACCTATTTCCGGTTTCTTCTCCGGCCTCTGGACTCATATTAAAGCGGCTTTTGACGGTGGTATTGGCGGTATTACACGCCTAATTATGGACTGGTCACCGCTGGGGCTATTTTATAACGTCTTCGCCAGCGTTCTGGACTGGTTTGGTATTGTTCTTCCCGCCAGCTTTAGCGAATTCGGCAGCAATATTCTGGATAGTCTGATCAATGGCATTCTCAAAGCCCTGCCGTTCCTGAATAGCGCAATTGAGAAAATAAAAGGTCTTATCCCGGACTGGGCAAAAAGCACATTAGGGATCAACACGGAAAAACCAGGCGCCAGTATAGCCGGAACGGCACTCACGCCTGGGGTTAAACCCGCCGCAACATCCTCAACAGCGACAGCGCCTGCATCACACCGCTCAAAATCTTATACGCTGCCGTCCCGATCATTGGGCAATATCCAGGTGCACTTTTCACCGCAGGTTACAGTCCAGGGCCACGGGCAAAACACGGCTGGCGAGGTTAAAAACGTCATGACGCTATGCAAACGGGAACTGGAGAAAATGATTAATGACGTAATGGCGCAACAACAGCGCCGGGGGTATGCCTGATGTATGCCGTTTTAGGAGAGATTGAATTTGAAGTCGTTGCATACTGGGACGCCTTTGAAACCACACTGGGCGTAGATTATGCCAGCCATGCTCGTATTGAAGGCAAACCTGGCGTGCAATTTATTGGCGATAAGCTGGAAAAAATCACTCTGCAATTCAGTTTTCACAGCCAGTTTTGCCAGCCGTCAACAGAATTCAATCGCTTGCGCACCGCGATGACTGCACATCAGGCGATGGCGTTGGTATTTGGCAATGGGGATTATCGCGGCTGGTTTGTAATTACCGATCTGAGCGCCAGCCACCAGCACACAGATCCCTGTGGCAATGTTATAGCCCAGAGCGGGAGCCTGACGTTGCAGGAATACACTGGCGATCCGAAGGATCCGCTGCTGCCTCCGGCTATTACCACTCAGGAGCCGAATATTGACGAAATGCTGGATGATTTCCCTGAGCTCAGCGACGCCTGGTTCGATGACCTTATGAGCGCTGCTGAGGATGGAATGCGCGATGCCAAAGAGATGATGGACGACATGGCCGACACCATTGATGACATTAAAAAAAAGGTCGCACAGGCACAAGAGCTGGTTAAGGAAGCCAAAGCGTTGAAGAAGAAGTGTAGCGATATTATCGACTCACTGAAAAAGACGATCGACTCGGTGGAAGCGCTATTGCGACAACCTCTGGATCTGCAAACCCTGGCAGGACTGCCCAAAGCGCTGGCAGCAAAAATACAGGCGCTAATAGGCAGCCTGCCGGGGATCCGCGAATGCGCCAGGGACGCCTCAACACTCATTGAACAAGCCGAATCTCTGTTTAATGTCATCACTAGCAGCGTAGCAGAAGCCACTTACGATAGCGCCGCATTGCTGGTCAATCAGGGGCGCAGCACTATGCAAAAAAGCGCGTCTGAAGTAAGCCAACTTGCTGCTGCAGATATTACGAGGAGTTTGTAATGCGCTACCTTGAACATGTTACGACAGAGGGTGAACGCTGGGATAACCTCGCCTGGCGCTATTACGGCGATGCATTGGCCTACGAGCGAATCATTGCGGCCAACCCACATGTCGCGATCCTTCCTGTTTTACCGTCAGGCATGCGGTTGATTATTCCTGTCATCAGCATCACGCAAACGTCCTCGGAGTTACCACCATGGCTGAGATAACGGTTTCCGGCGGGGGGATTGCTACCCTGACGCCTGTTTTCACCCTTTGGTACGGTCATAAGGAAATTACCTACGACATAGCACCTTATGTCACCAGTATCAGCTACAGCGACAGTATTAAAAACGAATCGGATGTGATTGCAATTACGCTGGAAGATAGTACCGGACGCTGGATAAATGAATGGTACCCAGGTAAAGGCGACACACTGACGCTCCATCTGGGATATCAGGGTGAGGATCTACTGAATTGCGGGTCTTATGTCATTGATAAAATAGATATTAGTGCGCCACCCTCAACGGTCAATATTGACGGAATAGCCACTTCCGTTAGCAAAGCGCTGCGCACGAAGAACAGTCAGGGCTTCGAAGAAACAACACTTTTCGCCATCGCCAGTCGTATTGCACAAAAGCATGGTCTGACACTGGTCGGACAAATCGAATCACTAACTATCGATCGCGTCACACAATATGCGGAAACTGACGTAGCGTTTCTGAAACGTCTTGCAGGAGAATATGGTTATACCGTGAAGGTAACGACGAAAGAACTCATCTTTTCGCATCTGCCGACGTTGCGCTGTCTGGCGCCGGTGAAGACGCTTAACCGAATTGATATTTCACACTATTCATTCAAGGATACGATCAACCGCATCTACAAAAATGCCACGGTGCAACACCAGAACAGTAAACAAAAAGAGTTGGTTATCTATACGCATGATGGCCAACAAAAACCGTCTGCACGCGGTGCAGCAACCAGCGCCGATACCCTGAAAATAAACATCCGGGCGCCAGATGCAGGTACAGCTCAGGCGAAGGCCAATGCCGCACTGGATAGCCACAACGAATACCAGCAGACCGGTACGCTCAGTATGATGGGCTGTCCTCAGCTCACGGCAGGTAATAAGATCGAACTGAACGGTTTTGGTGTACTTTCCGGCCAGTGGTTGATTGATAAAACAATCCACCGCTTCTCGCGTAGCGGCTACACCACGGAAATCGACGTTTCACGCGGGCCGGCAACCAGCCAGTAAGGAGGCAATATGAAAGGAGTAACGCGTCAGACAGGCATTATCAGCGATATTGATGAAACGGCGGTTCGCGTCAGAGTCACCTTGCCAGAATGCGATAACTTACGCAGCAACTGGCTTCCCGTCCTGCAACGCAATACGCAAGAAAATAAAGACTACTGGTTACCGGATATTGGCGAGCAGGTGGAGGTTCTGCTTGATAACAATGGTGAAGATGGTGTTGTTCTGGGAGCTGTCTATTCTACCGTCGATACTGCACCACTCGTATCACGCGATAAGCGCTACGTACATTTTTCTGATGGGGCAGCCTTTGAATACGATCGAAAGTCTCACCAGCTCACCGTTAACGGTGGGATTGAAAAAATTATTATTGAGGTAAGGGATACAACTCGTCTCACCTCACCACAGGTTGAGGTTAAAGCGCAGCATGTTTTGGTGACATCTGACACCGTAAATGTAAAAGCGACGAATGTGAGCATTGAGGCATCGACTGTTGACGTGAAGGCTCTGGACGTTGCCGTCAATGCGCCACTCACTACCTTTACCGGTGATGTCACGATAATGAAAAAGCTGACCTGGCTCGGTGGCATGATGGGTAGCGGAGGCGTTGGCAGCAGTGCGGTAATCACCGGCAATGTCAACGTTCAGGGCAACGTGAACGTCAGCGGTTCCGTTATGGACGGCGGAGGAAACTCAAATCACCATTCCCACGGCTATTAATCCAGCCCGCCGCTAAGGCGGGTTTTTCTTTTTTAATCAAATATTTTCCTAAAGCGCTTTATTATCGTTCGCATCATATCGGGGTGAAAATAGCCCCATGAATACAAAAACACGACCCTCAACCCTGCACTGGCAACCTGCCTTGCAACGTCCTGAAGAACATGTCTGTGGGCTGGACGACATTCATCAGGCGATACATATCATTCTGCGCACACCACGCGGCAGCGATCCCCACAGGCCACTTTTTGGCAGCAATCTGTGGCGCTACATCGATTATCCGATCGAGCGAGCCATTCCACATGTTGTACGGGAATCCGTGGAAGCTATTCGCAAATGGGAACCTCGCTGCCAGTTGCTGAAGGTGACGCCAGCTATTGACGGTGAACATCTGACATTACACGTGCAATGGCGTGCCGCAGACGGCGTAATCAACTCTACGGAGGTGTTATGGCGATAGCCGAACCCAATTTTATCGATCGCGACCCTGCGCAAATCACCAGTGAAATGATCGCACAGTATGAAGAAGCCAGCGGTAAAAAACTCTACCCGGCGCAGGCTGAGCGACTGCTCATTGACCTGTTTGCTTATCGTGAAAACCTTGTCCGCATCGCCGTTCAGGAGGCGGCGAAGCAAAACCTGGTCGCGTATTCACGCGCCCCTATGCTGGATTATTTAGGTGAACTGGTTGGTGTTCATCGCCTGCCGCCACAGGCGGCAAAAACCACGCTGCAATTTTCTGTGGCAAATGCCTGTAAAAGCAACGTACTGATTCCACAGGGAACCCGTGCCAGCGCATCCGACAGCGTGATGTTCGCCACAGATGAGGATATCCTCCTCCCCTCTGGAAGTCTGAGCGTTGCCATAACCGCAACCTGTGTCGTCGCTGGAGAATCCGGCAACGGCTGGCAACCAGCGCAAATCAGTGCGCTGGTGGATAGCGTGAGTGGTTACGATATCACTGTCATTAACCTGACCGAATCTACAGGCGGTTGTGGTGAAGAAAGCGATGACGCGCTGCGTGAGCGAATCCGGCTGGCACCAGAAAGTTTTAGTAACGCAGGAAGCTATGGTGCTTATCGTTTTCATACCCTTTCCGTCAGCCAGTCGATCATTGACGTCGCTGTGCTGGGGCCGGATGAAGGACTGCCGGAAGGCTGCGTAGAGATTTATCCGCTTACCCTGAACGGTCTGCCTGGTGCTGAACTCCTTGAACAGATCGAACGGGAAGTCTGTAAAGAGAAAAAGCGTCCGCTAACCGATAAGGTCAGCGCCAAAAAATCGCCACGAGTGCCTTATCAAATTTTCGCTCGGTTGACGCTCTTTACCACCGCCGATCAGGAAACGACGCTGGCTGCCGCACGCGAAGCCTTGAGTACATGGGTTCAACAACGCCAGACCCGGTTAGGCCAGGATATTGTGCCAAACCAGATTATCAAAGTGCTACAGGTCGAAGGCGTTTACGATGTTGCGTTGGATATGCCGCTCAAAAAGGTATTAAAAGCACATGAATGGGCGGAATGTACCGCCATTGAGGTGACCATTGCTGGAGTTAGCGATGGATAAATTGCTTTTGCCACCACCGCTGGCCAGTGACGAGCGTTTCTCTATTCTGGCAAATATAGCTGCCGAACGTTTTTCACAAATCGATCTTACAGTACTGCTGGTTTATCTGGTCGATTTAGTTGATGCCTCAGCACTACCGTCGCTGGCTTCACAATTTCATATACAGGGACTTGAGGGCTGGTTATTTGCGAAAGATGAGCAGGAGAGACGAAATTTAATTAAACAGGCAATAGAGTTACATAAATATAAAGGAACCCCTTGGGCCGTTCGTCGCGTACTCGAAATACTCTCGTTGCCGGGTATCGTTTCCGAATGGTTTGAATATGACGGGAAAGCTTACTTCTTTAAAGTAGAAGTTAACTTAAGCAATCAAGGCATGAACGAGCATCTATTTAATAACCTTGTAGATCTTATTCATGAATACAAAAATGTGCGCTCCAAACTGGAAGCACTAATCGTCTGGATAATTAACCAAAGCGCTATCCCTGTTATTGGCTGCGCCCTTTACACGGGATTATGTGGATACACGGCTGGACGAACATGAAAACTCAACTCATCACCCGGATGCAACACTCACGCAGAAAGGTTTTACGCAGCTTAGTAATGCCACTGATAGTGACGATGAAACCAAAGCCGCCACCCCGAAAGCGGTAAAAGCGGCAATGATTGAAGCGCGGAATCATACACATACCTGGAACCAGATTACCGGCATTCCGGACGGTACGTTGATTCAAAAAGGTATTGTTAAGCTTAATGCTTCGACTAAAAGTACCAGCACTAGCGAAGCGGCTACACCAAGTGCGGTAAAAGAGGCAATGGATAAGGCCAATGCAGCAGCACCGGCTAGTCATACTCATCCCTGGAATCAGATTAGCGGTGTTCCTGACGGTACGCTGACGCAAAAAGGGATTGTAAAGCTTAATAACGCGACCAACAGCACAAGTACCACCGAAGCAGCGACGCCGAGCGCGGTGAAAGCGGCTATGGATAAGGCGAATGCAGCTTTAAGTAGTTCTGATGCCGATACACGATATTTAGGCAATTTTGCTTTTTATACTGAAGATGGAGTGTTTACTGTACCTAAAGGAGTGACAAAGGTCTTTGTTGAGTTAATTGGTGGTGGTAATGGTGGCATGGGAAATTTCGGTTCAAATAAATACAGACCAGGAGGATTAGCTGCCTCACCGATTATGTCAACGGTAATAGTTACACCAGGTGAAAAGATTAACATTATCGTAGGAAAGGGAGGGGCGGGTGGAATTGGAAATCCCTCGAGTATTACTTCAGATTCTGCTGGCTCGCCCGGAGGAGACTCCTATTTTGGCACTCTAAAAGCTCTTGGTGGAAATGGACATTATCTTTCTGGCATACACAATCCTTGTCCCACTGAGACAGATCTTGCTTATAAAGCAGTTCCCGGAGGGGATGGTGAAAATAGCCCCTACGGGATAGGCGGGAAGGGAGTTTATAATTTAATAAACGGCAACATACACATTTTAAGTAATAATGCTTCAGGGTATGGAGCAGGCGGTTCAGGAGTAGCTTCTCTGCCTGGTTCTTCTGCAATATATCCCGCTGGCAATGGATCTCAGGGATTTGTAAAGGTTATATGGTAATAAAAAAGGATACAAACTGTATACGAACTCTATCTTGTTCTTATTGCTGATCTTATTATGGTCCCATAGGCATGGCAACCATGAGCACAAACACAGTCTGGCTCGCCTGCTATAAGGGGAGAACGGAACACCGTGGCATTGCCAGACTGGCCGACTGGGTGACTCGCAAAGTCACCCGCGGTATCTACTCTCACTGTGAACTGGCGATAGAACACGGCGGAAATGAGTATCTATGCTACTCCGCGTCGTTTCGCGATCGTGGCGTACGGGGAAAATTGATGCCATTGCCTGACGACAAGTGGGATAAATTACCATTGCAGGCGAGTCAACAGGAAGTGGAAGCATTTTTTCGTAAACATAGCGGAAAACGTTACGACTGGCAGGGTGCAATAGGTATCGTATTAGGCAATCGGGAAAAACGCGAACGGTTATTTTGCAGTGAGTTCTGCGCTGAATTTCTTCAGCTCAATGAGAGTTGGCGCTACTCACCCAATCACCTGTATGCTCTCGTCAGCAGTTGGCAATTCAATCCGTAAACAATACCCGGCTTTAACCAGGCCGGGTAATCCTTCACTACGGATTATGAATATAATTTATTTGAATAAATATCCCTTAAGCGATACACCATTGCTATGGTCTGGCTCGATCCAGGTCAGTTTATAAAAAGCAAACTCAACTATATCGATCGCAAGGAAAACATTATGCTTGCCGCCATCACCCGGCTGTTCCCGTTATGGGCGCTGCTGCTCTCCATACTCGCGTATTACACCCCCACTACGTTCACGGGCATTGGTCCGTGGGTGACCACGTTGCTGATGCTGATTATGTTCGGCATGGGTGTGCATCTAAAAATCGACGACTTTAAACGCGTGCTCTCGCGCCCGGCTCCGGTTGCTGCAGGGATTTTCCTGCACTACCTGGTGATGCCCCTTGCGGCCTGGCTGCTGGCAATGGCCTTTAAGATGCCACCCGACCTCTCCGCCGGGATGGTGCTGGTGGGCAGCGTGGCCAGCGGAACCGCCTCCAATGTCATGATCTATCTGGCAAAAGGCGATGTGGCGCTCTCCGTGACCATCTCTTCGGTATCCACGCTGGTGGGTGTGATTGCCACGCCGCTGCTAACACGCCTGTACGTTGACGCCCATATTCAGGTGGACGTGATGGGAATGCTGCTGAGCATTTTGCAAATCGTGGTGATTCCGATCGCGTTGGGCCTTGTCATTCACCACCTGTTCCCGCGCGTGGTAAAAGCCGTTGAGCCCTATCTGCCTGCGTTTTCGATGGTCTGTATTCTGGCCATCATCAGCGCCGTGGTGGCCGGTTCTGCGTCGCACATTGCATCCGTGGGCTTTGTCGTGATTATCGCGATAGTGTTGCATAACACCATTGGCCTGCTGGGCGGATACTGGGGCGGGAAACTGTTTGGCTTCGATGAATCCACCTGCCGGACGCTGGCAATTGAGGTAGGGATGCAGAACTCCGGTCTGGCAGCGGCACTCGGGAAAATTTACTTCTCGCCGCTGGCGGCTCTGCCTGGTGCGCTCTTCTCGGTCTGGCATAACCTGTCCGGTTCGCTGCTGGCGGGATACTGGTCCGGCAAACCGATAGAAGAAAAACCACAGAAAACAGATGAATATCGTCTTTAACAGTCGGGTGGCGCTACGCTAACCCGACCTACACTCTCCGCAGGCGCAAGCCGGGGAAAAAAGGGGCTTAACGCCCCTTCTTTTTACGTCCCGGTTGCGTAAAGCGTTTACCCGCGGGCTTGCCTCGCCCTTTCTCTTCCGACTGCGGTGCTTTCACGACCGGGCGTTTAATCGCCTGAGTTTTCGGTTTGGCTTTGGCCTTCGGCTTTGCTTCAGACGAGGAGTTCTCGATAAGCTTAAACAGCTCGATCAGTTCATCATCGGTTAAATCACGCCACTCGCCCAGCGGGATACCGGACAGGCTGACGTTCATGATGCGCGTGCGTTCCAGCTTCGTCACTTCATAACCGAAGTATTCGCACATACGGCGGATCTGACGATTCAGGCCCTGCACCAGGGTAATGCGGAACGCGAACGGCGCTTCTTTCTTCACCTTACACTTTTTCGTGACGGTACCGAGGATGGGTACACCGGCGCCCATGCCGCGAATAAATTCGTCCGTGACCGGCTTATTCACCGTCACGATATACTCTTTCTCGTGGTCATTCCCGGCACGCAGAATCTTATTCACCAGATCGCCGTGGTTAGTGAGGAAAATCAGCCCCTGCGAGTCTTTATCCAGACGGCCAATCGGGAAGATACGGCTGCTGTGGTTAACGAAATCAACGATGTTGTCCCGCTCGCCATCTTCTGTGGTGCTGACAATCCCAACCGGTTTATTCAACGCGATAAACACCAGGTCTTCTGCATCACGCGGTTCGATGAGCTGACCATTCACTTTGACCACGTCGCCAGGCATCACCTGGTCACCAATAGTGGCGCGTTTGCCGTTGAGGAACACATTACCTTGTTCGATGTAACGGTCCGCCTCGCGACGTGAGCAGATCCCGCTCTCGCTAATGTATTTGTTTAATCGGGTTGATTGAGTTGGCAGCATAGTTTCTCCTGTGAAGGGCGAAATATACCTTACCTTGCGGCTGACAAAAAAGTCCTAGTAACCGTTGATCAGAAAATCGAGTGCATCCCGCAATGAAGCACTGTTGTCAGTGAGATCGGCAACACGTTCACCTAACTCTTTTGAAGATATGCCTGACAGCATATGCATCATGACAACGCAGGGCTTACCCGCGATTTCAACGACAGGGCACACTTTCGCAGGCGGACGAATGCCGCCCAGCAGGCTTAATTCAACGGCGGGAGCGACAAGTACATGTTTCATCACATTAGCAACAGGGTGCTGCATATTAATAAGCCATGGATAGGCTTTTCTCCCATTGCCTTCATTCTCATAAGCAAAATATTGCTCCATCAGAACGACCTCTGAAAATCACTAAAGGAGCCGTTTTCATCAACCCACTGGTTGATGGCCTCTATAGACGCTTTATTTTCTGCTAACCACTCTGCGCGCTGATGCGCACGAAACTGCTCCTGTAGAGCGGTCGTGAGTACAGCAGAGAGATTGAGTTTAAGCCGTCGCGCTTCTTCAAGAATTTCAGGTGCTAACGAAACATTGACCGATTTTTTAATACCATGGGTAGTGCGCATGAGAACCCCCATTGGAATGCGCATGAATTGGCGAAGTGTAGCGTAATAAACGAGCATTTTCTATTCCCTTCAAAATATAAGGTCTGAAGAGTAAATTGCTCTTTATAAAGCGTCACGCCTCGCAAATGGGTTTTGCGAGGCGCTTTCAGGGATTAATACTCATCCCGCTCGTCATCTTCATCCGGCTGTTCCATCACGCTGTACGCCACCGCACAGAACAATGAGTTAAGGCGTTTCATATCCCCCAGTAGCCCCAGGTGCAGGGAGCTGGTTTCGATACTCTGCACGTTCTGCTGGTGCAGACGTTCAACGTGGGCGTGCGAGTAGCGGCGGTTGAGGATACGGAAGCGATGCTTGTTGCGGCGCAGACGGCGTGCGCTCGGCACATCGCTTGAGAAGAAGACCAGCATCGCCAGCTTCAGGTTGCTCAGAAGTTGTTCGTGCAGGGCTTCCAGCTCCTTCAGCCCTTCGACGGAGAACGCGCGGCGGGCGGCCAGAGATTTGTCAGCAATTTCACTGCCCATCCGTTCCACAATATCCGAAGCCTGCTCAAGGTTAAGCGACATCTCTATGATTTCCGCCCAGCGGCGGGACTCCTCTTCCGCCAGTTCATCCTGCGGGATGCGCGCCAGATAGAGCTTGATAGCGGTATAGAGCACGTTGATATCATCCGCCAGCCGGCGCAGCTCTTTCTCTTCCCGCGGCTCGCCGTGCATCACCTTTTGCAGGCCTTCGAGCATGGTTTCCATGGCATCACCCATGCGCAGAGTCTCGCGGGCGGCATTGGCCAGCGCCAGTGCAGGAGTATCCAGCGCGGAGGTATCCAGATGCTTCGGTTTCAGGCGCGCATCCAGCTCCGGTTCATCGCGTAAAAGCCGTTCGCAGAAGCGCGCCATTGGTTCGGCAAACGGCACCATCGCCAGGCAGCGCACCAGGTTGTAGAAGACGTGGAAGTAGATCACCAGTTCTGCCTTCGGCAGAGAGAGGTTGTCCATCAGGTTCGCCAGTGGGTGCACAAACGGCAGAATAATCAGGCTGCCCACCAGCTTAAACAGCAGACTGCCGAGCGCCACGCGGCGCGCGGCAGCATTGGCAGCGCTGTTATTGAGCATCGCCAGCAGGCCCGAGCCGAGGTTAGCCCCGATCACCAGACACAGTGCGACCGGGAAGGAGATCGCCCCTGCGGCGGTGAGCGTGGCCGTCAGCAGCACCGCCGCCAGGCTGGAGTAACTGACGATGGCAAACACCGCGCCGATGAGCGCATCCAGCATAATATCGCCGGTTAACGAGGCGAAGATAACCTGCACGCCGTTGGCTTCGGTAATGGGCGTGACCGCCTGCACAATCAGCTCCAGCGCCAGCAGAATCAGCCCGAGGCCAATCCCCACGCGTCCAAGCTGACCAGCGCGCGTCTGCTTACGTCCAAGGAAAAAGATGACCCCGATAAATATCAGCAGCGGCGACAGCCAGGAGAGATCGAAAGTCAGGATACGTGCCATCAGCGCGGTACCCACGTCAGCGCCCAGCACAATAACCAGTGCAGGGGCCAGCGCCACCAGATCCTGAGCGACAAACGATGTCACGAGCAATGTGGTCGCATTACTGCTCTGAACCAGCGCCGTTACGCCAATGCCCGCGCAGAAGGCGAGCGGTTTCTTCTCCACGCTGCTGCTGAGAACGGTACGTAAACGTGCGCCAAACACGCGCATCACGCCGGTACGGACAATATGGGTGCCCCAGACCAGCAGTGCGACTGCCGAGAGCAGATGTAACAGGGTCAGCACGGAAGGTTATCCTCCTTATCGTTATTCATTTTCCTTAGGTCAGTATAAGGGTTTAAACGTAAGAAAGAGACAGGGCGCTCAATGAGCGCCCTGTTAGTTGTAAGGAAAAGTGACGTCAGTCGGCGTCGTAGCCGAGATTCGGCGCTAACCAACGCTCCACTTCAGAGACGCTCATGCCTTTACGCAGTGCATAATCTTCAATCTGATCGCGCTGCAGCTGCGCCACGGCAAAGTATTTGCTGTCCGGATGGCTGAAGTACCAGCCGGATACCGATGCCCCAGGCCACATCGCGTAAGATTCGGTCAGTTTCATTCCGGTATGGGCCTCAACGTCCAGCAGCTGCCAGATGGTGCCCTTTTCGGTATGTTCCGGACAGGCCGGGTAGCCGGGTGCCGGGCGGATCCCCTGGTAGTTTTCGCGGATCAGCTCCTCATTGCTGAGATTTTCATTCGCCGCGTAGCCCCAGTAAACCTTGCGTACGCGCTCATGCAGATACTCTGCGAACGCTTCCGCCAGACGATCGGCAATCGCTTTGACCATGATTTTGTTGTAATCATCGTGCTGCGCTTCAAAGGCGTCCGCCAGGGCGTCCTCTTCCAGACCTCCGGTCACGGCGAAGGCACCGATGTAGTCGGCTTTACCACTCAGCTTCGGCGCAACAAAATCGGCCAGACAGTAGTTGGCAAACCCGACCTTTTCGGTTTGCTGGCGCAGGTGATGGCTTACGGTCAGCACGTGAGTGCGCGTCTCATCGCGATAAATTTCGATGTCGTCGCCCACGCGGTTAGCCGGGAATAGCCCCACCACGCCGCGCGGGTTAAGGGCTTTCTCGGCGCTGAGTTTGTCGAGCATGTCGTTAGCGTCTTTAAACAGGCGCTTCGCCTCTTCGCCGACAACCTCATCTTCCAGGATGCGCGGATATTTGCCCGCCAGCGACCAGGTCATAAAGAATGGTGTCCAGTCGATGTAGTTGCGCAGCGTTTCGATGCTGGCGGTCACCTCCTGCACGCCCAGACGATGGGCAACCGGCGGCGTATAGCTCGCCCAGTCAAACGCCAGATCGTTATCGCGCGCCGCCTGAAGCGTCACCGGTGGGGTGCGCGGTTTCTTGCGGGCATGCTGAATGCGGACGGTTTCGTACTCTTTGCGGGTCCGGGCCACAAAGTCATCGCGCTGGGTGTCGGAGAGCAGCGCTGAGACCACGCCCACGGTGCGCGAGGCGTTCTGAACATAGACCGTCGGGCCGCTGTAGTTCTGCTCAATCTTCACCGCAGTATGCGCTTTTGAGGTGGTCGCCCCGCCAATCAGCAGCGGAATGGTGAAGCCCTGACGCTCCATCTCTTTCGCCACGTTAAGCATCTCGTCGAGCGACGGGGTAATCAGCCCCGAAAGGCCAATCAGGTCAGCATTGACTTCGCGCGCGGTCCTGAGGATTTTATCCGCCGGCACCATGACACCAAGGTCAATAATCTCGTAGTTATTGCACTGCAGCACCACACCGACGATGTTCTTTCCGATGTCATGCACATCGCCCTTCACGGTGGCGATAACCATTTTACCGTTGCTGGAGCCCTGCTCTTTGCTGGCTTCGATGAACGGCTCCAGATACGCCACGGCCTGCTTCATCACGCGCGCGGACTTGACCACCTGCGGCAGGAACATCTTGCCCTCGCCGAACAGATCGCCCACCACGTTCATGCCGTCCATCAGCGGCCCTTCGATAACCTCGATGGGCCGGGCGGCCTGCTGGCGCGCCTCTTCGGTATCCTGCTCGATAAATTCGGTGATGCCTTTTACCAGCGAATATTCCAGCCGCTTCTTGACATCCCAGCTACGCCACTCGGCCTGCTGGACGTTGGCAGCGTCGTCCGATTTGCTGCCGCGGTATTTTTCTGCCAGATCGAGCAGCCGCTCGGTGGCGTCGTCACGGCGGTTGAGGATCACATCTTCCACCGCGTCGCGCAGTTCTGCGGGCAGATCGTCATAAATCGCCAGCTGTCCGGCGTTGACGATCCCCATATCCATCCCGTTGCGGATGGCGTAGTAGAGGAATACGGCGTGGATCGCTTCACGTACCGGGTCGTTGCCGCGGAACGAGAACGACACGTTCGAGACACCGCCGGAGATCAGCGCATGCGGCAGCTCACGTTTGATGTCTTCACACGCGCCGATAAAGTCCTGGGCGTAGTTATTGTGCTCTTCAATCCCGGTGGCGACGGCGAAGATGTTCGGGTCAAAGATGATGTCTTCCGGCGGGAAGCCTACCTCTTCGGTCAGGATCTTGTACGCACGGCGGCAAATCTCAATTTTGCGCTCGCGGGTGTCCGCCTGGCCCACTTCATCAAAGGCCATCACCACCACGGCCGCGCCGTAGCGGCGCACCATCTTCGCGTGGTGAATAAAGATATCGACCCCTTCTTTCATTGAGATGGAGTTGACGATACCTTTGCCCTGAATGCACTTCAGCCCTTTTTCGATTACTTCCCATTTGGAGGAGTCAATCATGATCGGCACGCGAGCGATATCCGGCTCGCCGGCGATCAGGTTGAGGAAACGTACCATCGCCGCCTCGGCGTCGAGCATCCCCTCATCCATGTTGATGTCGATGATCTGCGCGCCGCTTTCTACCTGCTGGCGGGCAACGTCCAGCGCTTCACTGTACTTCTCTTCTTTGATCAGGCGTTTGAATTTAGCGGAACCGGTGACGTTGGTACGTTCCCCAACGTTCACAAACAGGCTGTCATCGCCGATAGTCAACGGCTCAAGGCCGGAGAGACGGCAGGCAACCGGCAGCTCGGGCAGTTTACGCGGCGGCAGACCGGCCACGGCATTGCTCATGGCGGCGATGTGCTCTGGTGTGGTGCCGCAGCAGCCGCCAACGATATTCAGGAAACCGGATTCGGCCCATTCGCGGATCTGCGCCGCCATGGTGTCTGCATCCAGATCATATTCGCCAAAGGCGTTTGGCAGACCGGCGTTCGGGTGTGCGGTGACGTAGCATTCCGCAATACGTGACAGTTCCTGCACATACTGGCGCAGCTCATCCGGACCCAGCGCACAGTTCAGGCCGAAGGAGAGCGCTTCCGCGTGGCGCAAAGAGTTATAAAACGCTTCGGTGGTCTGCCCGGACAAGGTACGGCCAGAGGCATCGGTAATGGTGCCGGAAATCATAATTGGCAGCTCGACGCCCAGCGCCTCGAACTCCTCTTTCACCGCGTAAATCGCGGCTTTGGCATTGAGGGTATCGAAAACCGTTTCAATCAGGATCAGGTCGGAACCGCCTTCCACCAGCGCTTTGGTTGATTCACGGTAGGCTGCCACCAGCTGGTCAAAGGTGATGTTACGAAACGCCGGGTCGTTTACGTCCGGTGAAATAGAGGCGGTGCGGTTGGTTGGGCCCAGCACCCCGGCAACGTAGCGCGGTTTCTCCGGCGTGCGCGCCGTCCACGCGTCGGCACAGGCGCGGGCGAGCTTCGCCGCCTCATAGTTTATCTCCGCCGACAGGGATTCCATCTGGTAATCCGCCATGGCGATGGTTGTCGAGTTGAAGGTGTTGGTTTCAACGATATCCGCACCCGCTTCGAAGTAGGCGTTGTGGATATCCGCAATCACCTGCGGTTTGCTTAATACCAGCAGGTCATTGTTACCTTTGAGATCGCATGGCCAGTCCGCAAAACGTTCGCCACGGAAATCGTCTTCACTGAGGCGATAGCTCTGGATCATGGTGCCCATGCCGCCGTCCAGCACCAGAATTCGTTCATTTAACTGCGCACGCAGTTGCTCTACTTTGCTGCTCACACTTGCTCCCGACAACGCTCAACCAGGCCAAAAGGCTGCGGTTCATACTGGCACAATCTTGCAGGGTGGAAAAGTCACACGGCGGTAACATGAGACATGTTCACTATCACTCATCCGATCAGTCAGGATAACGGTTGCAAAATCACCAAATAAAACGAAAATGATTTCCACGATACAGAAAAAGGAGATCGTCATGGTCACGACCGTTCCCGCGAAACGCGGCAGAAAACCTGCTGCCACCCCCGCCGCACAACAGGGTGGACAGGTTCAATCGCTTACACGCGGTTTGAAGCTGCTGGAATGGATAGCCGAGTCGCACAGCAGCGTGGCCCTGACGGAGCTGGCCCAACAGGCTGGTTTGCCGAACTCCACTACGCACCGGCTACTGACTACCATGCAACAGCTTGGCTTTGTGCGTCAGGTTGGCGAGCTGGGACACTGGGCAGTCGGCGCCCATGCGTTCATCGTCGGCAGCAGCTTCCTGCAAAGCCGCAACCTGCTGGCGATTGTGCACCCTATCCTGCGCAAATTAATGGAAGAGTCGGGCGAGACCGTGAATCTGGCCGTGCTCGACCAGAGCGATCATCAGGCGATCATCATTGACCAGGTACAGTGTACCCAGCTGATGCGTATGTCAGCCCCCATTGGCGGTAAGCTGCCTATGCACGCGTCTGGCGCGGGGAAAGCCTTTCTGTCGCAGCTGAGCGAGGAACAGGTGACGGGGCTGCTGCACCGTAAAGGGCTGCACGCCTATACCCACGCCACGCTGGTTTCACCGGTGCATCTGAAAGAAGATCTGGCGTTGACCCGTAAGCGCGGCTATTCGTTTGACGACGAGGAGCACGCCCTGGGCCTGCGCTGCATTGCGGCCTGTATCTTTGACGAGCATCGCGAACCGTTTGCCGCTATCTCCATCTCGGGGCCGATTTCCCGTATGACCGACGATCGCGTCACCGAGCTGGGTGCGCTGGTGATTAAGGCGGCGAAAGAGGTCACCCTGGCGTATGGTGGGATTCGCTAGGATTGAGTGCGATCTGTTGCCCTCACCCCGGCCCTCTCCCACAGGGAGAGGGAGAAAACCGGATGCAAAACCGCTGCTTACGACGGTAGGCGTACACATCTTCCACATGCCCGTTTTTGATCCGCGTTTGCAGCCCGCGCCAGTAGCTGGCACGAAACAGATCGGCATGCATCTCTTCAAACAATGGCCCAATACGCGGGTCGGCGCACAGCCAGTGGCGAAACTCCTCGGGAAAGACATCGCCCGGTGAGACGCTGTACCACGGCTCGCCGGAGAGTTCATCTTCCGGGTAACGGGGCGGCGGGATATCGCGGAAATTAACCTCGGTCATGTAGCAAATTTCATCGTAATCATAGAACACTACCCGCCCGTGTCGGGTCACGCCGAAGTTTTTAAACAGCATGTCGCCAGGGAAGATATTGGCGGCGGCAAGCTGACGAATCGCGTTGCCGTACTCTTCAATGGCATCTTTTAAAGCCTGACCGTCGGCCTGTTCCAGCCAGATATTCAGCGGCACCATACGGCGCTCGATATACAGATGGCTAATCGCTATTTTGTCGCCCAAATCGGTGATTTTTGCTGGTGCTTCCTGCAGTAACAGGGCCATTAAAGCCGGATCGATCTGCCGCTTATCCAGCACAAAATTTTCAAACTCCTGCGTATCCGCCATACGTCCGACGCGATCGTGTTCTTTCACCAGCTGATAGCAGGCACGAACATGCGCTGCGGTCATCTCTTTCTGCGGCGCGAATGTATCTTTGATGACTTTAAACACCCGGTCAAATCCCGGCAGCGTAAAGACCAGCATCACCATGCCGCGAATGCCGGGCGCTTCGATAAATTGCTCATCGGCGGTGGTGACATAACGCAAATACTCCCGGTAGCTTTCCGTTTTGGCATGCTTTTGACAGCCAATCGCCATATACAGCTCGGCGGTGGTTTTGCCCGGCAGGATCTCGCGCAGCCACTCCACCAGGGCGGCAGGCAGCGGAGCGTAGACCATAAAATAGGAGCGGGCGAAGCCAAACACAATGCTGGCCTCAGCGCTGGTGGTCAGGCAGGTATCGACAAACAGTTCGCCGTCATCGGTACGGTGTATGGGCAGCAGAAACGGCACGGTGGCGGAGGGCGTCACCAGCTTGCCCACCAGCCATGCGGCTTTATTGCGGTAGAAAAGCTCGTTGGCGACCTGCAAATGGCAGTGGCTGAGAGCCTCTTCGCCAAAGGATTCGTGGAGATGGGCGATGATAAAGCCAATATCGCGGGCTTTATCCTCCCACGGCAAACGCAGCGGTAAATCTGTTAACACGCGGTGCAGGAGCTTCTCCCAGCCGTGGTCGGGGAAAAAATCCTTCGCCAGCGGGCGCGGAATGGTGCGAAAACGGCGCTCCGGCTGGGAGCTAAAAATAAATAACCGCTCAGGAGATAATGAGCGGTGGTCAAATAACCGGCAATACACGGAGTTGAAAAAGCTCTCCGCAATCTCGAAGCGCGGGTAGTCTGGCAACAAATGGGTGTAGTGCTCCTTAACGCGCAGTAAAAATGCCGCGTCAGGGTTTTTACCGTCGGTAATGCAGCGCAATTGTTCCACCACCAGACCCACGTGATGATCGTAGAGGTGAATACGCTGCTTCATGGCCTGCTGGACCGCATGCCAGTCGGCGTGCTCAAAGCGCTGCTGCGCGCCGGAGGTGACTTCCAGAAAACGACCATACTGAGCATCGAAGCCCTGCAAAATAGTCTGTGCAATCAGTAATTCCAGACCACGCGACATAGATTCCCCCTCACCCCAACCCTCTCCCCAGAGGGGAGAGGGGGAAAAGATTAGAACTGCGCTTCTTCTGTTGACCCCGTTAAGGCGGTGACGGAAGAGGCGCCGCCCTGAATAATCGTGGTCACATTATCAAAGTAACCGGTTCCCACCTCCTGCTGATGAGAAACAAAGGTATAGCCCTCTTTACCCGCGGCAAACTCCGGCTGCTGCACTTTCTCAACATAGTGCTTCATGCCTTCGCCCTGCGCGTAGGCGTGCGCCAGGTCGAACATGTTGAACCACATGCTGTGGATCCCCGCCAGGGTGATGAACTGATACTTGTAGCCCATCTCTGACAGCTGCTGCTGGAAGCTGGCGATGGTTTTATCGTCCAGATTCTTCTGCCAGTTGAAGGACGGCGAGCAGTTATAGGCCAGCAGTTTGCCCGGGTATTTGGCGTGGATAGCATCGGCAAAGCGTTTTGCCAGCGCCAGGTCCGGCGTGGAGGTTTCGCACCAGACCAGATCCGCGTACGGTGCATACGCCAGGCCACGGCTGATGGCCTGCTCAATGCCAGCATGGGTACGATAGAATCCTTCGCTGGTGCGCTCGCCGGTAATGAACTCGCTGTCGTATGGATCGCAGTCAGAGGTGATCAGGTCAGCCGCGTCCGCATCGGTACGGGCAATCACCAGCGTCGGCACGCCGAGCACGTCAGCGGCAAGACGCGCAGCGACCAGTTTCTGAATCGCTTCCTGGGTCGGGACCAGCACTTTGCCGCCCATGTGTCCGCATTTCTTCACCGAGGCCAGCTGATCTTCGAAGTGTACGGCCGCTGCACCGGCCTCAATCATCGATTTCATCAGCTCAAAGGCGTTCAGCACGCCGCCGAAACCGGCTTCTGCATCCGCGACGATCGGCAGGAAGTAGTCAATAAAGCGCGGATCGTTTGGCTCAATACCTGCCGCCCACTGGATCTGATCCGCACGGCGGAAGGTGTTGTTGATCCGATCCACCACCGACGGCACCGAGTTTGCCGGATAGAGCGACTGATCCGGATACATGCTGGAGGCCAGGTTGGCATCCGCCGCGACCTGCCAGCCGGAAAGATAAATGGCTTCGATACCGGCCTTCGCCTGCTGCAACGCCTGACCGCCGGTCAGTGCACCGAGGCTGTTGATGTAGCCCTTTTTGGAGCCGCCATGCAGCAGATGCCACATCTTCGCCGCGCCATTTTGCGCCAGCGTGCATTCCGGATTGACCGAGCCACGCAGTTTCACCACTTCCTCAGCGCTGTATGGGCGACGGATACCTTCCCAGCGCGGCTGTGTCCACTCTTTCTTCAGTTCTTCGATTTGTTGGGTACGGGTTTTCATGTGCAGATGCTCCATATTGTTATGTGGTGGATTTACGCAAGCAGGCGGTAGCCTGGCAGGGTGAGGAAGTCGATTAAGTCATCTGAGGTTGTGATTTGCTCCATCAGGCGGGCGGCATCATCAAAACGTCCGCTGCTGAAGCGGTGTTCGCCCAGCTCGTCCTGAATGACGCGCATCTCTTCGGCCAGCATCTGGCGGAACAGGGATTTGGTCACCGGCTTGCCGTTGCTGAGCGTTTTCTGATGGTGGATCCACTGCCAGATAGAGGTACGGGAGATTTCTGCCGTCGCCGCGTCTTCCATAAGACCGTAGATGGGCACACAGCCGTTACCGGAGATCCACGCTTCGATGTACTGCACGGCAACGCGGATATTGGCACGCATGCCCTCTTCCGTGCGTTCACCCGAGCACGGCGCCAGAAGTTGCTCTTCTGCAATTGGGGCATCGTCATCACGGGTGACAAACAGCTGGTTTTTGTTGTCACCGAGTACGTGGTTAAAGACTTCCATTGCCGTATCGGCCAGGCCCGGATGGGCGATCCACGTGCCGTCGTGACCGTTACGCGCTTCAAGCTCCTTGTCAGCTTTCACCTTGTTGAGCACCTGATTGTTACGCTCAGCGTCTTTGCTCGGAATAAAGGCCGCCATGCCGCCCATCGCAAAGGCACCGCGCTTGTGGCAGGTTTTAATCAGCAGGCGCGAGTAGGCGCTGAGGAACGGTTTATCCATGGTGACAACCTGGCGATCCGGCAGTACGCGATCGGGGTGGTTTTTCAACGTTTTGATATAGCTGAAGATGTAGTCCCAGCGTCCGCAGTTCAGACCCACAATGTGATCGCGCAGAGCGTGCAGGATTTCATGCATCTGGAATACGGCAGGCAGCGTTTCAATCAGCAGGGTGGCTTTAATGGTGCCACGCGGCAGGTTGAAGCGATCTTCCGCGTAGCTGAACACCTCACTCCACCAGGCCGCTTCCTGCCAGGCCTGGGTCTTCGGCAGGTAGAAATAGGGGCCACTGCCTTTTGCCAGCAGGTTTTTGTGGTTGTGGAAGAAATAGAGGGCAAAATCAAACAGGCTGCCCGGAATCGCTTCTCCGCGCCACGTGACGTGTTTTTCCGGCAGGTGCAGGCCGCGTACGCGGCAGATCAGAACCGCCGGATTGGGTTTCAGCTGATAAATTTTACCGGCTTCGTTGGTATAGCTGATGGTGCCATTAACGGCATCGCGCAGGTTGATCTGCCCGTCGATCACTTTACGCCAGTCCGGGGCCAGGGAGTCCTCAAAATCCGCCATAAAGACTTTGACGTTGGCGTTCATGGCGTTGATCACCATTTTGCGCTCTACCGGGCCAGTGATCTCAACGCGGCGATCCTGCAAATCTTCAGGGATGCCGCGGATTTTCCAGTCGCCGCGTCGAATGGAAGCGGTTTCCGAAATAAACCCAGGCAGCTTGCCATTATCAATTTCCTGCTGTTGATGAATGCGTGCAGCCAGCAGCTTATTGCGCTGCGGCGTAAAGCGGGTCACCAGTTCAGTCAGAAATTCAACCGCCTCAGCCGTCAAAATTTGCTGTTCTTGCTCGCCATACGGCTGGGTAAAGGCCAGTTCATCGACCGTCGTTGCCTGTTGAGTCATCACTCTGCTCCTCATCAAAGATCCAAATTCACATCCCCAATGCGAACGAAAGATCGTTGTGTAGTTTTCGCTCAGCAGAATTAAGACTATCTCTATTTTTTCCAAAATCAAAAACAATTTCCATTTTAAATTCAATTTAACTTCAACCTATTGATTAATATGTGTTTAAAGTTTTAATGTATGTTGAGTTGAATTTCGGAAATAAAAAAGGCACCCGAAGGTGCCTGATGTGAATAGCTGAAACGCTTTAGGATCGTTTTATGCAGAAGATTACTCCAGCGTCGGATTCATGTGACGCAGATCGTATGGCGTTATCTGGTAGACGTAATAGTTGAGCCAGTTGGTAAACAGCAAATTCCCGTGACTGCGCCAGGTGGCTCGCGGTTTGTTCTGGGGATCGTTTTTCGGGAAGTAGTTATACGGCACATCCGGATTGAGACCCGCTTCGACATCACGGAAATACTCTGCCGCGAGGGTGTGTGGATCGTATTCAGGATGCCCGGTTACAAAGGCAATACGCTTATCTTTGCTGGCAAACAGGTAAGCATCGCCATCTTCTGTTTCGGCCAGGATCTCCAGATCGGTGTAGTCGCGAATCAGCTGCGCCGGGAAATCGGCGTAGCGCGAATGCGGGGCCAGGAACGAATCATCAAACCCGCGTGTCAGCAAGGCATGAGGGTGAAGAATGTGGTGTTCGTATACGCCGGAAAGTTTTTCGGTACGGGTTTGTTTGGGGATGCCGTAGAGGATATTCAGCGCAGCTTGTACTGCCCAACAGACAAACAGCGTGGACGTGACGTGATCTTTTGCCCACTCCAGTACCTGTTTGATCTGCGGCCAGTAGGCGACATCATTAAATTCTACCAGGCCCAGCGGCGCACCAGTGACAATCAGTCCGTCGAAGTTTTCCTCGCGGATATCGTCGAAGTTACAGTAGAAGTTATTCAGATGCTCAGAAGGCGTGTTACGCGACTCACGGGCATCGATCCGCAGCAGCTGAATATCCACCTGGAGCGGAGAGTTCGAAAGCAGGCGCAGGAACTGATTCTCTGTTTCGATCTTTTTCGGCATCAGATTAAGAATGAGCACCTTCAGGGGGCGAATTTCCTGACCTGTCGCGCGTGAAGTGGTCATCACAAAGACGTTTTCTTCACGTAAGAAATTGACGGCTGGTAGCTCGTCCTGCACCCGAATCGGCATAACCTTGTATCCTCACAGCATACGTATAAACGTTTAGACATCCAGACAGCCAACGATACCCAGAATTGGCGTGAATGTCGAGTCTGCAAGCTAAAGGTGAGAAAGTTTCAAGGAGAGGGAGA